>DATAWQ010000066.1:0-64233 GCA_036267135.1 Streptosporangiaceae bacterium | reverse complement strand
TTACTTAGATCAAGTTACCGGTTGAGCGGGGAGAGGTTGGCGAACGGGGGGGCGGGTCGGTTGTGGGCAGGGGCGGGAACGGGTGGGTGAGGGGTGGGTGTGGAGGGGGGTGGGCACTAGCCTGGGGCGGTGAGCTTGACTGAAGGGTTGGTAAGCGGGGGCGCGGCGTTGCAGCAGCCTGAGTGGGCTGACGGTGAGCGGTTGCGGGCGGTGGTGGGGGAACTGGAGCGGAAGCCACCGCTGGTGTTCGCCGGGGAGTGTGACCAGCTCAAGGAGCGGCTGGCGGCGGTGGCCAGGGGCGAGGCGTTCTTGTTGCAGGGCGGTGACTGCGCGGAGACGTTCGCCGGGACGACGGCCGACGGCGTGCGGGGGAAGTTGCGGACGCTGTTGCAGATGGCCGTGGTGCTCACGTACGCGGCCAGCGTCCCGGTGGTGAAGGTGGGCAGGATGGCCGGCCAGTTCGCCAAGCCTCGGTCGGCGCCTACCGAGCGGCGCGGCGGGATGGAGCTTCCTGTGTACCGGGGGGACGCGGTCAACGGGCTGGCGTTCACGGCCGAGGCGAGGCGGCCGGACCCGGGGCGGTTGCTGGACGCGTACCACTGTTCGGCGGTCACGCTGAACCTGTGCCGGGCGTTCGCCGTCGGCGGGTACGCGGACGTGCGCCAGGTGCACGCGTGGAACCAGGACTTTGTGGCCCACAGCCCGGCCGGGCAACGGTACGAGCAGCTCGCCGCGGAGATCGACCGGGCGATCGGGTTCATGCACGCCTGCGGGGCCGATCCCGAAGAGATGCACTCGGTCGAGATCTACTCCAGCCACGAGGCCCTGCTGCTCGACTACGAGCGGGCGCTGACCAGAATCGACTCCCGCACCCAGACGCCGTACGACGTGTCGGCTCACCTGCTGTGGATCGGCGAGCGCACCCGGGCGATCGACGGGGCCCACGTCGAGTTCGCCCGCGGGATCCGCAACCCGGTGGCGGTCAAGCTCGGCCCCACCACCAACGCGGAAGAGGTGCTGGCCCTGATCGACGCGCTCGACCCGGACCGGGAGCCCGGGCGCCTCACCCTGATCACCCGGATGGGGGCCGGGCGCGTCAGGGATGCGCTGCCCGCGCTGGTCGAACGGGTGACCGCGCACGGGGCGCAGGTCGCGTGGGTGTGCGACCCCATGCATGGAAACACGTTCGAAGCCCCGGACGGGCACAAGACCCGGCGGTTCGACGACGTGCTCGCCGAGGTGGCCGGCTTCTTCGAGGTGCACCGCGCGCTGGGCACCCACCCGGGCGGCATCCACATCGAGTTCACCGGCGACGACGTCACCGAGTGCGTGGGCGGCGGGCACAACGTGGCCGAAAGCGACCTGAACCACCGGTACGAGACCGCCTGCGACCCCAGGCTCAACCGCAGCCAGTCGCTCGACCTAGCCTTCCTGGTCGCCGACATGTACCGCGGGCAGCAGGGCATCATCGCGTAGCCGAGAGCCCTTTACCACCCGGTCACCTTACGGACGGCCGGCCCGTCGATAGGGAGAAGACGTTAACCCTATCGAGGACTGGTGATATCTGATGTGGCTCGCCTATGTCGTCGTCACGGCGGTCACGATCGCGGCAAACGCGGGAATGGCCGTGGCCGATCTGGCCGGGGCCGGCTTTGTGCTGGCCAATTCGGCCGAAGTGGGCGTGCCGCGGTCGTGGGTGCCGGCCCTGGGCTGGCTCAAGGCGGCGGGGGCGGCCGGGCTGCTGCTCGCATTGCTCGGCGCCGGCGCCCTGGGCGCCCTGAGGGCCCTCGGGGTGGCCGCGGCGGCCGGGCTCGTGGCCTTCTTCCTGGGGGCGATCATCACCCATCTGCGGGCCCGCGTCTTCTACAACATCGCCTTTCCCGGCACTTTTCTCGCCCTGGCCCTGGCCGCGCTGGGCCTGGCGATCAGGCACTGACCACGCGCACAGCAGGCGCACAGCACGGCGCGCGGGAGGCCGCTGGCGCGCGGGTCATACGCGTGGGTAACAAAGGTAAGGCCCTGGCAAAAAACCCGGTTTAGCTGCTAACGTCCAGCTCGGCATCGTTTGGCGGTTTTACCCCCGCTGCCCGCCGTCGACCGGGGCCACGACATAAATCGCTGCCTCAGGGGTGGGAAAAGCATGCAACGTGGCATGAAAGGGCGGACTTTCGCTCGCAATAGAGTCATCTCCGCTTTCGTGGCGGCGGCAACGATACCGTTGCTGCTGGCCGGGCAGTCGGTCACGGCCCAGGCCGGGACCACGCATACCAGCGCCCGCCAGCAGGCCCCGCTCACCGCGGCGCAGGCGACGCGGCTTTCACGCGACGTAAATCAGCACGTGATCGTGTTCCTCAAGAACCAGCCGGCCCAGGCCGCCGAGGGCACCGACGCGGCGGCGCAGCGGGCCGCGACGGTCAGCGCCAGCCAAGGGCCGCTGATGAAGGAGCTCGGCGAGGTTCACGCCACCCACATCAAGCGCTACCAGCTCGTCAACGGCCTCGCGGCGACCGTGTCCAAGGGCGAGGTGGCCCGGCTCAAGGGCAACCCGGCGGTGGCCAAGGTCATCCCCGACTCGCTGATCAAGGGCCCCTCCCAGCAGGACCTGACCGGCGGCGCCGGCCCGGCCGCCGGGCATGCGGTCGAGCACGGCTCGGGCAGCCCGGCGTACAAGCTGCCCCCAGGCGCCTGCCTGCCCAACGGCAAGGTACAGCTCGAGCCCGAGGCGCTCTCGCTGACCGGCACCGCGTCGTCCAACCCGAAGACCCCGACCGCCCGCTCGCTGGGCATCACCGGGGCCGGGGTCAAGGTCGGCTGGATGGCCGACGGCATCGACACCCAGAACGAGAACTTCATCGGCCCGGACGGCAAGAGCGTATTCGTGGCCTACCGGGACTTCAGCGGCGACGGCACCAACGCGGTCACCAGCGGCGACGAGTCCTTCCTCGACGCCAACACGATCGCGGGCCAGGGCCTGCACGTGTACGACACGCAGGGCTTCAGCGCCCAGTCGCCGGCCGCGCCGTGCAACATCCGCATCGAGGGTGTGTCGCCGGGCGTGAAGCTCGTCGGGCTGAAGGTGTTCGGCGAGAACGACTTCTCCACCACCTCCGGCTTCTTCGCCGCCATCAACTATGCCGTCGAGACCGCCCACGTCAACGTGCTGAACCAGTCCTTCGACTCCAACCCGTTCCCTGACGTCTCCGCGCTGGACGCCATCGCCCAGGCGGACGAGGCCGCCACCGCGGCCGGGGTGACGATCACCGTGTCCACCGGCGACGCCGGGCCGTTCAACGCGATCGGCTCCCCCGCCACCGACCCCGACGTGATCTCGGCGGGCGCCTCCACCGACTTCAGGTTCTACGCGCAGACCAACTACGCGCTGGCCGACTACTTCGCCAGGAACGGCTGGCTGGACAACAACATCAGCGAGCTGAGCTCCAGCGGGTACACCCAGACCGGCGGCACCCTCGACCTCGTGGCGCCCGGCGACCTGAGCTTCGCTTCCTGCCAGGCCAGCCCGAAGTATTTCGGCTGCACCAACTTCCTTGGCCAGTCCTCCGACATCGAGGAGAGCGGCGGCACCAGCCAGTCCGCCCCGTGGATGGCCGGCACCGCCGCCCTGGTGATCCAGGCCTACCGCAAGGGCCACGACGGCGCGTCGCCGAGCCCGGCCGTGGTCAAGCAGATCCTGCTGAGCACCGCCCAGGACCTCGGCATGCCCGCCGACGAGCAGGGCGCAGGCCGGGTGGACGCCTACAAAGCGGTCGAACTGGCCGAGTCCATCCCCGGCCCGAGCGGCGCCCCGAAGGCGGTCGGCAGCACGCTGGCGACCAGCACCAACCAGCTCAACGCGGTGGCCAACCCCGGCACCAGTGAGAGCTGGCAGGTCAAGGTCACCAACACCGGCGCCAGCGCGCAGACCGTGCATCTGTCCGGCCGGACCTTCGGCCCCGCGCAGAACACGCAGACCGGCAGCGTCACGCTGAGCGACGCCAACAGCCCGAAGCTCGTCAACTACAGCGGCCTGCCGAACAACTACGGCGTGCGGCACTTCACCGTGCCGGCCGGCGCGAAACTGCTGCAAGGGTCGCTGTCCTACCCGGGCACCCCGGCCAACGGGAACAACTCCCGGGTGCGGATGATCCTCATCGACCCGAAGGGCAGGCTCGCAGCGCACTCGCTGCCGCAGGGCGTGGGGAACTTCGACCACGTGGTCGTCCGCCAGCCCGCGGCGGGCCGGTGGACGGCGGTCATCTTCGGCATCGTGGCCGCGGACGGCGGCACCAACGGCAGGATTCGCTACGAGGTGAACACCGCCAACTTCACCAAGTTCGGCTCGGTCAGCCCGTCCTCGCTCACCCTCGCCCCCGGGGCCAGCGGCACGGTCACCGTGTCCGCCAAGACGCCGGCCAGCCCCGGTGACACCAGCGGGTCGGTGGTGCTGAACTCCGGCCAGGGCGCGACCTCGATCCCGGTCACCTTGCGCAGCATGGTGGACGTGGCGTCGGGCGGCCAGTTCAGCGGCTCGATCACCGGCGGCAACGGGCGGCCTCCGGGTGAAGGCCAGGACCTGTACTACGAATTCAACGTGCCAGCCGGGCAGACCAGCGTCAACGCCAACTTCACGCTGGCCAACGACCCGGCCGACCAGGTGACCGCCTACCTGGTCAACCCGGCCGGGGAGATCGAGGGGTACGGCGGCAACTACCTGGCCACCAGCGTCAACGACAACGGCACGTTCGGCGTGAGCCCGCGCCGGCAGGTGAGCCTGGACAGCCTCAACCCGTCCCCGGGCACCTGGACGCTGATCGTCGACGTGGCCAACCAGGTCGAGGGCAACGAGATCTCCGACCCGTTCACCGGCAACATCGCGTTCAACCAGACCGACATCTCGGCCTCCGGCCTGCCGGACAGCGCGTCCACCACGCTGGCGGCGGGTCAGCCGGTCAAGGTGAAGGTGACCATTCACAACACCGGGGTGGCGGCCGAGGACTTCTTCGTGGATCCGCGGCTGAACACCTCGGCGAACATGACGCTGGCGCCGACCTCTCAGGCGGAGAACGTGCCGCTGCCCATGCCGGGGCCGCAGATACCGCCGGAGTGGTCGGTGCCGACCGAGACCTCGAGCCTGACCGTCACCTCGCAGGCCAGCCTGCCGGCCATGTTCGACTACTCGGTCTTCTCGGGTGACCCGGACCTGGTCAGCCAGCCGACGTCCAACCCGGACGTGCAGACAGGGACGTTCACGCCGACGGCCGGGAACGTGACGGCCGGAGGCTGGCTGGCCGCGCCGGCCGAGATCGCGACCGACGGCTACGGCAAGACCAGCGCGCCTTCCGGCACCGTGAACATGACGATGTCAGTACAGGCCAAGGCCTTCGACCCGGCTGTCAGCTCCGAGGCCGGCGACTTCTGGCAGCGCTCGGTGGATCCGGTGGCACCGTTCAGTCTGTTCATCGTTAAGCCCGGCCAGACTCGGGCATTGACGGTGACGATCACCCCAGCCGGCGCCTCGGGGAACACTGTGAGCGGCAACCTGTATGTGGATGACCTCGCCGCCTTCCTGCCGCCTTACGGGCAGCAGGCCGGGAGCGAGCTCGCGGCGCTGCCGTACGAGTACAAGGTCGGCTAAGAAAAGAGCGGCTGCCGCGGGCGTGGCCTCCGCGGCAGCCGCTGCTCGGGCAGCACGGCTGTGCTGTGTGCGCGCCGGGTACGCCGGGTGGCGGGGTTACCACGCCCCGGACATGGCACGGCCCGTTGTGGCGGCTTCTTCTTCGGCAATAGCACCGGAGAGTTCCCCAGGCCCAGGTCCATGCACGGTCGCCGCCCGGCCGCACACCCAGGGTTGTGTGCGAGTCGCATACCACCAGCCGGAATCCGAGATCCAAACCCGGAAGCCGGGGTGGGCGCGCTCGATTTGTACGACTAGCTCCTCGACCGTGACCTCGGCGCTGGCAGACGCCTCGGCTGGCCGCTGAGCCGGTTCCTGACTGGACGTTTTCTCATGAATCCGGCGGCCGCGCGGCGTCCCTGAACGAACGCCAGCTGGTTTGCGAACCATGAGCTCGCGGGCACCTCCCGGTGTCGGCTTCGTCACCACAGGAACGAATGCCGTTCTGAAACGAAATGGTGTACCGTGCGTTCTGGTGACGCAAGGGTGCCGCAGCGGCGGGTATATGTCGTCTGGCGGGTTAACGCCACTGAAGGCGCGGAGGCGTCGGATGTTCGCAGCTCTGGGGCTGACGCCCAGCGAAGAGAGTCTCTACAACGTCCTCATTCACAGCCCGCGATCGACGGTCGCGGACCTGGCCGCCTATGCGGCGGTGTCATCGCAGCAGGCCAGCAGGGATGTGAACCGTCTAGTGGGCTGCGGGCTGGCCAACCGGCTGCCCGGGAAACTGGCCAGGTACATCGCCGTCGCCCCCGACATCGCGATCGAGCCGCTGCTGGCCAAGCAGGAGGACGAGCTCCGGCAGGCACGGCTGGTGAGCCGGGAGCTCATGAAGGCGTTCCACGAGGCGTCCCGCCAGGAGCACCCCGCTGAACTGGTGGAAATCATCACCGGCGAGGGCAACATCAGGAGCCGGACCGACCAGCTCCCCGACGCCGCCGAGCAACAGATCAGAGGTTTCGACCGGCCGCCATACGTTATGGCGCTGGACGAGAACGCGATAGAAACCAAGCGGATCCGGGAAGGGGTCACCTACCGGGTCATCTACAGCGCGCAGGCACTGATGTGGCCGGGCCGGCTCGAGTACGACATCAGGCTGGCCCGCGCGGCGGGTGAGCAGGCCCGGGTGCGGCCGGATCTGCCGACGAAACTCGTCATCGTGGACGACAAGATGGCCATCATCCCGATCAAGCTCGGGCACGTGCTCGAGGCCTCGTTCCTCGTGCGCCCTTGCGACCTGCTCAGCTCGCTCATCGCGCTGTTCGAGGCCGAGTGGGAGCGGGCGATACCGCTGCGCGCGTTCCTTGGCGAGGAGTCCAACGGCCAGGAAGCCGACGAGCCGGACGAGACCAGGATGGCGGTGCTGTCCTGCCTGGCCGCGGGGCTCACCGACGAGGGCATCGCCCGCTCGCTGGGCTGCAGCCTGCGCACCGCGCAACGGCACATCCGCAAGCTCATGCAGGACCTGCACGTGACGAGCCGGTTCCAGGCCGGCATGGAAGCCAGGCAGCGGGGCTGGGTGTGACGCGACCGCCGGGCGACGGCACCCCGCTGGCTGAGGGGGCGCCGCTGCTGGCGGCGTACCTGTCCGCGGCGAGCCGAGGTGGCGACACGCCGTTCTGCGTGCCCGGGCACAAGCGCCGGTCCGCGGCCCTGGACGCCGGGCTCGGGCTGGCCGCCGACCACGACGTGCCACTGTACGCCGGGCTCGACACGATGAAGCTCACCGGTGGGCTGCTCCCCCGGGCCGAGGCGCTGGCCGCGCGGCTGTGGCAGGCGGACTGGTGCCGGTTCAGCGTCGGCGGCGCGACCCAGGCCAACCAGGCCCTGCTGCTGGCGGCCGGCCGCCCGGGCGAGCAGGTGATCATGGCCAGGAGCATCCACCGCTCGGTGTTCAGCGGGCTGGTGCTCGCGGGCCTGCGGCCGGTGTGGCTGCCACCGGGATCCGACCCGGCCACCACCCTGCCGCTCGGGCCGACCCCGGCCCAGCTCGCCGCCGCCTTCGACGCGGCGCCCGGCGCGGTGGCGGTCTGGCTTTGCGAGCCGAGCTATCTGGGCACGGTGGCCGACGTGGCCGGCCTGGCCGCGGTGGCGCACGCCCACGGGGTGCCGCTCCTGGTCGACCAGGCCTGGGGCGCCCACCTCGGGTTCGGCGCTGGCTTCCCGCCGCACGCGCTGGCCGCCGGCGCGGACGCCATGGTGATCAGCGCGCACAAGATGCTGCCCGCCTACAGCCAGGCCGCCCTGGTCCTGGCCCGTCACGGTTATTTGCCGGCGGACCGGCTGGAGACGGCGTTCGACGCGACCACGACCACCAGCCCGGCCGGGTCGATCCTGGCCACCATCGACGGCGCCCGCGAACTGCTGGCCCGGCGCGGTCCCGAGTTGCTCGACCGGCTGGCCTCGCTGGTAGCCGACGCGCGCAAACGCCTGTGCGAGGCCTGCCCCGGGCTGGTGACGCCGGGGCCCGGTGACTTCCCGCCAGGGCGCTTCGACCCGGGCAAGCTGGTGCTGAGCCTGGCCGGCACCGGCGCCGACGGCACCGCGGTCGAGAAGATCACCGAGCCCGCGGGCGTGCCGCTCGAGATGGCCGACCGGGACACGATCGTGGCCACGGTCACGATGGCGGACACCGCCCAGACGCTGGACCGGCTCTGCGACGAGCTGAGCCAGGCGATCACGGCCGGGTCGGGCCCACCGCGCCCGAAGGCCACCGCGGTGAGCTGGAGGCTGGTGCCCGAGCAGGTCACCGACCCGCGGACCGCGTTCTTCGCGCCCTGGGTGGCGGTGCCGGCCGGGCAGGCGGCGGGCCGGACCAGCGCCGAGCTCATCGCCGCCTACCCGCCCGGCGTGCCGATCCTGGCACCCGGCGAGCTGATCACGCCGGACCTGCTGGCCGCGCTGCGCCGGCAGGCCGCCGAGGGCAGCCGCATCGCCTACGCGGCCGACCCCAGCCTGGCCACGCTCCGGGTGCTGGCCTGATTTTGCTGGCCGGGCGCCGGGGCCGTTACGGCGTGCTGCCGGAGGCGGGGATCATCGGGCCACCCGGGTTGAAGCCGCCGAGCACCGAGCCGAGCTTGTTCCAGCGCTCCGTCTGGCAGCCGTTGTTCCTGGCGTAACTGGCCGACACGCGCTTGCCGTCCCAGGTCCCGGTGATCGACGCGGTCTGCGGGCCGCTGAAGATCATCGTGCACATTGTGTGCGGCGGCACAGGCGCGAACGGGTCCTTCACGGTGCTCAGCGTGGTGCACGCGGTCTGCGGCTGCGGGTGGGTCCCGCCCGCGGGCGAGCAGGACAGGGTCCAGCGCCGCGGCGTGGCACCGTGCGCGGCGGCCACGCTGATCGTCAGCGACGACCGCGGCGCCGACTGGCTGCCCTGGCTGACGCTCGCGCCCTGACTGCCGCACGCGGCCAGTGCCGCCACCGCGCCGATGACCGCCGCGACGCCGGCCTTGTGCCCTGCCCGTGTGTGCGGGGTGAAGATTTTCATGCGGGTTGGACGCATCCGTTTTCCGTCTGGTTCCATCCGATAAACATTTTGGAATCTGAACGGTGGCCAGGGTGGCCATCGCGCTCGACCCTACCGGGATCACGGGCCAATGATAGGAGGGTGGTCAGTGGCGCGGGTGGTGGGCGGCGAACTCGAGGCTCTCGACCAGGACGCCGCGGAAGATCGCCTCGGCCGCGGCGATGACGTAGTTCAGCGGCAAAGCGAAGCCGCTCAGGTACCAGTCGGTCGCGATCACGGTGGCCGCGCCCACCAGCCCGGTGGTGACCGTCGCGACGATCGCGTCGTTCTCGTCCACGTGCCCGGAGAGCGCGCTCACCTCCCTGATGACGAGCCAGACCCAGGGAGGCAGCTTACGACCGGCTACCCCCGAATCCGGCGGTCAATCATCCGATCGCTGCTACCCGGGCTGTGCTTATTCGGGCAGAGCTTATTCGGGCAGAGCTTATTTCGGCAGAGCTTATTTCGGCAGAGCTATAGAGAGGCGGCGGGTACTCAGGCCGTGCCCTGCCCGGGCAGCGCTCGGCTCAAGCGGGGTCGCTGGACTCAAGCAGGGCCCGGCCCGGGCAGCGGGACCGACTGCCAGGCGGCCGGGTCGCCCGGCCGGCCCGTGAAGTCGTAGCGCACCTCGTCAGCCGCCAGCGCGACGAGCGAAATCGACGTCGTGCCGAACACCCGCCCGTCGCCGAGATCGTGCCGCAGGATCAGGGCCCGCGTGTCGCTGGGGGCGAGCCCGTCGCCGTTCATCAGCGGCATCCAATCCCCCCAGGCCTCCGCCACGGGGCCGGTGCCAGCCGGGCCGGGCCGGCTCGCGGACCTCAACCGGGGCAGGAAGTAGCCCAGCCGGGCCCGCTCGTGCGCCCGCCCGGGCGCGTCCATCGAGTCCCCGGCCCGGAGCAGGTCATGGTCGAGGCCGCTGTTCACGATCACGTGCAGGCCCGGGCCCAACTCCTGCTCGGTGAGCCGTTCGCCGTCCCAGCTCGCCAGGTCGGCCCGGCCCGGCTCGGCGGTCACCAGGTGGAACGGGTCGAAGTCGGCCAGTTCGGCCTGGGCCAGCTTCCCTTCGGCCGCGGCCTGCAACGGCAGCACTCCACGGGACCGGCGGCTCGCTTCGGGAGCCATCCGGCCGCGCCCGTTGAGCACGCAGGCCACCCGCCTGGCTTCCGGCGCCACCGCGAGCCACGTTCCGCCCGCGACCAGGTCCAGGCCGCCGGTCAGCCCCGGATACTGCGGCCAGTGCCGGGCCGGCGGCTGCCAGGGCCGCCCGATGAACTCATCCCTGACGCCGGCGAGCAGGAGGACAGGACCCACATCGACGATGGCCGTGCACATACCCTCATTGGATCAAAGCTGCCCGCGTGACGCGACCGGGCCCCCCAGGCCAGACCCGCCCGGGGTGACGCCGATCCGGGCCGACCCACACGAGACCCGCCCGGGGGGGTGCCGATCCGGGTCGGCTCACAGGAGAGCCGCCGCGGCAACGCGGCACAAGCCGGTCAGGCTCCAGGGTCCGCGGCCGGCGGGCGCATGGGCTCGCCGGGCTTGTACATCTGCGGGGGCTTCAGGCCGGCGCTCTGGCCGCCGTCGATCGGGACCACGGTCCCGGTGATGAACGAAGACTGCGGCGAGCACAGCCACAGAACCACCTGCGCGACCTCGTCCACGGTTCCCGTCCTGCGCATCGGCGTGGACAGGGCCGCCTGCTGCTGCGCCTGTGGCCCAGCCCGGTCCAGGTGGTGGGTCAGGATCGGGCCCGGCGCCAGCACGTTGACCCGGATGCCCTGGTCCGCGTAGTCCAGCGCGGCGACCTTGGTCAGCCCGATGATGCCGGCCTTGCCCGCTACGTAAGCCGCCAGGTTGGCGACGCCGGTCAGGCCCGCCAGCGAGGCCATGTTCACGATCGTGCCGCCGCCGCTTTGCAGCATGGCGGGGATCTGGAACTTCATGCCGAGGAACGTGCCCCGGATGTTCGTGGCGATGCCCAGGTCGAACTCGTCCGGATCGATGTCGGCCAGCGGAGCCGGCCGGGGTCCCGCGGTCGCGTTATTGAACGCCGCGTCCAGCCGCCCGTACGTGGCCATCGTCTGGTCCACCAGCCCGCGCACCGAGTCCGTATCCGTGACGTCGGCCCGGATAGCGAGCGCCTGCCCGCCCCCTTCTGCGATCCGCCTGGCCACCGCCTCCACCGCGGCCGGGTCGCGCGAGGCCAGCACCACAGACGCCCCGGCCGCCGCGAACGCCTCCGCCGTGGCCGCCCCTATCCCTTTGCTCGCCCCCGCGACCAGGGCCACCCTCCCCCGCATCGTCTGCATCGGCAACGTCTCCACCGAATCCACCTGCTTCCCTGCTCTCTTCCCCGCTCCTGCTTTCATTTCAACAGACTGTCTGGCTAAATTATGGCAGATACCCCACCCGCAAGCAAAGCGATTCCAACCCTCACGGCTCGAAGGGGTGCGAGAGCAGCAAATGCCTCTCCCCGGCGTCTCGCCCCGGCTAGCGACGCTTAGCACGCACTATGACCAAAAATGTGTTCGATATACACCTTTCCTACCCCAACAACGCGTGCCAGCCGGGAATGATCATGGAACGAGCGTTTCGAAGTTGCAGGAGCTGATGAGGACGGGGCGGATGTGACACAAACGAGCGCGGGGACGCAGCCCGGCCGGAACAGCCTGAAGATGAGACCAGTAAACGCACTCCGACACCCCGTCTCCCGCACTTATCCCGTGCCGCGACCAAAAATCCGCCCGATTTCCGCCCTTTCGTACCCCGCGAGCACGGGATAAGTCGAAATGATCATGGAAACGAGCGTCGCCATGACCCGGGAGCCAGCTTGACGGGCTGGCGTGCCTGGCGAGGAGGTAGGAGCGGACCGGGACGGGACAAGTTCGCGCTGCAACGTTGGCCGGGCGGCGGGGGCTAGGCGGGCGGCTGGGGCTGGGCGGGCGGCGGGGGGAGGGTGGCGCGGGCTAGGTGCTGGATTTGGGGGGTTACGGCGGTTGGGGTTTGGCTGGGGCCGGCCAGGGTGTCGAAGGTTTCGAAGCTGGTGATGGTGAAGAGCAGGTCGATTGCGACGGGGGCTTGTTCCTTGGGCAGGGGGCCGTGGGGAGAGATGAGGCGGCTGACCAGGGTGGCGGCGCCGCGCCTGCGCCATTCTTGGCGAGCGTCCAGGGCCTGGCCGAGGTCGGGGTCGAGTACGGCCAGGGCGCGCATCCGGCGGTGCAGCAGGCGGTCGGCGCTCCAGAAACGGCCGAACACCGCGACGAAGTCGTCGAGCGCGGCTAGCGGGTCCTGCTGGCGGAACGCGTCGGCCAGGCCCGCCATACCGCCGGTGGCCCCGGCCGAGTCGAACAGCGCCTCGAGCAAGCCGAGCTTGGAGTGGAACTGGTAGTAAACAGTGGCCCGGGATACGTCGGCCTGACGTGCCACCCCGTCGATGCTGAACTGGCCCGGGTCGGCGGACACCAGCAACTCGCGGGCGGCGGCGATGATGCGCGCCCGCGTCTCGTCGATCGATGCTTGGCGCTGACCCAGTCGGTAGGGGCGCGGGCTCATGTACCGGGCTCCGGTTTCGTGCCGAGAGTTTTCTTTTGCACGCTCAGTGCGAATGAATTATAGCGCCACGGACCGGCGGGCGGGAGGGGGTGACGGCGCCACGGACCGGCGGGCGGGCGGGGGTGACCTGACCGGTGGGGTCCTTCCGCCTGGCCCGCTCGATCAGGCGCGGCGAGACGTCGATCCCGGTGGCTCGCGCGCCCCGGGCGACCAGCGCCCTGGTGAGGTAGCCCTCGCCACAGCCGCCGTCAAGCACCCGGTGGCCGGCGATGTCGCCGAGCTGGTCGAGCAGCGGCGGGAGAGGCCCGTACGGGTCCCCCGCCGCGTCGTCCTGCTCACGCTTGGCCACGGCCGCGGCGTACTGCTCGGCGTAGGCGTCGTAGTCGCTAGCGGCTAGTCCAGCCACGGGTCACGCGCCGGGGAACAGCTAACGGAGGCCGGCGAACAGGTCGTCCTCCGGGAGGGACGCACCGCTGGAGTCGCGGACCCTGATGAAGCTCTCCCGGCCGAACACGGACTCGGCGAGCTCGGGCGGAATCTTGCTGAACCAGGAGTCCTCGATCTGGCTGGCGTGCGCCTGCAGGGCCTGGCCCTTGCGCTCCAGGGCCGAGTGGATGTCGACGGTCGTGGTGATGCGCGCCTCGTCGTCGGTCATCTTCTGCCGCTCCTCGGCGGTGGGTTCGCGGTCCATGGGGGACTCGAAACCCAGCTCGCGCAAGGCCTTCCACAGCTTCTCGAAGTCGCTGCCGCGAATCGCGGACAGGTACAGCTTGGCCGGGATCCCGGTGTTGGCCACGGCGGCCTGGGCCGCCAGGCTGGAGTGCACGTGGTCGGGGTGCTGGTACATGCCCTTGTCGTCGTAGGCGATGACGACCTGGGGGCGGTAGGTCTCGATCAGGCCGCCGATTCTCGCGGCCACGTCGGCCAGTGGGATGTTGCAGAACGCTTCGGGCCGGTCCTTGTAGTCCCAGTCCGCCATGCCTGAGTCGTGGTAACCGAGTACCTCAAGCTCGGTGACGCCGAGGATCTTGCACGACTGGCGCAGCTCGGCCAGCCGCAACTGGGCCACCGCCTGCTCCTCGTGCCCGTTCTCGCCGGGCTTCACGCCGCCAGGGGCATCGCCGAACTCGCCGTTGGTACACGTCACAACCACGGTACGAATGCCCTGGTCGGAATAGACAGCCAGCACACCTCCGGTGCTCGATGCCTCGTCGTCCGGGTGGGCGTGGACCGCCATCAGGGTCAGATTTTGCGCCATGCGTTAAGCCTGCCTGACGGGTCGGACAGTTCGCACACCGGGCCCCGGGCCGGCGTCAGTCCAGCATGGCGAGCCAGGCGTGGCCGGGGTGCACGCGCCGGAGCGCCCAGGCCAGCCAGGCGCGGGACGGCGCGGACAGCAGCGGCAGCGCGCCCATGAAGTCGTGCAGATCCTTGGGGCGGGAACTCTTGGCCTTGAACAGCAGCGCGACCTCGGGCACCAGGTAGGGGATGCCGTCGGCGGTACGCGCGATCAGCTGGTCGTAGGGGCGGGTGATGCTCTGGTCGCGACGGCAGATCCAGGTTCCGTTCTCGTGCGGCTCGCGGAACACGTCGATCCGGTAGATGCCGCTGTCCTTCGAACGGCCCCAGGTCTGGTGCGTGCGGTCGAACGCGGGGTGATCGGCGGGGAAGAGCCGCCCGGAGCCTGCCGCCTCCCATTCCAGCTCGGGCAGCGCGTCCCTGATCGGGGGGAACCCGGCGGCGGGAATGGCGATCTCCAGATCCTCGTGCTCACGGGTGGTCTCGCCGCGGAACAGGTCGACCGCCCATCCGGCCGCGACGCACCAGGGCACGGTGACCCCGGCCAGGCGCCGCGCGACCTCGGCCGGGGACCACGCGTCCCAGGGCGGGTCGTCCTCGGCCGGCCGGCCGCCCGGTGGGAGCGGCGGGTCGTCCATGAACCGCGGCGGCAGGTCATCCACGCGCGGCGGCGGAGATCTTGGCGATCAGCCTGGCCGGGGCGGCCAGCGGCGCGGCCTGCTCGGCGGACAGGCTGTGCCGGGCGGCGAGCCAGGCCTGGTCGAGGCAGCTCATCCACACGGCGCCGGCGTCGTCGCGCCAGACCAGTATCTTCACCGGGAGATCGATAGCGGCCAGCGGCGAGGCCACCATGGCCGGGGTGCCCGCCACCGGGCTGCCGAAGATGATCAGCTTGGTGTCGCGGAGCGCCAGCCCGACGCTCTGCGCTTCGCCGCTGTGGTTCACGACCGTGAACAGCTTGGCGCCGGCCGCCTCAATGGCCTCGATCAGCCGGGCCACGGTCTCTTCCACCGACAGCGGGCTCTGGGTGGACATGATCCCGTCCGCTGGCGTGACACCGGCCGGAACTGCTGCGGGTGATTCGGTCATTCAGGGGCCTCCCAGCCGGTCTTCGGCCTCGCCACGACGCCGGGGCGATTGATCAGCGTACTCGCGAGGTGCGAGCGGGGGACGAGGCTCAGGCCGGGCTGGTGGCGATGCTGGGGCGGGCGGCCAGCCAGCCGGCTTCGGCGTGGCCCATGGGGGTGGACGGCGGGCCGAGCACGAAGGGCCAGATCTCCTCGGCGATGGAGCGCCAGTCGGCGGTGGCGTGCAACTGGCCGAGCACGGCGAACAGGCCCAGGTTGATGCGCTGCAGGATCACGTACGAGCGCGGGATGTTCACATACGGCGCCATCGGGCTGCGCACGTCGAAGAACCGGCGCACCACCGCGGACGCGTAATCCTCGGTCATGGTCAGACGTCCCGGGTGGCGGACCGTGTCGTAGAACACCGCCATGTGGTCCACGATCATGTCGGTGCTCAGCGGCGCGCCCGGCACCAGGAACCCGGCCGCTTCCATGCTGGTGCGGAACGCCTCGGGGTCGTTGTCCACGCACAGGTCGCGGACCATGCTGACCAGGGGTGCCAGTTCGGTAGGTGTGAAGTGCTTGACCAGCCCGAAGTCGAGGAAGGTGACCCGGCCGCCGCCGTGGAACAGGTAGTTGCCCGGGTGCGGGTCGCCGTTGAAAGCGTGCATCTCGTACAGGCTGCGGAAGACGAAGCGGTAGATCGTCTCGGCGGCCAGGTCGCGTTCGGCCTGCGACCAGGTGAGCAGCTCGCTGAACCGGGCACCGTCGGAAAGCTCGCTGGTCACCACCCGCCGGGTGGACAGCTCGTGCACGATCGCGGGGATGTGGATGGTGGGATGGCCGTCGTAGTAGGCCGCCATGTGCCGCTGGTTGCGGGCCTCCCTGCGGTAGTCCAGCTCCTCGATGATGCGGTCTTTCAGCTCGGCGACCAGGGCCTCGACGTCCTGGTTCGGCGCGACCATGCGCAGCATCCGGCGAATCAGGGCGACGTTGTCCAGGTCGGCGGTCATGGTCTCGGCGACCCCGGGATACTGCACCTTCACGGCCACCGCGCGGCCGTCATGGGTGATCGCCCGGTGCACCTGGCCGATCGACGCCGCGGCGATCGGCACCGGATCCCACTCGGCGAACGCGCGTTCGGGCGGCAGGCCGAGTTCCTGCTCCACCACCCCGGCCGCCAGCTCCTGGCTCATCGGCGGCACGCTGTCCTGCAGGCGGCTGAGCGTGCGGCGGACCGCGGGTGACAGGCCGTCGTCGACGTAGCTGGCCATCTGGCCGAGCTTCATCAGCACGCCCTTCATCGCCCCCAGCGTGGTGGTGACGTCCTCGGCGGTCTGCAGGGCCAGATCGTTGCGCAACTGCTGGCGCTGGTCACCGGCGGCCGCGAACAGCCTGGGCGCGTTGCTGGCGTACCTGGCCCCGCCGCGGATGGCGAGCTGGACGGCGGCCAGCCCGCGCCGCAGCCGCAGGCGGCGCCGCCCGATGGGCTCGAACGGGTGCGGCGGGTTTGACGGGCTTGGCCGGGTGGTGAGCCGACGGCGGGCCACCAGGCCGGCCGCGACCGCCCCGCCGATCGCCAGCCCAGCGACGAGCTTCTTCACCGGGACTGGGCCGCGCGCATCCGCAGGGCGACCCGCTGCCGGGCTTCGAGCACGCCAGGCTCGCCGAGGTAGACGGTATCCAGCAGGCCCAGGGCCTGCCGGATCTCGGTGCGCCTGGCCTCGTCGAGCCGCGGCGCCTGGTAGCCGTACATCTGCCTGGCCCAGTCCGGCAGCGCGCCGACCGCGCCGTCCCTGACGTCCTGCCAGATCTCCGCCACCGCCTCGTCCAGGCCGGGCGGGTCGAGCAGGTAGGACATGGACTCACTGGCCGCCGGTGTGCAGCGAAGCCGCGGCCTGACCGACTCCAGGTAACGGTCGAGCTCTTCCTGGCTGGACGGAACCTGCGCGGCGGGCACACCGACCAGTTCGGCGGCCACCACCATCTCGGCGATGTACCGGTCGGTGTCGGTCGGCGAGAGCGGCGTGCCGAACAGCCGGCACGTGGCGATGTTCGAGATCACCAGGCCCGCGTGCACCCACAGCAGCAGCGCGGGATCGCCGGCCTCGTAAGGCTGCCCGGTGACCGTGTCCACGCCGCGCACATGCTCGTGGACCCGCCGCACCCGGTCGGAGGCCCGGCGGGCGGCTTCGGTGTCGCCGAAGCTGATCGTCACCTCGTACTTCAGGGTGGCGGCCAGCCTGCCGACCGGGTCTTCGCGCCAGAGGCTGTGCTGGTCCACCCCGGCCATGGCCAGCGGGTGCAGGGCCTGCACCATCAAGGCGGCCAGGCCGGCCACCGCGGAGCCAGGGTCGGTGCTCACCCGCCACGCGACGCTGCCGGGCCCGAAGAAGCCCTCGTCGGCCGGGTGCTCCGGCACCCCGGACACGTAGGCCGCCGCCGAGCGGGCGACCAGATCGACGGCGGCGGTATACGACTCTGCTGTCATTTCTCCACGGTAACTCGGAGCGGATTCAGCGCCCGCGCCGGGCTTGGCTAGCGGTCGCCAAGAGCGTGACAGACGATGCCACACCGGCTCCGGCATACTTGGGCAAATCGATCGGCAGAAGGTCGATCAGCAGACGGCGCCTACCCAGGCCGCCATTACCCCAGGCATCTTGGAGAAACCGTGAAGTGGACTCACGTGGCGCTCGCACTTTGGAACGCCATCGTCGACTGGGTCAGGCAGGAATCGGCCGCGTTCACCGCGCTGGTACAGGCCTTCATCGCGCTTGGCATCGCCTTCACCTGGTGGCATTGGAGCAATGCGCAGACCGGCGCGGTCTTCGGAATCGTTTCGGCCTTGCTCGCGATGTTCGTCAGGAGCCAGGTCACGCCGGTGGCCAGGACCAGGCAGCCGAAGCGGGTCACGGCGGCCGTCCCGCCCGCCAGCCCGGCACCGGCTAGCCCGGCACCGCCCAGGCCACCATCACCCAGGTCCGCACCACCCGCCGGGCCGCAGGGTGACTACCCGGGGGGATCACCCGACTGGCCGGACCCGCCCACCGGCCCGCCGTCCGGGCCGGGCACCAGGCCGTGGTGACGTGACGCGGTGTAATGGGGTACGCGCCGAAATCGTGATGGCCAAAGCGCTCAGTTCGGATTGAACGGGGTGTTGCGCAGGTCCGGCGCCGGCGCCGAAGTGAACGTGCGCAGCATCGCGGCCTCCCTGGTCAGCAGCGCCCGTTCGGCCTCGAGCCGGCGCAGCGCGTCCGGCACGGCCAGCAGCCCCTGCCGGTCCGGCAGGTCCAGCACGATCGTGGCGGCCACCAGGTAGGAAAGCAGCACCGGCTCGTCGGGCAGTTCGGGCACTGTGACCTCGGCGCCCCGCTCGGACAGCGCGCCGAGATAGTCGCGGAACGCGCCGTGCACGGCCTGGACGGCCAGCGCGGCGGCCGCCTCGTCCCCGGCCGGCTCGGGCAGGAACTCCACCTCGCCTCGCAAGTAGGGCAGCGAGTCGTCCAGGCTGGCCAGCCGGAACCGTTCGGTTCCGGCGCTGACCAGGTCATACCGCCCGTCCTCGTGCTCGGCCACCCGGCGCAGCGTGGCCGTGCAGCCGATCTCGTACAGCGCCGAGACGCCGTGCACGCCGGTCTCGCGGCCCTGGCGGATCGCGATCACGCCGAACCGCCGCGGTTCGGGACCGTCCAGCAAGTCCCGCATCAGCTGCCGGTACCGCTCCTCGAAAATGTGCAGCGGCAGCAGCAGCCCAGGAAACAGCACCGTGCCCAGCGGGAACAACGGCAGGCTCTCGGTCATGTCCCCGAATGTACCCAAAGACGAAATGGGCCTCTCTGGCGCGACAGTTGCTCTTCCCGCCGGCGATCTTGGCGACGATAATCGGTTGCACCCTCCGGCGATCAGCACGCAGTGCCCCGCAGGAAGTGGCCCAACCAGAAACAATGGTCCCCGCCAGAAGGAGCAGGCCATGGCCGGAATTACGGTAGGCGTCGACGGGTCGGACAACTCACAGCGTGCCCTGGAGTGGGCGATGAAAGAGGCGGCCGTCCGGCACGCCGCGCTCAACGTCATCGCGGTGCACGAGGTGGCGGCCAACCACTGGACGGGCAGCGCGATAGTGGTCCCCGAGGACCGGCCGGACGAGGAGAAGGCCCGGGCCGCCGCCGAGGGGGCCGTGGCCAAGATCGCCGGTCAGCTCGGCGATTCCCAGCCGGCCTCGGTCTCGGTGCGCGGGGTCAGCGGCATCGCCACCCAGCTGCTCATCGACGCGTCGCAGGACTCCGACCTGGTCGTGGTGGGCTCGCGTGGCGGCGGCGGCTTCGCCCGGCTGCTGATGGGCTCGGTGAGCAGTCAGGTCGTGCACCACGCGAGCTGCCCCGTGGTCGTCGTCAGGTAGCTGGTCCGGCCACCGGGCGCAGCCGTTCATTACAGGTCTAAGGCAGTCCTCAGCGGTGACTGCGGCCGCTGGTCAGCGCAGCCGCCGCAGGAACGGGTCCTGCGGCTGGACCGGGCTGAGCCGGATCCGGGCGGCCATCGGGGTCGCGCCGCCGGGATGCGCGTTGACCGGGTCCAGCGCCAGCTCGGCGACTTCGGGAAGGTCGTCGGCCAGCCGGGAGACCCGCAGCAGCAGGGCGGCCAGGGCCGCGGTGTCCACCGGCGGCCGGCCCTGGCCGCCGAACAGCAGCGGCGCGGCCCGGATCTCGACCGTGCTCCCGTCGATGAGCAAGGCGTACGTGGCGGTGCTCATGGCTAGCTCGTCGCTTGCACCCCGATCGTGGCCACCATCAGCGCCTTGATCGTGTGCATCCGGTTCTCCGCCTGGTCGAAGACGATCGAGGCGGGTGACTCGAAGACCTCCTCGGTCACCTCGAGGGCCTCCAGGCCGCGCTTGTCGTAGAGCTGCTGGCCGATCCCGGTGTCCCGGTTGTGCAGCGCCGGCAGGCAGTGCATGAACTTCGCCTGCGGGTTCCCGGTCGCGGCCATCAGCTTGCTGTTCACCTGGTAGGGCAGCAGCAGGTCGATGCGCTCGTCCCACTCACTGGGCGGCTCTCCCATGGAAACCCAGACATCGGTGTAGACGTAATCCACACCGGCCACGGCGGCCTCGATGTCCGCGGTCACCAGCACCCTGGCCCCCGACTCGGCCGCCAGCGGCTCGGCCACGCCGCGGACCCCCGGCGCGGGCTGCAAGGCCGGGGGCGCGCAGATCCGCACGTCCATGCCGAGCATGGCCCCGGTGACGAGCAGCGAGTTCGCCGTGTTGTTCCGGCTGTCGCCGATATAGCAGTAGGACACCTCGGCCAGTGGCTTGCTGGTGGGATGGGGCTTACTGGTGTGGTCGCGCATGGTGAGGATGTCGGCCAGCATCTGGGTCGGGTGCCATTCGTCGGTGAGCCCGTTCCACACCGGCACGCCCGCGAAGGCGCCGAGGGTCTCCACCGACGCCTGCGCGGCGCCGCGGTACTCGATACCGTCGAACATCCGGCCGAGCACACGGGCGGTGTCCTTCACCGATTCCTTGTGGCCGAGCTGCGAGCCCTCCGGCCCCAGGTAGGTCACGTGCCCGCCCTCGTCGTGCGCGGCCACCTCGAAGGCGCACCGGGTGCGGGTCGACGTCTTCTCGAAGATGAGCGCCACGTTGCGGCCCGCCAGCCGGCGGCCGTCCTGGCCCAGCCGCTTGTCCGCGCGCAGCTGGGCGGCCAGGTCGATCAGGTAGCCGAACTCGGCGGCGGACAGGTCGGTCTCCTTGAGCAGGTTACGTCCCTGCAGATCCATGTCGTGGCCTCCTGGCGTTCGGATGAGGGCGGCCGTCAGGCGAGGTCTCGCCGGCGTGCGGGAGGATGCTCCCATGGCTGAGACCGCAGATTACCGCCTCTACCAAGACCTGGCCGACTGGTGGCCGCTGATTTCACCCCCCGAGGAATACGTGGAGGAGGCCGCCTTCGCGGCCACAGTGCTCGGGCACGCCTCCCGGCCGGTGCGCGACGTGCTGGAGCTGGGCAGCGGCGGCGGCAGCAACGCCAGCCATCTGAAGTCCCAGTTCGCGATGACGCTCGTCGACCTGTCCGACGACATGCTCGCGGTGTCACGGCGGCTCAACCCGGACTGCGAACACCTCCGGGGCGACATGCGCGATATCCGGCTGGGCCGGACGTTCGACGCGGTGTTCGTGCACGATGCGATCAACTACATGCTCACCGAGGCCGAGCTGGCCCAAGCCATCGAGACCGCGTTCGTGCACTGCCGGCCGGGCGGGGTCGCGGTGTTCGTGCCCGACCACATCGCCGAGACCTTCGAGCCGGAGACCGGCTGCGGCGGTGGCGACGGCAGCGACGGCCGGGCCGCCCGCTTCCTGGAGTGGGCCTGGGATCCGGATGCCGGCGACACCTGGATACTCGCCGACTTCGTGTACATGCTCCGCGAGCCCGACGACCAGGTCCAGATCGTGCACGAGTCGCACCGGCTCTGCCTGTTCGGCCGGAACACCTGGCTCCGGCTGCTGGCCGAGGCCGGGTTCGAGGCCTGGGCGGACACGGAGGAGACTACCGAGGACCGGGAACCCCGCGAGCTGTTCGTCGGCCGCCGACCACGGGAGTGAGACCATGCGTGCTGCCACCATCCGCGACCACGCGGTCGTCGTCGCCGAGCATCCCGACCCGCGGCCCGGCACCGGCGAGGTCCTGGTCCGGGTGCGCGGGGCCGGCCTCAACGGCGCCGACCAGATGCAGCTGATGGGCTTGTACCCGCCGCCTCCCGGCTCCGGTGTGCCCGCGGACATCCCCGGTCTCGAGCTGGCGGGCGAGGTGGCCGAGACCGGGCCCAACGCGGCCAGGTTCAGCCCGGGCGACCGGGTCATGGCGATCGTCGCGGGCGCGGGGCAAGCCGAGCTGGCCGTCGTGCACGAGCGCCAGCTGATGCCCGTGCCCGAGGCGCTGGGCTGGCCGGAGGCGGGCAGCTTCGCCGAGGTGTTCCTGACCGCCTACGACGCGATCTTCGGCCAGGGCGCCCTGCGGGCGGGTGAGCACCTGCTGGTGCACGGCGCGGCCGGCGGGGTCGGCACGGCCGCGGTTCAGCTCGGCGCCGCCATCGGGGCCAGGGTCACCGCCACCGTCCGCAATGCCGCCTCCCGCGACGCGGTGCGGGCGCTCGGCGCCGATGAGGTCATCGCGCCCGAAGGCTTCGGCGAGCACGGCCCGTTCGACGTGATACTCGAGCTGGTGGGCGCGCCCAACCTGGCCGAGAACGTCGGCGCGCTGGCCATGCGGGGCCGGATCGTGGTCATCGGGGTCAGCGCCGGCGGCGAGGCGCAGCTCGACCTGCGCACGCTGATGCAGCGGCGGGGCCGGGTCAGCGCCTCAACGCTGCGGGCCCGCCCGCTGGAGGAGAAGGCACTCCTAACCCGCGAGGTCGAAAAGCACGTGCTGCCGCTGGTCGAGGCCGGCCGGATCCGGGTGCCGGTGGCCGCCGAGTTCGGGCTGGCCGAGGCGGCCGCCGCCTACGACTTCTTCAGCGCGGGCGGCAAGTGCGGCAAGGTCGTGCTCACCTCGTCCGGCTGACCCACCGGCCGGCCCCTGGTCAGCCGGACGGTGAGCATGATGACGAGCCCGGCCAGGGTCCAGCCCGCCACCACGTCGGTGAACCAGTGGGCGCCGACGTAGACCAGGGAGGCGCCGACGCCCAGGGCGAGGAGCCAGGCACAGGTCAGCAAGACCCAGCCCCCCAGCCGCCGTGGGCCGGGGCTGAGCAGCAGTACGGCCAGCCCGTAGCAGACGGCCGCGGTGGCTGCGTGGCCGGACGGGAAGGAGCCCAGCCTGCCGGGGGCGAGCTGGGCCGCGGCCTGGTCAGGGTAGCCGCGCCCGATCAGGTACTGCAGCGGAAGCACGGTGGCCAGAAGCAAGACCAGGCCGACCGCCGCGGTGAACACCGGGCGCAGGCTGTGGTGCCGCAGCGCCACCGCGATCGCGACGACCACGAGCACCGGGATGGCGTACTGGAAGTTGGCGCTCGCGATCAGCAGCCTGGCCGGGGTGTCCTGACCGTGGGCGACCCACTTCCAGTGACCGGACTGCTTGGCCTGCCGCACCACCGCGTGGATGTGCCGGTCCAGCGGGATCAGCGGCCCGTTCGCGAGCACGTTGACGGTCAGCAAGACGAAGATCAGCAAAAGCCCGCCGGGCAGCAGCCACGGGTACCGTTGCCGCAGCCCAGGACGGGTAATTGTCATGGTTGGCCCGGCCTCGCCCATATGGTCGATCCTATCCGTCAGATACTGCCGAGCATCGCGACGAGCTGGGTGATCCGGTACGCGGTGGGAAAGTCCGGCGCCTGGTAACCGACCACCCGGTCGCCCGCGAGTTCGGTGCCGGGGATGAGCAGCGCCCGCTCGGTCATGGCGGGCACCAGCACCTCGACCTCGAGCCACACCGGGCCGTCGAACCGCGGCGCCTGGACCGCGTCCAGGTCGGCCAGCGCCCGCGGCACCTCCCGCTCGATCCGCTCACAGACCTCGTCGGGATGCAGCAGGGCGGCGGCCCTGGCGCCGAGCGCCCGCTTGACCACCACCGTGTGCATGCCCGGCACCACCTCGGCCGCCTCCGCGGCCACCGTGTCGTCGCCCGCGACCAGCACCGCCGGCACGCCGTAGTGCGCCGCGAGCGCCGCGTTCAGGCCGAGTTCGCCGAACGAACGGCCGTCGCAGCGCACGTCGGCGATCACCCCGCCGTTGATCGTGTGCGCCAGCACGGATCGCGCCGTGCCGGCCTTGCCGTGATACCCGATGAAGACCGCCGCGTCCACGCCGTCGGCCAGCCCGGACATCATCCCGTCGGGCTTCGGCTTGCCGCGCAGCAGCAGCGCCCGGCGGTCGAGCGCCGCGGGCAGCAGGTTGCGGAAGCCCGCGTGCGCCTCGGTGACCCAGGCCTCGGCGGCCGGGTCGAACGCGAATACGCCGCGGACGGCGGCGTTGGCCTCGGCCGTGATCAGCGCGCGATTGCGCTCGTACTCGGGATCGCCGGGCGCGACGTCCTCCCGGTCCACGACCCCGCCGACGCCCTCCATATCCACCGAAATCAGTACCCGCATCCGGCCAAGCTACCGCGCCGCGAACGACGGTGCTCCCTGGCTTTGTCAGACCCATAATGAACGGTGGCCACCGGAACGCCGCAGCTCACCGCCAGCCGAGGTCACCAGTCCCCGACCGCGAACGGCCGGCCACAATGACGGGATGGCCGGTTATTCAGGGACGCCGCAGGCCCGCAAGCTGGGCCTCAAGCCCGGACACCGGTTCAGCCTGGACCACCCGCCGGCCGGGTGGCGGCTGACCGGGCCGCCGCCCGAACTCGATGAGACGGGGCCGGACGAGGCGGCCGACCTCATCATCAGCTTCTTCACCGCCGCCGCCGACCTGCCGCGCCGTCTGCCTGGCCTGGTGCGGCGGATCTACCCGGGTGGCGCGCTGTGGGTCGCCTGGCCGCGCCGGGCCGCCGGGCACGACAGCGACATCACCGGCGACCTTATCCGGGAGCACGCCCTGCCGCTCGGCGTGGTCGACGTCAAGGTCGCCGCCATCGACGACGACTGGTCCGGCCACCGCTTCGTCTGGCGCACCGCCAACCGGTCCTCGTCATGACGACGGGCTCAAGCTCGTCACGTCCGATGGCCGGGAGAATGGCTTCGGTCATGACGGTCACTGGGGTGGCGGACTGATTCTCGGCGTCGTAGTTGCCGCAGGTGATGGCGACCACGAGGTCGAGGCTGGGCAGCAGGTACAGGCGCTGGCCGCCGTTGCCGTTACCGCCCACATAGGGAACGGTGCCGGAACCGCCGGGGGCCGGGAACGTCCCCAGCCACCACTGGTAGCCGTAGCCGAAGTCGTCCTCGATCGGCACCTGCCAGCACAGCGCCGTGTCGACCCAGGCCGCCGGGATGATCTGGCGCCCCTTCCAGCGGCCGTGATCCAGTGCCAGCTGGCCGATGCTGGCCAGGTCACGGGGGGTCAGTCGCAGGCCTGACGCCGGGGAGGCTACGCCGTCCCGGCCGGCGGTCCAGTCGAAGGCGGTGATCCCGAGCGGCCCGAACAGTACCCGGCGGGCGTAATCGGGCAGGGTGACCCCGGTGCCCTTGACGATGAGCCGGCCGATCAGTGCGGTGGCGCCGCCGCAGTAGGACCAGTGCTGCCCCGGCTTTCCGGCCATCGAGCGCTCTAGCACGTAACGATGCCGGTCGGGCGCCAGCTCCATGGCGATCTCGCTGTTGTCCGGGCTGGTGTAGGGCAGGTCCTCATGCCATTCCAGGCCCATGGTCATGGTCAGCGCGTGCTCGACCGTGAGATCGGCCTTGGCGGGGTCGGCGGCCAGGTCGGGGTACTCGGGGAACTGCCGCATCAGCGGCTCGGCCGGGCCGGGCACCTGGCCGTCGGCCAGGGCCACCCCGTACAGCAGGGCGACCAGGCTCTTGGTCACCGACCTGAGGTCGTGGCGCACATCGGGCCCGAACACCACCCGCCCCAGTGGCTCAACCCACCGGTAGTCCTCTCCCACCCCGTACCATTCGGCCACGGTCTGCCCCTGCCGCACCACCACCAGGCCGTGCAGCCCCGAAACCCGGCCCGCCTCGGCCAGTTCGTCCAGGCGCGCGTTCAGCCGGGATTCGCTCGTCATGGCGATGACCATAGCGGCACCGGGCTCACGGGCCGCGGGCTACGCTTCGGCGGTGACCTCACTCGTGCAGTACGGCGTGGCCGGCCAGGTGGCGACGATCACCCTGGACTCCCCGAAGAACCGGAACGCGCTGTCGCGGACGCTGGTGAGCGAGCTGACCGACGCCATGGCGGCCGCGGGCGGGGACGACGGTGTGCGGGTCGTGGTGCTCAGCCATACCGGCAGTGTGTTCTGCTCGGGCGCGGACCTCAGCGAGGCCGGCGGCGGGTCGATGTCGGGCGCGACCACCGCGATGATGACCGTGATGACCACGATCGTGGAGCTGGACAAGCCGGTGATCGCCCGGGTCAACGGGCACGTGCGAGCCGGCGGCATGGGCATCGTGGGCGCCTGCGACATCGCGGTGGCCAGCGAGACCGCCTCGTTCGCATTCACCGAGGCCAAGATCGGGCTGACCCCGGCGATCATCTCGCTCACCACGCTGGACCTGATGCCGTCGCGGGCGGCGGCGCGCTACTACCAGACCGGCGAGACGTTCGGCGCCCGGGTGGCGGCCGAGATCGGCCTGATCACCGAGGCGATCAGCTCGGGCAGCATCGACGACGCGACCGCGAGGTTCGCGGAGCAGATCTGCGAGACCTCACCCCAGGGGGCGAGGGAGACCAAGCGGCTGCTCACCGGCCCGAGGCGGCGGCGGATGGCGGCCGACGCGGCCGGCCTGGCGGACCTGTCCGCCCGGCTGTTCGCCAGCGAGGAGGCACAGGAAGGCATCCACGCCTTCCTGGAACGGCGGCCCCCCGCATGGCGCCAGTCCTGACAGCAGCTACGCGGCGCCGGTCCCAGACTGCGACCTCACGGCCGGGTGCCGTGGTGATGTTGTGGATTCACTGTTAGCCGTGGATGCTGACAGCCAATGCATGTTGAGCGGGACGGTCCCCTGTCAGACCGTCCCGTTTCCTCTTGATCGTCGGCGTGGGCGGACGCCCGGTTTGGGGTACCGGGTGGTTGACTGGGTTCATGCCTGATGCGGAAGCAGTGATGTCCCTGAAGTATGAGGGACCTGCCGTTGACGCTGGGACGATGGATGCGCGCAGCCTGGCAGGGGCTCTGATCGGTGCCGCTGACGCGATCCGCTCGGCCCATACGCTGCTGGAGATGCCTGGCGTCCCGCCCAAGGTTGAGATTCGGGTAGCCCGGCCGGGGTCTTTCATAGTCGATCTTGCCGTCGCAGGGTTGGCCTACCGCGACGCCATGGCCCTTCTTGACTCGCCGGAAGGTACGGCGGCCGGGGTCCTGTCTGGGCTGGTTGGTCTCGTGATCGCAAGCGTTCCCGTGATCAGCACAATGCGGAACCGCAAGATTTCCCAGGAAGTGGCCGCTCCGGACAACTCAGGGGACATCGTGATCACCCTGGAAGACGGCGACATTCTGACCGTCACGTCAAGCTCGCTGACCCTGGCCAGCAATCCGGCGTACCGTACCGCGTTGCATCGCATGGTTCAGCCGCTGGCCTCAGAGGACGGGATCAACCAGCTCACATTGACCGGTGGCAACCAGAGAGGGAGTGTGGCCACCGCTGACCTTGGGGCCTTCGAAGTGCCACCAGCACGTGTAGAAGATCGCATTGAATCATCTTCCGAGGCCGTGCTTCAGGTAGAGAGCGTCGTGTTCACCGCAGGCAAGCAGTGGCGCTTCAGCGACGGCTCTGCCACCTTCAGCGCTCTGGTTGAAGACCCCAATTTCACGCTGGCCGTCGAGCAGGGGCTTATCCGGTTCGCACATAACGACCTCTTGAGGGTCGACCTGCGGACCACGCAAACAAGGGATGCGGCGGGAAAGTTGCGCACGGAGCGCGTGGTCACGAGAGTCCGTCAGCACATCCTGGTCCCGGCTCCGACCTCAAAAGAGGTCCAGCTTGATCTTTTCGCACCGCCCGAGGAACCGGTCACCGATCCAGAATGAGCGCTCAGGCCAGGTCGCTCCTGCCAGCCTTCACGTCAGCGATAAAGTGCCGCCAGCCAGCAGGCACCACGGCCAGGACTGGCCCATGGGGGTCTTTGGAGTCGCGGACGGCCACGGTGCCGGGCAGATTGCGGGCTACCTCTACGCATCCGTTCTGCTGGCTGCCGTTGCCGCTGCGGCTGGACTTGCGCCACGCGGCGCTTGTCATGTCCGCCACTCGCCAGCCCACCTCTCGATCATGTCCGCCGACGCCTGCGGATTCAGGGCGTCTGAGGCCAGTGTAGAAAACAACAGGGAGAGCCGGTCCACCTCGGCGCGCTTCTCGGTCATCTGGCCGGTGAGCAGGTTGTCCAGCACAGCTGCCGGGCGCTCGTGCGGGTAGTTTGCCACCAGGAACGACCCGCCCATCCCGGCATGGCATCCATGCTCCAGCGGCAAGACCTGAAGCCGTACCCGGCGGTTGACCCTGGCCGCCTCGGCCAGATCCAGAAGCTGGTCGTGCATCACTTTCGGGCCACCGACCGGCACGCGGAACGCTGGCTCCCAGATCACCGCGTGCAGCATCGGGGGCGGCGGGTCGGCCCGCTGCCATACCTCTTGCCGGGCCAGCCGCTCGGCCACGTACCGGCCGATCTGCTCATCGGTCGCGTCCGGTCTGCCGGTCAGGAAGACCTCGCGCATGTACGGCTCGGCCTGGAGCAGTCCGGGCAGATAGCACGGATCCCACAAGCTGAGCAGCGTCGCACGCTTTTCCATCTCCGCAACGTCGGGCTGCCACTGGCCACCACCAAGATTGAGCAGGATCTCGCGAAGACTGGCCAGTGATCCCGGCAACTCCAGCGCCTCATCAGCGGCCTGCGCAGTCTTGGCGGTCGGTGCCAGATCTCCGGTCTCCAGCCGGCTGATCGTTGAGTCGTCACAGAACATTCGCCGGGCCAGCTCAGCTTGAGACCATCCCCGCGCCTCACGCAGACGGCGAAGCTCACACCCCCATTCCTCTGCGCCCGTCTGGCTCTTGCCCCCGTCCTGCACCAAGCGGGCGTGATCCTGCCCCCGCCCTGCACGCTCGCGCCCCATCCCTGGCCACCCCTTCACGCTTCCCGCCGGCCCTTCCAGCCCGGCCATGTCTATAGCCGAGCGTAGACCTGCGGCGACAGGGTGTGAGAGCGGACAAGATCCCCCACGTAGAGGACTCCCATGATCGGCGGTATCGGCACTGTGCCAGGACGCGCGACTGGTCATCACCGTCCAGGGCAAGGTTCCGGTGCCGGTACCGCCTTCCACCGTCACAGCGCCCTGGAGCTTGCCCCACTGGACACGGCGATACCGTGCTTCCGCCTCCATACGGTCGCGGTGCTCAGGGAGTGGGGACTGCCACGTGATCTGGTCGCGGATGCGGAGATACTGGTCAGTGAGCTAATGACGAACGCTGCCGACGCTTCCGCCGTGCTGCCCGAACGCCCTCCGATCACGTTGCGGCTGATCGCCACCGAAGCATCCGTCATGATCGAGGCATGGGACCACAGCCCACTTGACCTGCAACCCCGTGAGGCACACGACGACGACGAAGGCGGACGCGGCCTGACCGTCATAGCTGCGCTCAGCAGCCGGTGGGGATGCGAGCGCACCGGCTACCGGCGCAAGAGAGTCTGGGCCGAGCTTGCCCTGTAGGACGTTCCGGTTTCATTGGGCACAACGCCGAATGCCCCAGGTGACTCTCCACGTGAACCTGACGATCCTGGCGCAGCTATCCGGCGTGGCCAGGGTCCAAGATCACCGGAGTTTCGCCAGTCGAACCGTCAAGCCTTACTAGTTTCACGTACTCCTCGAAGGGTCGGGAGGCCGTAAGTGCGGTGCGCTTCCACATGAGATACGGCTCGGGGTCGACTTCGTCAAGAAGTTCCCGGCCGAGCTGGCGACCATCCTCGTCGTAATCCATGCGCACGACGGATGACTCGTCGAAGAGCCAGAAGTCGTACGCCGGAAGGCCAGGATTCCCCTGATCGGTGACGTCAAGGATCCGGATATCCTCCCCCGCCCGCAGAGTATGCCCATAGACGGCGAACTCGTAACGTAGATAGTTGGTGAGCGGCCGACTTACGACGTGGACACGGCCTACCCATCGCCCGGTGGCGCGGAAGTGGCGTACGCGGGTAAGCCATGGGTCGTCATCGGGAATATCGAGGCGGCCAGTGGCGATGAAGCTTTCGTATTCCGCCCGCTCGTTCGCCATGCCGTAGACCGGAAGCGTTTCGAGGCGGAATGCCTCTCTCTTGAAGGAGTCGAAGAAGGCGCGCCATGCGTCACCATCCAAGCGCACTAATTGCCTCCCTGAGCACGGCTACAGGTATCTCAACAATAGATTCCCCGGTGGCGTCTCCCGGGCGATCCCGGATCTAGTGCCAGTTCTGGATGGCCCGGCCGAGGGTCTGGCTCACCTCGGTGCGCAGCAGCGGAGCCAGGGACGCCGCCGTCGCCCCGCCGGGACTGGGGCGATCGGTCCGGCGAAAGCAGTTCCAGAAGCGGACCAGGCCGTCCTCGCCGTCGGCGTCGAACATCCCGGCCACGAGCCGCAGCCACCGGTGCTGGTACCAGACGTAGTTCAGCGCGCTCATCGGCTGATCGCCGCCCGTGTAGTGAGCTTGGAGTTCCTCCAGCGTGCTGTAACCCTCGGCGCGCATCCGGGCGCCGAGGCGGCGACTCTGCGCGCCCACGGTGGGCAGCACCTCCAGCGTGTTCAGGCTTTCCGGCTGCCTGGTGGCGACGAACGCGTGCAGGGCCAGGTTGGCGAAGATCTCGCTCAGCCAGAAGGCCGGCAACTCCAGGCCCCCGAGCGTTTCAAAGGCATGGCCGAGCTCATGGATCGTGACCAGGTCGAAGAATGGCTGCAGATCCAGCCCACCCGCCCCGTCGGGGTAGGCCGCGAGCAACCTCCTGTACCCGCGCGGCGACGCGTCCCGGATGTCCTGCCCTATGCCGGTCCAGAAATCCCCGCGGCCCGCGGGCATCACCACGATGCCGGGACGGATCTGCCCCTCGTCGTCGTTGAAGAACGGCAGCCCGTACGGCTGCCTGCTCTGCCAGTCCGCCTGGCCAGCCACGATGACGGCGATGTCGGGCTCGAATCCGGTCAGCAGGCCGCTGAGGTAGCCGTAGGCGTTCGCGGCGACCTCGGCAGCGGCGCGCGCCCGCACCAGTGCCCCGTCGCTGTAACGCACCTCGAACGGATAGCCGTCCAGGCGAGCGAGGCCCGATCCCAGCACTGCCGTCAGTCCGCCAGCAGGGCCTGGAGTTCGGGCACGGCGCGGCGCAGTTCGGCGGCAAAGGCGTACATCTCGCCGGCGACGGCGCGCGGCGTGCTCAGGTACACGTGGAAACGGCCGGGCAGCAGCACGTAGGCGACGCCGATGCACTGGTTGCTGGTCGATCCGAAGCCGAAATACTGGATCCGCTCGGACGGCGCGGAACTCGTGCTGAGGTAGTCGTCGCGCATGATGAGCCAGCCGGGTGACCGGTACAGTTCCGGTTCTTCCAGCACCCCGACCTCGGCCCCGCGCCGTCGCTGGATGAGCTGCAGTTCCCACAGGTGCTGCTCGGGCGCCTGGCCGGCCTGGCACTCCTTCGCCCGCTCGGCGTGCTTGCGGGCCGCGGCCCGAAACCGCAGCGCGCGGGTGGCCGCATCGGCCGCCGGATCGTCCATGGCCGCCACGAACTCGATGACCTCTGGCGTCACCACCCGCATGGCCTCGGTCCGGCCCCGCCGGTACTGGCGGGTGGCGATGGACTCGTAGGTCGCGCCGACGTGGCCCTTGGCCCGCTGGTGCGCCAGTTGGCAAGCCATCTGCACGAATCCGTCGGGTGAGACCCCCAGCCGCTTGGCCTGATCGGCGCCGAAGTCCTCGAACGACACGATCGTGGTGGCGGTGGCCGCCGCGTAGTCGGCGAACGACGTGGCGGCGGCCACGATGTCGGCCTTCAGCGCGCCGTCGAGCCCAAACGTGACCGGCACGGTGGCCGGTGGCTCCCCGGCGGCCGCGTCAGGCGGCAGTTCCCCGGCGCGGCTCAGCAGGTCGTCGGTGAAGCTGAGGATGGTCGTGCCGTCCAGGCCGCAGTGCTCCACGTTGATCCCGGCGGTGCCGTCGCCGAAGACGATCAGCGACACGGCCTTGTCGAACCAGCGATTGCCGCTGTCGCCGTGCAGCAGGTGATCGCACGCCTCCTGCACGCCGGACGGGGTGAAGTCCTCCAGGCACAGGCAGAACAGCGCCGTCTCCACCGCGTCGAGCGCGCCGGCGTTGGCCGGGTCGCAGGCCAGCAGCGCCGCCCGGCTGGCCGCCCACTCCCCCCTGGCCTTGGTGGTCAGGTGCCCGGGCGACGTGCCCGGTTCGGCCGGGCCCGCCCGCATGATCTCCCGTAGCGCCGCCGCGATGCCGGCCGGAGAGCAGGGCTCTGCGTCCGGGCGCAGCACGTCCAGCCGGAACATGTTCCCCCGGAAGAACACCACGATGTGGCGGGCCCGCGACGGGCCGGGCCAGGACGCGGAGTAGGGCACCCGGACGGTGTCCTGCACCGCCCCGGGGATCCGGGTGGCGGAGAACAGGTACTTGTTCTGTTCCATGGTCAGCGGCTGGCCGCGCAACATCACCGGCGGGACGAGTTCCCCGTCCAGCCGCAGCTTGTAGTCGACCGCGGCGGCGGCCAGCGCGGCGGCCCGGTCCACCTGGTTGCGGCCCGACCCTCCGAACAGGAAGAAGAAGTTCGCGTTGAGCGCGATCCGGTCGCGCCGGCCCAGGTACCGGTAAGGCCAGAACGTGTCCAGCCAGCTATGCACCCCGTCGGTGGCGTCGTACTCGGCCAGGGCGGCGTGCAGGGTGCGCCCGGGCCCATCCGGGGCCGCGAAGTCCCGCACGGCGACCTGCGTCGCGGCCAGTTGCCCGGCGGTCAGCAGCGGGGCACACCATTCGATGAACCGCTCACACGTGTCGTCCAGCGAAGGCAGCGGCACCCTGGGCAGCTGATCCTCGTTGCCGAACGTGCGGACAGACCATTCCTGAACGGTGGCCACCGGTCAGCCGTCGCTCAGGCCGGGGTCGAACTCCCGGCCAACATCGTCTGATTCGCCGCGCAGGCAGGATACGAACAGCCGGGCGTAGAACCACCCATCGGCCTCCAGGCCGTGCGAATCCACTCCCACCTCCGCCAGGGTGTCCAGGACGAGCGCCTGCTCCTGCGCGGAGGCGAACCGCCGCTGCTTGAACAGGCGCCCGTAGCCTACGGTTTCGTAGCCGAATCCTGCCAGACAGTCGGCAACCGGGTCGAACGGGAACATCCGCAGCACGAAGTGGGCCAGCCACGGACGGCGCCCGTCGTTGGCGTCGAGCACCCGGGACAGCGTCTGGCCGGTGACGTAGCCGATGCAGCCGGTCGAGATGATCAGGTCGGTGGCGGCGAGCTGCTGGCGCTGCCGGGCCGTGGGGTCACCGGCCTCCAGGTCGCCGTGGACCGCGTCGTCGAGGAAGCCCGCCTGCGTCGCATAGGACAGCGCGGGCAGCGAGGCGTCCAGGCCGATGAAACGGGTGCCGGGCAGGTGATCGCGGGACCGGACGGTTTCCTGGTCGCGGGCCAGTAGCACCGGCGTCGCCACGGTGGGCGCGTCGCCGTCGCAGTAGCGCCGGTACAGGTCGCCCATGGTCAGCCCGCAGCGCAGCAGCGCCGCGTTGATCCCGTACGAGCAGCCGATGTCCAGGACGGTCGACGGCCGCTGGTACCGCGCCGCCCGGCGGGCCAGCAACCGACGGAAGTAGCCGGTGGCCTGTTGCGGTATGCAATAGTCCAGACGGCCCAGCGTGCCGAAGTAGGCCCGCGGGTCGGGATGGTCGTAGATGTGGTCGAACGAGACCTTGCCGGTGTCGTTGTAGTCCATGTCAGTCAAGGAGCGCGTCGCCTCGTCCCGAGCGATCGGCCGCGGCGAAATGCTCGGGCCGCACCCGGCCGAAGAGCTGCCGGGTGCGGGCCACGGTGCCCACCACGCCGGGTTGCTCACAGTAGGCGAAGATCGCCGAATGGCGGTCGGCGCCGCCCTCCACCCGGCTGACCCGGTGCAGCGAGTACCGGCCACGGAACAGCTGGAGGTCGCCGGGGCGCAGCGGCAGCCGGTGGATGAGGTGCTCGCCGCGGCCGGTCAGCACGTCCCTGACGTCGGCGAAGTTTTCCGTGCCCGCGGACCGGATATTGGGGCAGTACTCGAAGACGCCGCCGGCCTGCGGCTGCTGGGTGACCATGCTCACGGTGTACTCGTTGGTGTCGAAGTGCCAGGGGTGCTCCTGGCCCGGGCGGATCACGTTGAGGCACAGGCAGGCCAGCGGGTCGGCCAGCGGGTAGAGCCGGGGCAGGCCGAAGCAGGCCGCCATGAACCGGCCGAACGGCTCGCTGGCGTAGAGCTGGGCGATGACGAAGCCCGCCGGGATGCGGTCGGCCGGGACGAACGCGTTGCCGCGCCGCATCGGGATGCGGCCGGGATGATCGGCCGGCCAGGACGGGTCGGGCGGCTGGTTGTAGACGTTCACGGTCTCGGCGTCGAAGTAGGCGTGTCCGGCGATGCTGGCGATGCTGGCGCATTGCGGCCCGAGCGCGAGCTGAGCGGCCGGGTTGAGGAAGCCGGGCAGCACACAGGATCCGGTGGCCGCGAGGCCCCGCCTGGCCCGCATCACCACCCGCCGCCAGGATTCCCCGTCCTGGTCGGCCAGCGGGTAATCGGACTCGTTGACGATCCGGTCGATCACGGTTGTCCCGGGTGTGCCCATGGGAGCGAATCTAGCCGGATTGCCCCGGACTCAAACCAAGTAGCCCGGTCGGGACGTCCACGAGACGGGAGCGGAGGTACTCGCCGAGCCCTTTAGCCTGGGCGTCGGGGCGGGTCGTGGCGGCGACACCGGGGGCGATGAGGCCGTGCACCACGAAGTTCAGCGCCCGGACGTTGGGCAGCTCGAATCTGTCGATCTTCAGGTCGGCGGCCTCGGGCAGAAGCTTCCTGAGCCGCTCGGTGCTGAGCTCGGCCCGCAGCCAGGCGTAGACAAGGTCGTCGCGGGCCCAGAATCCCACGTTGGCGTTGCCGCCCTTGTCGCCCGACCGGGCCCCGCACAGCCGGCCCAGCGGCACGGTGACCCGGTCACCCTCCAACTCCCCCTCGGGGGAGAGGGGGGCGGCTGAGACAGCGGGGGGCGGCAAGGAGGCCGCGGTGGTGTGCGGGATGTCCTGGGTGGTGCCGTCGGGGAGGTGGACGGTGTGGGTGACCTCGCCGGCCGGGACCAGGGCGGGCCAGTAGGTGCCGTACGCGCTGGCGCCGGTGGGCGGGGTGGTCAGGTGGAAGCCGGCGTAACCGCCGAGCGCTTGCTCGAGCACCGCGTCGGAGAAGGCCCGGCCGGCCGCGCGCTCGTCCTGGCCTTTGACGGTGATGCGCAGGTGCGCGGTGGCCTGCTCGTTGCTGGGCGCGTCCGGGTGGTCGTAGCGCAGCAGCCTGACGTCGAACTCGTCGAAGGCGCCGGTGCCGCCGAGGCTGGCCAGCAGCAACTGCCGGGCGTGCTCCGCCTTCTGCTCGATGTCCAGGCCGGTGAGCACCATGGTCATCGTGTTGCGGTAGCCGCCGAGCATGTTCAGCGCGACCTTGAGCGTGTCCGGCGGCGGTGACCCCCGCACGCCGGTGATGGCCACCCGGTCCGGCCCCGCCTGCTCAAGCCGGGCCGTGTCGAAGTGGGTGGTCACGTCCGGGTTGAGGTAGGCGGGCTCGGCGATCTCGTACAGCAACTGGGCGGTGACGGTGCCCACGCTGACCACTCCCCCGGTGCCGTCGTGCTTGGTGATCACCGAGCTGCCGTCGGCCGCGATCTCCGCGATCGGGAATCCCGGGTACCGGCGGTCGGTGATCTCGTCGAGGAAGCTGTAGTTGCCGCCGGTGGCCTGCGGCCCGCACTCGATGATGTGGCCGGCCAGCACCGCGCCGGCCAGCGCGTCCCAGTCGTCGCGGCGCCAGCCGTGCCACCAGGCGGCCGGGCCGACCGCGAGGCTGGCGTCGGTGACCCGCGGGCAGACCACGATGTCGGCGCCCGCCGCCAGCGCGGCGGCGATCCCCCACCCGCCCAGGTAGGCGTTGGCCGTCACCACCGGCAGGCCGGCCTGGGCCAGCGGCTGGCCGGTGTCGAGGTTGGCCAGGCCGATGCCCTTCTCCTGCAGTCCAGGTACCCGGTCGGTGAGGTCGTCGCCGGTCAGGTACGCGATGCGCGCGGTCAGGCCGAGCCTGCCCGCCAGTTCCGCCAGCTTCGCGGCCAGGCCCGCCGGGTTGAGGCCGCCGGCGTTGGCCACGACCTTCACGCCCCGCTCCAGGCAGGGGCCGAGCACGTCCTCCATCTGGCGCAGGAACGTACGGGCGTAGCCGAGGCCTGGGTCCTTGAGCCTGGACTTCCACAGGATCAGCATGGTCAGCTCGGCCAGGTAGTCGCCGGTGAGCACGTCGATCGGGCCGGCCAGCATCTCGCTGGCGGCCGACAGCTTGTCGCCGTAGAAGCCGGAGCAGTTGGCGACGCGGACGGGCCTGCGCCCGGTCCCGGGCGCGGTCACGTGCCCTGTCCCCCGCGGCCGAACTGACCCGGCCGCCGGCCCGCCCCCGGGGCCCCCGCGAAGGCCTGGGCGATCGCCATCCATTCGGTGGCGACCGGGCCGGAGACGACCAGCGAGGTGTCGTCGAGGTGGCGCCGCTGGGTGACGGCCAGGCAGAAGTCCAGGGCGCTGCCCGCCACCCGGTCGGGCACCCCGGGCGGGCCCCACAGCCACATGTCGCCACCGGGTGAGATCAGCTCGACCCTGACCTTCTCCGCCGGGATCGGCCTGCCGTGGGCGGCGAAGCTGAACGGGCGGGCGGCCACGCCGATGTGGGCCACGTGCCGCAGCCGGTCGGTCGGCTCCCGGAACGCCCCCAGGGCGTCGGCGACGTCCTGGCCGTGCGCCCAGGTCTCCATCAGTCGGGCGGTGAGCGAGGACGCGGCGCTCATGTGCAGGCCGAACCAGGGCACCCGCACCGACGGGTCGAGCGCGCGGAACGTGGTGAGCAGTTCGGCCCTAGAGGTGTCGAACCAGTCGAGCAGCGTGGCCGGCGGCACGGTCCGGTACCGCTCGGCGATCCCATCGGGGTCGACGCCGTCGGCCAGGAACTGGGCCAGCTCGTCGGTGAACTCGCGCGGCCTGGTGGCGGACCGTATCGCCGCCTCGTCGAAGTGGGCGAGGTGGCTGATCTGGTCGGCGATGGTCCAGCCGGGCGCGGGGGTGTCCTGCCGCCAGCCCGGCTCGTCCAGGCCGGCCACCAGCGCACGCAGCACGACGGTCTCGGCCGCCAGGTCGTCGGCGAGGTCGTTCATGTCGGCGGGCATCAGGTCTCCTCGGGGGCAGCGGAATCGGGGGTCTCGACCACGGCGAGCACCTGGCCGGCGTCGACCTGCTCGCCCGCGCTGGCGCGCAGTTCGGCCAGCACACCGTCCGACGGCGCGGTCACCGTGTGCTCCATCTTCATCGCCTCCAGCACCACCAGCGGCTGGCCGGCGGTGACGGCCGCACCGGCCTCGGCCAGCACCCGGACCACCAGACCGGGCATGGGCGCCAGCAGCGAGCCGCCCCGGGGCACCGCGCTCGGGTCGGCGAACCTGGGCAGCTCGGTGAGCGTGGTCGCGCCGTCGGGCCCGTCCACCCAGACCGGCGCCGGCCCGGCGCCGGCGGCCCCGCGGTGCACCGAGTAGACCCGGCGCAGGCCGTCCACCTCCAGGTCGACGGCGTCGGCGGCCGCGCGCACGACCACCACCCGCGAGCCCAGCGGCTGCCCGTCCACCTCGACGTCGGACGCCTCACCGGCCCGGCCGGACAGTCGGTACGTCACCTCGTAGTCCCGGCCGTCGACCCGGTAGCTGACCCGGTTCGGCGCGGACGCCACGTTGCGCCAGCCGGACGGCAGCGTGGCCAGCACCGGGGCCTCGGCCCGGTGGGCCGCCTGCCTGGCCAGGGCGGCCACCGCGGCGTGGACGGCCGGATCGCCGAGCGCGGCCCGGCTCAGCCCGGCTGGGTCGTGCCTGGTGAGGTAGCCGGTGTCGGTGCACCCGGCCAGGAACTCGGGCTCGCGCAGCACCCCGAGCAGCAGGCCCCGGTTCGTGGTCACGCCGTGCAGCCGGGCCCGGGCCAGCGCGCGGGCCAGCCGCCTGGCGGCCTGCGCCCGGGTCCGGCCGTGCGCGATGACCTTGGCCAGCATCGCGTCGTAGTGCGGGCTGACCGCCGAGCCGTCCGCGTAGCCCGCGTCCACCCTGATTCCGTCTCCGGCCGGGATCGTGAACCGGTGCAGGGTCCCGGTGCAGGGCAGGAAGCCGGCCGGGACGTCCTCGGCGTACAGCCTGGCCTCGATGGCGTGCCCGGTGAGGGTGGCGTCGGTGATCTCGGTGGGCAGCGGCTCGCCCTCGGCCACACCGAGCTGCGCCTGGACCAGGTCGAGGCCGGTGACCAGTTCGGTGACCGGGTGCTCCACCTGCAGCCTGGTGTTGACCTCCAGGAAGTAGAACCGGCCGGCGTCGTCGAGCACGAACTCCACGGTGCCGGCGCCGGCGTAGCCGATGACCTTCCCGGCGGCGACCGCGGCCTCGCCGAGCGCGGCCCGCAGCGCGTCGTCCACGGCGGGCGAGGGTGACTCCTCGATGATCTTCTGGTAGCGGCGCTGTATCGAGCACTCGCGCTCGAACAGGTGTACCACCGTGCCGTGGGTGTCGCCGAGTATCTGCACTTCGACGTGCCGGGGATCGGTGACGAACCGTTCGAGGAAGACGGTGCCGTCGCCGAACGCGGCCTGGGCCTCGCGGCTGGCGGCGGCCACGGCTTCGGCCAGCCCGCCCGGCTCGCGGACCAGCCGCATGCCCCGCCCGCCGCCGCCGAAGGCGGCCTTGACCAGGAGCGGGAAGCCCACCCGGGCGCCGGCCTGGTCAAGGTCGGTGCTGTCATCCACGGTCGCGCCGGGCAGCACGGGCACCCCGGCCGACTCCATCAGCGCCTTGGCCGCCAGCTTGGAGCCCATGGCGGCGATGGCGTCGGCCGGCGGGCCGACGAAGACCACCCCGGCCGCCGCGCAGTCGCGGGCGAAGCCGGCGTTCTCCGACAGGAAGCCGTAGCCAGGGTGGATGGCGTCCGCGCCGGTGATCGCGGCCGCCGCGAGTATGAGGTCACCCCGCAGGTAGGTGTCGGCGGGCGCCGCCCCCGGCAGCCGGACCGCCTCGTCCGCCTGGGCGACGAACGGCAACCCGGCGTCCGGGTCGGAGTAGACAGCGACCGTCGAGATACCCAGCCGGTGCGCGGTCCGCATCACCCGGGACGCGATCTCCCCCCGGTTCGCGATCAGGAGTTTCTGGATGGGCACCGCCGTCACATCCGGAAGACGCCGAAGCCGCGGCGGCCCTCGACCGTGTTGGAGTGCGCGGCGGACAGGGCCAGGCCCAGGACCGTGCGGGTGTCGCGCGGGTCCACGACGCCGTCGTCGTAGACCCGGCCGCTCACCGCGAACGCGTGCGCCTCGGCCTCGATGCCAGCCTCGATCATGGTGGTCCTGGCCCGGTCGGCTTCCTCGTCGAACTCACGGCCCTTGGCCGCCGCGCTGGCCCGGTCCACGATGGACAGCACGCCGGCCAGCTGTGCCCCGCCCATGACCGCCAGCTTGGCCCCGGGCCAGGCGAAGACGAACCTCGGGTCGAAGGCGCGGCCGGACATGCCGTAGTTGCCGGCCCCGAACGACGCAGCCATGTTGAGGGTCAGGTGCGGCACCGTGCTGTTGGTCACCGCGTTGATCATCTTCGCGCCGTCCTTGATGATGCCTCCCTGCTCGTAGCTGGCGCCGACCATGTAACCGGTGGTGTTCTGCAGGAAGATCAGCGGGGTGTCGGACTGGTTGGCCAGCAGGATGAACTCGGTGGCTTTCTTCGACTCCTCGCTGAACAGCACGCCCCGGTGGTTGGCGATCACCCCGACCGGGTAGCCGTGCAGCTCCGCCCACCCGGTGACCAGCGAGCTGCCGTACAGCGGCTTGTACTCGTCGAACTGCGAGCCGTCCACGACGCGGGCCAGCACCTCGCGCGGGTCGAACGGCACCTTGGCGTCGGCCGGGACGAGGCCGAGTATCTCCCCGGGGTCATAGCGGGGGGCGGCCGGGCGCGGCCTCGGTGGCGGCCCGAGCTTGTGCCAGTTGATCCTGGCCATGATGGCGCGGCCGATCCTGATCGCGTCCGGCTCGTCCACGGCAAAGTAGTCCGACAGGCCGGAAACCCGCGAGTGCATGTCCGCCCCGCCGAGCGTCTCGTCGTCGGACTCCTCCCCGGTGGCCATCTTGACCAGCGGCGGGCCGCCGAGGAACACCTTGGCCCTGCGGTCCACCATGACCGAGTAGTCGCACAGGCCGGGGATGTAGGCCCCGCCCGCGGTGGAGTTGCCGAACACCAGCGCCACCGTGGGGATGCCGAGCGCGGACAGCTCGGTCAGGTCGTGGAAGCTCCGCCCGCCCGGCACGAAGATGTCGGCCTGGGTGGGCAGGTCGGCGCCGCCCGACTCGACCAGGTGGACCATGGGCAGCCGGTTGGTCCTGGCGATCTCGCCGGCCCGCAGCGACTTGCGCAGCGAGTACGGGTTCACTGAGCCGCCGCGCACGGTCGGGTCGTTCGCGGTGATCACGCACTCCACGCCGGACACCACGCCGATCCCGGTGACCAGGCTCGCGCCCACGGTGAACTGGGTGCCGTAGGCGGCCAGGGTGGACAGTTCGAGGAACGGGCTGTCCGGGTCGAGCAGCAGCTCGATCCGCTCCCTGGCCAGCAGCTTGCCGCGGTCCCTGTGCCGCTGCTGGTAGCGCTCACCGCCGCCGGCGATGGCCAGGTCGAGCTGCTCGCGGAGCTGGCCGAGCAGGGCGAGCTGCGCTTGGCGGTTGGCGCGGAACGTCTCGCTGGCGGTATCCAGCGACGAGGTCAGAACGGGCACGCCGCCATCGTAGACAGGGCCTGGTCAGACCGCTATGGCCAGGAGCCTGGGTGAGCGGGGCGGGGTCAGGGGAAAAGCTGTTCGAGGACGGTGGCCACGCCGTCGTCGTCGTTGCCGGGGATGACCTGGTCCACCATGGCCAGCACGTCCGGGTGGGCGTTGGCCATGCCGTAGGCGGTGCCCGCCCAGGCCAGCATGGGCAGGTCGTTGACCATGTCGCCGAAGGCCACCACGTCGGCGGCGGCGATGCCGAGGCGGCCGGCCAGGCCGGCCAGCGCCGTGCCCTTGCTGACGCCGGCCGCGGTGGCCTCGATCAGCCGCGAACCGCCCGAGTGGTAGACGGCCACGATGTCCCCGATGGCCGGGACGGCCAGGGCCAGCAGGTCGTCGGCGGGCAGGCTGGGGTGGCGGCCGAGCAGCTTGACCGCGTCGCGGGCGAGCAACTGGTCGTCGGGCACCGCGGGCACGTCGTCTTTACTGCCCCACGCGCCCACCTCGTAGCCGGGGTCGCGGACATACCCGTCGGTGTACTCGACGGCGAGCCCGAGGCCCGGGATCGCCCGGCGCAGCCTGGCCGCCGCCTCGGCCAGCACCCGCGCCGGGATCAGCGTCAGCTCGCTGATGCTGGCGTTGCCCATGTCGTAGGTCAGGGCGCCGTTGGCGCAGATGACCTCGCCCTGGTAGCCGAACGGCCGCAGTGGCCACTCCGCGTGCCGCGGCGGCCGGCCGGTGACGAACACGAACCTGGAGCCCGCCTTCTCGATGCGGTCAAGGGCGGCGGCGGTGCGCGGCGAGACGGTCGCGTCGCTGCGCAGCAGCGTGCCGTCGAGGTCCATGGCCACCAGGCGCGGACGTGGAGTCTTCATGGCCGCATTGTTTCTGACGGACCTGGACGGCCCGGTGACCACCCAGTGAAGAGTGGCCCAGTGGCACCGTGAAACTAGCACCGTGAAAATAAGTCGCGAGGGCGGGCGGTGGCTAGTTCACTGTGGGGATGCCCGGACTGAGCCTGCCCACCGTCGAGGTCAAGGAGTCCTTTCTGGCCGCGATGGCGGAGTTCGCGGCCGAGGGGCGCGGTCAGCCGGACGATGACTCGATGGTGGGCCACGAGATCAGGGACTGGTCCGGGCGCTGGGACACCGGCGCCGGGTTCGCCCTGTACCTGACGGTGCTGCGGGCCGAGGCGGACGAGGATGCGCCCCGCCCGGCCGGGCGGGTGCCCTGCACCACCTGGTGGTGGGTCGACGGCGGTGAGTACCTCGGGCGGATCGCGCTGCGGCACCGGCTCACCCCCGGGCTGCGCCGGGTCGGCGGGCACATCGGCTACGACGTGCGGCCCACCGCCCGCCGACGTGGGTACGCGACCGCGATGCTGACCGCCGTGCTCCCGGTCGCGGAGGGCATGGGTATCGACCGTGCCCTGCTGACCTGCCTGCCCGGCAACGTGGCGTCCCGGCGGGTGATCGAGTCCTGCGGCGGCGTGCTGGAGGACGAGCCCGGCGGTCTGCTGCGATTCTGGGTGCCGACGGGCGCGGCTAGCGTTCACCCGGTGTGACCAGGGCAGTGTGACCAGGGCAGGGTGACCAAAGACAGGGTGACCAAAGACAGGGTGGCCAAGGACAGGGTGACCAAGGGCGGGGCCGAGGCGGGCGGGGCCAGCGGCACGACGGCGCCGCTGGGCTGGCGGTTCGCCAAACTCTGGGCGGCCAGCACCACGTCGGCGCTGGGCAGCGGCCTGGCCACGGTGGCTGCGCCGCTGCTCGTGGCGTCGCGGACCAGCAACCCGCTGATCGTGTCGGCGACGTTCGTAGCGTCCTGGGTGCCCTGGCTGCTGTTCGCCCTGCCCGGCGGCGTGCTGGTGGACCGGGTGGACCGGCGGCGGCTGATGGTGGCGATCGACTGGTCCCGGGCGGTGGCGATGGGCCTGCTGGCCATCACGCTCGCGGCGGGCCGGGAGAGCATCCCGCTGCTTGACGCGGTGCTGTTCGTCATCAACACCGGCGAGGTCGTGTTCCGGTCGGCGAGCCAGGCGATGACCACCTCGGTCGTGCCCAGGTCCGGTCTGGAACGGGCGAACGGGTGGCTGGCCGGTGGCACCAGCCTGATGCAGAACATGATCGCCGGGCCGGTCGGCGGCTTCCTGTTCCTGGCGGCGGCGTCCATCCCGTTCTTCGTCAACGCCGGCACGTACGCGGTGAGCGCGCTGCTCATCACCCTGGTGGCAGGCATTTACCGGGCCTCGCCGCGGGCGGGGGCGCAGACCGGGGCCGCGGAACGCCGGTCGGCGCGGGCCGAACTGGCCGAGGGTTTCCGCTGGCTGATGCACCAGCGGGTGCTGCGCACGATGGCGGTGCTGATCGGGCTGCTGAACCTGACGCTCACCGCCGCCACCGCGGTGCTGGTGCTGCTGGCCAGGGAGCGGCTGCACCTCGGCTCGGTGGGCTACGGGACGCTGTTCACTTGCGAGGCGGCGGGCGGCATCCTCGGGTCGCTGTTCGGTGACCGGCTGATCAAGCGCGTCACCGCGACCTGGACGATCCGGATCGGCCTGCTGATCGAGGCGGGGCTGCACCTGACCCTGGCCACCACACGCAGCGCGTATCTGGCCGGATTCATGCTGTTCGCCATGGGGGTGCACGGGGCGCTGTGGACCATCGTAGGGACCTCGCTGCGCCAGCGGCTGACCCCGCCGCACCTGCTGGGCCGGGTGACCAGCACGACCCTGTTCATCTCGGCCGGCGGTAACTGCGCCGGGGCGGTGCTCGGCGGCGTGGTGGCCGGTGCGTTCGGGATCACCGCGCCCTACTGGGTGGGCTTCGTGCTGGCGGTCATCGTGTCGGCCACCACCTGGCGGGTCTTCAACCGGGCCACCGTCGCCGCGGCCTACGCCGATTCACTAGGATCGGCAGATGTCCGAACCTGAGGTTGGCCGCGACGGGTTCAGCAAGTCCCGGCCCCACGTGGCGCGGGTCTATGACTACCTGCTGGGCGGCAAGGACAACTTCGCCGCCGACCGGGCCGTCGGGGATGAGATCCTCACGTCGCTGCCCGCCGTGCAGATCGGGGTGCGGGCGCAGCGGGCCGTGCTCGGCCGGGTGGTCCGCTACCTGGTGGCCGAGGCCGGGGTCAGGCAGCTCGTCGACATCGGCTCGGGCCTGCCCACCGTAGACAACGTGCACGAGATCGCACAGCGGACCGCCCCGGACACCCGGGTGGTCTACGTCGACAACGACCCCGTGGTGCTGACCCACGCTCGAGCACTGCTGGCCGACAACGACTCGACGATCGTCGTGGACGGCGACCTGCGCCGCCCGGCCGAGATCCTGGCGCGGCCGCAACTGCGGGCCCACTTGGACTGGGACCGGCCGATCGGGCTGCTGCTGTGCGGCATCCTGCACCACGTGCTCGACGACGAACACCCCGAGGACCTGGTGGCCACGTTGTGCGAGGCGCTGCCCAGCGGCAGCTACCTGTTCATCCACCACCTGGTGGACAGCGGGGACCCGGCCATCGCCGACGTGCAGGCCACCTTCCGGCAGGCGCTCGGGCGCGGGCAGTTCCGCACGCAGGCCCAGGTGCGGGCCATGTTCGCCGGGCTCCCGCTGGTCGAGCCCGGCCTGGTGCTCGTGCCCGAGTGGCGGCCCGATTGGAGCACGGGCAAGGTGCAGGACCACCCCGTGCTCCGGCTGGCCTGCGCGGGCGTGGCCAGGAAGCCCTGACTACGCCGGGCTGGACCGCGTCCGCGGCCTGGACGTGCTCGGCCCGTCCGCCCGGGGGCCGGCGTTCCGGTGGCCACCGTTCAGGCTGAAATTCAGTCGGTCAGCGCTTTGGGGGCCGGTGAGCTGGCGATCTCGGCCTTGAGCGCGGCGAGCTGCCGGTCCACGTCCGCGGACGAACTGGTCTCGTCCAGTTCCTTCTGGATGTCGTCGTCGCCGCCGACGTCTTCGAGCACCCCGGACTGCAGCAGTTCGTCGGTGGCCTCGGCCCTGGCCTGCATGTTGGCGATCTTGTCCTGGGCCCGCTGCAGCGCCTCGCCGGAGTCGCCGAGGGTGCTGGAGATGCCCGCGACCTCCTCGTTGACCGTGCTGGTGGCCGAGGCCGCGGTGTACTGGGCCTTCAGCACTTCCTTCTGGGTGCGGAACTGGTTGACCCGCGTCTGCAGGGCCTGGAGGGTCTGCTCCATCTTCTGCTCTTGCTCGGTGAGCTGCTGGTGCTGGGTCTCCATGCCGGCGATCTGGCTCTGGGCGGCCGAGCCACGGGACAGCGCCTCCCTGGCCAGGTCCTCCCGGCCCTGGGCCAGCGCGGCCTTGGCCTGGTCCTGCAGATGGTCGGACGAGTGCTTGAGCTGCTGTTCCTGCAGCTCGATCTGCTTGCGCGCGGCGGCGATGTCCACCAGGGCACGGCGGACCTGGGTGATGTGGTCGAGCATCTGCTCGTAGGAGAGATCGAGCATCTCGTCGGGCTTCTCCGCAGCGTCGAGCGCCTTGTTCGCCTTGGCCGAGAGTATGTCGTGGGCCCGCTGGAAAAGAGTCATGCGCAGAGGTTACCGCTGGCCCCGGGCCGAGGTTGTGCTGGACTAATAGGGCGATATCGTCACTAGGCAGGCAGGGTGAATCTGGGACCCGGAGGGCGGGGCGGGTGCTGCCAACTGATGGGCATGTGCATACCGAGTGGTCCTGGGACGCGGTCGCGGGGTCGATGGAACGTTCCTGCTCGCGCGCGGTGGAACTCGGGCTGACCTCGATCGCGTTCACCGAGCACGCCGATCACACCCGGTGGGTGATCGAACCCGAGGTGGCGGCCGGGCTGAACCCGGTGCACGCGGCCATGGTCGGGCCCGACGGCCGGTTCAACCCGCCGCCGCTGGCGGTCGAGGACTACCTGGCCTGCCTGGACCGGTGCCGGGCCAGGTTCGGCGGCCTGCGCATCCTGGCCGGCCTGGAGATGGGCGAGCCGCATTGGCACACCCGCCAGGTCGAGGCGCTGATCGGCGCCGGGGACTTCGACCGGCTGCTGGGGTCGGTGCACACGCTGGAACTGGACGGCCCGCGGATGATCGACCACCTGATCGGGCGGCTGGACCAGGCCGATCTCATGCGCGGCTACCTGGCGGAGGCGCTCAGGCTGGCCGCCTCGACCGCGCCGTTCGGGGTGCTGGCTCACATCGACTACCCGCTGCGCAAGTGGCCCGCCGGGCCGGGCCGCTTCGCCGTCGCCGACTACGAGGACGAGTACCGGGCCGTGCTGCGGGCCCTGGCCGCGTCCGGCCGGGCCCTGGAGATCAACACCATGGTGCCGCTGCCGTCGGCGATCGTGCGATGGTGGTACGAGGCGGGCGGTGACGCCCTCACCTTCGGCAGCGACGCCCACGAGCCGTCCGCGGTGGCCAGGGACTTCGCGCACGCGACCGCGATGGCCGAGGCCACCGGCTTCCACCCCGGCCAACGCCCGCACGACCCGTGGCGGCGGCACACGTCCTGGTTCTGACCGGGGCCGCTGGTTCTGACCGGGGCCGGGCGGTCTCAGGAGCCGGAGTAGGCGAAGGCGGCCCAGTAGTAGGGCTCGGAGAACCGCTTGTGGCCGGGGGGCAGCAGCCTGGTGTAGCGGCTGATGTGCGGTCGCCAGGCCGGGTTCTCCTCGCCGAGCGCGACCAGCCTGGCCACGGTGAGCTCCTTGAGCCACCAGCGGGACTGGGCCACGGCCAGCGGCAGGGGCAGGCCGGCGCCCCAGTCCCACAACCGGAACAGGCACGACACGAACAGGGCCGCGGCGAAGTCGTCCACCGGCCACATGTTGGCCACCACGGCCCTGGCCCCGGCCGCCAGCAGCAGGCTCCCGACGTCCAGGGCCTCGTCGGGCATGAACGGGTCGGGCTGGCCGCTGCGGCAGGCGCTGAGCACAGCCAGCGCCACGTGATCCAGGGACGCCACGTTGGCGATGTCGTTCAGCCCGAGCGGCCCGTCGGCCAGTTCGAGCCGGGAGCCACCCGGCCCGGTCGTGGATATCACGCCGTGGCAGGCCAGGTGGATGACCTCGTGCCCGGCCGCGTGGGCCGCGAACGCGTCGCGGGTCGCGGCCGCCCCTTCGAACAGCATCGGGTCCACCGCGCGGCCGGCGATCGCGGCCGCCTCCAGCCGGGCGCACGGCAACGGCGCCAGTTCCGGGCGCCCCGTCGCCGGGTCGGCGAGCGACAGCAGTCTCCTGGAGGAGCCGGTGGGCCGCGGGGCCCGCCGCACGGTCTGGGCCTGGCGGGCGCTCGGAGCGTAGTTGAGCGGCATGAAGGCCCTGATGGTGCCCGGGCGCTGGCCGAGTATGGCCGGCGGCCAGGCGTGCATGGGCACGAACGAGAGCAGGCCGCACACGATGATCGTCACCGGGCCCCAGACCCAGCCGTCCTGCGGCCGGGACGGGTTGTTCATCGGGCCGGTGAGCAGATCCGTCATGGCCGGGACGAGATGGGTTTCGAGTATGCGGGCGAGAATGGCCAGGGTGGTCTGGCGCGTCCGGCCGTCGGTGGTCACCGCGGGGTCGATGCAGTCGGCCCAGGGCTTGAGGAGTTTGGCCAGGTATTCGCGGGTCAGGCCGTCGAGGATGGTGCCCTTGGCGGCGCCGTCGGGCAGAACCAGCGCGAGGCCGGTGTCGCGCTGGCTGGTCCAGACGTACAAGATCGGGGCTTCGCTGGCCGCTTCCCGGATCTCGCGAATGCTGGCTCTCATCCAGTAGCGCTCGAGCCCGGGTATCTGGCGTACCCGTTCCAGGGTCGCGGCCACACGCCGCTCGGCCGCGTCGGCCGCCGCGACCGCCTTGCTGATGTCGGCGGGCTGGTCCAAGCCGAAGTGCGAGCGCACGGCCTGGCTCCACTGCGTCTGGCGGTCGATGAGCTCGGTGTGGAGCGCGGGATCTCGAACCTTGAGCACGCGGTCGATGTCGACCTGCTCCCGCCAGGTCCGCACCTGCTGCTGCCTGGCCGCTTCCAGCACCACCAGGGCCTCGTTGAGCCGGTCCGCCCGGGCGAGCGCGCTCGCGGCGTCCAGCGGCAGATGGGCGTGCTCGGCGATGGCCCGGGCCCGCTCGTCGACGGGCAGCGTGCGCCGCAAGGCGTCGGCGGTGCGGGTGGCCAGGTCCATGGCGTCGGCCGCGGCCGGCCAGTCCCCGTTGGCGGCCACCGCGTCGGCCCATCTCGTCGCGTTCCGCAGCAGGTCGCCGAGTATGGAGGGCGACCGCAAATGGTCGAGGTCGGCGCGCAGGCTCTGGCTGTGGGCCGACACGCTCGCGGCGAGCCCGGCCGGGCCGCCGTCGCGGAAGGCCACGGCGTCCTCGATCTGCACCCCCATCATCCGCAGCCGGGCGGCGATCAGGCCGCTGATCCCCGGCGCGTCCGGCCGCACCCGGCGCCAGACCTCCAGGGCACGGTCGAGCTCGGCGGGGCGCCGGTCGCGCTGGTAGCGCTGGTAGCGCAGATCCGCGAGCAAGCCGAGGTGCTCGGCGTAACGGGCCGGGTCCGCGGCCCAGGCGGGCACGGCCTCGTGCAGGGCGGCGAGCATCTCGTCCGTGGGCTCCATCTGCGGCCCGCCCGCCGCCGTGATGTGGGCCAGCACCGTGGCGATGGGCCCGAGCGTCCACTGGGGCGGCTCGGGTGGTCCGGGCGGTCCGGGCGGTCCAGCGGGTTGGTGCGGCATAGGCCGCAGGCTACGTCGCGAAGCCGGTGCCGGCCACGTGCCCGGCGGCGCGGCGGCGCGGCGGCCCGGCCGACGGGGCGCCGCTATGCTCGGGGCATGCCGGAGCCCGCGCCGCCCGACGTGACCGTGGCCATCAACCAGCTCGAACTGCCGGACAGCTTCGGCCGCGATGACCTGACCGCGATCCAGCGGGAACTCAGCGCGGGCGGGCTGCGGGCGGAGGTTTCGGTCGACCCCACCAGCGCGCCCCGCGATCTCGTCGTGGTCCCGGTGCTGCTGATCATCCACTTCCTCAGCCAGCACGCCCTGGACATCGCGCTCGGCGTGGGTGAAGGCGCGTTCTGGGATGGGATCAAGTCGGCCCTGCACCGGCTGCGGCCCAGCAAAGAGGAGGGCCCGCCCGCCCAGGCGCACGTGCAGGTGAAGTACCCGGGTGGGCCGTCCATCGAGATCGACGTGACCAGCACCGAACAGCTCAGGCAGGTGCTCCGCGAGGTGCTCCCCGGCCAGGCCGGAGGCGCTACGCCGTCAGGCGCTACGCCGTCAGGCGCGCAGGCGGGCTAGCAGTCTTTCGCCGTGCGGAGTGCCCCAGCCGACTCCCGGTTCCCATTCTTTCTGCGCCGAGTCCGCCGGTCCGCCGGGTGGCGTTAGGGCGCCCGCCTGGCCCAGCCCGGTGTACAGGCTGAACGCCGGGCTCCACGGCCGTCCGGTGCCCTGGTGAATCCGGGCCAGCAGCCCGGCCCACAGGCACGCGGCCGCGTCGGATCCGCACACGCTGCCCCAGCCGCCGTTCACATAGCAGCGCAGCCCCTGCTCTCCCCCGGCGAAACAGCTCACATCCGGGATCAGCCTGCCCCGGTCGCGCCGGCCGCGCCGGCCACGGCCGACGTCGGCCTGCCAGTCCGGCCGTGGAATGATCGCGCTGGTCGACGTCAGGTCCGCGGCACCCTGGGCCGGGCGCTCGACCAGTTGGTCACCGGCAGCGGCGGCCCAGGTCGCCCCGCAGGAGAGCACGTCCGGGAGCACACCGGGGAAGAACGGTGGTTCGCCAGGGGTGGTCGCGCCGGATGGAGCGCAAACGATGAGGCCCTGCATCGTGGCCGCCTGCACGTCGCTCTGCACCGACGACACGAGCATCCCGTCCACATCGTTCTCCGGGATCTCCCAGCTCAGGCAGATAACCGAGGCATCGGATCCGGAATCGAACACGGCACTCCCAATGCCGTCGACAATGCCTTGCTCGTTGTTAGGGGCAAAGTAGACGCGCAGCCGGCCCCCCGGTGCCACCGATCCCAGTACCTCCAGGTCGCGGGTCAGCCCAACGTTCGCGTCCGGATCACGATCGGGATCGTTGCGGGCTCCGTCCACGGAGATGTCCTCGATGACCGGCATGGGCAAGAACGCCGCGGTGAAGTAAGTCTCCAGGTCCCAGCGCCGGTAGCCGCCGAACAATGACACCAGGGCGATCGAGGTCCCGGCCCCGTCGAACTCGCCGGGATAGAAGTAGTAATCGGCCAGCGCCCTGGCATCGAACCCTGGCAGCCCGCCCGGGCCTGGTCCCGGCAGAACACGCGATTCCATAACCTCCGTCCTAGATCAGGAACCCACCCGGGAGCAACATCTGCGCCGGACCGGTGCGGCGGTGTCAGTCGTGATCTGTGGTGTGCGGGTGGATGATCGCGAGTGGTGTCCGCCGCAGATCTGGTTCCTGAACTGCTGTCCTGGGTGGCGGTATGGCCCCGGTGATGGCGCTGAAGGCGGCGATTGCGGCGGCGAGTGAGCTGCAACAGGCCAGCACGGCCCGCAAGCCGAGCAGGGCGACCAGTGAGCCGGTGACCGCGGTTGGGGCGACGAACGCGGCGCATTGCACCGATTCCCACAGGCTGAGCACGCGGCCGTGTTCGTGTGGCGGAATGGTGGCGACCAGGACGGCCCGGGCGGATATCCGGAACAGGGCGGCACCACTGCCGAACAGGGCGGCTCCGGTGAACGCGACGGCCGGTAGCGGTGTGCTGACGTAGGCCGCGATCCCAGCGGCGGTGATGGCCGCGGCGGCGGGGACGGACCACCGGCCGCTGGTCAGGCGGGACCAGCGGCCTGCGATCAGGGCGGCCACGATTCCAGCGGCGGACCAGGTGGCCAGCAGCCAGCCGTAAACGGTCAGCGGGTCGGCGAGGACCTGGCGGACGTACAGCGGCTCCAGGATGGTGATCACGCCAAAGGTGACATACACCGCAACGGTGGCCGCGAACACGGCCAGCACTGGGGCGGGGACACCCCGCCGTTGCTGGGCCTGGGGGGTAGCGGGAGGCCGGGTGGCGGGCACGGCCAGGGTGACCACCGCAGCGACCGCCGACAGGGCGGCGACCAGGGCCCAGGCGGCCCGGTCACTGGCGTAGGTGGCCAGGTTGGCGGCCCCGGCCGGGCCCAGGGCCAGCGGCAGGCTGCCCGCGATGACCAGCCAGGACCCGGCCGCGGCCGGGTCGGGGCGGCCGGGTAGCCAGGTCGGCGCGGCCTCGCCCGCGCTCACCCCCCAGGTGCCCCCTGCCGACGTGACGGCCAGCAGGGCCAGCAGCCCGGGCAGGCCCGGGTGAGTGACCGCTGCCACGGCGGCGGCCAGCGCGGCCAGGGTCCAGGCGGCCGCGCCGGTGCCGCGCGGCCCGTACCGGTCGACCGCGCCGCCGGCCAACCGGGCCGCAGCCGATGGGATGCCCCAGGCAGCGGTGACCGTGCTGAGCGCGGCGGCGGGATGGGCGTGAGCCAGGGCGATGGGCAGCGCGGCAGTGTAGGCCGCCCAGGTGCCCGCCTGCCCAGCGGCCTGTGCGACAGTCAGCAGGGCCAGTGGGCCGGTGCTGGCGGGCCGGGATGCCATCCGCGGCGTTAACCGGACCCCAGCCCAGACCGGCCGGACAGCCCGCACAGCTCGCCGCAGTGGACAACTGGAGTGGACGCGCTGGCGGTGCTGGCGGGCTGTGATGGCTGATGGATCAGCATGGGCGCGGCGGTGGCCATGGCCGCGACGGCGACGGCGGCCTGTACCACCCGGTGGCCCCAGGCCGACCGGGCTGCCCGGCGGTGATCCCGGGAAGGGAACTGGCTGGCATTGACTGGCATCGGTGTCTCCTGTGGTCAGTAGCTGGTGATCGGATCGAGTGGTCTTACGCGGGCACTGACAAGGACATGCCGTACAGCCCGTCCGGGTCGGTCCACCACGACTGGAGGGCGAACCCGGCAGCGGTCAGCTCGGCCTCCACGCCGTCGCGGCGGAACTTGGCCGATACCTCGGTGCGCAGTTCCTCGCCGTCGCCGAAGGTGATGCTGAGCCCGAGCGTGGGCAGTTCGATGGTCTGCGCCCAGGCCGACCGCAACCGCATCTCGATCTGCTCGCGCCGGGCGTCCCACAGCGCCACGTGGTCGAAGGTGTCGGGGTCGAACCGGGCGCCCAGCTCGGCGTTGAGCACGGCCAGCACGTTTTTGTTGAACGCTGCGGTGACCCCGGCACTGTCGTCATAGGCGGCCACCAGCAGGCCTGCGTCCTTGACCAGGTCGGTGCCGAGCAGGAGCGTGTCGCCCTCGCGCAGGCTGGCCCGCAGCCGGGCCAGGAACCGCGCCCGCTGTGGCGGCGCCATGTTGCCGATCGTGCTGCCGAGGAAGGCGATAAGCCTCCTGCCTGTGTCACGGGGGGGCAGCCCGAGGTACTGGCCGAAGTCAGCCAGCACCACCCGCACGGTCAGAGCCGGGTAGGCGGCCAGCAGCCGCTGGCTGGCGTCGTGCAGTGCGGTCTCGCTGACGTCCACGGGCACGTAGCGGCGCAGCGCGCCGGCATCACGCAGCGCGTCAAGGAGAAGCCGGGTCTTGTCCGACGAACCCGAGCCCAGTTCGACCAGGGTGTGTGCGCCGCTGGCCGCCGCGATCTGCGCCGCTGCCGTGTGCAAGATGGCCCGTTCGGCCCTGGTCGGGTAGTACTCGGGCAGCTCGGTGATCTTGTCGAACAGGGCGCTGCCGTTGGCATCGTAGAACCAGGTGGGTGGCAGCCACTTTGGTGTCGCGGTCAGCCCGGCGCGGGCGTCGCGGCACAGTGCGGCGGCTCGTGATTCCCGCGACAGGTGGCGCTCGATCGAGTACTGCGGCGTGGTCATCGGTGCCTCCTGTACAGGGTTTGCTCTAGGGCCCGGATGGCCTCGATGTCCTGCTGGACGGCGGCGGGCGGACCGCACAGATCCAGGCGGCCGGGGCTCGTTGGGGAGTCGGTGGTCTCTTCCACCTCTGCGTCGGCCTGCAGGCCGGGTGAGATGGCCTGCACGGTCGGCAGGTCGCGGATCTGCTGAAGCTCTGCGCCGTTGAGCCATCCCGCGTGCGGGGCGGCTAGCCAGGCTTGCGCTACCGCCCGGCCGTCGCCTGCCGCCGGTTCCCGGCTGGCCAGCGCGGCGGGATTGGTGAGCAGGTCGACGGTGGCGGTGACCTGGCTTTGACCGGTGACGTTCTCGACCAGGTGGACCGGGTAGCACCCGGCCAGCCGGGCCATCACCTCGGTCAGCCGCGGCCCTGTGCTGGTCAGCACCAGCTCTGTGCACGCCGGGCCCCACACCACCCCGGTGGCATCCAGTACCCGGTGGGTGTAGGCGATCACGCGCAGGGCCTGCGGATCGGTGATCGCCGCCAGGTCGGCGGGTGCGACCAGCCACGACTCGCCCCAGGCGAAGTGGCCGCAGTGTTCGATGACACGCTCCTGCCACACGCTGGTGATCTTGTGCGCCGGGCGGCCATCGGGGCCAGGGGCGGTGACCGTGTCAACCGTCCACTTGCTGCCGGTGAGGCGCTCCTGCACGGCGATCGCGCGGGTGACCTCACCGAGCGCCCCCCTGGACCCGAGGAGCTGCCCGGCGGCCACCGTGAGGGCGGCCGGGCTGTAGCAGACGGTCACGCCGACGCTGGAGGAGGACCAGTCGGGTTTGAGCACCACCGGGTAGCCGATCCTGCTAGCGGCGCTGCGTACCTGGCCAATGGTGGTGGCCCGGCAGGTTTCCGGGCCGGGCACTCCGGCCCGGTACAGGGCCTCTTGCATGTCGGTCTTGCGGGTCCGCGCACCCGTGGTGCGCGGATCGTTGCCAGGCCGGCCGAGCTTGTCGGCAAGCTCCTCGGCCACCGGCACGCCGCTCTCATCGCCGGGCAGTACCCAGCTCACATCTGGCAGCGTTCCGGCCAGCTCGCCGAGGTCACCAGGATCCGTGACCACCTGCCACCAGGCGGCAGGATCGAGCGGCGGGCCGGTCATCCCGAGCGCCGAGGGGTCGGCAGGCCGCACCGCGATCGCGCCCAGGCCGGCCTGCGCTAGCGCGGGCCCCAGCTCCCGCCCGGTGCTATAGGGGTACACCACTGCCGCTAGCGGCAGTGGTGCAGAAGACCCCCACACGAGTCCCCGGAGTGTGTCGGTTAATGGCGCGGCGTGTCTCATGTCTGCCCCCCTAGGCGTTACGCGGTGACGCAGCCCTGGGAGGCGAAGACCGCTGGCTCAGCACCCCCACCCGCCCGGGACTGGACGTATGGGCTCGGCCCAGCCACCGTGGTTTGGTGGTTAGGTGCGGCGGCCAGCCCGCCGGACCGAGCATCACCGGGGCCCCCGATCCCCGCCACCAGTTGCGGGCAAGCAACCGACAGGAGCAGGGAGAACCCGGTGTATGTGAGGCATGCTGGGCTGTCGGCCGCGTTGTCGGCTAGGGCCGGCAACGCGGCCCGACACTATTGAGGTGCCAGGGCTAACGAGCCCGCAGAGCGCTAATCGGGCAGGTGGGCGTGACGGGGAAGCACTCCGGTTATCCGTGCCGTCACGAGCACCCCGGTGAGCGGCTCGCCGCAATGCGGGCAGGCGCCATCGGCCAGGGCAACACCGCTAGCCGGATTGCCGGTGTTCTCCGGGGCGGCTGCCCGCCGGCGCTGGTCCTGCTTGGCCGCCCGGCGGCGCGCGTCTGCCTTGGCCTTCAAGACTTCGAGCCGGCCGTGCGCGGCGATCAGCTCTCCCCTGGCGTCCAAGGCGTGATCGCATGCCTCCCAGAACTCGGCTCGGTACGAGCTGTCGGACTCGGCCGACTCGGCGTCAGCGACAGTGCTGCGGCCGTACCCGATGCGGCGGCGAAGCGACTCCTGGGTGAGCCCGGCCGCCTTCCTGGTCTGGGCTAGCAGAGCACCAAGCGCGCGGCGGGCGGCGGCTATCTCCTCCCGGCCATCACCGGGTGTCGTGCCGCTACCCGATGCCGTGTCATCGGGGGTGGCGGGGCTGGTGTCTAGGCATACGTGGTGCTGGCCTTCCTGCTTGGCCCGGTAAAGCGCTGCATCGGCAGTGGCCAGCAGGCCGGTTAGGTCGGTTTGCGCGGGGGCGTCGGTCGCGGCCAGGCCGAGGGTCACGGCGACGCATACGGGTTCCTGGCCGGGCTCGGCGGCGTCGAGCCGGGCAGCCAGGCCGTCGCGCAGCCGGGTGGCGATCTGGCGGGCCTCGTCCGCCGTGGTGCCGGGCAGGGCGAAAACGATCTGCTGGCCCATCCTGCCGGTCAGGTCATAGGGCCGCAGGCTCGCGCGCACGGTCGCGCCCGCTGCCGCCAGCGCGGTATCGCGGGCCAGGGGGCCGCGGTGATCGCCGGCCGGATCTAGGTGGACGATGCCGATGGTCAGCGGCGAACCGGTGCGCTGGGCCTGGGCGAACTGCACTTCGGTCTCAGAACGCCAGGCCACCGGGCCCAGCAACCCCGTCAGCGAGTCACGCCGCGTATCCAGTTGCACCGCCCGGAACGACCGTTGCAGCACGACCACCAGCGGCAGCGCCGGGAGCAGCAACACCGGGCTGCCTGCGACCAGCGCGGCCACCAGCACACCCGCCGCCATCTCGCACACGTCATTCAGCAGCGGTGCCGTGCCGAGCAGTTCGCTGCGGAGGCTGACTGTCCGGTCGAAGAGCCAGCCGGCCGTACCCGTCAGGGCCGTACTTGCCATCAGCCAGGCCACCGCTGCGATGACCGCAGCCAGCAGCCACCACAACGTGCGGCCAGGTGTGACCGGCAGAGCGTGGAACCCGGCCGAGATCGCGGCGGAGGTGAGGCCATAGGCCGCCGCGCTGAACACCCGGCGGTGGGCGATCGTACGGCGAGTTCGGGCCTGAAGCAGCGTGAACGTGAGCGCCGACGCGGCCAGCCCATACACCGCAGGCAGCAGGATCGCCGTGGGCAACAGCCAGGCCGCGATGACATCCTTGATCAGCCCGGCGGGCTCTGGCGGCGACTTCCGGCCTAGCTCGACTACCACCACGCCGAACCCGGTGAGCAGACCGAACAGCGCCACATCCCGGGCCCGCCAAGACGTCAGCACCGCGGTCCATCCCGCTGCGGCGACGGCGGCGGCGATCACCCCGCACACGTACAGCCGCAGCGCGGTCGGCAGCCGCCACAGTGACCATTCGGTCACCTTATGTGACCGAAACCCCCCAGCAGAGTCAACCAATAGCCGCAACCCTCCCCCTGGACGGCTGAACCGGGTATGACAGAAGTGCGGGCAAGCAAACAGACAGGTGCCAACAACCGACCGTAGCTGGTCATGACCAGCGCGTAAAGAACAAAGGGTGGCGAAGACGCCGACCCTGTGTGCCTGCATGCCTGCCCGTGCTAACACCCCACTTTTGGCATAGCGGCACAAAAGGGAGGTCTCGGCCATGCGCAGTACACACTGGGGCTGACCGTCCGCAGGTGCTATTGCGAGACCTGACCCGCACTACCGGGGCGAGTGCGGGCCGGTGGTATGTCTGCTGCCGGGGTGACCGGATCAGGGGTGACGGAGCGGCACCGGGATGCGAGCCAGGTCGGTGGCCACGGTAACCTCGCCGCCGAAGGAGTCGGCGGCTTCGGCGGCCATGCGCTGGGTGGCTTCGGTGTCGTAGCGCTGGGAGAAGTGCGTGAGCACAAGGTGGCGGACGCCGGCCTCGGCGGCGATGCGCCCGGCCTGGCCCGCGGTGAGGTGGCCGTAGTCGCGGGCCAGCGCGGACTCGGTGGCGGCGAAAGTCGATTCGCAGACGAGCATGTCCGCGCCATCGGCCAGGGCGAACGCGGCCTCGCAGAGCCTGGTGTCCATGATGAACGCGAAGCGCTGGCCCGGCCTGGGCTCGCTGACCTGGTCCAGGGTCACCAGCTCGGGGCCCGCTCGCAACTGGCCTTCGCGCTGCAGCCGGCCGACGTCGGGGCCGGCGATCCCGAGCGCGGTCAGCCGGCCAGGGATCATCCGCCGTCCGTCCGGCTCGGTCAGCCGGTAGCCGAAGGTGGGCACGCTGTGCGAGAGCGGCCGCGCCTCCAGCGCGAACGCGGGCCCGTCCGCGACCGGGCCGGCGGCCGTGACCGGCCGTTCGGCCACGTTGAGCACGTCGCGGAACAGGGCCGCGTGCCGCAGCCGGGTGAACACGTCCCGGTTGCGCGCCGGGTAGGCGATGTCCACGGTGCGCTGGACCTGGTCCAAGGCCATCCGCTGCAGCACGCCGGGCAGGCCCAGGCAGTGGTCGCCGTGGAAATGGGTGACGCAGATGCGGGTGATCTGGCTGGCGGTGACGCCGGCCAGCAGCATCTGCCGCTGGGTGCCCTCGCCCGGGTCGAACAGGATGCCCTCGTTCTCCCAGCGCAACAGGTAGCCATTGTGGTTGCGGTTGCGCGTGGGGGCCTGGCTCGCCGTGCCGAGCACGACCAACTCCCGGTTTGCCACGGAACCCGAGGCTACGCTGATCCGATGGGGGCTCACTTCAACACCATCCACACGCCGCGGCTGCTGATGCGGCGCTGGCGGGACGGCGACCGCGAGCCGTACGCGGCGATGAACGCCGACCCCGAGGTGACCAGGTTCTTCCCCAACTCCCTGACCAGGGAGGGCAGCGACGCGCACATCGACAAGATGGAGGCGCTGTTCGACCGGCAGGGCTTCGGTCTGTGGGCGCTCGAGGTGGCCGGCACCGGTGACTTCATCGGGTTCACCGGGCTCAACCCGATGCCGGACGACGTTCCTGGCGCGGGCGGCATGGAGGTGGGCTGGCGGCTGATCCAGCGGGCCTGGCACCAGGGGTACGCCACCGAGGCCGGCGCCGCGGCCGTGAACGTGGCCTTCAACGGCATCGGGCTCGACGAGATCTGGTCGATGACGGCGGTGCTCAACGAGCCGTCACAGGCGGTCATGAAGCGGCTCGGACTGACGCTCTACACGCACTTCGAGCATCCCCGGGTGCCCGACGGTCACCCGCTCCAGCCGCACGTGGCGTTCAGGCGGCAGCGCGGCGAACTGGCCCAGTCGCAGTTATCCGCGTCACAGTTAGCCCCGTCGCAGTTGTCCCTGTCACTGGGGGCGGAGGGCTAGCCAGACGGCCTGGGCCTGGGTGTCGCCGGGGTTGCGCCAGGTGTGCGGCTGGTCGCCGCGGAAGTGCAGGGTGTCCCCCGGGTGGATCTGGAACACCTGCCCGGCCACGCTGAACTCCAGCACTCCCTCGGTGACGTGCACGAGTTCCTCGCCGGGATGCTGCATGGGCTTGCGGCCGCTGGACGCTCCAGCCACCACCGTGGCCCGGGCGCCGGCCATCAGGAAGCGCGCGTAGGGCCCGGAGATGCTGTTCAGCGTGATGCCCTTGTGCGAGGTGTAGACGGGCCGCTTGTCCGCGGCGGGGATGAGCACGGCCAGGTCGTCGCGGCCGCCGTCCTCCTCGACGAAGAAAGAGACGGGCCGCCCCAGCGCGCCCGCGATCTTCAGCAGCGTGGTGATGGTCGGCACCATCCCGCCCTGCTCGATCTTGTGGATGGCCGCCGCCGAAACGTCGGAGCGCTCGCCGAGCTGCTGCAGCGACAGGCCCATGCTCTTGCGCAGGCTGAAGACCTTCAGCCCGATCGAGCCCACGATGCGCTCGAGATCGTGGGCCGCGTCCTCGCCACGTCCCGGGCTCTGGGCGTCGGGGCACGGCGCCCCCGCTGCCAGCCGGCTCATGCTGTCCTGCTCGTCGTAAGCATGGGTCCCGCCTTGACGTCAATGTCGGGTACAGCCATCATAGTGTACGAGTCATCGCGGATACTAAACGAGAATCTCTCCGTACCCGCACGAGGAGGGCCCTGGTGGCGCAGCGAATCGTCGTGATTGGCGGTGGTGCCGCTGGGATCGGTGCCGCCGGTGCGGCCAAGGCCGTCGACCCCGCGGCCGACGTCCGGGTCTACACCGAGTTCGAGGACGTCGGATACAGCCCGTGTGGCATTCCTTATGTGCATGGGAAGGAAATACCCGATTTTGAGCGTCTTTTCCTGGCTACGAAGGAGACGTATCAGAACTCGGGCATCGACATCCACTATGAGACCAAGGTCACCGCGATCGACACCGGCCGCAAGAGCGTCGCGGTCGATGGCGAGGGCTGGGTCGGCTACGACAAGCTGATCGTCAGCACCGGCTTCGACTACGCGCCACCCGGCGTGCCAGGCTCCGACCTGTCCAACCTGTACTACGTGAAGAACATCCGCCGGGCCATGGAGTGGGACAAGGTGCTCGACGGGGTCAAGAGCGCGGTCGTGGTCGAGGCCTCGCCGCTCGGCCTGGAGATGGTGACCGCACTGTGCCACCGGGGCATCGAGACGCACCTGGTGGACAAGGACGCGTGGGCGCTGTCGGCGGCCGCCGACCCCGACATCGCCGGTCCGGTGCAAGACTCCTGGCGCGAAGCCGGGGCGCAACTTCACTTCAACACCACGCTGACCGGCTTCGTAGGCAGTGCCCCTGGTGGTGGGGCCCCTGGTGGTGGGGCCCCTGGTGGTGGGGGCTCGGTGCGCGGGGTGACCACGTCGGATGGTGACATCGCCTGCGATCTGGCCGTGGTGTGCACGAAGAAGCAGGCTAACACCACGCTGGCCCGGGCGGCCGGGCTGAAGACCGGCTCCGCGGACGGCCTCATCGTGGACGAGACCATGCACACCACGACCCCGGACGTGTGGGCGGCCGGTGACTGCATCGAGGTGCCGCACAGCGTCACCCAGATCCCGATCCAGGGCCTGTCCGGCAGCCATGCCTACGCGCAGGGCAAGGTCGCGGGCACGAACGCGGCCGGCGGCCAGCGCATATACCAGCCGGTCAGCGTGCCGTGGGGGATGGTGGCCGGCGAGTGGATGATCGGCGGCGTCTCGTTCAGCGAAACGCTGGCCACCGCGCTGGGCATCCCGCACGTGGTCGGCGTGGCCGAGGGCATCTCCCGGGCCAGGTACTACCCGGGAGTCAAGAAGGTCAGGGTCAAACTGCTGGCCGAGCCGCGTTCGCTGCGGCTCATCGGCGCCCAGATGGTCGGCTCGGAGGGGATCAAGGAGCGGGCGGACTTCCTGGCCATGGCGGTGCGTACGCACATCACCGCGCGCGAACTGGCCACCATGGAGAACGTGTATTCGCCCCCGATCGGGGCGCTGAACGAGCCGATCGCCCTGGCCGCGCAGAACCTGCTGTCCCGGCTGGGGGGCTGACGTGGCGTTCTCGCGCTGGCTGCGGGAAAACTCCGAGCGCTACCTGATGGTCGCGGCGCAGCAGAAGATCGCGGCCAAGTACGGTGTCCCACCGCCCCGCCAGCCCCGAGGGGTGGAGATCTTCTGGCTGCGGGTGTTCGTGCCCGTCTACCAGGCGATCCCGTGGAATCTGCGGTCGGCGATCATCCGGCGGATGCCCGGTAGTCATCGCATGCGGTGGACGAAAGAGCATTCGACCTGAACGGTGCCAAAGAAAAGTACTGCATAAGCGAACCCGCACAACACAAAGTCAGGAGCAGTCATGCCGATCACCGTAGAGTCCCCGCGAGCCGAGCCGGGCGAATCCCTCTACAACACCGAAGAAAAGCTCTTCGATGACATCAGGGCCAACCCGGGCGAGAAGGCGTTCATCTTCATCCACTCGGTTCCGTTCGAGGGCTCGGTCTCGCTGGTCAACCTGCTGACGTCGACGCGACTGGTGCGCAAGGGCTTCGATGTGAGCATCGTCCTTTATGGCCCGGGCGTGCTGCTGGCGTCGCGGCACCGCGGCTACCCGACCGTCGGCAACGAGGGTTTCCCGGGGAACCTGGCCGGCAACCGCCAGATCGAGACGCTGCTCAAGGAGGGCGCCAAGGTCTACGCCTGCCGGTTCGCCATGGGCGCGCTGTACGGGTTCCGCGAGGAAGACCTGATCGACGGGGTGAAGGCGTTCAGCCCGCTGGACGTGCTGGACTCCGCGCTGACCGCGTGGCGGGCCAGCGCCTTCCAGCTCAACACCTGGACCGTCTGAGCTTGCGGCCGGCCCGATGACCACTCCGTCGTGAGCACCGAGGAGCCGGGCCGGCCGCACACCAACTCGGTGGTGGCCGTCTGGGAGGGCGGCTGGCGCTGCCGGGTGCAGGCGTCCGGGTTCGAGCTAGTGGTGGACGAGCCGCAGAGCGTGGGCGGCACCGGCACCGGCCCGATGCCGACCGAGTACCTGCTGGCCGCGATGTCGTCCTGCTATGCGCTGGCGCTGAACTGGGCCGCGGGCAAGCGCGGCGTGACCCTGCCCGACCTGCGGGTGACCGCGACCGGGACCTACGACGGGCCCAAGTTTCGCGCGCTGCGGCTCATCGTGGCCTCCAGCGCACCGGCCGATGTGGTGTCACCGCTGATCCAGCCCGCCCTGCGGGCCTGCTACGTGTCCAACACGATCGCCCTGTCACCGCCCATCGACGTGGTCATCGCCGGGGACGAGCCGGCCAGCTAATCCGGGCTGGCCTGATCCACCTCCCGGCTCGACCGTCGCCCTCGTCAAGACCGAATAACCCACACCGCCCCTGACCAGGCCCGACCGCCGCACCAGGCCCGGGCCCGCAGGCGCACGCCCATTCCCGCCAGGTGGCTCTCAGTCAGTGCGCAGGCTGGCTGGACGCGGTTGACTGCTTCGGGGCCTGGCGGCTTTCCCGCCGAGCCCGGGCGCCTGCTCATGGGCCCACTCAGCGGTATGTCTAACGGTCACCTCAATCCCGGCAAGCTCGTAGACATTCGACTGCGGCCTTGGTACAAATAGTTAGGAAAGTTTCCTTCCTTAATCGATGAGTGGGCCTGGAGGACCGCATGATCCACGGCGTTCGCAGGGTATTAATACTCGGTACGACCGCGCTGCTTCCAGCGACGGGGGTGGCGGTTGTGGCCGCGGCGGCGCCGGCCGTCGCAGCCACCGCCTTCCCGGCCCACTATTCCGCCCCGTACCTGCAGATCGAGAGTTCGGACGCGGGCGACATGGCCGCCGATATGAGCGCTAGCGGTGACAAGTATTATTCGCTCGCGTTCCTCACACCCAAGTCCGGTTGCACACCCGAGTGGGAGGACAACGGCGACTCCCTGGGCGCCTTCACCTCCCAGGTCAGCGCGCTCCAGCAAGCTGGCGGCAACGCGATCATCTCGTTCGGCGGTGAATCCGGCGGGGAACTCGCGCAGACCTGCACCTCCGTCTCCAGCCTGGAGGCCGCATACGCCAAGGTCGTCAGCACGTACAACGTCACACGCCTCGACTTCGACATCGAGGGCAGCGTGCTCGACGACACCACATCGAACACACGCCGCAGCCAAGCGCTCGCCGAACTCCAGGCGGCCGACCCGTCAGTGCAGATCGACTTCACCGTCCCGGTCGACCCGACCGGCATGGAATCCGACGCGACCAGCATGCTCAAGGGCGCGGTGAAGGCGGGCGTCAAAGCCAACCTCGTCAACATCATGACCATGGACTTCGGCAACGGCCAGAACCCGCTGACCGACGCCAAATCCGCGGCCAACGCGACCGTACCCCAACTCGAATCCATCTTCGGTGTCTCGTCGACGCAGGCCTGGAACATGCTCGGCCTGACCCCGATCGCCGGTAAGAACGACGACAAGGAGAACTTCACCCAGTCCGACGCCACCTCTCTTGAGTCGTTCGCCGCATCCAACGGCGTTCAGGAACTCGCCTTCTGGGAAGTCGACCAGTACGACAAGCACCTCGGCTATGCGTACTCGAAGATCTTCAACCAGATCACCAGCGGTGGATCGACGGGGGGTGGCTCCTTCCCGAACGGCTACCACCAGCTTGTCGTGCAGAACAGCCACCTGTGCGTCGACGTGAACAACAACAGCACGTCGAACAACGCCATCATCGACCAGTTGGCCTGCGAAACCTCAAGCCAAGCCAACCAGGAGTTCCAGTTCATCCCCGTCTCCGGCGGCTACGGCGAGCTGCAGAACGAAAACAGCGGCAAAGACATCGTCGTGCAAAGCGCCTCGACCGTGAAAGGCGCCGACATCATCCAATACACCCAGAACGGCACCACCAACGGCCTGTGGCTGCCGGTCGAGCAATCCGACGGAACCTGGCAGTTCCAGAACGAGAACAGCCAACTATGCCTGGACCAAGCCGGAGCCGTAACCACCGAAGGCATCCAATTCGACCAGTGGACCTGCAAGACCGGAGCCGGCACCAACCAGGACTTCGCCACGCAGTGAGGATCCTCGCCGAGGACAGTCCGACCACCCAACCAGGGCAGCCAGGCGGCGGTCCAGGTCGATGAGAGTCTTATCGGCCTGGGCCGACGTCGAGGTGGTCATCGCCAAGCCCCACGCCTAGCCCGCAGGAGCCTTGATCGGGAACACCTATCGTTCCGGCATGGACATTGACTGGTCAGGTCAGCTGCTTGAGTGCATGGATGGGCGGGCTCAGGCATGCAGGGTGGGCCCGTAGATGAGCTCTTGGGTGTGGCCATCGAGCGTCCGGCTCTCGATCAGCTCGAGATCGAAGTCGGCCGCGCCACCGAAGACGGGGTGGCTTCCGGTCTTCCCGGTGATCACCGGGAAGAGGGTTACCTGGATGCGATCGACCAGGCCGGCGGCCATCAGCGCCCGGTTCATCGACAGGCTGCCGTGCGAGCGCAGCGGCACCTCGGACTCCTGCTTGAGCCGGGCGACGACATCGACGGCATCACCGGGCACGACGGCCGCGTCCGGCCAGTCGAGCGGTCCTTGCAGCGTGCTCGACACCACCGTTGCCGGGAGATCCCTCATCCGGGTGACCCACGGGTCACCAGCGTCGGAGTCCTCGGTACCCGGGGCCGGTAGCTGCGCGAACAGCCGGTACGTGCTGGCGCCGAAGACCATCCGCTGCTCCTCGCCGTACACGGCGAGGCGGCGGGCGAGCAGCTCGGGGCCCTGCTTGCCCCAGTAGCCGCCCCAGTCGCCGCCGCTGTGCGAGCCGAAACCATCGAGGCTGGCAAAGACGTCGAAGGTATAGGTAGCGGTCATGATCTCTCCTTGAGTGCGGTTGGCCGGGCCGTTGCCGGTCTGTCACCTTGGCTACGAACGAGATCGAGGCCATCGGACACCATCGCGGGAAAGAAGGCGTACCCGCCCGGCCGCCCCGGACGCGGCCCTGCGGTTTGACCGCGGCCACGATGGCGCCGAAGGTCAGCGACACGACCGGGGGAACAAGAGCATGGCGCGCCGACCACAGACTCTGGCGCGTCGGCTCGCGAGTGAACGTGGCCCGGCAGCGTAAGTCCAGATCAGCTTGGCACCGGCGGCGGAGCCGAGTGGAGGCGGTGAACTCATCCAGCCGATCGGCTCATCAGGTTGGATGTTGGCTGGGCAAGGTGGTGTACCGTCTCCCGGCTGGGGTGAGCCAGACCAGGACGCCCGGTGTGGGCTGGGACAACGTCCACCCTTCGGCCTGTTTGGCGCGGTGATGTCGTCGGCACAAAGGTGCCAGGTCGCATTGGCAGGTGCGGCCGCCGTCGTCGTAGGGGATC
>DATAWQ010000065.1:0-4804 GCA_036267135.1 Streptosporangiaceae bacterium | reverse complement strand
GCGGCCGGGCTGGTGGCGTTCCTGCTGCCGGTGATCGCCTACGTGGGTTTGTTCCACAAGGACTACGGCCAGTACGACATCACCGACAGCACCGGCATGTTCCTGTGGTCGCGCACGATGTCGTTCGCGGACTGCGCGGTGATCAAGCCGCCGGCCGACCTCAAGCCGCTGTGCCCCGACGCCCAGCCGTTCCATCAGAACCACGCCGCCCCGTGGTCGGTGCCCGCGGTCACCGACACGCGCAGCCCGGCCGACTACCTGTGGGCGTCCGGCGCCTGGTGGCGGCATGACGCGCACCCGGGCATCAACGCCTACAACAACAAGCTGGCCATGCGGTTCGCACTGGACGCGGTCAAGGCCCAGCCGCTGGCCTACGCGCGGACGGTGGGCCGGGACGTGACGCTCACGTTCCTGAACACGGACCGGTCGCAGAGCATCCTGGCGCTGAACTTCACCCTCAAGCCCGACGTGTCGTCGCTGTACCAGAACTACGTGCGGGACCTGCGGAACTACGCGCACGTCAGCAGCAACACGCACCCGGTGCAGCCGTACGCCTACCTGCTGCTGTTCTACCAGTTGCCCGTGTACTTCCCCGGCTGGGTGTACTTGCTGGTGCTGGTGGCAGGCCTGGTGGGGGTGGTGCGGAGCTGGCGGCGGCACCGCGGGCGAGACGGCGTCCTGGTGCCTTCGTCGCTCATCGCGCTGCCGTGGGCGACCGCGGTGATCATCATCGTGGTGGCGCCCGCGCTGCACGAATACCTGTACCGGTACGCGATCTCCGCCGTGCCGCTGGCCTGCCTGGCCGCTGGCCTGGCGTTCGTGCGGCGGCCGCGGCCGGTGCTGGCCGCCGACGCCACGCACATCTACCCACCGCAGATCCCCGGCTACGTCGCCGACGCGGCTCCCGTGACCGACGAGGCTGATGGTGTGCCCGAGGTTGATGGGACACATGGGTCCGCCGAGGCTGATGCGGCTCACGGGGCTGACGATGTGCCCGATGCCGGCGGGGCGGGCGCGCCGGACTTTGACGCGGACACCGACCCGAACTGGGCCGCAACCCTCAGAACCACACAGGCCGCCCCGCCCGACCACACCGAGCCGGACGACCACACCGACCTGCCCGACCACGCCCAGCCAGACGACCACACCCAGCCAGACGAGGACGCCGAGCCTCGTTAGCCGGTGTTCTGCAGGCCGGCGGCCACGCCGTTCACGCTGAGCAGGAGCAGGCGTTCCAGCCGGGGCCGGTCGGGCGATTCGGCGGCACCGGGATCGCGCAGCGCGGCCAGCGCGCGCACCTGCAAGTAGGACAGCGCGTCCACGTACGGGTCCCGCAGCGCCACCGCGCGCGAGAGCACCGGGCGGTCGGCGAGCAGCCGGTCGTGACCGGTGACGGCGAGCACCAGCCGCCTGGTCAGGTCGTACTCTTCCAGCACCAGGGCGGTGAGGTCGGACCGGCCGCCCAGGGCCAGGTATCGGGCCCCGATGTGGCGGTCGGTCTTGGCCAGGCTCATCTCCGCGTTGTCGAGCAGCACGGCCAGCAGCGGCCACTCCCGGTAGGCCCGGCGCAGCTCGTCAAGCCCCCCGCCGCCCTCTGCGTCCCCGTTCATCCCGGCGACCGCGGCCAGCCCGCTGCCCAGCCCGTACCAGCCGGGCAGGTTGACCCGGGTCTGGGACCAGGCGAACACCCACGGGATCGCCCGCAACTCGGCCAGCCCGGTCACGGCGGCGGCGCGGCGGGCCGGGCGGGAGCCGATGCGCAGGCCGCTGATCTCCTCCAGCGGGCTGATCCTGGCGAACCAGGCGGCGAACCCCTCGGCCCCGACCAGGTTCTGGTAGGCGCGCAGCGCCGCCGCCTCGATCCGGTCCGCGACCGCCGCCGCCGGATCGTCCACCGGGGCGGCCTGCTCCTCCGGCCGCACATCAGCCCTGCGGCGGGACGGCGCCGAGGCCAGCAGGACCGCGGAGGTGACCTGCTCCAGGTGGCGGTGGGCGATGGCGAGGTGGCCGTACCTGGCGGAGATCACTTCGCCCTGTTCGGTGACCTTGAACCGGCCGGCCACCGAGCCGGGGGCCTGGGCCAGCACGGCCCGCCCGGCCGGACCGCCGCCGCGACCGAGCGCGCCGCCGCGGCCGTGGAACAGGGTCAGGGCCACGTCGTTGGCCGCCGCCCAGGCGGCCATCGCGGCCTGGGCCCGGAACAGCCGCAGCGTCGCGCTCACCGGCCCGAGTTCCTTGGCCGAGTCGGAGTACCCGAGCATCACCTCCAGGGCCCGGGTCCCTCCGGCCAGCTTGGCGGCCACCGGCGCCAGCTCGAGCATGCCGTCCAGCACGGGGACGGCATTGCCGAGATCGGCGCCGCTCTCGAACAGCGGGACCACGTCAAGCACGGGGGCACGGCCGCCGGGCATGGCCAGCCTGGCCAGTTCGTACACGGCGGCGATGTCGGCAGCCGAGCGGGTGAAGCTGACCACGTAACGCCGGCAGGCCCGCTCGCCGAAGCGGCTCTGGATCCACGCGATCACCCGGAAAGTGGCGAGCACCTCCTGGGTTTGCGCCGACGGCTCGCCGCCAACCCCAGCCACCTCGGCCAGCGCGCGGGCGTGCACCTCGCTGTGCTGCCTGACCTCCAGCTCAGCCAGGTGAAAGCCGAACGTCTCGGCCTGCCAGATCAGGTGCTGCAGCTCGCCGAAGGCGAGCCGGTTCGCCCCGGCGGCGGCCAGCGAGTCCTGAACCAGGCGCAGGTCAGCGAGAAATTCCGCGGCCGACCCGTACGCCAGGTCCGCATGACGTAGCCGGGTCGCTTGGCACCGTTCAGTCAGAAAAAGCAGGAAGGCCCGGTGCGGCTCCTGAGGCGAGCGCGCCATGATCTCGGCCAGCAGCTCCGGGTGGGCCGCCTCGGCGTCGGACAGGGCCCGGGACAGGGCCGGCGAGGGCGGGGTGGTGCCGGCGTCCGCGGTGAGGGCGCGGCCGATGGCCTCGGTGGCGTTGGCCAGGGCCCGCAGCGCGTGGTCTGCCTGGATGACCGCGGTTTCCCTGGTCACCTGGGCGGTCACGAACGGGTTGCCGTCCCGGTCGCCGCCGACCCAGCTGCCGATCCGCAGGTAGGCGGGAACGACCGGCGGCACCGCGCCGCAGGCGGGGCCGGTGAGCACCTGGTCGAGGGTCCGGTAGACCAGCGGGACCACGCGGAACAGGGTCTCGTCGAACGCGGCCATCACGGTGCGGACCTCGTCGAGCGGCTCCATGGCCTTGACCCGGAGCTGCGAGGTCCGCCAGAGCAGGTCGATCTGCTCGTGCAGCCGCCGCCGCACCTCGGCCGGGGGTTCCGCGGCCGGGCCGGCGCCGGTGCGCCGGTCCAGGCTGGCCAGCAGGCGGCTGATCCGGCGCAGCGAGGAGGTGACCGCACGGCGGCGGGCCTCGGTGGGGTGCGCGGTCCACACTGGGTGCACGCGCAGCCCGGCCAGCAGCTCGGACACGCGCACGCTCCCCCGCTCGCCTCGGATCTCGGCCACGGCCAGGGCCAGCGATTCGCGCAGCGGCCCGCCGCCGGCCTCGCGCTCGCTCAAGGTCCGCACCCGCTGGTGCTCCTCGGCCAGGTTGGCCAGGTGGAAGTAGACGGTGAAGGCACGCGCGACGAGCTCGGCCCGGTCCAGCGGCCAGGAGGCGACGAGCTCGGCGATCTCGTCACCCACCGGGTCGCCGGGTTCCAGGCCGGGGTCCGGCCCGCGTCTGGCCTCGATCACGGCCAGCCGGAGGCGTTCCACGTCGGCCAGCAGATCGTCGCCTTCGGACTCGCGCAGCACCTCGCCGAGCAGGTCACCGAGCAACCGGACATCCCGGCGCATTTGCTGCGGCATCTGCTGGCGATCGGATTCCCGGCTCACGGCCGGCAGCATAGAGCCTCCGGGTTACAGCACAGCTACCCTTTGGCCATGACTAGCGAAGCCCGGGACGAGATCACCCACGATGAGGCTTATCCGCATACCACCGCGGGCAAGCTAGCCGACCTGGAGCGGCGCCGGACCGAGGCGATCCACGCCGGGTCCGAGCGCGCCGTGCAGACCCAGCACGCCAAGGGCAAGCGCACCGCGCGGGAGCGGGTCGACGCGCTGCTCGACCCGGGTTCGTTCACCGAGTTCGACGAGCTGGCCAGGCACCGCGCGCACGACTTCGGCATCGCGGCGAACCGGCCCTACGGCGACGGCGTGGTCACCGGGCACGGCACCATCGACGGCCGCCCGGTCTGCGTGTTCAGCCAGGACTTCACGGTGTTCGGCGGCTCGCTGGGCGAGGTCTACGGCGAGAAGATCGTCAAGGTGATGGACCACGCGATGAAGGTCGGCTGCCCGGTCATCGGCATCAACGACGGCGGCGGCGCCCGGATCCAGGAGGGCGTGGTCGCGCTCGGCCTGTTCGCCGAGATCTTCTACCGGAACGTGATCGCGTCCGGCGTGATCCCGCAGATCTCGCTGATCATGGGGCCGTGCGCGGGCGGCGCGGTGTACTCGCCGGCCATCACCGACTTCACCTTGATGGTGGACGGGACCTCGCACATGTTCATCACCGGCCCCGACGTGATCAAGACGGTGACCGGAGAGGAGGTCACCTTCGAGGAACTCGGTGGCGCGCACACGCACAACGTCAAGTCCGGCGTGGCCCACTACCAGGCCAGGGACGAAGACGACTGCCTGGACTTCGCCCGCGAACTGCTGTCCTATCTGCCATCGAACAACCTGGACGACCCCCCGCTGTCCAGTGCCGCACAAGAACACGCTGATTTCATAATGAACGGTGCCATAGA
>DATAWQ010000064.1:0-28904 GCA_036267135.1 Streptosporangiaceae bacterium | reverse complement strand
CCCCCAGTCACCCCCAGTCACCCCCAGTCACCCCCAGTCACCTGAACTCAGCCGCTCGCCGACCATCTCGCCCGCCGGTCCGCCTACCTGGTTCGTCCACGGGGGCCACTCTTCCCGCGCTGTGACTCTTCCCGCGCTGCGACCAAAAATCCGCCCGAAATGCCCCGCTTTCAACCACCACGGCCCGGGAAAAGTGGAAACGATCATGGACTTCGGAGTGGGGAGGCATTTCACGAACGGTGTTTCTGAGAGTGAATCTCGTGAACGGTGTTTCGGCGGTGGGTAGACGGTGTTACGGCGGTTGGTAGTGGGTTTCGGCGGTTGGTAGTGGGTTTCGGCGGTTGGGCAGTAGGTCTCAAGCGGGTGGAGACCGGGTTCTCGGAGGTAGTTGTTGATCGACCCCCATTTCATGTGCTTTCGCGCGCCGCAGGGCCGCAGGGCCTTGAGGGGGCTCATGTTGATCTTGGGTAAATTTGGGATGTCGATTGCGAAAATAGCGCCAAGGGCGGTCTGGGCGGACTGGTCGGCACGATGGGAAGTTTGCTGGTCAAGCCGGTGGCTGGCTGCTGGCCGCGCGTTATGCCCTGTCCGGGTCGGTGCGGGAATTGCTGTCCGACGCGGTGGGAGGCCTGCGGGCAGGTGTGGTGAGAAGTTGCTGGCCAGGACGGTGAGTAACTGCTGGCTGGGGGATGGGGAGGGCGCTGGTCGGGGTGGTGGGAATGCTTCGCGGCGGAGCTTGCCTGCCGGAAATTGTCGGTGCGGGATGTCAAAGTGCGGGCATGAGGAAAACGGCAGAGGCTAACCGTGCGATCAGCAGGCGGGCCGGGAGCCGGCGTTTTGTCTTTACACGCAGCCGGGTTGATCTGGTTCGGCGGAGTGGGTTGCCGTTGCCGATGTTCAATGCGCGGCTCTGCGCGGGGAAAGCATTCGTGGCGGTGGTCGACATTTGCTGGCCGGAGGCGAGAGTGGCGGTTGAGGCTGATTCCCGGGAATGGCACCTGTCGCCTGAGGCGTGGGAGGAGGCGGTGCGACGGCATGCCCGGGTGACCGCGCAGGGGATTCTGGAGCTGCGCTTCACACCGAAGCAGGTCAGGACCGAGCGGGCTCAGGTGGTCGCGACGATCCGGGCCGCTCTGGAGGCCGCGCGAGCGGACGGCCAGCCTCCCCCGCGCCCGCTGCCCGCGAGTGGCTGACGTGCGCCGCCCGGGACGGTCGGCAAAAGGACTGACCTGCGGTACAGCAGGGGTGCCGGCAAGGTGGCTGATCTTTGCCGCCCGGAGCTGTTGGCGAGTGGCTGACCCGAGCCGCCCGGGACTGTCAGTAAGGGGCTGACCTGCAGTAACGCAGGGGTGGCGGCAAGGGGCTGACCTGGGTCACTGGGGGAGGGCACAGGGATGTGCGGTGGTGAGTGGAGGTTGGGGGGCTGAGGTGGGCACATTGTGGGGAGGCCAGGTGTTAATGAGATGAAAGGACAATCGCAGCATGGGACTATCGGGGGACGAAGCGCCGGGGATTGTTACCGGCGAGGTTTCCCGGCTGGGAGGACAATGACCGCGCCATCGCGCAGGTTGACCGAAGAGCCAGCGGCCGTGACGCTGGCCCCCGCGCCGGAGCCGGGCGAGCTGGACCTGGAGGACAGGGCCGCGTTGCGCCGGGTCGCGGGGTTGTCCACCGAACTCCAGGACATCAGCGAGGTCGAGTACCGGACGCTGCGCCTGGAGCGGGTGGTTCTCATCGGCGTGTGGACCGAGGGCACGCTGGGGACCGCGGAGAACTCGCTGCGCGAGCTTTCGCTGCTGGCCGAGACGGCGGGATCGCAGGTGCTCGACGGCCTCATCCAGCGCCGGGGCAGGCCGGATCCGGCTACCTATGTGGGCTCGGGCAAGGCCAAGGAACTGGCGCTGATCGTGGCCGACGTGGCCGCGGACACCGTGATCTGCGACGGGGAGCTCAGCCCCAGCCAGCTTCGCCGGCTCGAGGGCGTGGTGCGGGTGAAGGTGATCGACCGCACGGCGCTGATCCTGGACATCTTCGCCCAGCACGCCCGCAGCAAGGAGGGCAAAGCGCAGGTCGAACTGGCGCAGCTCGAGTACCTGCTGCCCCGGCTGCGTGGCTGGGGTGAGTCGCTGTCGCGCCAGGCCGGTGGCCGGGTGGCGGGCGGCGGCGGCATCGGGACCCGTGGTCCTGGTGAGACCAAGATAGAGACCGACCGGCGCCGGATCCGCGCCCGCACGGCGAAGCTGCGGCGGGAGATCGCAGGGATGGCCACCGGGCGCGAGGTGCGGCGTTCGCAGCGGCGGGCACGTGAACTGCCGTCCGTGGCCATCGCCGGATACACCAACGCCGGTAAGTCGAGCCTGCTCAACCGGCTAACCGGGTCTGGCGTGCTGGTCGCCGACTCGTTGTTCGCCACGCTGGACTCGGCGGTCCGGCGGTCCCGGATGCCCTCGGGCCGGGTCTTCACGCTGACCGACACGGTGGGCTTCGTCCGCCACCTGCCGCATCAGCTCGTGGACGCGTTCCGTGCCACGCTGGAGGAGATCGCCCAGGCCGACCTGATCCTGCACGTCGTGGACGGCAGCGATCCGGACCCGGCGGCGCAGCTCAGCGCGGTGCGCGAGGTGCTCCGCGAGATAGGCGCCTGCGACGTCCCTGAGCTCGTTGTGATCAACAAGGTGGATGTGGCCGACCCGGTCGCCGTCGAGGAGTTGCGGCTCCGCGAGCGGCATTGCGCCGTCGTGTCCGCGCACACCGGCGAGGGGCTGGAGGAGCTGCTCGTGGCCCTGGAGCGGGCGCTGCCGCGCCGCGACAGGGAGGTGCGGGTGACCATGCCCTACGAGCGCGGTGACCTCATCTCGCGCGCCCACGAGGTGGGCGAGGTGCTCGGCCTGGAGCACAGTGCACAAGGCACGTTGATCCGGGCGCGGCTGCCTGAGTGGCTGGCCGTGGAGTTCGAGCGGGTGGCGGGATCGGCCGCGGACGGGGACGACGGGCTCACCCCGGCCGATGGTCTGGCCCCGGTCAGCGCGCTCACCTCGGCTAATGGACTCAAGGTCACGCAGAGTAACGTTGGTGGCTGGGCGGGATCGGCCGCGAATGGGCAGTACCGGGACTAGCGCCCAAATTAGCCGCCCGTAACGACAGGGAACGAACCGAATGTCGGGTCCTTTTTAGCGAAGCGTTTTCCGATTGCTACATTGCGTTTCACACTTCCGATTGCGCAGAGTTACAAGCTGTGAGAGTTGCGGCTACTCTATGCATTCGAGCAATACGGTCCGTGAGCAGTTTCGGTCCACGAGAGTCGCCCCTGGCCAGGCCTTGTGCGCCGCGAGGCGGTCTAGCGGCCCGGCTGAAACCCCGAATTTTGGTCCCTTGTTCTCGGCATTCGGGCTGTACACACCACTATTGCTGGATTACCGTGACTGGACTGATATCTTGGCTCGCACAACTTCCGAACGGCACTATGCACGCCGAGAGTACGATTCACTTCACTGGATGCCTGTTGGTACTCGTCCGGCCGGCCCGATCCATGGCAGGTGACCTCATGAGGCACGGGACTCAAGCTCCTGGTCCGGGTACACCAGGCGTGGGCGTCCGGTGACCGTACGCCTGCTCACGAACATCGGCCGGCTCTGGACCGGCTCTGAAATCATGAGCAACGCCGCCATCCTGACCCAGGATGAGCGGATCACCTGGGTGGGTCCAGCCGCCGAGCTGCCGGAGAGCATTCCCGGCGTCGTGGACGACATCGTCGACGTCGACCACGTGGAGAACCTGGGGGGCGGGCTGGTCACCCCCGGCCTGATCGACGCGCACACGCATCCCGTCTACGCCGGCAACCGGTGGGCCGAGCTGGCCATGCGGTCGGGTGGCTCGTCGGCTACCGAGATCGCCGCGGCCGGCGGGGGAATGGCGTCAACCGTGACGGTGACCAGGGGGACCGACCCCTGGACCCTGTGCAACGGGGTGCGCGAACGGCTGCACGAGTGGCTGATGTCCGGCACCACCACGATCGAGGCGAAGACCGGGTACCACCTCACCAGGGACGGTGAACTGGCCGACGTGCGGCTGCTCCGCTCGCTGGAGAGCGAGGTCGCGGTGCCGCGCATCCACGTCACGTTCCTGGCGGCGCACTCGGTGCCGCCGGAGTACTTCGGCCGTCGCAACGACTACGTGGACGCGGTCGGGTCGTGGTGCGCCGACGCGGCCTCGGCCGGCGCCGACAGCGTGGACGTGTACTGCGAGGAAGGCCGGTTCACCGAGCACGAGGCGCGCTGGATCCTCGGCGCGGGCCGGGCGGCCGGGCTGCTGCCCAGGCTGCACGCCTGCGGTCAGTCCCGCACCGGAGCGGCCAGGCTGGCCGCCGAGATCGGCTGCGCGTCGGCGGACCTGCTGCACGAGGCCGACGATGACGACGTGGTGGCGCTGGCTCAGGCCGGAGTGGCCGCCGTGGTGTGCCCCGGCACGTCCATGCAGACCGGACGGCGCCCGCCGGTCCGCACGCTGCTGGACAAGGGGGTGGCGGTGGCGCTCGGCAGTGACCACACCCCCGGAGGCAACGGGATCACGTCGATGCCGCTGGTGATGGCGCTGGCCATCGCCGAGTTCGGGATGAGCGTGACCGAGGCGCTGCGGGCCGCGACCACCGGCGGTGCGCAAGCGCTGCGCGCGCCGGATCGTGGCGCGCTGGTCCGGGGCCGGTACGCGGACATGGTGCTCTGGGAGGCCGACCACGAGGGCGCGTTCGCCTGGTCCTACGGCCTGAAGCCGCGCCGGGTCTGGCGAGGCGCCGAGCCCGTCGTGCCGTGACCGGGTCTGCTACCTGCTGATCCGTCCGACTCGTGGCCAGCCCCTAGGCCGCTTCATATGCGGCGATCGGGGTGCCATGCTGTTGACCAGGCCGCCGTGCTGCCCGAATGTCGGCTCTCAACCCCACGGGGCAGCACGACGGCCTGGAGCTTACGGTGTCCGGGTGCCGTCGATGTCGTCGAAATCGCCGTAGCCGTTGCGGGTGCCACCGCCGCCGGACCACTGCCACATCAGCGCGTACCGACTGCTCGAGGACTGCCCGCCGAAGAATTTCGCGCACGTCGACGTGCCCGGCAGGCACCAGCCGCTCGGAACGCGCGACAGGCTGCTCGTGTCGTCTATATACGTCCATTCATAAGTATTCGGAATCAGCGAATCCGTGCCGGTACCAAATATCGAGGTCCAGATGCCCGGCGAAGAATAGACTCCGACCTTGTAGTTCGAGTTGCTGGTGATGTAGTTGGCGTATCCATTGAAGACCGCGCGGTCTACGCTCGTGGCAATGTAATTCTGCTTTATACGCCCGCTGCACGGCGAGGTGTACACCGAATTCCAGCCGTTGTCGGGCGCGGGTGCGATCCCGGGAATCTCAACGTCCTCGAAGATCACCGGATACGTCACCTGCAGCTTTGACATGGCGGACAGCGTCCACTCCGCCTGCTGGACCCCCCAGGCGGTGGCCTCCTTGGTCGTGCCGTTGTAATGCGGGTCGACTCCGGGGCCACCCTCGAACCAGTAGACGCCGGTTCCAATGCCCTTTTGGTAGGTCGAATAGTTAACATTGGCCTCTTGGCTGTTCGCCGACGACCATGCGATCTGGCCGTGACATCCTTCCTGGTAGGCCCAGTTTCCCGCCATCCCGACATAGCCGCCGTAACCGTAGTCGTGACCGATGCCGGGCTCTGTGTAGGGCGGTGAACCGCTGATCGTGATCGGCCAGCTATCGGTTCCCTCCCAGAATCTGTCGGACGCGATCGCGGGCCGGCTGTGCGCCGCCTGGCCGGCGCTGTGGCTCACCGTGGCGCTGGCGGCCGTGTTGGGGGCCGTGGCGGCGAACAACAGGGCCGCGCCCGAGGCGACGGCCAGCACGGCCGCGACGCGGCCGCCCGGGAGCATTCGTGAGTTCACCATGGCCTCACCGATCTTCCTGCCCGCGAAATCGCACGGCACTCAGGCCACTGCGGCTGGCGGGGGGTTGGTCGTGGCCTACACACCACAAGACGCCGTTCACCACCGTTCGGTTGGGCGATCAGTCTGACGGGGTTGGGTGGGGGGCTTTGGATGGCCAGTTTGCCGGGGCTGGCGGGGCGTGGGGTGGGCTGGGGTTGAGTGGACGTGGTGGGTTGGCTGGGATTTTGGTGACCGGGGGACGCGGGGTGGCAGACTGCCGCTGTGGAGGCGCGGTTGCGGGTTCAGTCGGGCGGGAGTGGCGAGCTGGTGGCCGTGTTGCTGCACGGCCTGGGTGCCACCGGTGACGTGTGGCACCGCTGGCGGCCCTGGCTGGCCCGGCGGTGGCCGGGGAGGTGGGTGGCGCCGGATCTGCCTGGACACGGTGGCTCGCCGCCGCTGACGGCCTATACCTTCGACGGATTCGCCGCCGCGGTCGCCGGTGCCGTCCCGGCCGGTGCCGACGCCGTCGTGCTGGGGCACTCGCTGGGAGGTGTCGTCGCCTTGACGCTGGCCAGCGGCCGGTTCGACATACGGGTGCGGGCGGTCGCCGGCCTGGGCATCAAGGTCGAGTGGACCGGTGAGGAACTCGAACGCGCCCGGGCGGTGGCCGGCCGCCCGGTGGCCTGGTTCGGCTCGCGGGACGAAGCCGTCGCGCGCTACCTGCGGGTGTCCGGGCTGGCCGGGTTGCTGCCCGCCGATGACCCGGCGGTCGAGGCGGGACTGCTGGAAAGCCACGGTCAGTGGCGGCTGGCCGCCGACCCCCGCGCCTACGCGGTCGGGGCGCCCGGCATGGCGCAGCTCTTGGCCCAGGCGCAAGCTCCGGTGATCCTGGCCAGGGGAGAACATGACCCGATGAACACCGACGAGCAGCTGGCCAGGCTGGGCGTGCCGACGGTCACCCTTCCGGGCCTGGGTCACAACGCGCACGTCGAGAACCCGCAGGCCACTATCGCCATGCTGGACGCGCATCGGTGATCTACTCGGCTGGCGGGGCTGGCGGGGCTGGCGGGGCTGGCGGGGCTGGCGGGGCTGGCGGGGTGTAGCCAGGTGGGGCTGGTCGCTGTTTCGTGACCGGGCGGGCCCAGGCGAGTGGGGCATGGGATGGGGCCGGTCCAACTAAGCTGACGGGGGTGAGCCCGTCATCTTCAGATGCGTCGCAGCCGGCCGGGGTCAGCCTGGTCGTGGGGGACGAGGAACTGCTCGTCGAACGGGCGGTGGCCATGCTCGTGGCCGAGGCCAACGCGGCGGGCGAGGCCGAAGGAACCGGCGCGGATGGCGCGGGCGGCCGGGCGGACGATGTGCCCGCGGCGGGCCTTGGGCCCGGTGAGTTCCTTTCGCTGGTGTCGCCGTCTTTGTTCGGCGGGGCGCGCGCGGTGGTCATCAGGGGCATCCAGGACGCGACCAAGGAGTTCGGGGCGGCGCTGGAACGGTACGCGGCCGCGCCCGCCCCGGACACCGTGCTGGTGCTCACCCACGCGGGCGGGGCCAAGGGCAAGGCGCTGCTGGCCGCCCTGACCGGCCGCGGCGTGCCCGTCGTCCGCTGCGGCAAGGTCTCCAGGGCCGACGAGCGGATCGACTTCGTGCGAGGGGAGTTCCGCCGGCTCGGCCGCAAGGCCGACCAGAGGACGGTGCGGGCCCTGATCGACGCCGTGGGCAATGACCTGAGCGAGCTGGCCGCCGCCTGCGCCCAGCTCGCCTCGGACGTCACCGGCGCCATCGATCAGGAGACGGTGGCGCGCTACTACCGGGGCCGGGCCGAGGCGAACGGGTTCAGCGTGGCCGACCGGGCGGTCGAAGGGCGGCTGGGCGACGCGCTGGAGCAACTGCGCTGGGCGCTGGCCACCGGGGTGGCGCCGGTGCTCATCAACAGCGCGCTGGCGCAGGGGGTGCGCTCGCTCGGGAAGGTGGGTGGCGCGCCCCGGGGCAAAAGCGGCGAGGCACTGGCCGGGTCGCTCGGCATGCCGCCCTGGAAGATCGACCGGGTGAGGCGGCAGCTCAACGGGTGGACACCGGACGGGGTCGGCGCCGCGCTGCGGGCCGTGGCCGAGGCCGACGCTCAGGTGAAGGGTGAAGCCGCCAGCGCGGCGTACGCCCTGGAGCGGGCGATCCGCCGCATCGTGGCCTGCCGCGAGCGCGGCTGACCGCCCGGCAGTCGCCACAAGAGTTGTGGTTATGACAACGTAGACCTTCTTTGGGTTACGTTGCCACAACGAAACCCTAGCAAACGACGCCGACCGTCACCCGACCGTCACCCGGCCATCACCCGGCCACCGCCCGCGCACGACGCCGGACAGCCGACGAGCTGGCTACCGCCCGGCAGCCAGCTCGGCCAGCAGACCTCGGCCAGCGCAAGGTCAGGAAGCGCTGCGGGACAGTTCGGTGTAGGCCTTGGCAATGGCCGACTTGCGGTTGGCGGCCTGGCTCTTGTGGATGACGCCCTTGCTGGCGGCCTTGTCGAGCTGACGGCAGGCCGCACGCAGCGCCACGCCGCTCTCCTCCACGTTGCCGCCCTCGGCAGCCTCGCGGAACCTCCTGACGGAGGTCTTCAGCGACGACTTGACCGCCTTGTTGCGCAGGCGCGCCTTCTCGTTCTGCCGGTTGCGCTTGATCTGGGACTTAATGTTTGCCACGCGAAAGCCTCGCTCAAAGTCTGTTTGGGACACTGCAGGATATCCGAGGTGAGGGTGCTTGCTCAAACCCGGTGACTGGCGTGACCCGGCCAGGAGGCCCGAGCGGGCCCGTTGGGAGGCGCCAGTCGTTCATTATGAGAGTACGCGAGGCCAGGCGACGAAGCCCAGGGGTTCAGCAGGTGTCCGCGCCTCATACCATGTCACCCATGCCAGAGCTTGCCCGTACCGATCCCGCGGTGATCCGCAATTTCTGCATCATCGCGCACATCGATCACGGGAAGTCAACACTTGCTGACCGTATGCTGCAGCTCACCGGGGTGGTCGCCGATCGGCAGATGCGCGCCCAGTACCTGGACCGGATGGACATCGAGCGCGAGCGCGGCATCACCATCAAGAGCCAGGCCGTGCGGCTGCCGTGGACCGGGCCCGACGGCACCAAGCACGTGCTGAACCTGATCGACACGCCCGGGCACGTGGACTTTACCTACGAGGTGTCCAGGTCGCTGGCCGCCTGCGAGGGCGCCGTGCTGCTGGTGGACGCGGCGCAGGGGATCGAGGCGCAGACGCTGGCGAACCTGTACCTGGCGCTGGAAGCCGACCTGCAGATCATCCCGGTGCTGAACAAGATCGACCTGCCGGCCGCGCAGCCGGAGAAGTACGCCGAGGAGATCGCCCACATCATCGGCTGCCAGCCGTCGGACGTGCTGCGGGTATCCGCCAAGACCGGCGAGGGCGTGCGCGAACTGCTGAACGAGATCGTCACGCAAGTGCAGGCGCCCAAGGGGGATCCGGACGGGCCCGCCCGGGCGCTGATCTTCGACTCGGTGTACGACACCTACCGCGGCGTCGTCACCTACGTCCGGGTGATGGACGGGCACCTGACCCGCCGCGAGAAGAGCCTGATGATGTCCACCGGGGCGGTGCACGAGACGCTCGAGGTCGGCGTGATAGCGCCCGAGCCGACACCGACCGATGGGCTCGGCGTCGGCGAGGTGGGCTACCTGATCACCGGCGTCAAGAACGTCCGGCAGGCGCGGGTCGGCGACACCGTGACCAGCGCGGGCCACCGGGCGGCCGAGGCGCTGGCCGGGTACGCGAACCCGCGGCCGATGGTGTTCTCCGGGCTTTACCCGCTGGACGGCGACGACTATCCGGACTTCCGCGACGCGCTGGACAAGCTGCAGCTCAACGATGCGGCGCTGGTCTACGAGCCGGAGACTTCGCTGGCGCTCGGGTTCGGGTTCCGCTGCGGATTCCTCGGCCTGCTGCACATGGAGATCGTGCGGGAACGCCTGGAGCGGGAGTTCGGCCTGTCGCTGATCTCCACCGCGCCGAACGTGGTCTACCGCGTGATCACCGAGGGCGGCCACGAGGTCGTGGTGACCAACCCGAGCGAGTTCCCCAGCAGCTCGGGCATGCCGGGCAAGGCGAGCGTCAAAATCGCGCGCGTCTTCGAGCCGGTGGTGCGGGCCACTGTGCTGGCCCCTAGTGAGTTCATCGGCACGATCATGGAGCTGTGCCAGGCCAGGCGCGGAGCGCTGCTGGGCATGGAGTACCTGTCGGCCGACCGGGTCGAAGTGCGCTACTCGATGCCGCTCGCGGAGATCATCTTCGACTTCTTCGACCAGCTCAAGTCCCGCACCCGCGGATACGCCTCACTCGACTACGAGCCGGACGGTGAGCAGGAGGCCAACCTGGTCAAGGTGGACATCCTGCTGCAGGGCGAGCCGGTGGACGCGTTCAGCCAGATCGTGCACGAGGACGAGGCGCGCGAATACGGCGTCTCGATGACCGCCAAGCTGCGCGAGCTGATCCCGCGCCAGCAGTTCGAGGTGCCGATCCAGGCGGCGGTCGGGGCGAAGATCATCGCCAGGGAGAACATCCGGGCGCTGCGCAAGGACGTGCTGGCCAAGTGCTACGGCGGTGACATCTCCCGGAAGCGGAAGCTGCTGGAGAAGCAGAAGGAAGGCAAGCGCCGGATGAAGGTGATCGGGCGGGTCGAGGTGCCGCAGGAGGCCTTCATCGCGGCCTTGTCCACCGGTGGCGAGAAGCGTCGCTAAGGGGCGCCGGGTGGAGGCACGTGGGGGCCGCCTGGCCCTGGGATCGCGTGCGTGGGGACACCATGAGTGCCCGCCATCACGGCGGTGGCGACCAAGCCGATCACGATCAGCGCGAACAGGGCCATGCCCAGCCAGCCGAGCACGAGGCCGGTGACGGCCAGCCCGTCACCGCGCTGCCCGGTCTGGCGGATCTGCCTGCGGGCATTGTGCCCCAGGATGACGGCGGGGATCGCGGTCAGCCCGAACGTGAACAGTTGCAGCAGGCCACAGACGAACGAGCCGATGGCCAGCCCGTTCGTGCTCGGCGGGGCGAACGTGCGCGGCGCCGGCATCGCGGGCAGTGGCCGCTGCAGCGGCAGGTCCGAAGTCTGTGTGGCCAGGTCGCCGTAGGTTTGCGCGGTGTAAACGCGGCCCAGCCGGTCGTCCAGCTCGTCCTGGCTGAGGCGGCCTTCCACGAACGCGGTCCGCAGCAGGTCGGCCGTCCGCTCGCGGTCGGCGTCGCAGGCCCGCATCCGCGCGTGGTCGGCGCTGCTGATCCAGCGGCCCCTCGGCGGCATGCCGTACCCGTACCCTGGCCCAGTCGTCATCGGCGCCTCCCCTGAGAGCGACCAGTTTCAGCTTAACCCGCCGCCGGGCCTGACCGCCCGGCCGCACCCCGTCGGCGGCATTTTTTTGATTAGGCCATCCGCGGCGCGTCGGTTAGCGTTCTGACATGGGGAGCGCACGGATCGTCTCGGTCAACACCGGTGGCGAGAAGCAGGCTGCCTGGGCCGGCATGCTCGGGCGGACCGCCATCGACAAGCGCCCGGTGGCCGCGTCCGTGCTGGTCGGAGCGCTGGGGCTGGCCGGGGACGAGCAGTGCGACCAGCTCAATCACGGCGGGCCCGAGCAGGCCGTGTACGCCTACGCCCGGGAAGACCTGGACTGGTGGGTGGCCAGACTGGGCCGGGAACTGCGGGACGGGATGTTCGGCGAGAACATCACCACGGCCGGCCTGGACGTGACCGGCGCCGTCATCGGCGAGACGTGGCGGTTCGGCGGCGTGGTGGTGCAGGTGACCGCGCCCCGCATCCCGTGCGTGGTGTTCAGGAACTGGCTGGACCGCAAGGGCTGGATCAAGGCGTTCCGGGAGGGCGGGCGGCCCGGCGCGTACCTGCGCGTGGTCCAGCCCGGCCGGCTGCGGGTGGGCGACCCGGTCGAGGTGCTGTCCCGGCCGGACGGCAGCGTCACCGTCGCCGAGGTGATGGAGGCGTTCTACGTACGCGACGTGGACGTGGTCCACCGGATGACCGGGGTGCCCGGCCATTCGAGCCGGTGGGACGGCATGGCCGACGGCTGGCTGGCCGAACAGCGCGCGCACGCCGCGGTCAGCTAAGGTGCCGGGCGCCCCGCCGGACGGCCAGCCGGTACCCGCCAGCGGCGCGCTGCCCGACGAGGCACAGCGCCGGGTGGGGTCGAGCCCGTTCAGCCTGTACATCCACGTCCCGTTCTGCGCCACCCGCTGCGGCTACTGCGACTTCAACACCTACACCGCGGACGAGATCGGCGGCGCCGCCCAGGGGCGCTACGCCGACCTGGCCATCAGCGAGATCAAGCTGGCCCGGCGGGTGCTCGGCCAGGCCGAGTTGCCGGTGCAGACCGTATTCTTCGGCGGCGGCACGCCGACCCTGCTCGCGCCGGCGGCGCTGGCGGCGATCCTGGGCGCGGTCGACGGCGAGTTCGGCCTGGCGCCGGGCGCCGAGGTGACCACGGAGGCCAACCCGGAGTCGGTGGACCAGGGCTCGCTGGCTGAACTGCGGCGGGCCGGGTTCACCCGGGTCTCGTTCGGGATGCAGAGCGCGGTGCCGCACGTGCTGGCCACGCTGGACCGGGTGCACACGCCCGACCGGCCCGCCCGGGCCGCGAAGTGGGCAAGGGCCGAGGGTTTCGGGCAGGTCAGCCTGGATTTGATCTACGGCACGCCGGGTGAGTCCGACGCCGACTGGCGGCGCTCGGTCGAGGTGGCGCTGGCGGCCGAGCCGACCCACATCTCCGCCTACGCGCTCATCGTAGAGACCGGCACCAGGCTGGCCGCCCAGATCAGGCGCGGGAAGCTGGCCGCGCCCGACGACGACGCGATGGCCGACCGGTACCTGGCCGCGGACAACCTGCTCGGCGGCGCGGGCCTGCGCTGGTATGAGATCTCGAACTGGGCGCCCGATCAGGCGGCGCGATGCCGGCACAACCTGGCCTACTGGACCGGCGCGGACTGGTGGGGGATCGGGCCCGGAGCCCACAGCCACGTCGGCGGCACCCGGTGGTGGAACGTGCGGCACCCGCGCGACTACGCCGCCAGGCTGACCGCGGGCGAGAGCCCGGCGCAGGCGCGCGAGGTGCTCACCGAGGCCGAAAAGCGGACCGAGCAGATCATGCTGACGACCCGGCTGGCCGACGGCTGCCCGGCGGCGGTGCTGCCCGAACGCGGTCGGGCCGCGGCCGTGCAGGCGGTCACGGACGGGCTGGCCGAACCGGAAGCCTGGGCGGACGGCCGGGTGGTGCTCACCCGGCGTGGGCGGCTGCTGGCCGACGCGGTGATCCGCGACCTGACCGGCTGAGGCCGGCGCCGGGGCCGCGCCGGGCAGCGCCGGGGCAGCCGGCACGGGCTAGTGGAGCAGGTCGATGCAGAGCCAGCGGGGCAGCTCGTAGACCTCGCCGCGCGCGGTCGCGAAGGCCATCCGGACGATGTACACCAGTACCACCAGCCACAGCAGGGTTACCAGCGGCACCACGATGCTCAGCGACACCGCGACCGCGTCCAGCGCCAGCATCCCGCCCACGATCAGGGCGCACAGGTCGAACAGCAGCACGGTGATGGACACGTTCACCGCCTGGGCCGAGTGATAGCGCAGGTAGGGCGCGGACCGGCCCTTGGCGATGTAGATGACCAGGGCGGGCAGGAAGGCGAAGAAGATCACGCCCAGGTAGCCGAGCGCGGCCAGGATCGCCTGCGAGCCGGTCGCGGCGGCGATCCCGGCCCTGGCCGCCCTGGAGCGCGCCTCCGCCTCGTATTCGTGATGCGTGTGAGTGGCCGCCGGCCGGCCGCGGCCCGGCCGGCCACGGACTGACGGTCCCCCGCCGGGCAGGGCCGCCAGCGGTTCCCCGGTGAAAGTCTCCCCGGGTGGCGGTGCCTCCCCGCCGAACGGCTGCCCGCCGAAGGGCGGGCTTGTTACGGGCGGTGCTGGCTCGTTACTGCGTGGCACGAACGCCAGGTTAGCCGTTGTCCGGGGATGTGACGAAGTCGATCAGGTGCTCGACGGTGCCGAGCAGCTCCGGCTCCAGGTCGGTGTAGCTGCGGGCGGCCCGCAGAATCCGCCGCCAGGCCGCGGCGGTGTCGGGCGGCCAGCCGAGCCTGCGCAGCACACCGTCCTTCCACTGCTCGCCCCTCGGCACCGAAGGCCACGCCGCGATGCCGAGCGCGGACGGCTTGACCGCCTCCCAGATGTCGATGAACGGGTGCCCCGCCACCAGCACGTACGGCGAGCTGACCTGGGCGGCGATCCGGCTCTCCTTCGACCCGTCCACCAGGTGGTCCACGAGCACGCCGAGGCGGCGGCCTGGCCCCGGGGAGAACCCGGCCACGATGTCGGGCAAGTGATCCACGCCCTCCAGGTACTCGACCACCACGCCGACATCGCGCAGGTCGTCGCCCCAGATCTTCTCGGCCAGTTCGGCGTCGTGACGGCCCTCGACGTAGATCCGGCTGGCCTGGGCCACCTTGGCCCGCTGCGACGGCGCCGCCACCGACCCTGAGGCGGTCCGCCCCGCCCGCGCCCCACTGCCCCCAGCCGCCCCGCCAGCCGCTCCGCCAGTCACCCTGCCGGGGGCCACGGCGGGCCGCACCAGCGTCACCCGCCGGCCTTCCAGCAGGAACGCACCCCGGTCCAGCGGGAACACCCGCTGCTTGCCGAACCGGTCCTCCAGCGTCACGTCCCGCTTCTCGCAGATGACCACCGCGCCGCAGAACCGGCCGTCCAGGGTCTCCACCACCAAGCCGCGTTCGGCCGGGATTTCCGGTGGTGGCGGCGGTCGCCGGGCCGCTTTCCAGTCACCGGCCAGAACGTCGCGTCCGTAATCCCGGCGCGTTCCCACCCCACCAACCCCCTAAGTGCGACCCTAGATATGACCCGGCCTGTGCCCTGGCAGCCCGGGCCGGCCATAGAATTGGCACTCGGGATAAAAGAGTGCCAGGCCAAGCGATAGCGCCAGGCCAAGCGATAGCGTCAGGTGCCCGATGGAGGTGAACACATGCTCGATGATCGCAAGCTTGCCGTACTGCGGGCCATCATCGAAGACTACGTGTCCACCACCGAGCCGGTGGGCTCCAAAACGCTGGTGGACCGGCACAACCTCGACGTGTCGCCGGCCACCATCCGCAACGACATGGCCGTGCTCGAGGAGCAAGGCTATATCGCCCAGCCGCACACCAGCGCCGGCCGGGTGCCCACCGACAAGGGCTACCGGCTGTTCGTGGACCGGCTGTCCCGGGTCAAGCCGCTGTCCCCGGCCGAGCGCCGCGCGATCGAGACGTTCCTGGCCGGGGCCTACGACCTCGACGACGTGGTGGCCCGCACCGTGCGGCTGCTGGCCCAGCTCACCCGCCAGGTGGCCGTGGTGCAGTACCCGTCGCTGCGGATCTCGTCCGTCCGGCACATCGAACTGGTGCCGATCATGCCGTCCCGCCTGCTGCTCGTGCTCATCACCGACACCGGGCGGGTCGAGCAGCGCGGCGTCGAGCTGCCCGAGGCCATCGACGAGGACTCGATCGCCCAGCTCCGCGCCGTGCTGAACGCGTGCCTGGACGGCCGTCCGCTGGCCGACGCGGCCCTGCTGGCCACCGACCTGCCGGCCAGGATCGCGCCGGGGGACAGGACGAACGCGGCCGCCGTGCTGTCGGTTCTGCTGGAGAGCCTGGCCGAGAAGAAAGAGGAAAAGGTCGTGTTCGGCGGGACCGCGAACCTGGCCGTCCGTGACTTCTCCGCGGGTCTGCGGGACGTGCTCGAAGCCCTGGAAGAACAAGTGGTGCTGATGCGTTTGCTGGGTGAGACCGGTGAGTCGGCGGCAATCACCGTCAAGATCGGTGCTGAGAACGCGGTCGAGGGCCTGCACGACACGTCCGTCGTGTCGACCGGATACGGTGCGGGCGACCAGGTCCTGGCCAAGCTCGCGGTGCTTGGGCCGACACGGATGGACTACCCGGGAACGATGGGAGCGGTGCACGCGGTGGCGCGCTACGTAGGTCAGATTCTGGCGGAGTCATAGTGGCCACGGACTATTACGCCGTGCTCGGCGTGCGCCGGGACGCAGGGCCCGACGAGATCAAGAAGGCCTACCGGCGGCTCGCTCGCGAACTGCACCCAGACGTCAATCCGGACCCGGAGACGCAGGAGCGGTTCAAGGAGATCACCCAGGCCTACGAAGTGCTCTCCGACCCGGAGAAGCGCCAGATGTTCGACCTGGGCGCGGATCCGTTCGCGACCTCGGCGGCGGGGGCGGGCGGCTTCGGCGCGGCCGGCTTCCCGTTCAGCGACATCATGGACGCGTTCTTCGGCACCGGGGGCGGCCAGCGTGGCCCCCGCGGCCGGGCCCGCCGCGGCCGGAACGCCACCATCCGGGTCGAGCTCGACCTGAACGAGTGCGCGTTCGGCACCACCCGCGAGCTGGTGGTGGACACCGCCGTCGTGTGCCCGACCTGCACCGGCGAGGGCACCGCGCCCGGCAGCCACCCGGAGACCTGTGACGTCTGCGGCGGCCGCGGCGAGGTCAGCCAGGTGACCCGCTCGTTCCTCGGCCAGGTGATGACCTCACGGCCCTGCCCGGCCTGCGCGGGGCACGGCACGGTCATCCGCAGGCCGTGCCCGGAGTGCGACGGCGACGGCCGGGTCAGGACCCGCCGCACGATCAAGGTGCGCATCCCGGCCGGGGTCGAGGGCGGCACGCACATCCAGCTGGCCGGCGAGGGCGAGGTCGGCCCGGGTGGCGGCCCCGCGGGCGACCTGTTCCTGGAGATCATCCAGCGCCCGCACGCGGTCTTCGAACGCGAAGGCAACGACCTGCACTGCACCGTGACGATCCCGATGGTGGCGGCCACGCTCGGCGCCACCCTGCAGGTGCAGAGCCTGGACGGGCCCCGGGACGTGGACATCCGCCCCGGCACCCAGTCCGGCCAGGTCATCTCGCTGTACGGCCTGGGCACCGCGCAGCTCAACGACTCGGGCCGCGGCGACCTGATCATCCACGTCACGGTGGAGACGCCCAGCAAGCTCGACCCCGAGCAGGAAGGGCTGCTCCGCCAGCTCGCCAAGCTGCGCGGCGAAGAGGCGCCCCCCGGCAAGTTCGCCCCCGGGCAGCAGGGTTTCTTTTCCCGGCTGCGCGACGCGTTCAACGGGCGCTGACGACGGCTCTTAATGAACGGCTTCGCGAGGTCGAGGATTCGGTGGCGCTGACGGGTTCACCACGGCCAGCCCTCTTCCTCACCGATCACGCCAGCCTCGAGCGGGACCAGGTGACGCTGTCCGGCGCGGAGGGGCGGCACGCGTCCACCGTCCGCAGGCTGCGGCCAGGTGAGCGGGTAGACCTGACCGACGGCGCCGGTCTGCTCGCCGAGTGCGTGGTGGCCGCCACCGGCCCGGGCCTGCTGGAACTGACCGTCCTGCGGCGCCAGTTCGACCCGCCGCCTCAGCCGGCCATCTGTGTGGTGCAGGCCCTGCCCAAGGGGGACAGGGGCGAGCTGGCGGTCGAGACGATGACCGAGGTCGGTGTGGATGTGATCGTGCCCTGGGCGGCCGAGCGCTGCGTCGCGTCCTGGGCCGCGGGCCCGCGCGGGCAGCGTGCGCTGGAGAGGTGGCGGGCGACCGCGCGGGAGGCGGCGAAGCAGTCCCGCCGGTCCCGGCTGCCCGAGGTGACCGAACTCGCCACGGCCAAGACCGTGATCGAGCGCGCCGCCCTGGCCGCGAGCATGGCCGTCCTGGATCCCGGGGTCGGCGTCGCCATCGGCTCGCTGCCGCTTCCGGCCAGCGGCGAGGTCATGCTGATCGTCGGGCCCGAAGGTGGGCTGAGCCCGGCCGAGCGAGACGCGTTCGCGGCCGCCGGTGCGGTGGCCGTACGGCTGGGGCCGAGCGTGCTGCGTTCCTCCACCGCGGGCGCCGCCGCCGCGGCGGTGTTGCTCAGCCGCTCCGGCCGGTGGTGATCGCTTAAAGGTCGGCGGTGGTGGTAACCCTCAGGGGGTCATGCCGCCGGTGTCACCGTCGCTCGGGCTGGGGCTGTCCGTGACCGCCGTACCGGTCGGTGTGGGGGTGCCCTCACCGGTCGGCGAGATCGTCGGGCTGGTCGGCGGCGACGTCGGGCTGCCCGGCGACGTTGAGCCGCTCGGCGAGCTCGGGCTGCTGGACGAGGACGGCGACGTCGAGTGCGACTTGGAGCAGCGCGCGGTGTCCGCCTGGGTCTGGGTGATGATGTCCTGGTTGGTACCCGCCGACTCGGTCGGTGACGATCCGACCGGCGGGATATAGCTGCTCCCGCCGTCTGGACTCGAGGTCGAACTGCTCTTGCTCCGGCACTTGCCCGACCCCGCGCCTACCGGCGGGATCGTGAGCTTCATGCTGCCCGACCCCGAGGACGTCGGCACCCGCCGGCTGTCGCCGGTGGCTTGCTCGGTACCCAGCGAAGTGCCGCTCGCGCCGGCCGAGCCGGAGTTGGTGCTCGTGCTGTTCAGCGCCGAGGTGGTCACCGTCTGCCGCAGCCCGGGCACCGCGAGCGTGATCGCGACGACCATCACCAGCGCGCCGGCCGCGGCCAGCGCGGGCCGGAGCCAAGCGTGCGGCGAACCGGGCTTGACCTGCCCGCGCAGGCGGGTCCGCAACCGCTTGGGCAGGGTTGATTGTCCCTTGGCCATGAGAATTAGCTCGCTGGCCGGCACACGGAACGAGACGATCAAAACTCTGGGCAGGTAGGTCGCATAGGCGTAAAGCCAGGCGACGGCGGGGGGCCGGTGCCTCGTCCCTTGCCGGATCTTCGCGAGACCGTCACCGGCAGGCACGACGAGCTCCGCCACCGCGCTGAGCGCGTGGCGAATGTCCTCGCCGTACATGCCGTCCGGTTCCGTCATCTTTTCCCGCTTCACGATCTGGGTCAGATCTTGTTGTGTGTGTTTACCGGTTTAGGTTCCGCCCTGGTCCCGGGCGTCAGAATTCTCCTTCGAGCACGGTTCGCAGGGATGACATGCCACGAGCAGTGTGGCTCTTAACCGCACCCCTGCTGATGCCCATGACCGAAGCGATCTGGGCCTCCGACAGGTCAGCGTAGTAGCGCAGCACCAGCGCCTCACGTTGCCGCTCCGGCAGCTTGCGCAGCGCCTTGATTACCGAGGAGCGCTCGAGCAGTGCGATGGCGCCCTGCTCGGCGCTGGGTACGTCGGGGGCCGGTTTCGGGGCGTTCCTGTCCATGACCACCCGGTGCCGCAGCACGGACCGGGACTTGTTGACCACGGACTGGCGAAGGTAGGCCAGAGCTTTGTCGGTGTCCCGCAGCCTCCGCCATGAACCATGCATCGCGATGAATGCGTCCTGGACCACCTCTTCGGCGGTGGCCACATCCCTGACGAGCAGCGCTGCCAGATGCACGAGAGCGCGGTAATGCGTACCGTAAAGCTCCGTCACCGCGCGGTCGGCGTCCAGCTCGGCTGGGATCGAGCCAAGGGCACTATCGGGTGCCACAAGAGTCTCGATCATGTGCATTGGACGCGCGGACCCCCTGTCAGGTTCACCGGCCGCCATAAAAATCTCCGGCCTGGTGCCGCTTTCGCGGCAAGCGCCACCTCTCTGCATCCAACTGCCCCACCCCTGGAGAGTCCGCCAACTGCGGCCGCCCCGGCCTGTGTGCTAGGCAAAAACGAAGCAAGCAAGATCACCTGCACTCGGTACGCGTGCGCCTGGAGGGAAGCGCGCGCGGTGCCGGAGCGGCGGGGGCCACGCTAGGTAAACAATATCCTGCGAAGCGCTGGACGTTAAGATTTCTTCTGTGACCAACTGTCTTTTCTGCCAGATTGTGTGCGGACAGGTGCAGGCAACGCAGGTTCTCGAAGGTCAGCGCACCCTTGCGTTCCGGGACATCAACCCGCAAGCACCCACGCATGTACTCGTTGTAACCAAGGAGCACTACCCCAACCTGGCCGCCGTGGCCGAGGCCGGGGACGGCCTCCTGGACGAGTTGGCGAGCCAGGCCCGGCACGTCGCCGAGGCGGAGGGGATCGCGGACTCCGGCTACCGGGTGGTGTTCAACACCGGGCCCGAGGCGGGGCAGACGGTTCACCACGTGCACGCCCATGTGCTTGGCGGCCGCAGGCTCGAGTGGCCGCCCGGTTGATGCCCATCCGGGGCCTGCACGTGATCGCCGGCGGATAGCATGGCGCCCTGAAGGATTAGCCTAAATGTGGCTGCAGGGATTAGTCTCACGCGGGCTGTTCTGCGTGCCCTCCCGGCAGAGGTTGCCGGCCAGGGCGGATAACGTGGGGCCCTCGCGAAGGGGAGCCATTGACCGAAGTGTCCTCATCCCGCCGCCGTGGCGGCGGCACCGCCGAGCCACCGGCCAGCAGCCGTACTCAGGTCAAGATCGTTATCCCGGACGAGTACTCGATGGTCAGCCTGCTCGGCTCGGGAGACGAGCTGCTGCACGTCATCGAGCGCGCGTCGGGCGCCGACGTGCACGTGCGCGGCAACGAGATCACGGTGACCGGCGAGCCGGCCGAGAACACCCTGATCACCGCGCTGTTCGAGCAGCTCATCGAGCTGCTGGCCAGCGGGGCCGAGCTGTCGGCCGACACGGTGGAGCGCAGCGTGGGCATGCTGCGCCGCAAGTCCGGCATCCGGCCCGCGGACGTGCTGACCGTGGACATCCTGTCCGCGCGCGGACGCACGATCCGGCCGAAGACGCTGAACCAGAAGCGTTACGTGGACGCCATCGACAACCACACGATCGTGTTCGCGATCGGCCCGGCCGGAACCGGGAAGACCTACCTGGCCATGGCCAAGGCGGTCAAGGCGCTGCAGGACAAGGAAGTCAACCGGATCATCTTGACCAGGCCCGCCGTGGAGGCGGGGGAGCGGCTCGGCTTCCTGCCCGGCACCCTGTTCGAGAAGATCGACCCCTACCTGCGCCCGCTCTACGACGCCCTGCACGACATGCTCGACCCAGACTCCATCCCGCGCCTCACCGCCGCCGGAACCATCGAAATCGCCCCCCTGGCGTACATGCGTGGAAGAACGCTTAATGATTCGTTCATCATTTTGGATGAGGCGCAGAACACCTCGGTGGAACAGATGAAGATGTTCCTGACCCGGCTGGGGTTCGGGTCGCAGATCGTGGTCACCGGGGATGTCACGCAGGTGGACCTGCCGCACGGGCAGCAGAGCGGGCTGCGTCAGGTCCAGGACATACTCGAGGGCCTCGACGACATTCACTTCGCGCGGCTGACCAGCCAGGACGTGGTCAGGCACCGGTTGGTCGGCGACATCGTGGACGCCTACGAGCGCTACGACGCGCGGCAGGAGACCCGCGACCGCGGGTCGCGGGGGACAGGAAGGGCTGGTCGCTGACCGGTGAGCGTGGACATCGCCAACGAGTCCGGGACGGAGGTCGACGAGGTCGCCCTGGCGAACATCGCCCGTTACGTCCTAGATGAGCTGCGGATACACCCACTGGCCGAGCTTTCCGTGCTGCTCGTCGACGAGAAGGTCATGGCCGACCTGCACGAGCGCTGGATGGGCGAGCCCGGGCCGGCGGACGTGCTGGCCTTCCCCATGGACGAGCTGCGCCCGCCCGGGCCGCCGCACCTCGGCGGGGCCCGCGGTGACCGGTCGGCCCGGGACGGGGAGGACGACACCCCGGCTCTGCTCGGCGACGTCGTGCTGTGCCCCAAGGTGGCGGCCGAGCAGGCCCGCGAGGCCGAGCACAGCGTGGCGGAGGAACTCGAACTGCTCTGCACGCACGGCCTGCTGCACTTGCTCGGCTACGACCATGCCGAGCCCGAGGAACGGACCGCCATGTTCGGCCTGCAGGACCAGTTGCTGTCGTCCTATCGGGCGGCCCGGGCCCCCGGCGGTGGCGCGGAGGGAACGAAAGGGGCGGGCTGAGGCCGCCATGGGATGGCTGATCGCTGCCGCGATCCTGACGACCGTACTGGCCGGCCTGTGCGTGACCGGTGAGGTGGCGCTGACCCGCGCGGCCAGGATCGGCGCACAGGAGCTGGCCCGTACCGGCGACCGTGGCCCGTCGCAGGTCGAAGAGGTGCTGGCCGAGGGCCCCCGCTACCTGAACACGCTGGTGCTGCTGCGGATCACCGCACAGACCGCCGCGGTCGTGCTGCTGACCGTGGCGTTCGTGCACTGGCTGGGCTCGGGCTGGCGTGCCTTCGTGTTCGCCGCCGCGATCATGATCATCGTCGGCTACGTCGTGATCGGGGTGATCCCGAGGGCACTGGGCCGCAGGCACACCGAGCGCGTGGCCATGACCGCGGCGGCGCTGCTGCGCCCGCTGTCCCGGCTGCTCTACCCGCTCTCCTGGCTGGCGACCGCGCTGTCCAACGTGATCACGCCGGGCGGCCGGGCCCGGGACGGCCAGCTCGGCTCCGAGGCCGAGCTGCGGGGCCTGGTCGACCTGCTCGAGCGGCGCCGGGTCATCCAGCCGGGCGAGCGTAAGATGATCCACTCGGTTTTCGAGCTCGGCGACACCCTGGTGCGGGAGGTCATGGTCCCGCGCACCGACATGGTTTTCATCGAGCGGGACAAGACGCTGCGCCAGGCGCTGTCGCTCGCCCTGCGCAGTGGCTTCTCCCGGATACCCGTGGCCGGGGAGAACGAGGACGACGTGGTCGGTGTCGCCTACCTGAAGGACATCGTCGCCCGGGAGCACGAGTACCCGGACGCCGAGTCGGTGGAGAAGGTGGAGTCGATCATGCGGCCGCCCACCTACGTGCCGGACAGCAAGCCCATCGACGCGCTGCTGCGCGAGATGCAGGCCCGGCAGTCGCACGTGGCGATCGTCATCGACGAGTACGGCGGCACCGCCGGACTGGCCACCATCGAGGACATCCTGGAGGAGATCGTCGGCGAGATCGCCGACGAATACGACCAGGAGCAGCCGACCGTGGAGTGGATCACCGAGGGCTGTACGGCGCGGGTCACCTCGCGTCTTGCAGTGGACGAGCTGGCCGTCCTGTTCGACGTCGCCATCGAGGCCGATGACGTGGAGACGGTGGCCGGCCTGCTGGCCCAGGCGATCGGCCGGGTCCCGATCGCCGGCTCGGTCGGGACCGTGGCGGGCCTCCGGCTGACCGCCGAGAACCTGGCCGGGCGCCGCAACCGGATCGGTACCGTGCTGGTCGAGCGGCTCAGCGCCGCCGGCCGCCGCTCCCACGACCGGGACCACACCGAACCCGGTGCCGCGAACGGCCAGGCCGAGTCCGCCGAGGCCGGGCCGGAGGAATCGGCCAGCACCACCTGACCGGCCGCCGCGCCGTAGACTCGCGGGGTGAGCGAGGTAGCGGCCGTGGACGCCGAGGATCTGAAGATCATCAACCTGGCCCGGTCGGCCCGCGCCCGGGTGGCCGCGGCTGAGGGGGCGGCGGTCCGCGACGAGACCGGCCGGACCTACGCGGCGGCGGCGGTGGCGCTGCCTTCGCTTCAGCTCTCCGCCCTGCGGCTCGCGGTCGCCATGGCCGTGTCCAGCGGCGCGGCCAGCCTGGAGGCGGCGGCTGTGGTCACCGAGGCCGAGCAGGCCGAACCGGCCGACCTGGCTGTGCTGCGCGAGCTGGGTCCGGCCGTGACGCTTTTCCTGGTGGCCCCCGACGGCACCCCTCGCCAAACGCTGTCCGCCTGACTCCGTTGACCTGCTTCCGCTGACGCGACCATGGCTGAACTGCAGACCGGGCACACCGGTGAGCTGGACCCGGGAGCACTGGCCGCGGGCCGGGCGCTCCTGTACGACGTGTTCGACGACATGACCGACCACGACTGGGAACACGCGCTGGGTGGGCTGCACGCCCTGGTCTGGGAGGATGGCGAGCTGATCGGGCACGCGTCGGTCATCCAGCGGCGGCTGCTGCACGGCGGCCGGGCGCTGCGGGCCGGCTACGTGGAGGGCGTCGGGGTCCGGGCGGACCGGCGTGGCCGCGGTCACGGCGCGGCGATGATGGACGCACTCGAACGGGTCATCCGCGGCGCCTACGACCTGGGCGCACTCGGCGCGACCGACGAGGCCGCCGCCTGGTACGCCGCGCGGGGCTGGCAGCTGTGGCGGGGCCGGTGCTCGGCGCTCACCCCGGACGGCATCGTCCGCACCGAGGACGAAGAGGACTGCATCTACGTGCTGCCGCTGAGCGTGCCGCTGGACCTGACCGGCGAGCTCACCTGTGACTGGCGGGATGGTGACGTCTGGTAGCCTCGCCACCCCGTGTTTCACGGGACAATGACCAGGGTGGGCACGACGAGAGTGGGCACGACGAGAGCGGGCACAGAGCGGATGCCACCGAAGGCAAGGACACCGAAGGCAAGCACGGCGAAGACAAGCTTCAGGTCGGGCTTTGCCTGCTTCGCGGGCCGGCCAAACGTCGGCAAGTCGACCCTGATGAACGCCCTGGTCGGGTCCAAGGTCGCCATCACCAGCAGCCGTCCGCAGACGACCAGGCGTGTGATCAGGGGAATCGTGCACCGTCCCGACGCCCAGCTGGTCATCGTGGACACCCCCGGGCTGCACCGGCCGCGCACTCTGCTCGGGGAACGCCTCGACAGCCTGGCCAGGTCGGCGCTGGCCGAGGTGGACGTGGTCGGCTTCTGCGTACCCGCGACCCAGCCGGTCGGGCCGGGCGACAGATACCTGGCCCGCGAGCTGGCAGGCCTGAAGAACCAGCCCGTCGTGGCCATCGTCACGATGACCGACGAGGCGTCCAGGGACCAGATCGCCGCCCAGCTCGCCGCCGTTTCCGCGCTGGGTGACTGGGCCGACATCGTGCCGGTGTCGGCCGTGTCCGGCTTCCAGCTCGACGTGCTGACCGACGTGCTGGTGTCGCGGCTGCCCGAGGGCCAGCCGCTCTACTTGGATGGCGAGCTGACCGACGAGCCCGAGCGGGTCATGGTCGCCGAACTGATCCGCGAGGCGGCACTCGAAGGCGTCAGGGACGAACTGCCGCACTCCATCGCCGTCGTGGTGGAGGAGATGGGGCCGCGGGAAGGCCGCGAGGACCTCACTGACGTGCACGCGCTGATGTATTTGGAGCGCCCCAGCCAGAAGGCGATCGTCATCGGCGCCAAGGGCACCAGGCTCAAGGAGGTTGGCACGGCGGCCAGGCACCGCATCGAAGCGCTGCTGGGCACCAGGGTGTACCTCGACCTGCACATCAAGATCGCCAAGGACTGGCAGCGTGACCCGAAGCAGCTCCGCCGCCTAGGTTTCTACGACTGAGACTTCAACTACTGAGACTTCAACTACTGAGACTTCAACTACTGAGCTTCGACGACTGACCGCTCAGCGGCTGGCCGCGCCGCGCGGCTCCGGCCGGTACGTCCCGGCCGGAGCCACGTCTCAGCGTGCCTCGGCCTTCGCCGGGGCGGCGATGGTGCCGAGCGCCTTCGCCACGTCCAGCTCCCAGCTCTGCCAGTGGTCGAGCACCCGGTAGCCCATGTCCTCGTTGATGCCGATCATGTGGCCGTTGGCGGCCGCGTTCCCGGTGATGATGTGCTTGAGTTGAGGCTCGGCCTGGACCAGCCAGTCCATCATGGCGATCTTGACCCGCAACCCGAGCCGGTGCCCACGGTGCGCGCGGACCACGGCAGTGAGCTGCTGGAAACCCCAGTTCGGCCGCGGTGGGTCGACCACGATCCTGGTCAGGCCGGCCATCTCCCCGGTCTGGTCGCAGATGGCCGCCACCGAATAGGCGCGGTTCTTCTGGATCCGGTCGAGTGCCTCGCCCTCCCGTATCCGGTCGGCGTCCTGGACCTCGGGCTCTTCGCCGGGATTGTGCGGGGCATCGGCCATCGCGTTGACCACCGATGCCACCTTCGCCATGTACTCCTCGGGGATGAGCCCGAACCAGGTCACGATCGAGTAGCCAGCCGACCCCGCCTCGGCCTGCTCGCGCAGCACGTCGAGTCGCCCGGCCGGCAGGTCGGCCACGTCGAGCTTCCGCCTGACCTCGATCACCCCCCGGTCGGCACCGGTGGCCGCGGCGAACGCCTCGCCCGCCGAATCCACCATCGTGTCGCAGACCAGCTTCGCGCGGCCCTGATCGGCGGCGCGCATGACCGCGTGCCGCAGCAGCGCCACGCCGATGCCATGCCGCCGCTGGCCCGGAGCGACTAGCAGATCGATGTGGGCCCAGTGCCTGTTCTCCTTGACCGGGTACTCCAGCAGGAGATAGGCGGCCCAGGTGCCGTCCTGGTCGCCGGGAACCAGCCAGCCCTCGCGGGGGTTGGCATCCCAGCCCCGGCTGACCCAGCCGGTGAACACGGGCAGCGACGCGGGGGGCACGGCGGGGTCATCCACGGCCTGGGCCGCGACGAACAGGTCATGGCAGACCCGGATCTTTTCGGTGTCCGTCACCGGGTCGAAACGCTCAATACGCATTGGCCAAGCAAAACCCGAGGGAGCCCATCGGCGCCACAGGTTTTTTGTGCGCACGGTGGGCTGGTCAGACAGGCTGCATGATCGTTGTTTTCCGGTTAAAACGCCCGGGCGGCACTCAATGTGCGCCAAGATAGGCGGCGGCGCCGTGGGGGGAGTCGTAGCGGGAACAGGTGACGGGCGGAGCCCCATCCAGCAGTTCAACGACCGACTTGCTCGGCACGACGAAGGGAGCAGGGTTGCTGCTCATCTGGGGATTGCGGGTCTTCTACCGGAACATCGGGCAGGGTGTCTTCCACTGCAGGCGTTGCGGCGGCGACCGCCGTTACCGGCTCAGGAGCGGCCGCCGGTTCTTCACGTTGTTCTTCATCCCCGTCATCCCGCTGAACAAGGTGGGTGAGCATGTCCAGTGCCTCACCTGCAAGACGCGGTATCACACCAACGCCCTGGCGGCCCCCACCGCCGAGCAGATGCAGGCCGCCCTGCCAGCGGGCATGCGCGCGGCCGCGTCGGCCATGCTGCGGGCCGGTGACCCGGGCAATCTGCTGGCCCGGCGCAAGGCCGTCGAGGCGATCACCGGCGCGGGCGCGCAAGGCTACGACGAGAACGCGCTCGACCGCGACCTAGCCCAGCCCTTCGAGTACGTCACCCCCGCGCTCAACCAGGTCGGCCAGCAACTGGCGGTCCAGGCCAAGGAGTGGTTCCTCGCTGAGGTGGTCCGCATCGGCATGACCGACGGCCCGCTGAGCGACGCCGAGCGCCAGGCCGCCCAGAGCGTAGCCGCCGATCTCGGCATGACCCAGGCCCAGGCCTACGGCGTCATCTCCATGACCGAACGAGCCGCCGCCAGCGAATAACCCACCACCCACCGCACCGGTCGCCCCACCGCACCGGTCGCCCCACTTCACCGGCCCCCCCCACTTCACCGGCCCCCCCACTTCACCGGCCCCCCACCGCACCGGCCCCCCACCGCACCGGCCCCCCCACCACACCGGTCGCCCCTCACCCACCAGCCCCACCCGTCACCACCCACCACCCATCACCATCGTCACCCCACCTCCCATCAGCCCCGCCGTCGCCACCACCACAAGCGCGCCCGGCCTCCTCCGCGCCCTCTCGCACCTCTTCATGATCATCTACTTCTTAGAGTGCGCCGTGGGGGGTACAAAGCACGCAAATCGGGCAAGAAATTGGTCACGGCGCGCGTTAAGCGGCCCTCATTTCATGATCGTTTCGACTTTTCCCGTGTTAGCGTGGGACAAAACGGTCGAAACCGGGCTGGTTTTTGGTTACAGGGCGGGAAAAGTGAATTCGAGGGGTTGGCGGGCGGGGATCCGAGGGAGTGCGGGCGGGGGATCCGAGGGAGTGTCCGTCCTGGGTTGTGGTGTGCGGCCTGAGGTGGGTGCGCGGATGGGGGGCGGGGTGGTCAGGTGGGAGTGGGGGTTGGTCCGGCGGGAAGGGGTGGGGTTGCTGAGTGTGACCTGTGGCCACCGTTCATGATGCTAGAGTTTTGATCGATGTTGCGGATGCTGCTCCTTAGTGGCCGCGGCGGGGCCCGATAGAGGCTGGCTCCCTCGCCGCGGAGCTTTGGTGTTTTCGCTGGCCTTGTTCGGATGACTCAGTCGAATGGACGAGGGAGCAACCGCAGTGAACATCAATCAGCAATCCAGTGGCATGCCTTGCCACCGCTATGTGCCCTTCCAGGCCGTTGACCTGCCCGACCGTAGCTGGCCGGGGAAGACCGTCACCGCCGCGCCGCGGTGGCTGTCCACCGACCTGCGGGACGGCAATCAGGCGCTGATCGACCCGATGAGCCCGGCGCGGAAGCGGCAGATGTTCGATCTGCTGGTGCGGATGGGTTACAAGGAGATCGAGGTCGGCTTCCCGTCGGCCAGCCAGACCGACTTCGACTTCGTCCGTGAGCTCATCGAGGACCATCGCATCCCCGATGACGTGCAGATTTCCGTGCTCACACAGGCGCGGGACGAGCTGATCGAGCGGACCGTGCAGTCGCTGGCCGGGGCGCCGCGGGCCACCGTGCATCTGTACAACGCGACCGCGCCGCTGTTCCGGCGGGTGGTGTTTGGGGTGGACCGGGAGCAATGCAAGGCGCTGGCGGTCGACGGCACCCGCTCGGTGATGAAGCACGCGGAGACGTATCTGGCCGGATGCGACTTCGGGTACGAGTACTCGCCCGAGATCTTCATGGACACCGAGCTGGACTTCGCGGCCGAGATCTGTGAGGCGGTGATGGACGTCTGGGAGCCGGGGCGGGGCCGGGAGATCATCCTCAACCTGCCGTGCACGGTGGAGCGCTCCAGCCCGAACGTGTACGCCGACCAGATCGAGTGGATGAGCCGGCGGCTGTCCCGGCGGGAGCACGTGTGCCTGTCGGTGCACACGCACAACGATCGGGGCACCGCGGTCGCCGACGCCGAGCTGGCGGTGCTGGCCGGGGCGGACCGGATCGAGGGGTGCCTGTTCGGCAACGGCGAGCGGACCGGCAACGTCTGCCTGGTCACCCTCGGCCTGAACCTGTTCAGCCAGGGCATCGACCCGATGATCGACTTCTCCAACATCGACGAGA
>DATAWQ010000063.1:0-214243 GCA_036267135.1 Streptosporangiaceae bacterium | reverse complement strand
CCCGGGTCTGGCGGTGCGGGTGTGCTCGGGGCTGGTGGGGCTGGTGGGGCTGGTGGGGCTGGTGGGGCTGGTGGGGGCGCGGTGGGGTCGGGGAGTGATGGGTCTTGTCCGGCGGGGGCGGGGGCGGGGGCGGGAGCGGGGACTGCGGGGGCGCCTACGTTGGTGCGGGCTATTGGGGGGAGTGAGTCGGCGACGGTGGTGTGGTGCCCGCCGGATAGCGGGGCTGGGTCGGTGGTGGCTTATAAGGTCACCGGGTCGGGTGGGCAGGTGGTCACGTCGAAGGTGCCCAACGACTGGGCGATCGTGGACGGGCTGACGGACGGTACCGCGTATACGTTCACGGTCACCGCGATCGCCAAGGGCGGAGCGAGCGGCCCGGCGACCACGTCCAGCAGCGTGACCCCGGCGCCCATCGCCCCGCCCCGGCATGTGGTGACCGGGCCGCCGGAGCAGGCCGGGTACGACGGGTACTCGATGATCATCGGCGGTCAGCGGAAGTTCATCACGGCGGGGGAGTTCGACCCGTTCCGCACGCCGTCGCCATCGCTGTGGCTGGACGACCTGCAGAAGATGAAGGGCGACGGGTACAACGCGGTCACCGTCTACTTCGACTGGGACTACCAGTCTCCGTCGCCGGGCGTGTACGACTTCACCGGCGTCAGGGACATGAACGAGTTCCTGAACATGGCCCAGCAGGTCGGCCTGTACGTGATCGCGAGGCCCGGACCGTACATCAACGCGGAGACCGACGGCGGCGGCATCCCGGCGTGGCTGCTCACCGCGCCGAACGGGACCCGCAGCGCGGTCCAGCCTTACCTGTCGGCGGCGCTGCAGTGGTTCAGCGAGATCGACTCGATCATCGCCGCGCACCAGATCACCAAGGGCGGCGACGTGATCGCCTACCAGATCGAGAACGAGTACACCGGCTCGTCCCACGCCGACGTCAAATACATGGCGGACCTGGAGAACCAGGCCCGCGGCGACGGGATTGACGTGCCGTTCACGTTCAACCAGTGCTGCGGCTCGCTCACCTTCACCAAGGGCCAGAGCAAGGTGAACATCAGCGGCACCGACAACTATCCGCTCGGCTTCGACTGCGCCGACCCGTCCAGCTTCGGCCAGCCCTACAACTACCCGCAGTACAAGGGCATGCCCATCTACCTGCCCGAGTACCAGGGCGGTTCGTTCGACGGCTGGGGTGGCTCCGGGTACAACAAGTGCTACAACATGACCGGGCCCGACTTCGAGAACGTCTTCTATAAAAGTAACGTCGCCCAGGGCGCCACCATGCAGAGCAACTACATGGGCGTCGGCGGCACGAACTGGGGCTGGCTGCCGGATCCGGACGTCTACACGTCCTACGACTACGGCGCCGCGATCAGGGAGACCGGGGAGATCGGCAGCCCGTCCAACCCGGACAGCATCGCCGGGTCCAAGTACGGCGAGAACAAGCTGATCAACGACTTCGAGACCTCGGTGGCACCGCTCACCGAGACGGCCGGGGCGGCCTCGTCGCCGGCGTCCAACCCGGCGGTCACCACCCTGCAGCGGGCCAACCCCGCCGACGGCACCCAGTTCGTCTACGTGCGCCAGGCCGACGCGTCCTCCACCGCCACGGCGAGCACGCACCTGGCCCTGTTCACCGACGAGAAACCCGGCTACACCCACGACGACACGTCCGCGGCGCTGCACTACTCCGGCGACTGGACGCACGCCGCGCCGAGTTCTGGGTACACCCAGGGCGACTACCACGGCACCGAGTCGTGGAGCACGCAGGCCGGCGCCAGCGTGAAGCTGTCGTTCACCGGTACCGCTGTCGAGTGGGTCGGCCCGACCAACGCCAACGGCGGCATCGCCGACGTCTATCTGGACGGCAAGCGGGTCGCCACGGTGGACACCTACGTCCCCGCGGGCAAGGAGGACCAGCAGGTCCTGTTCTACTCCCACGGCCTGGCCGCGGGCCATCACACGCTCAAGATCGTCGCGACCGGGAAGCAGAACCCGGCGTCCAGTGGCGACACCGTGGTCGTGGACGCGGTCAACCTGCCGAGCGCGGCGGCCCAGGCCGGCTACTACCCGCAGGTGCCCCAGCAGCCGGGCACGGCCATCACGCTGAAGGGCCGGGATTCGCGGCTGCTGCTGGCCAACTACGACTTCGCGGGCCAGCATCTCGTTTATTCGACATCGGAGATGCTGACCGGCGCGGTGGATGGCCACCGTTCAGAAGGTGTCTTCTACGATCCCGCGGGGACGGCGGGGGAAACCGTGCTGAGCTACCTCAGCCAGCCCCAGGTGCACGTGTTGTCAGGCGAGGTCAAGACGGTGTGGGATGCGGCGCGGGGCACGCTGCGGCTCGACTACGTGCACCGGGGCCTGGCCGAGGTGGAGATCAGCGGCGGCGGCCGGCCACCGCTGCTGATGCTGATCGCGGACACGAACACGGCGGAGGGGTTCTGGCCCGAGCAGACCTCCGCGGGCACGGTGCTGGTCGAGGGCGGGTACATGGTGCGGACCGCGGCCACCCACGGGGCGGTGCTCGCGCTGACCGGTGACACCTCGTCCGCCGGGCCGCTGACCGTCTGGGCGCCGCCCGGCATCCACGCGGTGACCTGGAACGGGAAGCTGGCGGCGACCAGCCTCGGGAAAGACGGCGCGCTGCGCGGCCACCTGCCGGGGCCGCCGCAGGCCAGCCTGCCGCTGCTGACGAACTGGCGGTTCAGCTACGAGACACCGGAGGCGCAGCCTGGGTTCGACGACAGTTCGTGGACGCTGGCCGACCATCCGGTGACGACGCATACGACCGACTCCAAGCCACCGGTGCTGCAGGCTTCTGACTACGGGTACGACCATGGCTTCGTCTGGTACCGGGGGCACTTCACGGCGGACGGGACCGAGACCGGCGTGACGCTCAAGGCGGACGGGATCAGCCCGACCGGGGCGTTCTCGGTGTGGCTGAACGGCGCCTTCCTCGGCTCGAACTCCGCGGCCGGGGCCAGCACGGCCACGTTCAGCTTCCCGGCCGGGGCGCTGCGGCCGAGCGCGGACAACGTGATCGCGGTCCTGGTCGAGAACACCGACCACCCCGAGGGGCCCTCCTCCGAGCCCACCGGCCTGCTGAGCGCTGCCCTCACAGGCTCCACCGCGCCGGTCACCTGGCGGATGATGGGCAACCAGGGCGGCACCACGCTGCAGGATCCGGTGCGCGGGCCGCTGAACGCGGCCGGGCTGTACGGCACCAACAACGGCTGGGACCTGCCCGGCTACCCGGACAACAACTGGCAGCCGGTGTCGCTGCCGGATAGCTGGCAGGCCAGGGGAGTGCCGCCGGGGATCGGCTGGTACCGGACCAGCTTCGGGCTGCACCTGCGGCCGGGCAGTGACGTGCCGGTGGCGGTGCAGATCGGCGGCCCAGGCCCTGGCGCCGGGACCGCCGACTACCGGGCCTTCATCTACGTGAACGGCTGGCTGCTCGGCCGTTACGTCAACAACGTGGGACCGCAGCACCAGTTCTACATCCCGGCCGGGATACTGAACGACCACGGCGGCAACACGCTGGCCATCGCGGTCTGGGGCCTGGATTCCGCCTCTGGCGGGCTGCCCAAGGTCAGCCTCGTCGCGATGGGGGACCAGGCCGGGGGGGTGCCGGTGCAGCCGGTCTACAGCCCCGGTTACTCGGCGGCGGTGTACGGCCAGCCGACCCCGCCGCAGCCCACCCTGGCCGCCACCCCGTCCACCGCGCTGGCCGAGGGACCGTTCACGGTGAAGGCGACGCTCAGGAACCCGACGGCCAGGCCGCTCGGCGGCGCGTCGGTGTCGCTGAACGTCCCGGCCGGGTGGACGATCACGCCATCCGGGCCGCGCTCGCTCGGCGCGATCGCGCCGGGGACGGCCGGGGTCGCCTCGTTCCGGGTGACGCCGCCCGCCTCCGGCCTGTCGCCGGGCCGGGTGAGCCTGCTGGCCAGCGCGTCCTTCACCACCGGCGCGGCGGGCGGCGGCGGCACCCAGTCGCTGACGAACGCCGCCGACGTCACGGTGCCCGCGCCCAGCCTGGCGGCCACGTTCGACAACACCGGCATCACCGACGACTCCAACCCCGACCCGTCCAAGCAGTTCATCGGGTTCGACGGGGACGGCACCAGCTTCTCGGCGCAGGGACTGGCGGCCGACGGCCTGACGCCGGGGTCCACGGTGAGCGCGGGCGGGCTGAGTTTCACCTGGCCGAACGCGGCCTCGGCCAAGCCGGACAACACGATGGCCGAGGGCCAGGCGATCCAGATCTCGGGCTCGGGCGCGAGCCTCGGGTTCCTGGCCGCCGCGAACAACTCGGCCGAGTCGGGCGGCGGCACGATCTACTACACCGACGGCAGCAAACAGTCGTTCACGCTGAACGTGGGCAACTTCTGGTGGCCCGCCGGGCAGGACGGCAACCCGGACAACACCCAGGTGGCGGGCGTGAACTACGCCAACTACCCGACCGGGTCCTCCGGCCACGAGGTGTATGTGTTCGAGCAGTCGGTTCCGCTCGAAGCGGGCAAGACGGTCGAAGCGGTCGTGCTCCCCGATCTCGGTAATGTGGCGGGCTATAACGCGGCCCTGCACCTATTCGCGATAGCGATCGGCTAACACCGCGCGATAGCGATCGGCTAACCCGCAGGAGGATCACCATGGCCCGGACCAGGACACTCACGGTGCTGGCGGCCCTCGCCGGGCTAGGCCTGCTCACCGCCCAGCCCGCGCTGGCCCACCCGGCACCAGCCCCGGCCCACGCCCGCCCAGCCCACGCCCGCAAACCGGACGCGGGCGTCGCGTTCCCGCTGCACACCAGCGGGGCGTCGATCGTGGACGCCAGCGGCAACGCGGTCAAGCTGAACCTGGCCAACTGGTACGGCGCGGAGTCCCCCGACTACGTGGTCGGCGGCCTGGCCTACGAGCCGATCTCGCAGATCATCAGCAAGATCGTGTCGATGGGCTTCAACGGCGTCCGGCTGCCGTGGTCCAACCAGATGTGGCAGTCCAACCCGGTGGTCTCCGACACCTACCTGACGGCGAACACCCAGTTCGACGGCGAGACCGCGGACACCATCTTCGAGACGGTGGTCAAGGACCTGGCCAGCGCCGGGCTGATGGTGGTGCTGGACAACCACACCAGCAACGCCGAGTGGTGCTGCTCGGGCACCGACGGCAACACGCTCTGGTACAACTCCGGCTACCCGCAGTCGGCCTGGCTGGCCGACTGGAAGGCGGTGGCCACCGAGTTCAAGAGCGTGCCGCAGGTGATCGGCGTGGATCTGCGCAACGAGCCGCGCGGCGCCGCCACCTGGGGCGGGTCCGCCGCCGACGACTGGCACGCGGCGGCCACCACCGGCGGCGACGCGGTGCAGAGCGTGGACCCGAACCTGCTGATCTTCGTCGAGGGCATCGCCTACGCCGGCAACCTGTCCGGCGTGTCCAGCCTGCCGGTGACCCTCACCGACCCCAATCACCTGGTCTACGAGGCGCACGAGTACGGCTACTGGCACAGCGGCGTGGCCAGCTACGACGCGTGGGTGTCCGACATCCAGTCCGACTGGGGCTACCTGGTCGGCCACGACCCGCTGTGGATCGGCGAGTTCGGCACCTGCAACACCGCGGCCACCTGCGTGTCCAGCACCAACCCCAGCGACCTGGGCCTGTGGTTCAGCGTGTTCACCCGCTACCTGGAGTACCACAACGTGAACTGGTCCTACTGGGCCGTCAACGGCACCGAGTCCGACGGGCTGGCCGGCCAGGGCCGCACCTACGGGAACCCGGAAACCTACGGCGTGCTGAACACGGGCTGGAACGGGGCGGCCAGCGCCAGCCTGCTGTCCGCGCTGCAGGGCATCGGCCCGTCCTGCGCGGCCGGGACGCTGGCCAACGGCACGTACTACGTCAAGAACTCCCACAGCGGCGACGTGATCGACATCCCCGGTTCCAAGACGGCCAACGGCACCGACCTGGATCAGTGGCCGCTCAACGACGGGGCCAACCAGCAGTGGAAGGTCACCGGGCTCGGATGCGGGCTGTACGAGATCACCTCGGTGCTCGACGGCTCGTCGCTGGACATCAGCGGTCAGTCCACCGCCAGCGGGGCCGCGGTCGACGAGTGGTCCTACTGGGGCGGCGGCAACCAGCAGTTCGTAGTCGCCAAGGACGCGGCGGGCTCGGACACGATCGCCAGCATCAACAGCCTGGACGACGTGCAGGTGCCGGGCTCGTCCACCACGGCGGGCACCAAGCTCGACCAGGGCCCGCCCAGCAGCGGCGCGAACCAGGAGTGGACGTTCACCCCGGCCTGACCGACGCTAGTGTTACCGAACACGCACGTGCCGCCCCCCTATGAGCCGGAGGTCCGGGTTCATGACTGCCAACCCGCTGCGCCCCTCCCGCCCGCTGGCCGTGCTGCTCATCGCGGCCGCGGGCCTGATGACCGCCTCCGCCGCCCCAGCCCAGACGGTCGCGGCCGCCCGAGCCGCCGCTACAGAGCCGCCGGTCATCCCCAAGCCGGCCCACATGACCCCCGAGCCAGGCCGGTTCACCCTGACCCCCCAAACCAGGATCGTCGTCGCGTCCGGCCCGCCCTCCACCTGGACGGTGGCCCACGACCTGGCCCGCTACCTGAAACCAGCCACCGGCTACCCCCTCCCCGTCACCGGCGGCACCCCGCGCCCAGGCGACATCGCGCTCGTCCTCGGCGCCCAAGCGCAGCTCAAGCACGACCCGAACGGCGAGGCCTACACGCTGACCGCCGCCCCCGGCTCGGTCAAGCTGACCGCCGCCACCGCGCACGGCCTGTACGACGCCGTCCAGACGCTCCGCCAGATGTTCCCCGCCTGGATCAATAGCCCCACCCGGCGGCCCGGCCCCTGGTCGCTGCCCGCCACCAAGATCAGCGACCACCCCCGCTACGGCTACCGCGGCCTGATGCTCGACATCGCCCGGCACTACGAGCCGCCGTCCGCGGTCGAGAAGCTGATCAGCCAGGCCGCCGCCTACAAGATCAACGTCCTGCACCTGCACCTCAGCGACGACCAGGGCTTCCGCCTGGTGATCAACGGCTTCCCGCGGCTGGCCAAGGTCGGCGGCCGGGGTTCGGTGGGCACCCACGGGCGCACCAGGGACCCGGGCGGCTTCTGGACCCAGAAGCAGTACAAGGCCGTGGTGGCCGACGCGGCCGCGCACTTCATGACCGTGGTGCCCGAGGTCGACTCGCCGGGCCACAACAACGCGATCATCATGTCCGAGTACTTCGACACGCATAACCCGAAGCTGCACAACCCGCACAACATCGACTGCGGCAAGAACAAGCCGCCGGTGTGGAACTACACCGAGGACGTCGGTTACAGCGCGCTGTGCCCCAGCAGCCGGAACACCTGGGTCATCATGAGCGCGATCATCGACCAGCTCACCGCGCTGTCCCCCGGCCCGTACTACGACATGGGCGGCGACGAGGTGCCCGCCACGATACTCAGCCAGGGCCAGTACGCCTCGTTCGTCAACAAGGAAGCACCGATCGTGCACGCCCACGGCAAGCGGCTGATGGGCTGGGCCGACATCGCCGGTCCCGGCACCAAGGTCCCGGCCGGCTCGGTGGCCGAGTACTGGGAGCCCGCGGGCGGCTCGTCCAGCGGCACCCTCACCGCGCGCGAGGCGGTGGCCAAGCACATGAAGATCATCATGGCGCCGGCCGACCACACCTACCTGGACCAGAAGTACCTCGGCGGCCCCAACGGCGACGCGCCGCCCGGGCTCGGCCAGACCTGGGCCTGCCCCAAAGGCTGCAACCTGGAGGCGGCCTACAACTGGAACCCGGGCTCGTTCGTCAAGGGAGTCACCGACCACAACGTCATCGGCGTCGAGGGCGCGGTCTGGACCGAGACGCTCTGGAACCTGTCCACCGTGGACTACATGGCCTTCCCCAGGCTGATGGCCCTGGCCGAGGTGGCCTGGTCGCCGAGCGCCCGGCGGGTCACCGGCAGCGCCGCCGACCGTGACTTCCTGAGCCGGGTCCGCCAGCAGGGCGTCAGGCTCATGGCGGCCGGGGTGAACTTCTACCCGTCCACGCAAGCGCACTGGCGCACCGGCGCCATCGGCCACGCGCTGACCGCCCACTCCGGCGGCCAGGTAGCGGGCATCGTGGCCACGGTGGCCGCCCCCGGTGTGTCCCCGCACGCGGTCAGGGCCTCGATCAACTGGGGCGACGGGACCACCACGCACGTCGGCGTGACCGGCCGGGCCCCCACCGGGATCCAGCTCAACAGCCTGTACGCGGTGCACGGCCGGCACACCTACGCCCACACCGGCCTGCACCACGGCACCGTGACCATCCGGGTCCCGCACCAGGCCCCGCTGACCGTGCCTTTCACCGTCACGTCGTCCTAACCCGCCCGGCGGCGGCCCTAATAAGTTAGGCCCGCCGCCAGGGCCCTGGGACAATCGCGGGCATGCCCGAAACACAGGTCAGCACGCAGCAGACCACGGACACCCTGGACGAGCCCTGGCGCCAGTGGCACGCCCAGCGGCACCCGGCGCAGACGCTGCACCTGGACACCGCCGCCGCCGGGCGCGGCTCGTCGGCCACCCTGCGGGCCACCGCCGGGCACGCCAAACGCGAAGCCGAGTGCGGCGCGTACGTCGCCGAAGCCGCCGCCCAGCCGGTACTCGAAGCCGCCCGCGCCGACCTGGCCGGGATGTTCGGCGTGCCGCCCGCGGGCGTCGCGTTCGTGGAGAGCGCGACCGCCGCGCTGCAGGCCCTGCTGGCCGCCTGGCCCCTCCGCCCGGGGGACAGGGTCGCCGTGCTGCCCAGCGAGTGGGGCCCCAACCTGGCCGCGTTCGAGCACGCCTACCTCCGGCTCACCGAGCTGCCCAGCCACCCCGACGGCATCATCGACCTGCCCGGCACCGAGCGCCTGCTGGCCGCCGAACCCCCGGCGTTCGTGCACGTCACGCACGTGGCCTCGCACCGCCCCCTGGTGCAGCCGGTCCGCGAGATCGCCGCGATCTGCCGCGCCGCCGGCGTCCCGCTGTGGGTCGACGCCGCCCAGGCCGTCGGCCACGTGGACACGGCCACCGGCGCGGACGCGCAGTACGCGCCCAGCCGCAAGTGGCTCACCGGCCCCCGCGGCGTCGGCCTGCTCGCCGTGGCCGACCGCTGGTGGGACCGGCTCCAGATCCACACCTCCCCGATGGAGCTCGCGGCCCTGCCCGGCGCCCCACCCGTCAGGTACCTGCAGTCGTTCGAGGCCAACGTGCCCGGCCGGGTCGGCCTGGCCACCGCCGTGCGTGAGTATCTGGAGACCGGCCCCGAGCAGGTGTGGGCCCGGCTGGCCGAGGTCGGCACGCTCACCCGCGAGACCCTGCGCGACCTGCCCGGCTGGGCCGTGGTCGAGCCCGCCGGCGCCCCGAGCGCCATCACCGCGCTGCGCCCCACCGCGGGCCAGGACATCGCGGCCACCCGCACCCGGCTGATCGAGGACCACGGCATCATCACCACCGCCTCCCGCGTCGAGCGCGCCCCCCGCGATATGACCGAGCCGCTGCTGCGGATCAGCCCGCACGTGGACTGCACTCCCGGGGCACTGGCCCGTCTGGGTGACGCCCTGGCTCTGGCTTAACCTCTTTTCAATAATTAACGGTGGCCACCGGATCCAATCGCCCACCCAGCCTCGCCGGTCACCCGGGAACTTCCCCGTCCCCCCGCACCGCCGCCACGAACCCGTCCGGGTCATCCAGGCTCAGCGTGAGCTGGTTCACCTTCGACGGCCCGAGCCCGAACATCGTGTCGATGCTGGGGCGGACCCGGGACGGCGGATCGATCACCAGCTCCGCCAGCCCCTCGGCGGACCCGTTCACCAGCCACTTGCCCCGCCCGCCGTGCGCGTGCACGCCGGTCGTCCGCCCCACCTTCGCCTGGGATCGCTGAACGGAGCGGACGGAACTGCGGGGTATGTCGAGCTTGAAGGAGCCCATCCGGACCCGGATCTCACCGGCGTCCACTTCCACGCCGGAAATCCCCCGGCCCGCCCGGAACAGCAGCCGGTCCATCGAGTCAGTAATCCGGCCCGACCAGCTATCGTCGTAGCTGATCGCAAACCACGTCACCCCTGATGACGGGTTGTGCTCCCCATCCGCCTGGTGCTCCCTGATCACCGCGCGCCGGGCGGCGGCGTACGGTTCGCCGGTTTCGGCCATCCGCTTGCGCGCGGCTGCGCTGATCTTGTCGTGCGACATCGTGCCCTCGATCCGGTGGCCCTGTCCCGGCGCCCGGCCACCACACGAGTGGTCACGGTGGATGGCAGTACACACTTACGCGAGGGCTGCGCCACTCTTGTCCGTAAGCACCACCCCGGCGCCGGGCCGGCGTAGCTCGGATCAGGCAGGCGTGACTGCCGGGATCCAGCGTACCGGAGGCGCTGGTCAGCGGCAGGGGCTGCGCCCGCCGTCCAGGTTCACGTTGAACCGGACCCCGTTCATGTCGGCGGCGTTGTCCGACGCGCAGAACTTGGATGTGGCCAGGGAGTACTCGGCGTTGCCCACCCACTTGCCCGCGGTCAGGAACGGCTTGAGGTAGGAGCACGTGTGGTACTGGTTGCACTGCTCACTGATGATCCCCTGGGCCAGCGGTGCCATCGCGTCCACGAACGAGGCCTTCTGGGTGTCGTCCAGGTTCTTGGCGATCCAGGCCAGCCCGAGCCCGTGCATGTAATTGGCCAGCGTGGTCAGGTAGCTCTCCTCGTCGGCCTGGGTGATCGTGAACCCGGTCGCGCCCTCGTTGCCGCCGAAGGTCTCGTCCAGGTCGGTCTCCACCCCGTCGAACCCCTTGGCCGCGCACTGCCGGTCGATCATCGCCTCGATGATCGAAACCGCCGACGCGGCGTTGATATCAACGAAGTACTCCGGGTACCCCTTGATCTTCTTCCCCAGGTCGCCCGCGTTCTTGAGCTGCCGGTAATACGTGACCGGGATGCCTTCCTGGCCCGCGCTGTAGTAGTTCCCGGCCGTGCCCACCTCGATGTAGCAGACCACATGATCGCCCGCCTGATGCAGGGCCGACACGGTGGACGCCGGGTTATCGATGCCGTCGATGTCGTACAGCGTCGGGTTGTCCCCCGGCGGGGTATCGCCGTTCCAGGCGGTAACCCCGGTGCCCATCAGCTTCGGATTGGTGAGCACCAGCTTCTGGCTGAGCTCCCACATCCAGTCCGTGTCTTCGCCCGGCTGCCACACCGCGCTGGCCCGTGGCCCGTTGGTCTCCGCGCGTGCCGTCGCAGGCGCGCCGACAGCGCCTATCGTGCCCGCGGCCACCAGCAAGGCCGCCATCACGCCAGCCACACGCGCTCGCATCATCGGCCGCACCGATTCAGGCCAGGAGGTTCTTGTCGGCCTTCACCTGATGGGTAAAGCCCTGCCAGCCTTCCGGCGTCAGGGCCAGAACAGGGCCGTGCGGGTTCTTGGAGTCGCGCACCACGACTACATGGCCCGTCACGGTCGCGATCTCGACGCATTGGCCGCCGTTGTTGCCGCTGAAGGTGCTCTTACGCCACGTGGCGCGCGTCAGGTCCATGTACATGCGCCCCAGCTTCCCGTACTCGCGGACGAAACTCACATGGTGCTGGCCAACTGCGTCATCAGGTCGCGCGAAGCCTCCGGGCTGAGCGCCTGAGCGCGCAGGTAGTCGAACATCAGGCTATACCGGGCCACATCTTCTGTCTTTTCCAAGTACAGCGCGCCGGTTTGAGCCTCCACGTAGACAACATCGGGGTCGACCGGCTCCGGGAACTTCATGATGGTGAATGCACCGTGCATCGCTGAATGCGCACCAGCATCGAAGGTCAGCACTTGCACGGTGACGTTGCTCAGCGTGGACATCTCGGCCAGGTGCCGGAGCTGCTCGCGCATCACCTGCGGGCCGCCCACCGTCCGGCGGATGACTCCCTCGTTGAGGACGGCCCACAGCAACGGCGCATCGGCGGCGGTCAGCCTCTTCTGCCGTTCCATCCGCACCGTGACCTGCCGCTCGGTCTCGTCGTTGTCGTCACGGATCGGGGCGGTGGACATGATCGCCCTGACGTACTGCTCGGTTTGCAGCAGGCCGGGCACCAGCTCGGAGTCGTAGCCGTGCATCGCGCTGACCGCCGCCTCCAGCCCGACGTAGAACTGGAACCACTCCGGGATCGCGCCGCTGTACTGCTGCCACCAGTCCTTGACCCGCGCCTGCCGGGCCAGTTCCAGCACCGCCTCGGCCTGTGCGCCGCTGATCTTGTAGAGCTTCAGCAGCCGCCCCACGTCGCGGACCAGGATGCGGACCTTGTCCCCTTCGAGCCGGTACACCTTGGCCAGCGACCAGCCCATCTCCTCGGCGACCTGCTCGCCGGTCAGCCCGGCCCGCTCGCGGAACTGCCTCAGTTCCAGGGCCAGTCGGCGGCTCCGGACGGTCCGCATGTGAGCACCCATCGGCGGCATCCGACGCCACCGACAGCCGCACCGAACAAGCCGACCTGGAAGCCCTCGGCACCGCCCTCAGCGCCCTCGGCTGCAAGACCATCCTCACCACCGGCGAAGCCCGCCAGCCCCGCCTCGACGTGATCAACCCCCAGGCCCGCACCCTCACCCGCCGCATCCACGCCCAGGCCGACTACTTCTGGTGGCCCACCGCCGAACCCATCGCCCTGCGCACCGAGATCCCCACCGCCGCCACCCTCATCGCAGACACCCTCGGCCTCACCCACACCCCAGAAACGACCCCAGCCGCATGACCCCCACCGACCCCCCGCAGCCACCCCCCACCCCCGATCAGATCCACACCCTCGTCACCACCATGCTCGACAACACCGGCCTCCACCTCGAACGCCGCCGCCTCGAGTTGATCATCACAAACCCCCGCGACCCCGAGAAAGGCCACATCTGCATCACCCTCGACGACGCCTACGTCACCTATGAACGCACAGTCACCGACTACATGGGCCACCTCGACGGCATCCTCGCCCGCGACCAAGACCCCCGCCCCGTCCTCCCCACCCAAATCATCCAAGCCCTCACCGACCGCATGTAACGGTTCGCGCCGCGCTGGCTGTCCTTAGGGGCTCGCCGGGATCGTGACGATACACTCCGGTTATGGCTGATGGTGGGCGGGCAGAGGATGCGGACCGGGAGCGGGATGAAATCCCCGGCCTCCCGCAGCATCTGGCCGCGCTAGTCGGTGCGCTGAAAGGGCCGCCGGATCTTGGCCGCAATCATGACAAGTACCTGGCCTACCCTGACCGGGATGAGGGCAGCGGAGCGGCCTCCGCGTGATCTTGTGCGACACGGGGCCACTGGTTGCTGCCTTCAATGAGGCTGACAGGGACCATGCCCGGTGTGCGGAGTTCCTCGCCCGCAACTGGGCCCGCCTAGTGGTCCCGTCGCTTGCTGTCACCGAGATCTGTCATCTGCTAACCGACCCGCAGCGGCGCGGGCGCGTCGGCCTGGCGGCTGAATTCTGCGCAGCCATCGCCGACGACGAACTGCGCGTCATCGAGATCACACCGCATGACTACTGAAGGATGGCTGAGCTGCTCACCACCTACTCGTCGCTGCGGCTCCAGACCGTGGATGCTTGCGTGATAGCGCTCGCCGAGCGGCTCGACCTGTACGAGGTCGCCACCTTGGACCGCCGGGACTTCCAGGTAGTTGCGCCACGCCACCTGCCCAAAGGACAGCGGCTCAAGCTGCTGCCGGAAGACTGATCCCTAGGTCAGGCCCGCGCCGACGGCACTAGGTATGGGCCCGGCGGAGGCGGTCGGCGGCCTGGGTGCGGAGCGCAGTGCGGCACACTGGGGGGTCGCCGGCCAGCGCTTCCTCCCGCGCATTGAACGCCGCCAGCCACAAGCTGGCCGCCCACGCGACCTCCTGCTCGACGGCCGTGAACACGCGGCCCCGGATGTCCTGGTAAGCGGCCAGGAATGCCTCGGAGCTTTCGATCGGCGCCAGCGTGGGTGGCCCGTCGCTGGCGAACGCGCCACTCGCCGCTCCCGCCAGCGCTGCCTCCGGCTGCCACGCCAGGCTGTCCCAGTCGTGCACCGCCCACACCTGGGGTCCGCGCCACCGCAGGTTCTGTGCCTCGAAGTCGGCGTGGCCCAGCACGCACGGCAGCCCGGCGGCCAGTATCCGCCCGCGGCACCGCTCGGCCACCTCGGCGATGTAACCGGGCACGACGCTCTGGTCCCGGCTATCGAGAGAGCCCATCGCCGGCCACACCCCGGGATCGCCGTGGTCCCAGCGCACCCAGGGCGGATTCGGCAGTGGCGGCGCGACGGTCAGGCCGGCCAGTTCGGCCATCAGCCGGGCGTACACCTCCGCGCAGCGCACGGCCACGTCCGGTGAGTCCCCGTGCAGCACCTCGCCGCCGGGCCGGAACGCTTCCGCGTGCACCGCCAGCGACCCGGCCCCGGCCGCCGGTGTGAGCGGCCGGGCACAAGGAAACCCGCGCCCGGCCAGCCAGGTCTGCGCCGCGACACACGACGCGGCCCGGCCGTCATCGGGGCGCGCCTTCACCACCACGTCCCGGCCATCGGCCAGCCGCAGGCCGAACACCATCGACACCTGGTGTAGCTGGAACAGCACGCCGGCAGGCTCGCCACCCAGATGATCCAGGCACCAGGCCGGCAGCCAGTCCGGCAGATCGTCCACACGCACAGTCAGGACTGTGCCACAGGCGCTACCGCAGTTGGTCGCGGCGGCGGATCAGGTAGGCGGTCTCGGCGGTGTTGCCCGCCAGCTCGATGGCCTTGTCGTACGCCGCGCGCGACTGCTGACTGCGGCCCAGCCGGCGCAGCAGGTCGGCGCGGGTGGCGTGGTAGGCGTGATAGCCGGCCAGCCTGTCCTCGAGACGGTCGACCGCCGCCAGCGCCACCTCCGGGCCGTCAAGCTCGCCGGCCGCGATAGCCCGGTTGAGGGCGACGATCGGCGAGGAGTCGAGGCGGACGAGCTGGTCGTAGAGGGCGACGATCTGCGACCAGTCGGTGTCGCGGACGAAGATCAGCCGGATCCGGTCGATGGCCAGGCGGTTGGCGGTGGTGGTCAGCCAGGCGCCGGGGTTGGGGGGCGCGCCGTCGGCCGGCCACCGCCCCACGGCGGTCGCGAACGCCTCGGCCGCCGCCTCCTCGGCGATGTCGAGGTCACCGAAACGCCTGGTCAGGGAGGCAACCACCCGCGCCCACTCCTCGTGGTGGGCCCGGGTGATCGCCGCCCTGACGTCGGTCTCGCTCACTCGCCCAGGATCGGCCGGACCTCGACCTTCCGGTTGCAGGCCTTCGACCCTTCGGCGGCGAGCTTGAGTGCCACGTCGAGGTCGGGCGCCTTGATGATCCAGAAGCCGCCGAGGTACTCCTTCGACTCCACGAACGGCCCGTCGGTGAACACCGCTTCCCCGGTCCGGTTGTCGATGACGGTGGCCGTGCTGGGCGCCCCGAGGCCGCCGGCGAAGACCCAGTGACCCTCGGCCTGGAGCCGCTCGTTGAACACGTCGATGTCAGCCATCTCGGAACCGTTGTCGGTGACGGGGCCGGTCGGGTCGTCGATCACGCCTACCAGGTACTGCATCTGAAGATCATCTCCTGTGGTTTAGGCAACGCCCCTCGTGGACGGCCCCTCACCCCTGCTACGAACAACTGTGCCCGGATCCGACACCACCGCACGGATATCTTTCAAGGAAGCAGCGCTACGGCGATTGGCACGTCTCTACGTATATGCGATCCGATCTACGGCTCAGTCAGGCCGGGCCGGAGGCCGCCGCCTCGGGGCCCGGCAGCGCCTCGCCGACTGCCGTCGAAGCCACCGTCACCGCCTTGTATCAGGCGCACGCACTGCGCCTGATACGGCTGGCGTACCTCATGCTGGGGGACAGAGCGAGCGCCGAGGACGTGGTGCAGGAGGCGTTCTGCGGGCTCTACCGGCGCTGGTCGCGGCTCACCGACTCCGGCAGCGCGGTGTCCTACCTGCGGTCTTGCGTGCTCAACGGCTGCCGCTCCCAGTTGCGCCGCCGGGCCAGGCCGCCCGCCCAGCCGGCGCAGCAGCAATCGCCCGTTTCGGCCGAGAGTGCCGTGCTCGCCAGTGAGGAGCGCGCCGCGGTGCTGCGGGCCCTGCGGCGGCTGCCCGCGCGGCAGCGGGAAGCGGTGCTGCTGCGCTACTACCTGGACCTTTCCGCTCAGGAGGCCGCGGCCGCCATGGGCGTCGGGCCCAGCACCGTCCGGTCAGCCACCCATCGGGCGCTCGTCACGCTCGGCGACCTGCTGCAGGAGTTCTCATGAAAATCTCCGAAGACCAGCTCCGCGCGGTGCTGGACGACACTGCCCAGGACATCCCGCCGGACGGGGTGCCGCCGCTACGGCTGGCCAGCGGCAGGCGCCACTCCCGGCGGCGCGTCTCCCGGCGCCGCTGGCAGGGCTGGCTCGCCCCGCTGGCGGCGGCCGTCTCGGTGGCCGTCATCGTGGCGTCGCTGACGTTCGCGGGTGCGTTCAGCAGCCAGCACCACGCCGGCCACGCGGCCCACCGGCCGGGCGGCCCGTTCGCCGGGCTGCCGCCTTACTACGTCCAGATCGCTGACCCCAACCCCCAGTCCACCGCCCCCCAACGCGAGTCGGCGGTCATCCGCGCCACCGCCACCGGAAAGGTGCTGGCCACCGTCACCGCGCCCAAGCCTTATGACACGTTCGCTTCGGCCGCCGGGACGGGCGACGGCCGGACGTTCGTGCTGGCGGCCGCCAAGCAGAAGGTTACGCACGAGGGCGGCGGTACCGACGTCCAGACCTCGCCGGTGCGTCTGTTCCGGCTCCGGATCGGCACAGGCGGCCATGCCACTCTGACCCCGCTGCTCATCCCGGCCCAGCCCGAGGGGGACTTGGCCGTCTCTCCCGACGGGACCAAGCTGGCCATAGGTGACGAGAATGCCACCATCCGCGTTTTCGACCTGGCGACCGGCGCGGAGCGGACCTGGACCTGGCCGGGCCGCGGCCGGATCACCAACAACGCCGGCGGTAATGGCGAGGTCCTGTCCTGGACGGCGAACGACCGCACCCTCGCTTTCCAGCAGTGGGTGGGCAACAGCATCGACGTCCGGCTGCTCGACACCACCGCCCCGGGCGGCGACCTGCAGCGCGCCAGCAGGCTGGCCGTGGCGTGGCCAGGCGACGCCGAGACCTTTCACTACGTGGATGGCAAGGTCAGCAACGTCATCTCCGGGTTCAGCGCGATCATCACCCCCGACGGCAGCAAGATCGTCGCCGCCGCCGTGTCGGAGGACCAGCATCCGCTGGCCAGCGAGCTGATGTTCACCGAGTTCTCCGCGGCGACCGGGCGGCCGGTGGCGGTGCTCGGCCGGTGGCGGCTGCCGGGGCTGTACCCCGGCCAGATCCAGGACGTGCAGTGGGCCAGCCCGTCCGGTGACAAGCTCATCGTGCTGGCCCACAAACCGGGGCCGCCGGTCTCTGACCCCCAGTCCGCCGGCCACCGGGTCGCGGCCTACGGCATCGAGTTCGGGGTGCAGACGGCCGCCGGGTTCACACCGCTGCCCGGCGCTCCGGTGCCCGGCCCGAACCCCTGGCCCGTCTGGTAGGTATCGAACGGCTACACGCCACCGGCATCGAGGAACCGTGTCACGTCATTGGCGTCGGCGGCGAGCGCCGCTTGCGTGCCGGGGTCCAGCGGGGCGAACGGGGCGAGCCTGACCTGGCCGCCGCTGACGCTCCAGGTGGCCACGGCCCGGCCTTCGGCCAGCGCGAACGGCCGGAACAGCCCGTTGACCGTGACGATCTGCGGGTGCGGGCCGACGATCGGTTCCCGGGAAGCCCAGCCGAGCAGGAGCGGCTCGAACGCGCCCAGCAGCAGTGGCGGCGGCAGGGCGGCGGTCGCCGGCTGCGGGTTCGCCGGCAACTCGGCCAGGCCGTCGGGGCGCTGGACCGCGCCGCATTCAGCCAGGCCGAGCCGCGCCTCCCGCAGCCCGATGCCTGCCCATTGGGCGAGGTCACGGTCGCCGGCCGGGGCATGCCCGGACAGATACCGGCGGGCCAGTTCACCGAGCGCCGCCGAGCGGCTCAGCTCCGGCGGTGGTGCGCCCAGCCAGTCCTGGACCAGTACGAACGCCTGGTCCTTTCCAGCCATCGGGCCGCGCACGATCAGGCCCCGGATGCTGGCCAGGAACAAGATGTGCACCATGGCCTGGCCTTCGGTCCTGACCCCGGCGGCAGCGACGCGCTCGCGGAGCGCAGACCGGGTCAGCGGGCCGTCGGTGGCCAGCGCGGCCTGTACGGCGGCCACCCCCCGCTCCGCGTCCTGGGGCGGCACACCCTCCTGCGCCAGCCGCCGCCAGTTCGCGGTGTGCAGTTGCGGAGTGGTCAGCGGGTGCAGCCACCAGTAGTCCTCGGGGCTGACCATGTGCAGGGTGCCGCGGTTCAGCCAGGTGATGATCAGCGAACGCCGCTGGGTGAAAGCGGCGTCGACGTCCGAGACGGACAGTCCCGCGGAACGAGCCCGGACCGTGAGCCGCGCGCCCTGCAGATTCTGCGCCTGGATCGCCAGCAGCCGCGCGGCCACCTCCTCGGCGCTGCCCGCCGGGTCACCAGTAAGCAACTGGGCTGCGCACCGCTCCGCGGTCACCGCCAGCTCGTCGGGCCTGACGGCCGGCTGGGTTTCTGAAGGGCTCACCGGCGCAGACTCTACCCGCCCACCCCAAGCTCGCCTGACCGGCCCGGTGGGTGGCCGGTCAGGCGAGCTGGCTACCGGAGTTGGGTGAAGGCCTGGCTCAGGGGGTGCCTCCGGTGTCATAGGCGCCGCTATCACAGGTACCGCGGGCCGGGTTGTTGCGCGCGTCGCCGCGCTGGTCGGCGTCCGCGGCTCCGCCGGGACCGGTGACGGTCTCGCAGGCGGCGGCCAGGCCAAGGCTGATCGCCTGGCTGCCGGTCGTGAGCGCCAGCGTCTGGGTGGGGCCGCCGTTGCTGGCGAGCGGGCCGAGGCCGGCGTAGCCGGCGCTCACCGAGCCGTTCGCGGCCGACAGCCCGCACGTGCCGTCGGTGTCCAGGTTCCCCCCGCCGTCGGCGCTCGTGGCGGCGCCGCAGTCGGTGGGCGAGTTGCCCGCGACGATGGCGTTGGTTATGGGCGTCGATGTGCCCACGCCACCGCCCTGAACCATGCCACCGCTCACGCCCCCGGCGGTGGCCTGATTGATCGCGATGGTGGAGTTCACCAGGCTGCTGCCGAGGCCGACGCCGCCGCCTTGGGCCAGGGCTTCCCCGGCGCCGGTGCTGTTGGAGTTGGCGACGTTCTGGAACACCGTGGTGTTGCTGATCGGGCCGGTCATGGTGCCTATGCCCCCGCCACCGGTGATCGCGGAGGCCAGGATCTCCGCCGCGTCGGAGCGGCGCGGGCTCGCCGCCGCGTTCGGGCGAGCCGGGATGAGCAGGGTCTCCGTGGCCCAGATCTGTCCTTGCACCGTGGCGGCGAGCCTTGGGAGACGGGCGGAACCGGCGACCGCGGCGAGGTGATCTGGACCGGTCGTGCTGGCGGCGGCCGGATGCGGCGCGTGCACCGTGAGCGCGGCCAGACCGGCCAGGGGTGAATCGGACGCGCCCAGTCGGCGGAGGCCCTGCGAGGCTTGGCCGAAGCCGGTGACCTCTACGCCGGTGCCGGATCCCACGGCGAGTGCCGAGTTGTTGTTCACCGTGCTGTTGGTGACCGAGGTGCTGCCTCCGATCCCCCCGCCGGCGGCCTGGGGGAGGCCGGCGCCGCCGCCGGTGTAGGTGGCGATGGCCTTGTTGCCGGCAAACGTGTCGGCGTTGACCGGACTGGCGGCCGACCCGGTCTCGTCGTTCGTCGCCACGGTCAGCCCGCCGCCGATGGCGTTGACCTGCACCGGGCCGGAGGGGTTGGTGCTGCTTGCGGTGGCGTTCGCCTGGTTGCCGTCGATCGTGCTGGTGATGATCGGCGAGATCAGCGCGCCGATCGCGCCGCCCACGCCGGCGTTGCCGGTGCCGGTGTTCACCGCCTTCGTGGTGTTGTCGTCGATCGTGGACTGGCTGATGGCATTGGCCGTGTCGGACCCGGCCCCGCCGACCCCCGCTCCGACCGCCGCGGCCCCGCCCGAGCCGCTGCTGCGCACGGTCGCGGTGTTGCCGCTGATCGTCGAGCCGGTGATGGCATCCGCGTCGGCGGACGCGACCACGTCCACACCGGCTGACTCGATCTCCGCGTCGCCGCTGCCGGTCACGGTGGCGGCGGCGTTGTTGCCGTGTACGACGCTGCCCTCGACGGCGTGGCCGTTGTTGCTGCTCGCGGTGAACAGGCCGGCCGCGGCCGTCGTGGCCGCGCCGGCGCCGGCCGCCTGGGAGGTGGCCTTGTTGCCGGAGATCGTGGACTCCGACACCGCGTCCGCGGTGTCTGAGTCGACCTCGCCGACGCCGCCGCCGGTGACCCCGGACCCACCGGCGTTGGCGCCGGCGGTGGCCAGGGCCGTGTTGCCGGTGACGGTGTCGTGCGCCAGGTCCGGCTGGCCCGCCGACCACAGCTCGCCGACCCCGGCGCCCACAACCTCACCGGCGCCGGAGCCGCCCGCACCGGTGACGGTGGCGGTGGCGGTGTTGCCGTGGATCGTGGTGTAACTGACCGAAGTCTGTGCCTCCGGCGATTCGGCCGTCGCGTCGGAGGTCACGCCGGCGCCGATCGCCACCGCCTCGCCCGAGCCGCTAGCCGACACGCTGAGGGAATTGCCGGAGATGACGCTGTGGCTGACGGTCAGGGCGCCGCCGTCGGCGTTGAACGCGCCGCCGCCGAGCGCAAGCACCGAGTTCGTCCCGGTGGCCGCGGCGGTGATGCCGTTGCCGGTGAGGGTGTCATGGCCCAGCGTCAGCGTCCCCTGGTTGAGCACCCCGCCGCCGGCCAGCGATGGGGTGTCCTCAATGCTCATCGCGGTCCCGGTGCCGCCCTCGATGGTGACCCCGGTGACCGTGGCGGCCACCCCCGGGTCCACCGTTACCGCGGTGCCCAGATGGTTCCCGTTCAGCACGGTGCTGGCCGCGCCCGCCCCGGTCACGGTGAGGTTCTTGGCCACCACGACCAGGCCGGCCGTGGTGGCGGCCGTGTAGGTGCCAGCCGCGATCTTGATGGTGCCGCCGGGCGAAGCCTCGCCGATGGCGACGTTGACGCTGCCGCAGGCGGTTGCCTTGGTGTGGCCGCAGGGCGCGCTGGCCGCGCCGCCGGGCGCCACGTACCAGATGTGGCCCGCGGCCGGGCCGGGCGCCGCCAGGGCGGGCGCCGCGACGGCGAGCGGCACGAGTACCGCAAGGAATGATGCGGAGGCCAGGCCGCGCCAGTGACGGGTATCCATGAACGTGTGCCCCTTCCGTGCACGCGCGGTCCACCGCGGATCGCACCGGAGAGGGACGAAACTGCTGGCGAGAGTCGCGCTTGGCTGCTCTGAATCGCAGCCTGCTCCGGCCGGGTCGCCGTGTGATCCGTGCTCAGCACCCAAGCACTACGTATTCACCACTGATCGCCGCTGACCCCGGCCGCCAGCACGCGCGTGACCAGTAACGTTTGGCACATCGATCGGGTAGGAGGCTCCCGCATGGGTGCGCGCAGGGGCGTGGTGGTCCTAGCCGGGGCGGCGGTTGTGGCGATGAGCCTGGGTACTGGATGCTCGGCGGCCACCGGCGCTGCGACCTGGACGGTGCGTCCGGGCGGGGGCGTCCTGGTCAACATGGTCCGCCTGACCACGTTGACCGACGCCGCGACCGGCAGCACCCGGGCCTGCGGATCGGTGATAAGCGGCGCGCTTGCCGCCAACGGCGACCCCGCCACGCTGTCCGCGGGTCGCTGTACGAGGCGTTCGAACCCGCTGAGGCGTTCACGCTGGCCCAGCGGCTGGAGATCCACCACACCCCCACACACGGCTCCTGGCTCAACACCGCCGAGATCGAGCTCTCCGCCCTGGCACTTCAGAGAGCGGAACAATCGCCGCAGCCTCGCTACCGAGATGGATGACCTCGTATGTCCCGGAGTCGTTTACAGGCTGCGCCGTCATGACGAACACCGTACCGGGAGCCCTGACATTCGCAGGTAGCGTCCGAGCGCGATTCGAACACGCGACCTACGGTCAGGGAAGCAAGCCTTAGGCTCGACATCATGGTCCCCTACACGGGTAGGTGCCGGTTATGGCGGACGAGGAACTCCCCGAGCAGGCGGCGCGGCTGGCCAGCGAGGTCAGCGAGGCCCAGTCGGAGCAACAGCGGCGTCGGCTGCTGGCCCCGTTCAGCGCGGCGGGCCGGGCGGCCACCAAATCCGCGGCGTCGGCGGCCGACGCGACCAGGTCGGCGGCGTTGTCGGCGGCGCGAACGGCGGGGGAGAGCGTGCGCGCCACCGGGCGCGGGATGCGGGCGGCCCGCAGGGGAGTGGGCGGCGGGACCGGCTGGCTGACCGGCCAGGTGCTGGCGATGGCCCCGCGGCTGAAGGTGCGGGACCAGACGGCGTTGCGGGCTCAGTTCCCCGGGCGGTCGGCCGAGGAGATCGCCGACGCGCTGGTCGAGGGGGCGGCGCGCGCGTCCGCGGCGGTGGGCGGGGCGGTCGGCGCGTGGTCGGCGCTGCCGGTGCTGCCCGCCTGGCCGGCCGAGATCGCGACCGAGACGCTGGCCCTGGTCGGGATCGAGATCAAGCTGGTCGCCGAGTTGCACGAGGCGTACGGCGTGCCCGCCGAGGGCAACGGAAGGGCGCGGATGACGGCCTACGTCGGTGCATGGGCGAACCGGCGTGGGGTGGCGCTGATGCCCGGCGGGCTGGTGCTGGCGGCCGGGTCGCCGCTGGTCCGGCGGCTGCGGTGGCGGCTGGCCGCGCGCGCCGGCCGGACCGCGTTCTCGCTGGCGCCGCTGCTCACCGGCGCGGCCGCCGGGGCCCTGCTGAACCGCAGGGAGACCCGCAAGCTGGGCCAGGACATCCGCACCGACCTGCGCGGTCGCGTCCAGGACGCTACCTGGCGACCCTCCCGAGCGCCGTCCACAGTGCTGTGACGGCCTGGGTGGTGGCGGGGCCACCCGGCGCCGGCAAGAGCACCGTGGCCGGCCTGCTGCTGAAAGCACTGCGGCCGGTTCCCGCGCTGCTGGACAAGGACACCATGTACGGCTCGTTCGTGGCCGCGACCCTGTCTGCGGCCGGCCGCCCCGCCGGGGAACGCGAGGGCCCGTGGTACGACGAGCACGTCAAGCCGCACGAGTACCAGGGCATGACCGCGACCGCGCGGGAGATCCGCGGCCACGGCTGCCCGGTGCTGCTGTCTGGCCCCTTCACCAGCCAGATCCACAGCGCGAGCCGCTGGCCCGCGTGGGTCAGCGAACTGGGCGGCGAACCAGTGCACCTGGTCTGGGTCCGGACCGACGCCGGCACCCTGCACCACCGCCTCACCGCCCGCGGCTCACCCAGGGACGCGGCCAAGCTGGCCGGCTTCGCCGAGTTCTGCGACCGGATGCGCCTCGGCCACGAACCCGCCGTCCCGCACACCGCTATCGACAACCGCCTGACCGCCCCGGCCCCGCTGGAGACCCAGATCGCCGCCTGGCGGGATGCTGTCATCCGCGAGGCAGGCTGAAGCGCCGTAACGGTGGGCGGCAAACCGGTGGGCGCCGGCCTCAATCGCGGGTGCTTTGGTTCTTCCTCGCGGATTCGGCCCCATGTCCAGGTCGAGCAACCAGGGCGGGTCATACCGGGACGAGCGCGGATACAGGTCTGGGCGCGCAAGCCCACCGATAGCCGTCACGACTGCCGATCGAACCGGCTCACCGGCAAGCACGCAACCCAATTTCACCTGTCGTTCTCGGTCGGCTGATACCTGAATGGCGCTAAAGCACCCCGGGGATGAGCCGCTTGTGGTGGGCCGCGAACTCCTCGTACTGCGATCCCAGCGCCGCCACGAGCTGCTTCTCCTCGGCCCGGATGCGCACGGCCAGGCCCAGGCCGGTCAGTACCAGCGTGGCCGGAAGGCTCAGCACGTCGCCGGAGGCGAACGCGAAGCCGAGCGTGACCAGCAGCATCCCGGTGTAGGAGGGATGCCGCACGTACCGGTAGGGGCCGTTGGTCACCACGCGGTGCCCGGTCTGGATCTCGATCTGGTACTGGAAGAACCGGCCCAGCGAGACGACGGACCACAGCCGTGTCGCCAGCCCCGCGGCGACCAGCACGATGCCCACGACCACCGGCCAGGCCCGCCCACCGGGCCAGTTCACCCCCGCGTGCCTGCCGAGTTCGATGGACACAGCGACCGAGGCCACGATGCCACCGCCCGCCGCGAAGATGGTGGCGTCGCTCAGCGAAACCGGGGTCCGGTGCCCCGCCCGCAGCCGCTGCACCATCCTGGTCACGGCCTCGTAGAGGATCCAGAGGGCCGCCACGGCGTAGAAGACGTCCGCGAGCGCGCCCCCGGTGAAGATCAGCGGTTTGGTCACGGGGCTAGTTCACCACCGCGGGCAGGTCCGCACCACCTGGGACACGCCGTTACCCCCTAGCCCACCCGGCGCCGCCTCGGGATGGATCGCCGTTCGCGGTACGTTGAGAGAACATAGACACCAGTAACAAGGGCGGAGGCACACTCGTGGCGGCGGATCAGGGAGATCTCTTCGAGGTGGAACCTGACGCCCCGCGTCTGGACGGCGCCGTCCTGCTCTGGTACTTCGAGGGCTTCATCGACGCGGGCGCGGCAGGGCGCCTGGTGACCGAGCACCTGATGGAAAAGCTGGACCACAAGGTCGTCGCCAGCTTCGACGTGGATCGGCTCATCGACTACCGGTCCCGGCGCCCGGTCATGACGTTCGTCAAGGACCACTGGGAGCGCTACGACAAGCTGGAACTCGTCACCCACCTCATGCACGACGCCGCGGGCACGCCGTTCCTGCTGCTGGTCGGGCCCGAGCCCGACCACGAGTGGGAGCGGTTCACCGGGGCGGTGACGCAGCTGTGCACCCGCCTGGGCGTGGGCCTGGCGGTCGGCTTCCACGGCATTCCGCTGGGCGTGCCGCACACCAGGCCGCTCGGCGTGACCCCGCACGCCACCAGGGAAGAGCTGATCTCCGCGGACCGGCCGCTGCCCAACCACCTGCAGGTGCCTGGCAGCATCGCCGCGCTGCTGGAGTTCAGGTTCGGCGAGGCGGGCCGGGACGCGGCCGGCTTCGCCGTGCACGTCCCGCACTACCTGGCCCAGGCCGCCTACCCGGCCGGCGCGGTGAAGCTGCTGGAATCGGTCACCGCCCTCACCGGCCTGGATGTGCCCGACGACGCGCTGCGCGAGGCCGCTCGCCGCACCGACGCCGAGATCAACCGGCAGGTGGAGGCGTCCACCGAGATCACCGAGGTGGTGCAGGCGCTCGAGCAGCAGTACGACGCGGTGGCCCAGGCCGACGCGCAAAACGACCTGCTGAACGGGGATCCGGAGAACATGCCCACCGCCGAGGAGCTCGGCGAGCAGTTCGAGCGCTTCCTGGCCGAACAGCAAGGCCCGGCCAACCCGCAGGACCTCTAGCCGGCCGTCCGTGACTGAGCTCGGGCCCGTCTCCTGGCCTCCTTCCCCGATCAGGACCGACAGGCTCGTGCTCCGTGCGCCCGAGGCCAGGGACCGTGTGGTGTTCATCGAGCTGCTGGCCTCGCCCGAGGTGGGCACCTACCTCGGCGGCCCCCGGCCGCGCGACGAGCTCGAGCCGGTGGTGCTCTTTACCCAGACCGCCAACGCTCGCTCGATGCGCCTCGCGGCGAAGCTGGGGTTCACCGAGGTAGAGCGGTTCGAAGCCTACGGCGCCGAGCAGTGGTTCGGCATGTGGTCCCCGGTCACGCCGTCCGGCTGAGCCCGTGCCTTCAGGTGCCGGGTGAAGAACCGGGCGGCGGCGTCCACCTCGAACCACGGGACGCCGGCGTGCCCGCCCAGATTGGCGTGCAGCGTCTTCTCCTTGGTGCCGAAGGCGTCGAACAGGTCCAGGGCCGGCTGCCGTTCCATCCCTTCGTCGTCCCACTGCAACAGGAACTGCAGCGGAATGGTGACCTGCCGGGCCGCCTCACGCACGGGGCCGGGCACGAAACCCCCGGCGAAGAAAGCGGCGGCGCGCAGGCGCGGCTCGACCAGCGCCAGCCGGATGCCGATGGCGGTCATCCCTTCGTACCCGACCGGGCCGCCGATCTCGGGCCGCGAAAGGAGGGCGTCCAGGGTGGCCCGCCATTCCGGCACCGCCTTGTCGACCAGCGGCACGAGGAAGGCGTCGACGATCTCGTCGACCGGCTCGCCCGCCTCCATCGCCCGGCGGAGGTCGGCGCGAGCCCGCTCGTCGACGGCCGAACGGGGCCGGTCACCGTGCCCGGGGGCGTCGATGGCGGCCACCGCGAAGCCGTACTGCGCCGCGTAGTGCCGGGCCCGGGCCACCAGCCGGGGCAACCGCTTGTGCAAGCCGCCGTTGTGGCCGCTCAGGATCAGCGGGGCCGGTGCGGATCCAGGCGTCCACAGGACGCCGGGGACCTCGCCGAGGGTGAATTCGCGTTCGAGTACGCCGTCGTCGAGGCGCTGCTGTGAAGTGAATCGCATGGTCGTGCCTTTCGGGAGTGCTCGTGAACAGCGCTCCCGGACGACCTACCGCCCGACCGTGACCCCGGAGGGGAGCACCCATGTCGATACGTTCACGGGTACCACCTCCTCGTTCTTTCGCACGGCCTCCGGCAGAATAGCATCGGCACGAACTAGGCCGGTTCGGTCGCCCGCAGCCGCTCGATCACCTGGCCGAAGGCGCCCATGTACGGCTCGTGCACGGTGATGAACGAGAAGCCGTACCGCTCCCGCCGCTCGCGGACCTGGGCCACGATCTCGTCCACGGTGCCGATCAGCACGAACGGCGTTTCGAGCAGTTCGTCCACGGTGAAGTGCGGCACCTGCTTTTCCACCAGTTCGCGCGCGGCCGCCCGCCGGTTGTCGGTGAGCACCACACCCTGGATGAGCACGTGCAGTTCCAGCTCCCGCATCCGGGCGCCCGCCTGGTCCCGGATGAACGCGACCCGCTCCGCCGCCTCGGCCGCGCTGCCCATCCGGAACGTGCCCGGCGGCTCGCCCTTGCGCTGGAACAGCCCGCCGACGGCCACCGTGTCCGCCCGCCGCACGGCCAGGCTCAGCATCCGGTCCCCGGTGCCCCCGATGATCAGCGGCGGCCCGGTCCCGTTCAGCCCGCGCCGCTGCACCGGCTTCAGCACCGGCAGGTCGTAGAACTCCCTGGCCGCCCGCCCGTCCGGGTAGCCGTCCGAACCGAAGATCCGCTCCAGCTCGTCCAGCGTGTCCGCCAGCAGGCCGGCCCGTTCGGGCAGTGGCCGCCACGGCAGCCCGGCCGCGTCGAACTCCCACTTCATGTGGCCGGCCCCGAGGCCGAGTTCGAGCCGCCCGTCGGTGAGCACGTCGGCGGTGGCCACCTCGCGGGCGAGCAGGTGCGGATTCCAGAACCCTATGTTCAGCACCATCGTGCCGAGCCGCAGCCGCTGCGTCGCGGCCGCCGCGGCGATCAGCGGCGAGAACGGGGCCGGTGACCCGAGGTGGTCGGCAGTGAAGACCGCGTCGTAGCCGAACCGCTCCGCCGACCGGCAGTAGTCGGCGAACGCGGTCGCCGACCTGACCGCGAACACGTTGCAGCTGAACCTGAAGTCGCGCATAACCCCAGGTTCGCAGCGGTCGCGCCCCGGTGCCCGCCGAATACGCGCGGTGCCCGGAGAATACCCTTGGAGCAGATCCAGCCGCCATGACCGCATTCGCACGATCCACCCGAGGAGGGCACCGGACAATGCTGTACGCATTCGGCTTCGAGCGCTACGGCGTGGTCGTCAGCGACCTGTATTTCATCGACCCGAATCCGATCAAGGGCCAGGAAAGCCCCGAGCGGGGCGTGCGGCTCGAACTGCGGGTGCTCGACCGGGAGACGCTCAAGGGCTCGATCTACTCCGCCCAGCCCATCGGCGTGGACCAGCCGCTGTGGCGGGTCGACCTGCTGGAGTCGGCGGACGGCCCGCCGGGCAGCTTCGACCGCACCCACCACCACCCGGCCTTCCGCGGCTGGGAGCCGGGCCAGCGAAACTTCGTCAGGGAGCTGTCCGCCGACCCGCTCGGCTGGCTGCGGGCCAACCTGTCCGATCTGCCCAGCGTGCTGGAGCGCGCCGGGGCCGACCCGCACGAGCAGGACGCCGCCGACGCCGCGAGCCTGCGCGACACCGTCCCCGAGATCATGGACGTGGTCCGGCGGCTGCTGGACAAGGTGCACAAGGGCGAACTCGGCGTCCCGCCGCCGAACCACGATCCGGACAACGCGCGGGCCGGCTGGCTGTAGGGTCTGACCGGTCCGAAGGTTCGCCGCCGGGAAGAGAGCACCGCATGACCCAGCGACCGCTGAGCGAGATCATGGACCCGGGCTGGGCCGACGCCCTGGAGCCGGTGGCCGGCCGGATCCACGCCATGGGCGACTTCCTGCGGGCCGAGATCGCGGCGGGCCGCGGCTACTTGCCCGCCGGCGACGCGGTGCTGCGGGCCTTCCGGCAGCCGTTCGACGAGGTCAGGGTCCTGATCGTCGGCCAGGACCCCTACCCCACCCCCGGGCACCCGGTCGGCCTCAGCTTCTCGGTCTCGCCCGAGGTCAAGCGCCTGCCGCCCAGCCTGCTCAACATCTTCCGCGAGTACAGCGAGGACCTCGGCTACCCGCGCCCGGCCACCGGCGACCTCACACCGTGGACCGAGCGCGGCGTGCTGCTGCTCAACCGGGTCCTCACCGTGCAGCCCCGCCAGATCGGCTCACACCGCGGCCGGGGCTGGGAGGAGGTCACCGAGCAGGCCATCAAGGCGCTGGCCGCCCGCGACCGCCCGCTGGTCGCGATCTTGTGGGGCCGCGACGCCCGCAACCTGGTCCCGCTCCTGGACGGCGTGCCCTGCATCGAGTCGGCCCACCCCAGCCCGAACTCCGCCGACCGCGGCTTCTTCGGCTCGCGCCCGTTCAGCCGGGCCAACCAGCAGCTCGAAGCCATCGGAGCGCCCGGGATCGATTGGAAGCTACCTTAATGAACGGCTGCCGCCGCCGTCACGACGACCAGGGCGAACGTGCAGAACGCGGCCAAACCGTGCAGCATGATCAGGTGCGGCGGGAAGCTGGCGCCGTCCGCGTGTGACGCCTCCGCGCGGGTGCGTGCGGCCCGCCGCCGCGCGGCTTCCCAGCCCAGCCCGGCCGCTATCGTCGCCACCACCACGCCGAGGGCGATCCAGGCGAACACCCGGTACCCGCTCATCACATAGCAGATCCAGAAGGTCAGGCCCAGCAGGGCCAGCGCCGGATGCGCGAACTCGAGCAGCGGCGAACCCTCCGGGGCCGACGTCCGGCTCGGCGGGGGTGCACCGCCGCCAAGCACCATGGTCAGCGCCGCGCTGCCCACCGGGCTCGCGGTCTGCCCGTCGTCGCCGTCTTCGGCCGGGTCCACGATCACCGGCGGCCAGGCCGGCCGGGTGACCGCCGGCCGGGGGGCGGCGCCGGCGCGCTGCGCGGAGAGCCCCACCGCGAGCAGGTAGATCCCGATGCCCGCCGTGAGCGCCCACACGACCATTCCCGCGATGCTCACACCAGGAGTCCTTGGTCTCGTGGCTACCGGCGCTGCAGCCGCACGTCCAGCGAGTCGCGGATGGCGTCGCCGATCAGGTTGAACGCCACCACGGTGAGGATCAGGATGATCGCCGCCGGATAGACCAGCCACCAGTAGCCGTCGAAGAGGAAGTCAAGGCCGTTGCTGAGCATACCGCCCCAGTCCACCTCGGGCGGCGGCGGTCCGAGGCCCAGAAAGCTCAGCGCGGACAGGTACAAGATCGCGTCGGCGATGGTGAAGGTCGCGTTCACGATGATCACGCCGACCGAGTTCGGGATCAGGTGCCTGGTCACGATCCGCCAGCTCGATCCGCCCATGGCCCTGACCGCCTGCACGTACTCCCGCTCCCGCAGCGTCAGCACCTCGCCCCGCACCAGCCGGGCCACCGACAGCCAGGACAGCGCGGTGATCAGCAGGATGATCACCCACAGGCTCGGCGGGAACACGTTCACCAAGATCAGCAGCAGCACCAGCGTGGGCAGCGCCAGGAACGTGTCCACGATGCGCATCATGACCGCGTCCACCAGCCCGCCGGCCAGGCCGGCGATGGCCCCGTACAGGGTGCCGATGACCGAGGTCGCGATGCTCACCGCGAAGCCGAGTTCCAGCGACGACTGGCCGCCCACCATCAGCCGGCCCAGCACGTTGAAGCCGTCGTTGTCGGTCCCCAGCGGGTACTTGCCGCCGGGCCGGATGTTGTTGATGTTGAGGTTGACCGTGACCTGGTTGGTCTTGTAGAGCAGCGGCCCGATGAAGCAGAACGCGACGATCAGGACGACCAGGCCCACCCCGGCCAGGGCCAGCGGGTTCTCGGCGAACGTGGCCAGCATGAGCCGCCAGGAACCGCGGGCCGCCGCGACCTCGGGCGCGGGCGAGCCGGCGGGCTCGTCCGGCCCGGGCACCGCGAGCGCGCCCGCCCCGGGCTCACGTACGGCCATAGCGCACCCTCGGGTCGAGCGCCGCGTAGGCGATGTCGGCGAGCAGGCTGCCGGCCACCGTGGCCACCCCGACGAACAGCGTCGAGCCGAGCAGGATGGGGAAGTCGTGCATGGTGGCGGCCTGGAAGAACAGCAGGCCCATGCCGGGGAAGTTGAACACCTCTTCCGCGATCACCGCCCCGCCGATGATGCTGGGGATCGTCAGCCCGATCAGCGTCACCACCGGCAGCATCGAGTTGCGCAGCACGTGCCGCAGCAGGATCAGCCGGCTGGGCATCCCCTTGGACCTGGCCACCCTGATGTACTCCTGGGCCAGCACCTCGATCGCCGAGGACCGCTGATACCGGCTGAAGCTGGCCACGCTGACCAGGGTCAGCGTGATCACCGGCAGCACCAGCGCCTTCGGGTCGGCCAGCAGCCCGCCCACTGACGTGGTCGAGGGCACGTTCGGCGGCAGCCAGTGGAACTGCACCGCGAACAGCGCGATGAGCAGCAGCGCCAGCAGATAGTCCGGCATCGCGTACAGCGTGAACGACACCCCGGTCAGCGTGAAGTCGGTCGCCTTGTTGCGCCGCACCGCCTGGAAGATCCCCATCGGGATGGCGATCAGCACGGCCAGCACCGTCGACGTCCCGAGCAGGACGATGTCGCGCGGCAGCCGCTGCTCGATCAGCGTGCTCACCGGCTGCTGCTGGGTGTACGAGTAGCCGAGGTTGCCCTCGAAGATCTGCCGCACGTACGTGCCGAACTGATCCCACAGCGGCTGGTTGAGGCCGTAGGCGCGGTTGAAGATGGCGATCCGTCCGGTGGTGGCCTTGGCGCCGAGCGCGGCTCGCGCCGCGCTGCCCGGCTCCATGTGGATCAGGATGAACGTCACGATCATGACGCCGATCACGACCGCGATGGCCTGGCCAACCCGGCGGACGAGGTATCCGGTCACGCGGTCTCCGTCAGCACAGGCCGGCTACGACTTGGTGTAATACCAGGCCTCCGGGTTGATCGAGCCTGAGAACGGGTTCAGCGGCGCGAATCCGCCCAGGTTGCTCTTGTAGGCGTTGATCAGCGACGAGTTCGGCAAGAACAGCCACGGGAGCTGCTGGTTCGCGTAGTCCTCGTAGGCGTAGAACGCCTTCGCGCTCGACCCGTACTCGGTGGCGTTGATGAGCTTGTTCATCTCCGGGTTGGAGTAGCCACCCTGGTTGTACGGCGCGCCGGTCTCGAAGAACTGGTCACCGGCCGGGTACAGCCCCTGATCGGGCTGGTATCCCTCGTCCACGAGCTGCCAGCTGCAGGTGGAGGCCGGGTGCGAGGCCGCGTTGCAGGTGCCGACGGTGGCCGCCAGCGTGTTGAACGGCTCGGACTTCAGGTTGAACTTGACGCCGCCCTGCTCCTCGGACGACTGGATGGCCGCCTCCTGCTCGTCGAAAATGGCCGACCCCGAGGAATACGCCATGGTGAAGGCTAGCTGCTCGCCCGAGGTGATCCCGGCGCCGCAATCCGCCAGCCCGGTGCCGGGCCGCTGGCAGGTCGAGATGCCGCCCGGCTTGACCGTCCAGCCGTGCGCCTTGAGCAGGGCGATGGCCTTGGCCGGCGAGTACGGGTAGGGGCCGCCGGCCTTCTCCTGTGGCGACACCCACGGGCCGCCGGCCTGCAGCGGCACCACTCCGTTGCCCGGGTCCGCGTAGCCCGCGTACACCTTCTGGCTGATCTGCGGCCGGTTGATCAGCAGCTCCATGGCCTGGCGGATGTAGAGCTGGCGGATCATCGGGGCGACGCGGGGGGCGAAGAAGTTCGGCAGGATGTACGCCACGCCCGGGATGGCCTGGGTGACGAACGAGTACCCCTCGGACTTCAGCACGCCTTCCTGGGAGATGTCGTTTTGCGGAAGCTGCGCTATCTGCAGGCTGCCGCCGGACCGCAGGGCGTCGAGTTCGGACGTGTCGGAGGTGTAGAACACGTCGTTCACCCGGGCCAGGCGCGGCTTGTCCGGGCCGGAATAGTGCTTGTTCGGCACGTAGTCCCAGTCGCCGTTGTTCTGGAAGCTGGCCAGCGTCCAGGGCCCGTCCACGACCTTCCACAGCGGGTTCGTGGTGAACGTGCTCGTCTGGCCGCCTTCCTTCTGCAGGAAGCTCCACACCGCCTTGGCCCCGGACGTGCTCTGGTCGTAGTTGCCGATCTTCCCGGTCATCGAGGTCTTGTCCCAGGCGTGCTGGGGGAGCAGCGGGACGTAGCTGAGCACGTCCTCCTCGTAGAAGCTCGGATTGTAGGAGTGCGTCAGGTTCAGCACGACCGTGTGCGCGTTGGGCGCGGTCACGCTGGCCACATCGGTGGGGAACAAGCCGGGCACGTACCAGATCCAGTTCCCGTGGGCCGACTTCAGCAGGTTGTAGGTGAACAGGAAGTCCCGGCTGGTGATCGGCGTGCCGTCCGACCACTTCCACGGCTTCAGCGCGATCGTGTCGGTCTTGTCGCCGTTGCTCCACGTCATGGACGTGAACAGGCTCTCCTGCGAGTTCACGATCGACTTGGCGCCGTCGCCGGCGTAGACCATCATCGGCCACATCGGGGTGACCAGGTTCTCGTTGTAGCCGTTGTTGTTCGTCGCCGGGGTCAGCGGGAAGATGAAGTTCGGGGTGGCCCCCCAGGCCTCGTTGACCACGCCGCCCTGCACCGCCGCGCCGGTGGAGCCCGAGGTTGAGTTGCTCGGGGAGCCGCCGCTCCCCGAGCAGGCGGCCAGCACCGCGGCCAGGGTGATCGGCGCCGCCGTGGCGGCCAGTCGTCGGGTGATGCGCATGGGTGGCCTCGCCTTCGAGTCCCGGGTGCGCACCGGTCCGGCCCGGTGCGCCCACTATTCTCTATCAAACCTATCGGTTAAGTTAGCTTAGGGTGCTTTCCTGCGGTCACACGTCCGTAACCTTGCTATGGTCTACACCCGGCCGCCAGTTTATTTTGTACGCTCCGGGGCCAAAGGGCCATACCGGGTGCCCGGCGGTCGTGTGCGGCCGACCGGCTGGGCCGCGCGGGACCTCGCTACTGTCTGACCCGTGATCCCCCGCGATGATACGCGCCAGCCCCCGACCGTCCCGGCCGCCCAGGGCGGCTACCGCCAGCACCGCTTCACGCCCCCGCCGGGCGCGCTGACCCTGCTGCTGGTCAGGCACGGCGAATCCCAGCCCGCCTACCCCGAGCACCCGTTCCCGATGACCGACGGCCGGGCCGACCCGGAGTTGGCCCCCGACGGCGTCCGGCAGGCCGAGCTGGCCGGGGCCCGGCTGGCCGAGGGCCCGCCCATCGACGCGATTTATGTCACATCGCTGTGCCGCACCGTTCAGACCGCCGCCCCGCTGGCCCGCAGGCTCGGCCTGCAGCCGCGCGTCGAGCGCGAACTGCGCGAGGTCGGCCTGGGGGAGTGGGAAGGCGGCCTCTACCGCAAGATGGTCGCCGACAACCACCCGGTGGCGCAGCGGATGCGGGCCGAGGAGCGCTGGGACGTCATCCCCGGCGCCGAGCCGGCCGCGCAGTTCTCCGCCCGGGTGCGCGGCGCGGTCGAGCGGCTGGCCGCCGCCCATCCAGGTCAGCGGGTGGCCGTGTTCACCCACGGCGGGGTGATCGGCCAGGCCCTGTCCCTGGCGAGCCAGGCGCGCCCGTTCGCGTTCATCGGCGCGGAGAACGGCTCGATCTCGGAGATCGTGGTGGCCGGCGCGATGTGGATAGTGCGGGGCTTCAACGACACCGCACACCTGGACGAGGCGTGAGTACCGGCGCCGGTGCCCTGGCCTGGCCGCCGTCCGGCGGTCCGGACCGAGCGGCGGCGCCGACCTCGGTCACCGTTAATTGTCCTGAGGGTTTAGCTTCTTCGCATTAAATCGGGCCGCACAAATTATCACTTCGTGACAGTCGTTTCCCCGCGGGTGGCCAAAAGAGTGTGCCAAAATAGTTACTAAACGGTAATATTGAGTTTTATCTCCGCCGCCCGCCATGCCTCCGGGGGGCGTCTTCGGCCCGTCGCGATAGTCCAGGGTGGTCTGGGTGAGTTGAGCGGTGTGCAGGAACTAAATGGGCCCTCGGACGTCTGGCACGCGCTGCCTCCGGAGGTGGCCGAGTTGCTGCGCCCGCAACTGGAGAAGGCCGTCGTCGACATGATCGACGCGATCCAGGTGGGCGTGCCCGAGTACGCCCGTCCGCTGGACGCGGTCTACACCGAGGCGGTCAGCCGGGCGGTTAAGCACTCGGTCGAGCAGTTCGTGGACCGGGTGGCCAATCCCGAGGCCTCGTTCGGGGTGATCGTCTCGGAGTTCCGCGGCATCGGCGCGGTGGAGGCCAGGGAGGGCCGCAGCCTGGAGCCGCTGCAGAACGCGCTGCGGCTCGGCGCCCGGGTGGCGTGGCGCTGGCTGTGCGAGGCGGCGGGCGCGTCCGGCCTGGACATGCAGGTGCTCGGCCGGATCGGCGAAGCCATCTTCCTGTACCTGGACGAGCTGGCCGCCGCCTGCGCGGCCGGGTACACCGAGGCCAGGGCCGAGGTCGCGGGGGAGCTCGAGCGTCGCAGGCGGCGGCTGCTCGACCTGATCGTGGTGGACCCGCCGGCCTCCATGGAGGCCATCGCCGACATGGCCAGGGCGGCCGGCTGGACGCTGCCCCGCCGGGTCGCCCTGGTCGCCTTCGACGAGCGGCCCGGGCTCGATGTGGCCGCGGGCCGGGCGCTGCCGCCGGACGTGCTCATCGACTGGACCAGGCACGAGCCCTGCCTGCTGGTGCCCGACCCGGACGGCCCCGGCCGGGCCGCCCTGATCGACTACGCGCTGCGCGGCTGGTCCGCGGCGCTCGGCCCGGCGATGCCGCTGGCCCAGGCCAGCGCGTCGCTGCGCTGGGCCAGGGCGGCGCTGGCGCTCGGGCTGCGCGGGGTGCTCCCCATCGGGGAGGGGCCGATCCACTGCGACGGGCACCTGTCCACGTTGCTGATCTTCTCCGACGAGGAGCTCGCGGCGGCGCTGCGGGCGGCCAGGCTGGCTCCTTTGGACGGCCTGCGTCCCGCCCAGCGGGACCGGCTCGCCGAGACCCTCCTGGTCTGGCTGGAGCACGGCGGCAACGCGCACGAGGTCGCCATGCTGATGCGCGTGCACCCCCAGACCGTCCGGTACCGCCTCCGCCAGATCGACGAGCTCTTCGGCGGCGTCCTGCGCGAACCAGGCAAACGCTTCGAACTAGAAGTAGCCCTCCGCACCCGCCAGCTCCTCACCCGCACCCCCCAAGGCCCAGACTCCTAACCCCCCGCCCCTCACCCCGCCCACACCTCACCCCGCCCCTCACCTCACCTCACCTCACCCCGCCCCCGCCCCAGTTAACCTTGGAGGGTAATCGTTTTAGACGTGCTGCATCCAGAGGTTGGTCTCTTCGTAGACGCCTTCGTCTCGGCCGCGGTCGATGCTGACCAGGTCCAGGGCTTGCGGGACCACGTACTGGCCGGTCTCGGGGAAGGGCATCGCGGCCCACTCCTCCCATTCGGCGACCGTGCCCTTGATGATCATCGAATGCGGCGCCGGGCCCAGGATGGTCGCGCCCAGCCGCTGGTGCGTGCGGATCCACGGGTCCAGATGCAGCCCGTCGTCGCGGATCCAGCGGGCGAACCGGTCCATCGGGGTGATCGGGTAGCGGCTCTTCAGCGTGGGCCTGACCGGGGCGATCACCCGTTGCAGCCCGTGGGCCTGGGCGCGCTCCCGCAGCGCGGTCAGCACCTGCCCGGCCAGTCCGCCGCCCTGCCGGCCGCTCTTCACCGCGGCCGCCATGACCGACAAGGTGTCCGGCACGACCTTGTTCTCGTGCCCGGTCACCGCCTGCACGAGCGCGCAGTCGTAGCCGTCCGGCAGCGTCGCGGTATCGCCGTCCCAGGCGATCGCCACCCCCCAGCCGCCGGCCACGACCTCGTCCCCGCTGAGCAGCAGCACGTCGTACTGCGGGAAGTACTCGCTGACGCGGCCGACGTGCGCGGCCGCGACCGGGTCGTGGAAGATGAACTCCGGCCATTCGCCGCGGAATCCCTCGACCTGGACTTCCAGTTCGGGATGCTCGCTGTTCGTGACCACGCGAAACTCGGCCATGGCAACCTCCGTAACTGCTGGCTCTCACCGAAGGGGACACACTCGTGAGCGTCGTCGTCGTTACCTACCGCACCGACTGGCCCGAGCGGGCCGCAGGGCTGGCCGCCACACTGCGGGGCCGGCTGGGCGGGCTGGCCGAGCGGGTCGAGCATATCGGCAGCACCTCCATACCCGGCATGGCCGCCAAGGATCTGCTCGACATGCAGGTCAGCGTGCCCGACCTGGACGAGGCGGCCGTAGCCTTCGGCGGGCCGCTGAGCGAGCTGGGATTCGAGCGCCGACCCTACAACCACGATCACGTCCCGGCGGGCCTGGACGACGACAGGGAGCGCTGGGCCAAGAGGTACTGGCGGCGGCGAGGCCACGGCGACGACGTCAACCTGCACGTACGCCGGACCGGGTCACCCAACGAGCGGCTGGCCCTGCTGTTCCGTGACTGGTTCCGGGCCCATCCCGGGGCGGTAGCCGGCTACGCGTTGTTCAAGACCGAGCTGAGTGCGGTCGTGCCCGACGTGGATGCTTACACCGACATCAAGGACCCCGTGGTGGACGTGGTGATCGTAGCGGCCGAGGAATGGGCGGCCGCCACCGGCTGGCGGCCCTGGCCAGGCGTTACCGGACCAGGGTGTCGAACAGGTGCGTGAGCTCGGCGGCCGGGTCGGCGGTCAGGCCCGCGTGCACCGGCCCTGGCTGCACCACCGTGCTCCTGGTCGCGGTGAGCCAGCGGAACCGCGCCCCGGCGGGCTGCCCGGGTGGCAGTTCGCTCCGGCAGGCCTCGTCGATCGCGGCCAGGGCCGCGGTGACCGAGGTCAGGTCGGCCCCGGGATCGAGCGCGCGCAGCCGGTCCTCGTCAAGGTAGATGCGGCAGCCCAGGTAGCCGTGCCCGTGTGAGTAGACGATCACCCCGGCGTTCATGGCCTCGCCCCGCTCGACCCGGGGCACCACCTTGATCACCGCGTACTCGAACGGCTCTGTGCTCATCGCCTGATCACCTCCGGCACCCGCGGCGCCCGCTGCAGCAGGTGCGTCACGTAAGCCCCGGCCGTCCCGTCCCCGAACCACTCCGGTGGTACCAGCGCGGCGACCTCCTCCAGTCGATCCCTGGTGATCTGCGGCGCCAGTGCGGCGTGCGCGGCGGCCAGGTCGGTCCCGGCCTTGGCTAGCACGTGCTCGCTGGCGTCGAACGGCTTGAGCGGGTCGGCGGTGGGCCAGTTGTGGTGGAAGTAGAGCGCCGCCCCGTGGTCGATCAGCCAGACGTCGCCGTGCCAGACCAGCAGGTTGGGGTTGCGCCACGTCCGGTCCACGTTCTGCACCAAGGCATCGAACCACACCACCTGGCTGGCGAAGCCAGGTTCGACCTTCCAGCCTCTCGGATCAAACCCGGCCGACCCGGGCAGGAAGTCCACCGCGAGATTCAGCCCGCTGCTGGCCCGCAGCAGATCCTGGATGTCAGGATCGGGTTCGCTGCCGGGTATGCGCGGGTCCAGATAGCCGAGGGCGAGTTCCGGGGTGCGCAGGCCGAGCCGCCGGGCCAGTTCGCCGCAGATGATCTCGGCCGCCAGCGCCTTCGGCCCCTGGCCGGCCCCGTGGAACTTCATCACGTACGTCCCCAGGTTGTCGGCCTCGACGATGGCCGGCAACGAGCCGCCCTCGCGCAGCGGGGTCGCGTAGCGGATCACGGTCACCTGTTCCAGCACGCCGACACGTTACCGGGTGTCAGGTTCGTCGACGCCGGTGCCACGGAAGAGCGTGCTCGTTTGTATCGGGTTGAACCATCGCGGCGCTCCTGTCGTGTTACTGCTCTGGACGGCATCGAAGGACCGCTCGCGATACACGAGGAGTAGAACGATGGCCCAGCAGACACTGGTAGGACGCACGGACTCAGACGGGGCAAGGCCTCACCCCGCCGCCGCGCCGCTGATCGCGGTGCAGGTAGTCGGGGCCCTGCTCGCACTGACGGTCGCCACGGTGCACGTGGCCGACCAGGGCGGCATCACCGCCGTCGCCTCACCCGCCTGGATCGGGTGGGGGTACCGGATCATCGAGGTGGGCGGCGTGCTCACCGCGATCACACTGCTGCTGCCCTGGGCGCGCTGGCTCGGCTGGGCCGCCGGGATCCTGCTCGGCGTCGGGCCGTTCGCCGCCTACATCCTGTCCCGTTCCGTGGGCGTGCCGGGTGACCCAGGGGACGTCGGCAACTGGGGGTACTGGGTCGGCACGCTTTCGCTGGTCCTCGAGGCCGCGCTGATGGTGCTGTGCGTGGCCATGCTGCTGGCCTACCGGCCACGCTCGTCGTCCACCTGACCCATCTTCCCGATAGCCCCTCACCCCCGGGAGGGGTGCGAACCGCCCTCCGGAGGAGGCGTGAACCTCACCGGAGGGCGGTTTAGCATCGAGCCATGCTGACCGCGCTGCTCGCCTTCGCCGGGGTCGCCGCCGTAGCGAACCTGACGCCCGGCCTGGACATGATGCTGGTGCTGCGCACCTCCGTGTCCGGCGGCAGGCGAGCCGGGCTGGTCGCGGCTCTCGGGGTCAACACGGGCTGTCTGGCCTGGGGAATCGCTACCGCGGCCGGTCTGAGCGCGCTGCTCGCCGCTTCGCATGTGGCCTTCGACGTCGTCCGGATCGCCGGTGCCGCGTACCTGACCTGGCTGGGTATGTCGGCGCTCTGGCGGGCCAGGCGGCGCCCCGGCGACGACCCCACCCCCGCCACCGGTAAGCCCGCTCCCGCCGCCCAGGCATCGTCCGCCGCCCAGGTCCCTGCGGAGCAGCCGCGGGGGAAGCTCGCCGCGTTCCGGGCGGGCCTCGGGACGAACCTGCTCAACCCCAAGGCCGGGGTGTTCTACATGAGCCTGCTTCCGCAGTTCGTGCCGCACGGCGCGCCGGTGTTCGGCACCACCCTGCTGCTCACCGTGATCGACATTGCCGAGCTCACCGTGCTGTACCTGGTCGTTTCCGGCGCCGCCGCCGCGCTAGCCCACCGGATCAGCCGGACTTCCTTCAAGCGCCGGATGGAACAGGTCAGCGGCGTGGTGTTCCTCGGTTTCGCGGTCAGCCTGGCCTTCGACCGCAGCTAGCCGCGCGAGCGACCTGGCGCTGCCGGAGCCCGGCTCGGCGTGGTAGATCACCAGGAGCTGGCCGCCCGAGTCGCCGATGGGCAGCTTCTCGCGGCGCAGCTCCAGCATCCCGACCTGCGGGTGCCGCATCCGGGCCGTCTCACCCGCCAGCGCCTTCACGTCGTGCCGCGCCCACAGCCGCCGGAACGGCTCGCTGGCCAGGGACAGCTCCCCGACGAGCTGCACGATCCGCGGGTCGTCGACATCGGTGCCGATCGACGAGCGGAACGCCGCGAGCATGCCGCCGATGGCGTGCTCCCAGTCCGGGTACAGGTCCCGTTCCCCGGTGTCGAGGAACATCGATCGCAGCCGGTTGGTCCCCGGTGTGATGCTCGGCGACAGGGCGGTCGCGAGCCGGTTCGCGGCGAGCACATCGAACATCCGGTTCTCCACGAACGCCGGCAGCTCCAGCGCGCCGAGCAATTGCCTGATTCCGGCCGGCACGATCTCGCGGCGTGGCCGCCTCGGCCTCCCTGGCCGGGTCGCGGACAGGCTCAGCAGGTACTGCGTGGCGGTCGCGTCGAGCCGGAACACCCGGGCCAGCGCCTCCAGCACCTGCGCCGACGGGTTGCGGTCGCGTCCCTGCTCCAGCCGCAGGTAGTAGTCGGCGCTGATGCCGGCCAGCGTGGCCACCTCTTCACGGCGCAGGCCCGGCGTCCGCCGGACGCCCACGACGGGCAGCCCCACATCCGAGGGCTCCACCAGCTCCCTGCGGGCCCGCAGGTATTCACCCAGCGCGTTCGACCCAGTCACGCGTTCCACTGTACGGGGGGTGCGGTCGGCCACCATGGCCCTGCCAGTCCCAGGATGACGGGGGCACTGCCTGGCCAGCCGGGTGCGTAGCATCGTGGATCACGTCCGCGGCGCAGGCCACGGACAGGAAGGAAGCCATGACATCCCACGACCTGCCCGGCGGCACCTACCGCGTCGGCGACCTCGAGCTCACCCGGGTCGGCTACGGCGCCATGCAGCTCGCCGGGCCCGGTGTCTTCGGGCCGCCCCAGGACCGCGCCGCCGCGATCGCCGTGCTGCGCGAGGGGGTTGAGCTCGGCGTCAATCACATCGACACCGCCGACTTCTACGGGCCCTACGTCACCAACGAGATCATTCACGAGGCGCTGGCGCCCTACCCGGACGACCTGCACATCGTCACCAAGGTCGGGGCCCGCCGTGACGAGCAGGGTGGCTGGCCGCACGCCCGAACCCCGGCCGACCTGCGCGAGGCCGTGCACGACAACCTCAAGCACCTCGGGCTCGACGCGCTCGACGTGGTCAACCTGCGCATGGGCGGCGTGGAGGGCCCCGAGCCCGGCTCGATCGCGGAGCAGTTCGAGGCGCTGGCCGAACTCCAGCAGCAGGGGCTGATCCGCCACCTCGGCCTCAGCACCGTCGACGCCGGCCAGCTCGCCGAGGCGCAGGCGATCGCGCCGGTCGTCTGCGTGCAGAACCTCTACAACGTCGCGCGCCGCGACGACGACAGCCTGGTCGAGCTCACCGCGTCGCAGGGCATCGCCTTCGTGCCGTACTTTCCGCTCGGCGGCTTCTCGCCGCTGCAGTCCGACGAGCTGCACGCGGTGGCGAACCGGCTGGGTGCGACCCCGCTGGCCGTCGCGCTCGCCTGGCTGCTGCGGCGCTCACCGAACATCCTGCTGATCCCCGGCACCTCGTCAGTGGATCACCTGCGCGAGAACATCGCCGCCGCCGGGTTCGATCTGCCCGCCGAGGCGATCGCGGAATTGGACGCGATCGGCCGCTGACCTCCGACCAGAGGACCTTCCCGGGAAAGCCCGGCGGGCGGCGAAGCCGCGCGTACAACGTTTCACCAGGTAGTGGTGGGGGAAGCCTGCGCTCGTGAAGATAGCCGACGTGGCTCGCTTAGCCGAGGCCCTGGCGGGTGTGCGCCGCCACACGGCAGACGGGCTGGCCGAGTGGCGGCTGCACGGCAGGCTGGTCGCGCGCCAGCTCGATGACGTGCACGTGGTGATCCGCGCTGACTTCGACTACCGCGACCTGCTGCTGCGACAGTTCCCTGAAACCTTCAGCGTCCCCACCCGGTTCGCCAAGCACATGATGGTCGTAGCCGACATCGCCAGCGGTGACGCTGGTGCCATCGAGGACGCGATCGAAGCCGCCTGGCAACTCCAGCGGAGCGCTGGCTAACCCTCTGTTTCGGCGGCGGCCAGCCGTTCACCCTTCTTCCGGTGATGCGTGCCGTAGGCGACCGTCCAGGCCGACAACGCCCCCGCCCAGAGGAACGGTGTGACCATGGAGCTGGCCAAGGCTGTTCCGGTCGAGGTGTTGTACACGACGACGACCCGCACGGCGGCCTCGATGGCAAAGCCGAGGCCCCAGACAGCCGTGATGACGCGGAATAGCCGCCGGAATTCCTCGTATTGCCAGAGCCTGGTCATCTCGCGGCCTTGAGCTGTGTCCGGCCCTGTGAACGCCAAGGCGAAGCTGAACATCAGTGGGCGCCGGGCCCATAGCGAGCCCAGGCAGGCCACCGCGAAGACGGCCGTGGGCACCGATCCCTCGACCAGCAGCAGCCTGGCCTGGTGAGTGACCAGGCCGAGCACCGTGCCCACCAGGATCCCGGCCAGGACCAGGGCGCCGACCACATCGAGCCGACGGTGCCGGACCGCCCCGATGGCCACGCCCGCAGCAGGGAACACCCCACTCAGCAGCAATGCGCTCACCGCCGTCAGGCCAGCCGAGCGCAGCAGGCTGTAGGCCCCCAGCGGGGCGGCAACGTCGAAGATCACGATCATCGAGATTGAGCCGAACCGGCCCCCGGCTCCCGGTCTGGTTCCGGCGGTTCGGGCATCGCGACTCGCGTCCACGGCAAGGCCTTTCGTGATGGCCCGCGGACCCTGCCCTCGTCCGCGTCCTGGCCGTCTTCCCAGCAGGATAGGTCGATTCGACCTATGCTGCAAGGTAGATTGCTGGTCATGGCCGGGCATCAGCTCACCTCGTTCGAGCACATCCTGCTCGGCCTGATCTGTCTGTCGCCGTCGTCCGGCTATGACCTCAAGCGCCAGTTCACCGCTACGCCGATGGGCATCTACCAGCCCAGTTCCGGCACCCTGTATCCAGCGTTGCGCCGCCTGGAAGCCAGAGAACTGGTCCGGGCCACGCCGCCAGCCGAGGCGAACGAGTCAGCCCGGCAACGCCGCGTGTATGAACCGACACAGGCCGGCCGGTCGGCCCACCTGACCTGGCTCCGCGCACCTGTGCAACCGGCGACGGCCTCGCGTGACCTTGGACTGCACCTCATGCGCTTCGTGATGATGGAACACATGGTCCCGCGGGAAGAGGTGCTCGGGTTCCTGCGCGATCTCAAAGATGCGCTCGCGGCGCTCACCGCGGGACTGGAGCGATACACCGAGGTGGCCCAGTTCGACCAGCTCCACCCGCGGTTCGCCCTTGACCATGGGCTGGTAGTCCACCGGGCCAGCCTGGACTGGACCGAGCGCACCATCGCCGCACTCTGCGCAGGTGAACCGGCGAGGGGCTAGCTGGCCTACGGGGCCGGTCGATGAGCCCGGGTCTCGGACACGCGCTCCGCGAAGTGCCAGCGGTGCCCTTCGGAGTCGAGGGCCTCGTAGCGCCGGTCGCCCCAGAACATGTCCTCCAGCGGCATGACGATCTCGGCACCCGCTGACTCAGCCCTGCGGTAGTGGATGTCGATGTCGTGCACGTACACGTTCACCATGGCCGTAGGGGCGCCGGCGTCTAGCGGACTGCGCAGGCCGTGGCGCTCCTCCCCAGCCCGGCCGATCATGACCACGCCGTCTCCGATCTCCAGCCAGGCCAGGGTTCCCTCCGGGTGCTCCATTCGTGCTTCCCGGCGTTCGACGAGGCTGAACGCCCGGGTCAGGAAGTCCAGGGCGGCGACCTCGTCCCGGTAGGCAAGTCGCGGATAGATGGAGGGCGTTCGGCGATGCTCGGCCGTGCCAGCCGGCCCGGTGATGGCCGACATGAGGCGGGCCTTCTCCCTGACCAGGATCTCGGGGTCGGGGGGATCGTCCGGCAGCAGCCGGTCGGGGCGAGACCGGCGAAGGGGCTCCAGATCGTCTGTCATCTTCCGCCTCCAGCGTCACACGAAGTGAGGGGCACGTCGGTGGTCATGTCCCGGCCCCGAGTCAAAGCGGTCAACCGGCCCCGCCCCCGGCTAAGGCGCGAGCGCACCGTCCCCACCGGTACGCCGAGGGTCGACGCTATTTCGTCGTAGCTCAGTTCCTCCCAGGCGAAGAGCAGGAGGACTTGCCGCTCGGCCTCGGGAAGGGTCGCCATCGCATCCATGACCCGGGGCCAGCGGGCGTTGGCGTCAGCCACCGCCACCGCCCGTTCGGCCGGATCGTCGTCCAGCAGCCGGTCGGCGCAGACCCGGCCCATGGCCCGAAGCCTTCGGGCCTCGCTCCGGTGGTGTTTAGCCACCACATTGGCGGCGATGCCGTACAGCCAAGGCCGGGCCGAGTCCCGATCCCGCTCGAAGGTTGACCGCCGCTCGAAAGCGATCCGGAACACTTCTCCCAACAGATCTTCGGCCTCGGCCGGCTCGACGCGGCGGGCCAGGAAACGCAGCAGCGTCGATCCGTGCCGATCGAAGATGACGCCGAAAGCCCCCGCCGCCTGCAGCGACTCGGCGATCACCGCACCGTCTGACTCCTCCATACTCAGTTGTTCCCCGTTCCCCGGTCCTGGTTCCCGGCCCTCGTCTCAACGGGCGGCCAGAGAGCCGGAAGAAGATTGTCACATCACAGCGGCTGAGCCGGGAACCAGGACGCCGCCAGGGGGAACAACAGGTAGTGGATCAAGCAGACGGGAGGAAGGCATGCGCGCCACACGCGTCATAGCCAATCTTCGAGTGCCTGACGTCGAGGCCGCGAAGAGCTTCTACACCGACTACCTCGGGCTGGGCACCGAAGAGTTCAACATGGGATGGGTGGCCCGCTACACCTCTCCCGACACCAGGGCGATCGTCCAGCTCGTAACGCGCGACGCAAGCGCACCCGAAGATTCCGTCGTTTCCGTCCTTACGGATGACGTCGAAGGCGCCTACGAAGAAGCTCAGAAGCTCGGCTATGAGATCGCGCACCCGATAACGACCGAGCCTTGGGGTGTGCGCCGGTTCCACGTTCGGGCACCAGACGGCAACGTCATCAACATCGTGAACCATCGGGACTGAACAGCGGCGGGGGGGCCGGAAATCAGGCTGACCGGCCGCACCGGCTTCGATTCGATGACATGGTCGCGCCGATGCGGGCAAGTATGGGCATGGGTCACAGTGATGGCGAACTGCTAGCGGCGACGGCCGCGGGTGACGCTGACGCATTCGGCCGCTTCTATCGTCGGCACGAGCGCCAGGTGCTGACTTATGCGATGCTTCGCTGCCCGAACTCCGGCGACGTCGCGGACCTGGTGGCCGAGACATTTCTGGCCGCCATGACCTCGGCTGGCCGGTACCGCCCGGGTGGGGGAGATGCGGGGGCGTGGCTGCTCGGAATCGCCCGCCACGTCCTGGCCCGGCAGCGGCGCACCTTTGCCCGTCGCAGCAGCCTGGTCCGCCGTCTCGCTAACCTGCCGGCCTTCTGCCCGGACGAGGCCGATGCGGTGGACACGGCGATCGACGCGGCCCGGCTCGCGCCCAAGCTCAGGGCGGCGTTGGCTGGACTCCAGGCCAAAGACCGGGAACTGCTGCTCCTCGTGGCCCGCGACGGCCTGGAACCCGCGCACGCGGGGGCCGTCCTCGGGATGAATCCGAACACCGCCCGGCTGCGGCTTTCCCGCGCCCGCAAGCGGCTCCGAGGGGCGCTCGGCGAGCCGGCGCCCGCCACACACGAGGAGGCCTCCGATGCACACTCTTGATCAACCACCGCTGCCCAAGGTTCCGCAATTCAGCGACGATATGCAGGCGTTTCTTCTCGCCACGGCCAGATCCCGCCTAGCCCACCGGCAGCGCGCCCGCCGACGCTACCTAGCTGCGGCCACAGCCGCGGCGGCTGTGATCGCCGCGGTCGTGTTCGGAATCGTCCACAGCCTTGGGTCTGGCGGCACGGCCCGCGGGTACCCATCCGGCCCGGTCGGACCGGCCAGGTTCTCTGTCACCGCCGCGAACGGGCTCGTCAAGCTGCAGCTGACCCCCGGCCAGTTGCGTGATCCGAACGCGCTGCGCCAGGCTCTCGCCCACGCCGGGGTCCCCGCCCTCGTCACCGCCGACTCGGTCTGCTACGTGCCGGGACCGAACGTCCAGCTCCCCCAGGTGCTGCCCGCTCCCCACCGGGAGGCGAATGGAGACACGGTGTGGACCATCAACCCAGCCGCGCTCCCGGCCGGCGTGGAACTGAGCATTGGCTACACCCAGGCGCCGTCGGGATTTGGGATCCACGTCAGCCTGGTCCCCGAGCACGGATCGTTGACCTGCGCCGCCACCCCGCCTGGGCCGCCGCGAGGCTGACCCGGACACCAGCCCCGCCGGCGGGTGCGGACGCTCAGGTGGTGCTGAGTTCGCCGTCGGCCTCGGCTTCGTCGTGAAGAGGGTGCTCTGTGGCCCCGGCGAGCCGGTCGGCGACGCGTTCGAGCCAGGACCCGGCCGCCAGCGAGGTCACGATCGAGAGCATCACCAGGCTGACGAAGAACGTCTCGTTGATGATGCCTGCCGCGTAGGCGGTCGAGGCCAGCACGATCCCCGGTCCGCCCCGGGCGTTCATCGCGATCGCCAGGCTCGCGGACATGAACTTGTTCTCCCGCGACAGGCGCGCCCCCAAGTACACGCTCGCGGCTTTCGCCACGCACGCGAAGGCCAGGAAGCCGAGGAAGAACACGATGTCGAAGTGGTGGATCAGGTCGAGCTGAATGCCGATGACCGCGAAGTAGATCGGTATGAAGAAGCCGAAGGAGACGCCCGCAAGGGCGTTGCGCTCCCGCACAATTTCGTCGCCATTGGCCACCGCGACGGTGATCCCGGCCACGAACGCTCCATACAGCGGCACGATCCCGAGCGCCAGCGCGCCCGCTGACAAGGCAAGCATCCACATCAACTGGAACGCGACAGGGCTGCGGCGGGCCAGCGGATTGGCTCGCATCCCAGTCAGTGCCTTGTAGACACGCCCGCCCACGGTGAGCGCCACACCGAGGAACAGCACAGCCACCACCGTGTGGTAGACGCTGTTCTGGGCAACGGTGTGAATATTCAGCGCTGTCGGGACTCCGAACGCGGTGCTGCCGGTGGCCTGCACAAGCCCGATCGCGACCGCGAGGATGACATACAGCACGATGTCCTCGATCACCGCGACCGACAGCACGATGCGCGAGAACCGCGTCCCCAGCAGGCCGGTGTCGTGCATGATCCGCGTGATCACCGGGATGCTCGTCACCGCGACCGCCATCCCGAACACCAAGATCAGCGCCGTCTTATTCTGGGCGGTGCCGATGAAGTTGTGTACCCCCAGCACCGCCACCAGGCCCAGCCCCGCCGCCAACGGCAGGATGAGTCCGAACGACGCGATCAGGCCGACCGGCCGCACCGCATCACGCTGCAGGAGCCGCCGCATCTCCGCGCCCGCGGCGAACATGAGCAGCAGCAGGCCAATCTGGTAGACCGCGCCCAGCGCGGCCGCCGACGAGCCGGTCGACGGGAAAATCCAGTGCTGGATGCGCGGGAACGCCGCGCCCAGCGCCGAGGGCCCGAGCAATATGCCGCCGACTATTTCCCCGATCGCGGGCGGCTGTTTGAACCGCGCGAACAAGTCCCCCACACCGTGCGCGGCCAGCAGCAAAACGGCCAGCGCGATCAGCAGCCGAGCAAGATCAACATCTGTGAAGGACATCTACCACCTGGAAGTACTTTCCGCGGGGTGGCGTTCGGATCTTGATACAACAATCGAACGTACAAGTCAATATTCGCCAGCAGTACCGGAGCAGTTGCTGGTGGCTGGGTCGCGGGCGAATGCCGGGCCTGGCCGGATGTCTCCCCGGCTCTGTTTGACTCTCTGATCGTCGCCCGGGGCCTCCACCAGATGAACCTCTCGCTGAATACGACAGACATCGACGGGCTGGAAAGCTACGTGGCCAGTCATGCCGAGCGAGTTCGCGTCTGGATGCGGCGCCCAACCGGCCTGTAAACCCCGGACAGTAGGGCGGCGTGCATCCTCTGCCGGAGTTCCCGCCGCAGGCGTGCCCCTGACGCCTTCGTCAGCGGTGACGTGTCGACTATGTTGCCCCCGTGATCACCGCTGTGTTCGGCGCTTCTGGTTCAGGCAAGACAACGGTCGTGCCGTTGCTGGCATCGTTGCTGCCGACTCATGCCGTGCTGGATTGGGATGCCTTCATGGACCCGGCGGCTGCGCTGGCTGGCCGGGATATCAGGCAGCACCCGGACACCTGGGCCGCCTACCGCCAGCTCGTACGCACGGTCATCGACCTTGTTGCGCATCTGCCAGTGGTGCTGTTCACCGTATGCACCCCAGACGAGCTCGCGGACTGGCCGGTCAACGCCTGGCTCCTGCTCGACTGCACCGACCAGGAGCGAGGACGCCGCCTGGTCGGCTAAGCCCGGCCGCAGGTGCTCGGCGAGGCGCTCCGGGACGCGGAAGCGTACCGTTCGCTCGGCCTGCCGATGATCGACACAACCGATCGTGCACCGGGGGAGATTGCAGTAGCCCTGGCCCGGTTCGTGCAAAACCAGCGCGTCTGATTCGAGGTGTCGGCCCCCGGGTGGGAGCAGGTGATCGACTACGCCCGGGGTCGCAGGCCGCACTGTCTCGTTCCCGAAGGAGATCGTCTCGTTGAGTAACACACCGGATCTCGGTCCCGTGCCACAGCGCATCAACGTGGACGTGGAGCAGGTGCGTCGTCTGGTCGGGCAGCAGTTCCCTCGGTGGGCTGATCACCCGGTTCGCCCCGTTGCCAGCGGTGGCTGGGATAACTGGACGTTCCACCTCGGCGCCGGAATGCTGGTGCGCCTGCCCAGCGCGTCGGAGTACGCATTGGCAGTCGACAAGGAGCATCGGTGGCTTCCGGTGCTCGCTCCCCAGCTCCCGCTGCCGATTCCGGTACCGCTGGCCAAGGGAGTATCCGGTGCGGGCTATCCGTACTCGTGGTCGGTCTACCAGTGGCTCGGCGGCGAGCCGGCTAGCGCGAGCTGTCTTGCCGATCCCGGCCGGTTCGTTGACCTGGCTGGATTCCTGGCGGCCTTGCGGAGCGTCGACCCCGCCGACGGTCCGCGCCCGGGAAAGCACAACTGGTTCCGCGGCGGCACGCTGCGCACGTACGAGCGGCAGGTCCAGAATGCGCTTGCGGAATTGGACGGCCACATCGATGCCGGGTTGGCGCGCGAGATCTGGAATAGCGCCCTGGATGCCCGCTGGGACGGTGCGGAGGCCTGGTTCCACGGTGACGTCGCCGCGGGAAATCTCCTGCTCCGCGACGGGCAGTTGGCGGCGGTTATCGACTTCGGTACGTGCGGTGTCGGTGATCCAGCCTGTGACCTGGCCATCGCCTGGACAATGCTGACCGCCGAGAGTCGGCACGCGTTCCGGCAGCGGCTGCTGGTGGACGAGGCAGCCTGGGCGCGCGGACGTGGCTGGGCTCTGTGGAAGACGCTCGTCGCCTGTGCCTACACGGTGGGCGACGACGAAGTCGCGAGCGCGCGACGCGTACTCGCTGAGATCTTCTCCGAGTACACGGCCGGCAGCCGTAGCTGGGGTTTCGGGCTTCAGTGGTTCTTATTGGCCAGGTGGCAGGGCGAAGACGTCGCCGGCAATCTCGGCCTTCACTCGGACTCTTCAGCGGGCGTGCTTGACGGCCAGTGAGCGGGCGACCAGTCACCCTCTGGGTCCGTCGTTTGCCCTACTTCGATCAGATGGCCGTCGGGATCGCGGATGTAGCAACGCTTCTCGTACGCGTGCTGTTTCGGCGGTGTCAGGAATTGAGCACCGCGGGCGCTCCATTCGGCGTACACGGCCTCGATGTCTTTGACCCGGATATTGAGGAAGCTGCTGACCCGGTCGGGATCGGGCGGCGTCTCCAGGATGACCGTAGGCTTGTCGTCGGTCGGGCCTCCGCCGCCATTGATGACGATCCAGCTGTTGCCTAGCGCAACATTGGTCGGCTCTGGGCCGAAGACCACCCGGCCGCCGAGCACTTCGGTGTAGAAGCGCCGGGAGCGCTCGACATCGTCCGAGACGATGAAATGGGTCAGCACAATTCCCTCTGGGGGCGGTGGGAGCTCCGCCATCCGGCACCTCCACTGGTTGGTCTCACAACCCGTTAAGACGGGTCTGCAGCGAACGTTGCATGGGCCTACACGCTGCTGGCCGCTACCGGGCTGAAGGGGAGGCCGCCTTCGAGTTGCAGCCACGGAGGCCACAACCTGCAGAGCATGGGGAGGGTGGAGCCGTCCTCCCGCCCCAGCCGTTTGCCGCATCACCATCCGGGCATGTACTTTCCACAATGGAAAGTACATGAAGGGAGTGCCGCAGTGATGAGAGACGACACGGAGAACGTCGCGGAGCTGGAGCTGCTGCACACCCAGCGCGTGCAACTGGCCAGCCGCCTGAAGACGCCGTGGTGGTACGTCGTGGCTATGGCCTTCGCGTGGGCCGTGGCCCTTGCGGTGCCGATCGGATCCCGCTACCTCACCGGTGCGGGCATCGGGGGCACCCTGCTCGCCATTGTGGTGTTCTGCCTGGCGCAACTCGCCCTGGCCCGGGTCAGCGGCGTGAATCTGGGCACACGGACCCTGCAGTACCCTTCCGGCCGCGTCTGGTTCATCGCCATGCTGGTGGTTCTCCTGGCGGCTGACGGGGTGGAAACGCTCTTGCTCGACCACGGCCTGCTCGCGGCCGCGATCGTGGTTGGCGTGCTCGCTACCCTGGCGGGAACGGGCTGCTGGCAAGGCCATATGCGGGGCATCCGCCGGGACCTGGAGACGGGCAGAGGAGCGATGTGACTGCCAAGGGCAAGCCAGCCGCCACGCTGGATCCGGTCATTCACCCCATTACCCGGCTGTCGATCTGCGGCCTGCTCGCCAGCGGCGCGGACTGGGTCGAGTTCGCCGCGCTGCGCGACGCCGCGGCGATCAGTGACTCGGTGCTGTCGAAGCAGTCGCGGCTCCTGGAAGACGCCGGCTACGTCGAAGTCAGGAAAGGGGCGGTCGGCCGTCGGCCGCGGACTTGGTTCCGGCTGACCCCCAACGGGCGCGAAGCATTCCAGGCTCACGTCGCCTGGCTCCAGCAGGCCGCCCGGGTCCGTCCCGAAGACGCGGCCGATGACACGACAGCGCCGCCCCCGAGCACCATCCTCACGGCGAACGAACGCGGTTAACGCGTCGCTGCGATCGGGATTCTTCAAAACTTCCAGGTGCCCACGTGGAAACTCTGGGGCCGCACCGCAGCGGACCGTGAGTCTGCGCGAGCTGATGGAGCGGATGGGCCAGTCCGGCACCCGGGCCACACTGATTCCCTGCACGCCACGGGCACGCGGTCTGGAGTTGATGCTGTCTACGCTGAGAGGAGTTCCTGAGGCCACTTGATGTGAGCCAGTATCGGTTGGCCAAAGAGTTGGGTGTCCCTGCTCGGCGGATCAATGAGATCGTTCATGGCCAGCGGCGGATCAGCGCGGACACCGCGTTGCGTCTGGCCCGCTACTTCGGCACCTCCGAGCGGTTCTGGATGAACCTGCGAGTCCGTTACGACCTTGAGATCGAGAAGGGCCGGCTGGGTGCCGCACTCGATGGCATCCGCCCGCTGAGCGCAGCAAGCTGACCAAGAGCCCTCGGGCCGCATGTGGCACAATCCCGGCTGGTGGTGTTGCCATGACTAGGCAGACATCCCATCCTGAAATTTGTCAAGCGGCGGCGGTCTGAGGGTCGGTGCGGTGGTGCTGCTGCCAGGCGGTGTCCTCGTCGTAGAGGGTGCCGGTTTTGAGGCAGCCGTGGAGGATGCCGACGAGCCGGTTGGCGAGTTGCCGCAGGGCTGCGTGGTGGCCGATGTTCCTGCCGCGCAGCGCGTCATAGTAGGCCCGGGCGCCCGGTGATGCGCCCAGTGCGGCGAAGGCTTGCAGGTGCAGCGCCGCACCCAGGCGGCGGTTAGTGGCGTAGCGGGCCAGCACGATGGTTTTCTTGCCGGAGGCACGGGTGACCGGGCTCTGCCCGGAATAGTTCTTGCGGGCCCGGGCGTCGCTGAAGCGCTGGCTGTCGTCGCCGAACTCGCCGAGGACGCGGGCCGCCAGGATTACTCCGAAACCCGGCTGGCTGAGATAGATGTCAGCGGCCGGGTGACGGCCAAAATGCCCGGCCATCACCTCCTGCAGCCCCGCGATCTGCTCGTTGAGAGCCGTGATGATGCGGACCTGGCCGGCGACGACAGCCGCATACGCGCCCTCGGTGACCGGCGGCTGACGTAGCCCGGGAGCCCGCAGGACCGCCAGCAGGGCGTCGGCCCGGGCATCGGCGTGGTGGCGGCGCGCAGCACGCAAGGCGGCCGTGAGCTGGCTACGGGTCAGCCTCGCTGCCCGCACCGGGTCCGGTGCCCGCCCGAGCAGCGACAGCGCGTCCGCCGCGGCCAGGTCATCGAAGGCCTCTACCGCGGCGGGAAAGAACTCGCGCAGCACCGACCGCAGCCGAAGCACATGCCGGGTCCGTTCCCAGACCGCGGTCTGGTGCGCTCGCGCCAGGAGCTTGACGGCATCCGCCAGCTCGCTGTCCCCGGCGATCGCGCGATGATGACCACGGTCGAGGCGAACGATCTCCGCGAGCACGTGAGCATCCCCCGCGTCGCTCTTCGCACCCGACGTGGAGTGCCGCTCCCGGTACCGCGCCGCCGACAGCGGGTTGATCGCGAACACCTGGTAGCCCGCTGCCCGCAGCGCAGACACCCACGGGCCGCGGTCGGTCTCGATCCCGACGGCCACCCGGCCGGCCACCTCCTCAGGTGACAGCTCCGACCGGCCCGCCGGGGCATGCTCAGCCACCAGCGCGTGCAACCGGGTAATGCCCTCCAGCCCTTCCGGCAACCGGGCCCGGGCCAGCCGCCGGCCGCCCTCGTCCTCGAGCTCAACATCGTGGTGATCCTCAGCCCAGTCGTCTCCGATGAACAGCACCCGCAGCAACTCCTCGATATCCCGTCGGCAAGATCACAGCACCCGGGGACCCCTGCGACCTAATGATCAAGTGCTCACGCAACGCGGGCACGACATCCCATCAGCAGTCCGGCCACCGGCGAACCGGCGGGCGCACGATCTGCCAATAGGCTTCCAAGGAGCCTGAGAGAGCGAGTGCTGACCCAGCCGGCCGCTGCTGCAGCCGAGCCTCCCAGAAGCGGGCCCGACTGATCTCATTAGAGAGAGCAACGAAAATCACCCTGACCTGGGCGGAAACCATAAGAGCGGGCGAAGGGAATCGAACCCTTATGACCGGCTTGGAAGGCTTCGGACTCCACCCCCGCTGACCAGCGCTCCAGCAGGCGTCCTAGGGCCACTGTAGGGCTGACCCTAGGTTCTGACCGCGGCTGCTGGTGTGCCTGTGGCTGGGCCGCCGCACCGGTGCGGGCTGGCGGCCGTTTTGGGCGGGGCGGAGCATCGCCCTGGCCCAGGTTTCCCCTGGCCCAGAAGCTGGTTGCGCTCTGTAGCGTGATCTTCGCCAGACCACGGTCTTGAGTCGTGTTATACGACAGCGTGATCGGGTTGGATGGTGTCGTGGAGACCGATGATGTGGCCGCGCTGCTCCCGGGCGACCTGCGAGCTGGCCATCGGGGACCGGGTAGTGAATTACTGCCTGTACGGCCCGGAAGATGGGATACCGGTTATCTCGCACAACGGATCACCAGGCACTCGCTGGAAGAGGCCGGGTATCGTCTCCGCGATCGAGCGGTCCGGCGTGCGGATGCTGGTGCACGATCGTCCGGGCTACGGCGGTTCGACGCGCCGGGCCGGCCGGCGCATGTTTCTGCGCGGACGGCGTGGATTTCTTCGGCAGGCTTGACCCAAGCCGCGGGCAGGCGCTCCGGCTGGCACTCGAAGGCGAAGGGAAACTGCGGCCGTTCCTGGCCGAGGCCGCGGCAGGCATCATGGCCACCATCGCCGCAGGCGGCCCCGAGATGCTCCCCGAACCCGGCGAGCCGGTACCGCCCCAGCCTTCGCGGGCGATGGACGATCCCGCAGCCATGGCCTGGCTCCGCGCGACCTTCACCGACAGCCTCGACGGATGGATTGATGATCAGTTCGCCGCCGTCCGGCCGTGGGGATTCGACGTAGCCACGATCACCACACCGGTCGCGATCTGGCATGGTTCACGAGACACCCGCATGCCACGCGCCCACTCCGACTGGCTGACCGCCAGCGTCCCCGCAGCCGAACGCTTCGACTATGACGGCTGGCACGTACCCGACGATGACGTCTACGGCAAGATCCTCACCTGGCTTCGCGGCTAAGCCGGTCATCGGTGTCAGCTCCCTGCCAGAGCCCGAGGGGGCGCCGCACCTTGAGCCGGCTCAACCAACGTCAGTTCGCGCTGCGGTCACCACCCTGGCCGAGCGAGACAAGGGTGGCCTGCGCCCCGAGACACCGAAGTCACGAGCTGGGCGGCGCACGGTGGCGTTTCCCCGCCGAGCTGGTGCCGGAACTGCGCTGGCACCTCGAACGGTTCGCCGAGCCTGGTCCCCGAGGCGTCGTCTTCGTTGGACCCGAGGGCGGACGCTTGCGCCGATCGAACTTCCGCCCGTACTGGCACAAGGCCAGGGATCAAAAGAGCGGGCGACGGGAATCGAACCCGCATGACCAGCTGGAAGGCCTCGGACCACAGGCCGCTGACCAGCGGTCCCTCAGGTCAGGCGCGTGCCGCTGTCCCTGTGAGTAACCGTGAACCCCCGTGGCTCACCACCCTGACGGGCACGCAACGGGCACGGCCCAGCCAAGGTATGTCACGGTGCGCTGCTAGGAGCGTCGGGGAGCCGCCACCAACCGCGCGCTCATCCCAACATGACGAGGTCTGGCACGTCACACTATTCCCGTGCTTGCGATTCTCACGACGCTAGTTGGCGGCTTACTGGCCATCACAGGCGGACTGGTCGGGATTGCTCTCGGCGACCGGCGGGAGCGCACTGGATGGCTGCGCGACTCGCAATGGCAGGCTAGCTCCAGCCTGCTCAGCGCCCTGCAGTTGGCCGTGCGTCGGATGATCAACGTGGCTTACCTGAGCGTGGAAGCATCGGTCGACCAGGCCGATCCCGCCGTAGCCGCCTACAACGAGGCGGCAGGGGAGTGGAATAGGGCCCTCTACAATGCGCTGCTGATCGCACCACCGGAGGTAGCCGACCGGATTCCGCTGCTCGACCGCGAGCTTGACCGGCTGCTCGATCTGACCATCGAGCGCCACGGTAGCCCCAGTGGATTTCAACACTGAGTTAGCTCGGCCTGGCACTGGGCTCTGAACTAAGCCGACAACGTGACTAGCCCGCCGCGATGGACTGTCATCCCGCATCGACATGATTTGCCGTGAGCCAGGCGGTGCAGATCTCGATTACTGATTTATAAGACGAATTCGGCAAGCGTGTTGACCGTAAGTCAGCGGTTCCTGCGGCGTGCGTGCCGCCGCATGGCGTCGACCTTCGCGGTGAATGCTGTGGGCATCAGGATGGGTGTTCCGCGCCAAGGGGACATGGTTAGCAGGTCGGAGTCGTTGGAGACGATGAGCATGGCTCCGACTTCGGCTGCGAGGTCGAGGATGAGGTTGTCCTCGTGGTCGGGGCACTCGTGTACGGTCCGGGGGACGTCCTCTAGCAGTCCTCCGCGGCTGTGTTCGGCTGCTGCTGTGATGATGTCGAGGTAGGAGTTGGCTTGTGCCTGGTCCCACTTGAAGAGGTCTTCAAGGACTCGTTTGACGTTGGCGAGGATGTGGGGCGACAGCCAGAGGGCGAACTCGGCGGCGTCGACGATGATCCCCACACAGTCGGCGCATGGGTTTCCGGAGACAGGCGGCGGTGATGGCCAGGAGCGGAACGGGCTGTTGCCGCCCGCGACAGCGGACACCAGGACGTTGACGTCATAGACCACTGCCGCTGGTGCGGGTTCGACGGGGCTCACTGGTCTGTGTGCCTGACCTCGCCTTTGAGGAATTCCTGGATATGTATGGGGACCTGGCCTGGTTCGATGCCTAGCTCGGCGGTGCGCTGCTGGCCATAGGCCTGCAGTTCGCGTAGCTCTTCGGCAAGCATGACCGACTTCATGATCTTCAGGGTGGCCCGCAGGTAGGCGGACCGGTTGCCCTCGCCAAAGTAGGCGACCAGTTCGTCCAGGAGTGGCCGGTCATCGGGCTGCACCGCGAAGCCAAGCGTTTGCGCACTCATATCCTCATTATAGACAACTTGCATTTCGTATGCGACATCTTGCATATAGGTGCAGCGGGTCGTGCCAGTCCTTACGCCCGGCAATCCAGAGGGGGTAGCAAGCTGGGGATCGGGCGTTCAGCGGGCACGCGGACGCTAGCAGGCCCCCGAAGATCTGTCAGGCAACGGCGACTATGCCTCTGAACTGCGAAAACTATGAGAGCGGGCGAAGGGAATCGAACCCTCATGACCAGCTTGGAAGGCTTCGGACCACACCCCGCTGACCAGCGGTCCCCCAGGTCAGGGCACATGCTGCTGTCCCCCGTGAGCGACCGTGAGTCCCTGTCGCTCACCGCCCTGACGGGCACGCAACGGGCACGCCGCCTCAGGGTGCTGGCCTGTCTAGACTGAGGTAGGCGTGCTGAACGGAGGATCACACGTGAGCGTCGAGGCATCCGACATGGTCACCATCCCGCGGGCAGAGCTGGACTCGCTCAAGGCCGAGGTGAAGCGGTTGCGACGTGAAGTCGGCCGGAGCGTGGCCAAGGCACGCATGAAAGCCGATCCTGGCCCCGGTGATGAGGTGCCTACTTTCTCGCGCGAGCAGCTCGCCGAGGCGTGGGGAACCGAGTGAGTGATCGCCTCGTCCGCTTCCCAGGATCATCCTGGCAGGAGATCGAGGCACTCCCGCAGCCGCTACGCCGGGCAGTCCAAGGAGTGATATTCCACCTGCTGGACGAGCCGGTTCCGGTCCTCGCCGACCCATTTCCTGCGGATGATCCGCTGCCCGGTGCCTATGAGCTGCATCTGCCGTCAGACAGCGTGACCATCTGGTACACGGTGACCACGCATAAGGGGCAGGAGATCGTCAGCGTGCAGCACGTGAGAGCCGACACCTGACCTGCGGCGGAACAATAAGAGCGGCCGAAGGGAATCGAACCCTCATGACCAGCTTGGAAGGTGTATGCGGCACGGCTGTCGCAGCGGCTGACCTGGCGATTCCGGTGTCCGGCAGTATCCGCTGTTGACCGTTGGTCGCCTTGGTTAATGGCCCTCTAATGGCCCGGCGATCTCCAGCGGACCGACTGGCGGATGGCTTGATCATGGGTCATGCGATGGTGGTGCGTGAGCCCGGTCTCTTAGCTGGCGAGTGCCCGCTCGACCAGGGCGCGGTAGTCGTCGACGAGGCCGGGCAGGAGCTTGAGGTGGACGATTGTGCTGTCGCCTGCTGGGGTGAGGTCGATCACCTGACAGATAGCGGCGGCGTCTTCGTCACCGGCGACCACGAGGGTGCCGGGCTTGATCTGGCCGGGATCGCGGGCCTCGTCGAGGAAGGTCCAGACGTAGCCGGTTTCGTCTTCGTCGTTGAGGTCGGCGGTGATGTCCACGTGGTACATCTCAGCTCTCCTCTCGCCAGATTGCACTTCTAGCGTACTGGGGATTGGGCTGCAGGTCACCGAGGGCGGTGAGCAGATGGGTCAGCTCGTCATCGTCGGCGACGGTGGACAGGTAGATGGTGCGGAAACTGGTGAACCGGCGGCGGAGCAACTCGTCAAGTGGCGTATCGAGGACGGCGAAGACGGAGATGCCGAGGAACGGCTGGCCGTCCAGGGACCAGGCGCGAGCGGTGCGTTGTGCATGGGTTCGCAGCTTGTCCGGGGTATCACGGCCTCCCCGGATAACCAGTGTCGCGGCGCTGGGCGGTCGTTCGGCTCGCAACTGTGACCGCTGCTCGATCCGTTCACCAGGCATCCGCCAAGGTTATCGCCGAATCGCGTACGTGCTCGATTTTATGCCCTCACATGCAGTGAGTGGTGAGAGCGGGCGAAGGGAATCGAACCCTCATGACCAGCTTGGAAGATCGGTGACGTGGCATCGGGGGTGACCTGCGGGAACACCGTCCTGGTCAGATGGGCGGGAGTCCCCGTGAGTATCCGTGACTGACTCTTGGTCGCCGTGGTGTGTGGCACGTATGTGGCACGGGCTGCGCCCACGTTGCTGGTAGTAACGTGTCGCGTTAATAACGCGTTGCGTTACTATAAGGAGGGTGCTGCGCTCGTTCCGGGATAAGGACACCGAAGCTGTCTGGTCACGGTGGCGGTCGCGGCGGTTCGATGGGCCAACGCAACGCGCTGCCTGGCGCAAGCTGGCCATGCTCGATGCCGCCGAGACTCTCGCGGACCTCCGAGTTCCGCCGGGCAACCGGCTGGAGAAGTTGACCGGTGACCGTGCTGGGCAGTACAGCATCCGGGTAAACCAGCAGTGGCGCATCTGTTTCTACTGGTCGGATGCGGGCCCGGAAGATGTCGAGATCGTTGACTACCACTAGGGGAGGAGGGGCAATGGCAGCAGAGACGGTCATGCCGCCGGTGCATCCTGGCGAGATCCTCATGGAGGAGTTCCTGAGGCCTCTTGATGTGAGTCAGTACCAGTTGGCCAAGGAACTGGGTGTCCCCGCCCGGCGGGTCAACGAGATCGTCCATGGCCAGCGGCGGATCAGCGCGGACACCGCACTGCGCCTGGCCCGCTACTTCGGCACCTCCGAGCGATTCTGGATGAACTTGCAAGCCCGCTACGACCTGGAAATCGAGAAGGACCGGCTAGGTACCGCACTCGATGGCATACGCCCGCTGAGCGCGGCAAGCTGACCAGGAGTCTTCGGGCCGTGTGTGGTACGAACCCGGCTGGTGGTGTTGCCGTGACTAAGCAGTGAGGCGGCAAATACTGCTTTGACCTGGGGTTTCTCGTTCGGAGCGGGCGAAGGGAATCGAACCCTCATGACCAGCTTGGAAGGCTGGGGCTCTACCATTGAGCTACGCCCGCGTGGCCTGGGCGCGGGGGTCTCCGCGCTGTCGGCTCGCACCGCGTTATCGTACCGGCCTTCCCAGGCTGCCACGCTGCAGCGGTGCCGCCCACGCCCAGCCGGCCCCCGCCCGCGCCCCGGCGGCCGCGTGGTAGCCCGCGACGGCGCCCCGCTCCACCGGCTCAAACGTACCCACGTCGGCGTCGTGTAGGGAACGGTGAAGGTGTGGTCTGCGCGCAGCTTTGTTGTCATCTGGAGAGCCTGGTTGTCTGCTTACCGGTGCGGGGAATTTGTCGTTTCCCTCGGTGGTGTGGCTGCCGGGGGATTGTGGCGCTGGCGCTGGGCGCCTTGCCGTGGGTGTGCTGTCATTTCTGACGATGGCCGCGAGAAGCCTGGCCAAACCCGGGATCTTGTCATGGTCACGGAGATCCTGCGGCGATGACTTATGGCCAGGCAGAGCTGGTCTGGCTGGGCCTGGTAGTTGTCCTTTTCTTCGATCATGGGCGGAGTCTTGTCAGGGTGTGGGGGCTACGTTGGTGGTTGGCAGTTCGATGTGATCGTGGTCCTGTGGCGTACGGGCTTGTATGAAAAGACAGGTCCCGGCTGTGGTCGTCTGCGAGGTCCCGGTCTGCGGCGTGGTGTTCGGTGCAGCCCGGAATGTTCTCGTCGCAGGCTGCGGGAAGACATCGTCCGGCTGTGGGCAGGGCAGCCGCGTTGGAGCCTGTGGTGCTGTGCAGGCGCTCACCACGCCGGGCGGGCGCTGGCACGTACAGTTGGTGGTGGTGCACCCGGGAAGCCTGGTCGGGAACGCTTCAGAGATGCCTGGCCCTGAGGAGCGCCGTCGTGACTGATACTGAGCCTTTCGCTCTGGTGATATTGCTGACGGCTGCGGTGGGGCTGGTCGCGGTGCTGTCGAGTCGGCTGACGGAACGGGTGAAGCTTCCCTCGCCTGCGCTGGTGCTGGTGGGCGCGGCGGTTGCGGTCAAGGTCGTGCCGGCTTTGCATGCGCCGCCGCAGCTGGCCGTGGAGCGGGTGGTCACCGTCGCCCTGGCCTGCATCTTGTTCGACGGTGGCATGCATATCGGCTGGTCCCGGTTCCGGTCCGCCGCTGTCCCGATCGCCGTGGTGGGCGTGGCGGGAACGTTCCTGACCGTGGCGGCGGGCGCGCTGCTCGTGCACGCTGTGTTCGGCCTGGCTTGGTATGTCTCGGTGCTGGTGGCCACCGCGGTCGCGCCGACCGATCCGGCGGTCGTGTTCTCTGTTCTTGGCCAGCGGGAGATCTCTGGGCGCAGCGACACCATCCTGGAGGGGGAGTCAGGCGCCAATGACCCGGTCGGGATCGCGCTGATGGCCAGCCTTATCAGTGCCGGCAGCCTGTCCGCGGGCGCGTTCGGTCAGGTCGGCGGCGAGTTCCTGCTTCAGATGGGGGTGGGGGCAGCGGCGGGCGTGGCAGGCGGGCGTGCTCTGCTGTGGTTCATGCGCCAGGTCCCGCTGCCCAGTGAGGGCCTGTACCCGCTGCGGACCTTGGCCTGCGCGCTGCTGCTGTTCGGCATCGCGACGCTCGCGCACGGATCGGGGTTCCTGGCGGTATTCATCGCCGGGATCGTGCTTGGTGACGGCCGCGCCCCGTATAAGCGAGAGATCGAGCGTTTCCATTCGGCGCTCGCCAGCCTCGCCGAGATCGTTGCCTTCGTCGTCCTTGGCCTCACTATCAGCCTGGATGTGATCAGCCGGGCTGACGTGTGGATACCGGGGCTCATCCTCGGGGCCGCGCTGGCCTTCATCATCCGGCCTGTCCTGGTCGGGCTGTGCCTGATCCCCGCCCGGCTGAAGAGCAACGAGCGGAGCTTCGTGCTGTTCGCGGGCCTGAAGGGAGCCGTGCCGATCCTGCTGGGCAGCTTCCTGCTCGCCGCCCGTGTTCCCGGCGCTGAGCGCCTGTACGGGATTGTCGCCGTGGTTGTCGTGTTCTCCGTCGTCGTGCAGGGAAGCCTGGTGCCGGCCGCCGCCCGGCTGCTGCGGGTGCCGATGCGCGCAATCGAGCCCGAACCCTGGGCGCTGGGGGTACGGCTGCGGGACGAGCCTGCCGGCGTGCACCAGCTCACTATCAAAGCCGGGTCGCCCGCCGACGGCCGTACCATCGACGAGCTTGCTGGTCTTCCCGGCGAGGCATGGGTCAGTTTCGTTGTGCGGGACGGTCAGCTCGTGCCCATCAGAGGCGGCACGAGACTGCGGCCGGGAGACGATGTCCTGGTCCTGGCAGACCCCGGTCTGCGCGACAAGCTGATCAGGGCTTTCGAGGGGCCATCCACACGGCGACCCGCGACCTGACCGCGGGTGATTTGCCGGGACAGGATGGCTTTGCCCAGCCCGGTGACGCCGGAAGCCAGTGTCCTGTCGGCTACCCCGTCATGTCAGGAGCCGTGTCCGGGATTGGATTCAGGGGGACAGGTCCTTGGGTGGCTGCGGTTTGCCGGACGGGGCTGGGCTGAAGGCCGAGGTGGTCGAGGGCCTAGCGGCGTAGCTGTTCTTCGAGCTGGGTGAGCTGCTGTGCAGGGCGCCTGGCCAGATGCCGAGTGTCTGGGCGGCTTGGCGGATGCTGGGGTGTTCAGCGATGGCGAGCAGGTGGTGGAGTCGTCGCCGTGCGCTGCGTCCGGTGAGTGCGCTGCGGAGTGGTTCTGGCAGGTCACGGGGGTGGTGGCCGGGGGCTGCAGCGTCGGTGATGAACATGCCGTTGCCGCGGGGCCGGACGGGGATGCCGTGCTGGTGGGCGAACGTGTTCAGGGTTATGACGGGGCAGCCGATCTGGTGGGCGATGTCGTTGAGGGAGCGGTGCCAGGTGAGGTATTCCTCGCGGAGCCAGGCAGGGTCGAGGTAGAGCACGCCGGGCTGCTGGCCTGCGGGGTCTGCTCCGGGCCAGGTGGTGGCGGTGACCCAGCTGGGAGGTGGCTGCCATTCGAGGGGTTCGCCATTGATGCGGTGGGTGTGGAGCAGGTGGCGGGCGTGCTGGTGCAGGGCGCTGGCCAGGCTGGCGGGCAGGCCGAGGGTGAAGTCGTGGTAGCTGGCTTGTGTGCCGCTGGTGAGCTGGTAGCGCGGCGGGGCGGTGCGCAGGCTGCAGCCGGTGAGCAGTTCGTAGAGGTAGCGGCGGGCGTGCTGGAGGCGGCCGGCGCGCATCCCGGCATCGCGGGCGATCGTGGTCCAGGTGGTGCTGTCGATCAAGGTGGTGGTGGCGGTCAGGTCGCGGCGGCGCTGGTAGCTGATGGGGATGTGGTGGGCGTCGATTGCGAAGGCGAGTTCGGTTAAGGCCTGCAGCGCGGCGGGATCTGCGGCGAGCTTGCCCATGTGGTAGGCGGCGATGTGCCGTTTGAGCTGGCCGCGGGCATCCTCGGCGGCCTGGTCGATGCGCACTGCGTCCAGCAGGGCGGCGGTCAGCGACTCGGCCCCGGTCTTGACCGCCCGGTAGCAGCCGCGGCTGATCAGCGACATCAGCGAGGCGAAGTGGTCGCTGGAGCGGATGAACAGGTACTGGGCCGGGTCAGCGGCGACCATGCCGCGCCAGGCGCCCGGCAGCACCAGCTCACGCTCGATGCCCAGCAGCAGTTGCCGCCAGATCCGCTGCCCGGCCGGGGTGGTGATCTCGAAGGGTTCCAGGGTCAGCACGTTCCACCGCCGCGCGGTCTGGGAGTAGGCGGCGCCGGCGCCGGCCAGGCCCTCATCGAGCAGGCCGCGGGCGCGCAGGCCGACACCGGCGAACAAGAACGTGACCGGCACAGCATCGCGTTCAGGCTGCGCATCGTGGTGTGGGGGGTCAGGCCGAGATAGACCACCGGGATCCGCTGCCACGACCCGTCGCCGGTTTGCACCTGCGGGCCGTGCACCTGGATCTGCTCGCGGTGAAACCAGCGCCAGCGCCGCGGTGGTCTTGCCCAGGCCGGGCAGCGCGTCCAGCACCGCCGCCGGGCGGGCCTTGCCGCCATCTTGCAGGTTGCTGCCGCAGATCTCCTCCAGCACCTCAAACACCGCATCCACCTGCGGGGTGCGGATCGGCCCCAGGTTGGCATGCCAGATCGCGCGGGCCTGGTCATAGCGGCGCCGCCCGGCCGGCGGCAGCCCGGTGATCTCCTGGCTGGACAGCGCTGGCGGGCGGACCCGGGACGGGGCATCGGCCATGGCGAACCATCCGGCCCTGGCTGAGGGGTTCCAGTCCCGCTCCTCGGCCGCGAACAGCGCAGTACTGGTCACGGCAGCACCTCGAAGGCATCGGCGTAAAAATCCTCACCGCCTGCGTCCAGTTCCTCCGGCATGTCATCATCGCCGCCAGGCCCGGGGCCAGCCGGGCCAGGCGGCCGTCGATGACCAGTACCAGCCCGAATAGTGAGCCTGACCCTGCCGCCAGCGGAACACACCAGGCGACGGCGCGCCGCAAACGACAAGTACCTGCACATACGACATCCGAAACGACAAGTAGGCGGCCCAGACGACATCTTCAGCGGACCCCTACAGCCGCGCGGACTCACCTCGAACTTACCTCGGTGTTCACGTCCCTGATCAGGAACGTGCATATACCCAATCTTTACTTATGAAAGATCTTCTATTACGCTCGACCGCACGTTGTGCAGTGAACCGTTATTAAGCCGGTCAAACCGGTTCACCAACCCCACGATCGACCGACCACCTGTACAGGCAGGACGTAAGGGGAGTGCACGTGCGACGCAGACGGTGTTCAGCTGCCGCCTCCTTCGTTCTGACCGGCGGTCGATGCCAGTGACGGAGCAGCTCGGCAGGCACTGAGTTTCGGCAAGCGCTGAGTTAACGTCCCCGCTCCACAAGTCCGACCGGCACAGTCACAGCCCATGCAAGGCAGACGAACTAAGAAGGAGTTTGTATGCGACGCACATGGTGCGTACCAGTAGCAGCCTTCGCCATCGTCGGTGGTTCCATGCTGGCGACGACCAGCGCGGGCGCGGCTACTCACGCGGCACCGCGCGCGGCTCATTCCACGGTGCAGCCGGGCGGCCTGGCCCAGCACCTGGTGACCCCCTTCGGGTCCCACGGCATCAGCCACGCCACCAGCTCGAACTGGTCGGGTTACGCCGTCCACAAAGGCGCCGGCGCCTACAAGAGCGTCTCGGCGAGCTGGACCGAGCCGTCGGGCAAATGCTCGGGGACGACGGGCCACGATTACGCCTCGTTCTGGGTCGGCCTGGACGGATACAGCACCGACAGCGTGGAGCAGACCGGCAGCGACACCGACTGCAGTGGCACAACCCCGAAATACTACGGCTGGTACGAGATGTTCCCGGCGGGCTCGGTCAACATCAACAAGCCGATGAAGGCGGGCGACAAGATCAGCGCGTCCGTGGTGTTCAGCGGCACCAGCTCGTTCACCCTCACGCTGAAGGACGCCACCGCGGGCTGGACGGCCACCGAGCACAAGTCGTCGACCAAGGTCAAGCGTGCCTCGGCCGAGGTCATCATCGAGGCGCCGTCTTCGGAGACCGGTGAGCTCCCGCTGGCCGACTTCGGCACCGCCAACTTCACCGCGTCCAAGGTCAACGGCGCCAACATCGGCACGATGAAGCCGACCAAGATCACCATGGTGGTCAGCGGCAAGCACCTGGACAAGATCGGCGCCCTCTCCGGCGGCGCCAACTTCGCCGGTACCTGGCTCGCCAGTTAAGCTCCTCGCTTCTCGCAAGCTGCCCGCCAGCACTCCCGCTGGCGGGCAGCTTCATGCCGGCCCGCCGGCACCGACGGCTGACGCGGGCCGCTGGCTGGCCTCCGAGGGTTGTCTGGGGGACAGAAATGGGAAGCGCGGCGAAGCCGTTCGGTTAGAAAATGAGTCATTGTGAGCTATCCGGTGCAGGTGCGCGGCGTGGAGATCCCGCCGTCCGAGCTGTCGTGGCGCTTCTCGCGGTCACCCGGGCCGGGCGGGCAGTCGGTCAACACCGCGGACAGCCGGGTGGAACTGTCCTTCGACCTGGCCGCGACGGCCACCCTGCCGCCGGTGCTGAAAGAGCGTGCTCTGCGGGTCTTGGCCTCGCGGCTGACCGGTGGGGTGATCACCATCGCGGCTTCGGAGCACCGGTCCCAGCTCCGTAACCGGCAGGCGGCGGCGACCAGGCTGTCCGCCCTGCTCACCGACGCTACCGCGCCCCCGCCCGCGCCCCGCCGGGCGACCAGGCCCAGCCGTGGCGCCAAGGAGCGCAGGCTCAAGGCCAAGCGCCAGCGGTCGGAGATCAAACGGCTGCGGCGGGGCGACGACGGCTGATCCGCACCCGGCCGGACACCCCCGCCGGTCCGATAGCATCGCTTGTCAACGGGCTGTGGCGCAGCTTGGCTAGCGCGCGTGCTTTGGGTGCACGAGGCCGCCGGTTCGAATCCGGCCAGCCCGACTGAACTAATCGTGCTCGCGGGTCCAGTGGGCCCGGCGGAACATCCGGCCGAGCCTGTCGTGCAGGCTGGGGCCCGCGTCTTCCAGCGCGTCCACCCGGTACACCGGGGGGCCGTCGGGCGCGGGCAGGCCGGCGGCCGCGACGTCGTCGAGGTCGCTCGCGATCTGGCTGCGGGTGATCCGCCGCACGTGGTCGGCGTCGATGAACCGCAGGCCAGCGTCGGTCGCGACCACGATTCCGTCGAAGACGTCGAGCTCGGGAACCTGCAGCACGTGCTCAAGAGTGCCGATCCGCTTGCCGCTGCTGCTCAGCACCGGCGTCCCCCGAGTGGCGGCCTCATAGGAAATAGCCGTGTCGTCAGTCATCTTCGTGGGCACCCTGTCTCGCCGTGACGGTCTGGCCCGCGGCGACCGCTCATCCAAGGTCGCCGGACCCGAGGAGGCTATCACTGCCCTAGACTTGGCCGCCGTAGCCAATGAGTGATCCAGTCATGCCCCGAAGCGGTGCGGCAACGGCCAGAGCGGGGAAATCAGGGAGTGACACCGACGTGAAGACTGACGTCGAGGAGCTGGGCCCGACCAGGGTCAAGCTCACCATCGAGGTCCCGTTCGACGAGCTGCAGCCCAGCCTGGACAAGGCCTACCGCGAGGTGGGCAGGCAGGTGCGGGTGCCCGGGTTCCGCCCGGGCAAGGTGCCGCCGCGCATCATCGACCAGCGGGTCGGCCGCGCGCCCGTGCTGGAGCAGGCGGTGAACGACGCGCTGCCCGCGCTCTACAGCAAGGCGCTCGAGGAGGGTGACGTGCTCGCCCTCGGCCAGCCCGATGTCGAGATCACCAAGCTCGACGACGGCGAGCAGCTCGAGTTCACCGCGGAAGTGGACGTCAGGCCCAAGTTCGAGGTCCCCGACCTCGAGGGCATGGCGGTGACCGTGGACAAGGCCGAGGTCTCCCCGGACGACGTCGAGGAGTACCTGGCCGGGCTGCGCGAGCGGTTCGCTTCGCTCAAGGGCGTGGACCGGCCGGCCGAGACCGGTGACTACGTCTCCATCGACCTGGCCGCCTCCCTGGATGGCAAGCCGGTGGACGACGCGCAGGCCAGCGGGCTGTCCTACGAGATCGGCAGCGGCTCGCTGCTGGACGGCCTGGACGACGCGCTGGTGGGCATGACGGCCGGCGACGCCAAGGCGTTCACCGCCGAGCTGCCCGGCGGCCGGTACTCCGGCGAGCAGGCCGAGGTCACGGTCACCGTGCACAGCGTCAAGGTCAAGGACCTGCCCGCGCTGGACGACGAGTTCGCCCAGGCCGCCAGCGAGTTCGACACGCTGGGCGAGCTGCGCGCCGGGACCAGGACCCAGCTCCAGGGTGTGCGCAAGGTGCAGCAGATCGGCCAGGCCAGGGAGCGCGCGCTGGACGCCCTGCTCGACCGCATCGACATCCCGCTGCCCGACAAGATCGTCGAGGCGGAGATCGAGCACCGCACGAACGGCATGGTCGAGCAGCTCGAGCGGATGGGCTCCAGCCTGGACGACTACCTGGAGTCGATCGGCCAGTCACAGCTCGACTTCGACGCCGACCGGCAGCGCGAGGCCCGCCAGGGCCTGAAGACCACCTTCGTGCTCGACCAGCTCTCCCTGCAGGAAGACCTGAGCGTCGAGCCCGACGAGATGAGCGCCTACGTCGTCGAGCGGGCCCGCCGGATGGGGGTCGAGCCCGACCGGCTCGCCAATCAGCTCGCCGAGAGCGGCCAGCTCCCGCAGGTCGCCTCCGAGGTGCTGCGCGGCAAGGCGATGGACATCATCGCCCAGCGCGCCAAGATCACCGACGAGGACGGCAACGACGTGGATCTGGAGCTGCCCACGCCCCCGCAGGGCGAGGCGGGCGACGAGCCGCCGGGCACAGACGACGAATCCTGATAATTAACGGTGGCCACCTTGACCCTTCGCCCGGGCCCCGGCCACCGCGCGCCCTTATCCCTGCGCCGACAGCGAACAGCCCCCAGGGCTGGACGAACCGGCGACGGCTGCGCGTTATCGTCACTGTCAACGACACCAAAAGCAACGGAACAGGTGACCAAGTGAGTGAGGTCTCGCACTCCGGACTCGCCCTGCCTTCGGCGCGGGTGGCCGAGCCTCCGGTAATGCCGTTCGGCGAGCAGGTGTTCCAGCGGCTGCTGCGGCACCGGATCATCTTCCTCGGCCAGCAGGTCGACGAGGAGCTCGCCAACCGGATCTGCGCCGAGCTCGTCATGCTCGCGGCCGAGGACCCCAGGCGCGACATCAGCATGTACATCAACTCGCCGGGCGGCTCGGTCTACGCCGGCCTGGCGATCTACGACATGATGCAGTACGTCCCCAACGACGTGTCCACCTACGCGATGGGGATGGCCGCGTCGATGGGGCAGTTCCTGCTCTGCGCAGGCGCCCCGGGCAAGCGGTACGCGCTGCAGCACGCCTCCGTGCTCATGCACCAGCCCTCGGGCGGCATCGGCGGCACGGCTTCGGACATCACGATCCAGGCCGAGCAGATCCTCTACATCAAGCGCATCCTGGCCGAGCGGACCGCCATGCACACCGGCCAGACGGTCGACCAGATCGAGGCAGACGCCGACCGCGACCGCTGGTTCACCGCCGAGGAAGCCAAGGACTACGGGTTCGTGGACCACGTGATCCGCAACGCCAACGAGGTCCCGTCGGAAGGGCCGGTTTCATGATCAGGCACGGAATTCAAGAGGTACGAGCGCTTGACCGCGCCCGCGATCTGGACGGCTACCAGCCGCAGTCCAGGTACGTGCTGCCCTCGTTCGTAGAGCGGACGTCGTACGGGATCAAGGAGATGAACCCGTACAACAAGCTCTTCGAGGAGCGGATCATCTTCCTGGGCGTGCAGATCGACGACGCCTCGGCCAACGACGTGATGGCCCAACTGCTCACGCTGGAGGCCATCGACCCGGACCGGGACATCCTGATCTACATCAACTCGCCCGGCGGCTCGATGACGTCGATGATGGCGATCTACGACACGATGCAGTTCATCCAGCCCGAGATCCAGACGTTCTGCATCGGCCAGGCCGCCTCGGCGGCGGCGGTGCTGCTCGCCGCTGGCGCCAAGGGCAAGCGGGCCGCGCTGCCGAACGCGCGGATCATGCTGCACCAGCCGGCCATGGAGAGCGGGTACGGTCAATCCAGCGACCTGGAGATCCAGGCCAGGGAGATTCTCCGGATGCGGGGGGCGATGGAGGACGTCATCGCACGGCATACTGGGAAGGACTCTGCGCAGGTCCGCAAGGACATCGAGCGGGACAGGTTCTTCAATCCAATGGAGGCGAGGGACTACGGTCTCGTGGATGATGTTCTGACGACCATAAAGCGCCGCACCGAGGTAGGGTCGTCCTAACCGGGTGGTTTAGTCTCGTCTCCGGTGTAAAGGAGTGGTTGGGTGGCACGCATTGGTGATGGCGGAGATCTGCTGAAGTGCTCCTTCTGTGGGAAGAGCCAGAAGCAGGTCAAGAAGCTCATTGCCGGCCCAGGCGTGTACATCTGCGATGAGTGCATCGACCTCTGCAACGAGATCATCGAGGAAGAACTCGCCGAGCCGACCGAGCTCAAGTGGGACAGCCTCCCCAAACCCCGCGAGATCTATGAGTTCCTCGACGCCTACGTGATCGGGCAGGACAAGGCCAAGAAGGCCCTGTCGGTTGCGGTGTACAACCACTACAAGCGGGTGCAGTCCGGCGGCGAGCGGCCAGGTGAGGAAGGCGTCGAGCTCGCCAAGTCCAACATCTTGCTGCTCGGGCCGACCGGATCGGGCAAGACCCTGCTGGCCCAGACCCTGGCCCGGCTGCTCAACGTGCCGTTCGCCATCGCCGACGCCACCGCGCTCACCGAGGCCGGTTACGTCGGCGAGGACGTCGAGAACATCCTGCTCAAGCTCATCCAGGCCGCTGACTACGACGTCAAGAAGGCCGAGACGGGCATCATCTACATCGACGAGATCGACAAGATCGCCCGCAAGAGCGAGAACCCGTCGATCACCCGCGACGTGTCCGGCGAGGGTGTGCAGCAGGCCCTGCTGAAGATCCTGGAGGGCACCACCGCGAGCGTGCCGCCGCAGGGCGGCCGCAAGCACCCGCACCAGGAGTTCATCCAGATCGACACCACGAACGTGCTGTTCATCTGCGGCGGGGCGTTCGCCGGGCTCGAGAAGATCATCGAGCAGCGGGTGGGCAAGAACGGCATCGGCTTCAGCGCCGTGATCCGGGTGCGCAACGATCACCGCACGGCCGACCAGTTCGCCGAGATCATGCCGGAGGACCTGCTCAAGTTCGGCATGATTCCCGAGTTCGTCGGCCGCCTGCCGGTCATCACCAGCGTGCACAACCTGGACAGGGAAGCGCTGATCCGGATCCTGACCGAGCCGCGCAACGCGCTGGTCCGGCAGTACCGGCGGCTGTTCGAGCTGGACAACGTGGACCTGGAGTTCACCGACGACGCGCTCGAAGCCGTGGCCGACCAGGCCAACCTGCGCGGCACCGGGGCCAGGGGCCTGCGGGCGATACTCGAAGAAGTGCTGCTCTCGGTCATGTACGAGGTGCCGAGCCGCAAGGACGTCGAGCGCGTGGTCATCAACAAAGAAGTGGTGCTCGAGCACGTGAACCCCACCCTCGTCCCACGCGACGTCTCCCGCCGCACCCCCAGGGAAAAGTCCGCGTAAGAACGGCGGATGGGCTGACTGTGCTCGCAGGCTTTGCCTGCTCGCCTAAGGCCGTTCTTACCTGCTAGCCCAGGGGGACGACCCCCTGAACCCCCGGTGCGCGCTGACGCGCGTCGTTCCGCGCAGCAATGCCGCAAGCACTCGCTGCGAACCGTAAACTCACGTGACGTGACCAGACCTGAACTCGCCCCGCAGTATTCACCCGCCGACGTCGAAACCCGCAGGTACGAAGGCTGGGTAGACGCGGGCCTGTTCACCCCTTCGGCGCAGGACTCCGGCGCGCCGTCGTACACGATCGTCATCCCGCCGCCGAACGTCACCGGCTCGCTGCACATCGGCCACGCGCTCGACCACACGATCATCGACGCGCTGATCCGCCGCCGCCGCATGCAGGGCTACCGCACGCTGTGGCTGCCCGGCATGGATCACGCCGGCATCGCCACCCAGAACGTGGTCGAGCGCGAGCTGGCCAGGGAGGGCCTGAGCCGCCACGACCTCGGCCGCGAGCGCTTCGTCGAGCGGGTCTGGCAGTGGAAGGAGTCCTCCGGCGGGGCGATCCTGGGCCAGATGCGCCGCCTGGGCGACAGCGTGGACTGGACCCGCGAGCGGTTCACCATGGACGCGGGCCTGTCCCGGGCCGTGCACACCATGTTCAAGCGGCTCTACGACGACGGCCTCATCTACCGCGCCGAGCGGATCATCAACTGGTGCCCGCGCTGCCTGACCGCCCTGTCCGACATCGAGGTGGAGCACGCCGACGAGGACGGCGAGCTGGTCTCGATCAGGTACGGCGACGGCGAGAACTCGATCGTGGTGGCCACCACCAGGGCCGAGACCATGCTCGGCGACACCGCGGTGGCCGTGCACCCCGACGACCCCAGGTACGCCGCGATGGTGGGCCGCGAGGTGGAGCTGCCGCTGACCGGCCGGCGCATCCCGGTGGTCGCCGACCCGCACGTGGACCCCAAGTTCGGCACGGGCGCGGTCAAGGTCACCCCCGCGCACGACCCGAACGACTTCGAGATCGGCCGCCGGCACAACCTGCCGATGCTCACCATCATGGACGAGCACGGCTTGATCACCGCGCCCGGCCCGTTCCGTGGCCTGGACCGGTTCGAGGCCCGCCCGGCCGTGGTCGCCGCGCTGCGCGAGGACGACCGTATCGTCGCCGAGAAACGGCCCTACGAGCACGCGGTGGGCCACTGCAGCCGGTGCGGCACGATCGTGGAGCCGCGGCTGTCGCTGCAGTGGTTCGTCAAGGTCGCGCCGCTGGCCAAGGCGGCCGGCGACGCGGTCCGCGACGGCCGGGTCAGGCTGCACCCGCCGGAGATGGCGGCCAGGTACTTCGACTGGGTCGACGACATGCACGACTGGTGCATCAGCCGGCAGCTCTGGTGGGGCCACCGGATCCCGGTCTGGTACGGCCCGGACGGCGCTGTGGTCTGCCCGGCGCCCGGCGAGGACCCGCCGTCGGGGGACGCCTGGCAGCAGGACGCCGACGTGCTCGACACCTGGTTCTCCTCGGGCCTGTGGCCGTTCTCCACGCTCGGCTGGCCCGACGACACGCCGGACCTGCGGGCCTTCTACCCGACCAGCGTCCTGGTCACCGGCTACGACATCCTGTTCTTCTGGGTGGCCAGGATGATGATGCTCGGCCTGTACGCGATGACCGACCCGGATTCGGCCAGCCCTGATTCGGCCGGCACTGGCCCGGCCCAGACCGTCCCGTTCGCCGCGATCGCGCTGCACGGCCTGGTCCGCGACGCCCGCGGCCGCAAGATGTCCAAGTCCCGTGGCAACACGGTCGACCCGCTGGACTGGATCGACCGGTTCGGCGCCGACGCGGTCCGCTTCACCCTGGCCCGCGGGGCCAACCCGGGCGGCGACGTGGCGGTCAGCGAGGAGTGGGCGGCCGGGTCCCGCAACTTCTGCAACAAGCTGTGGAACGCGGCCAGATTCTCCCTCATGAACGGGGCCTGCGTCCCCGCGGCCCACCCCGGTCAGCAAGCACTGCCGGACCGGGCTTCCCTGTCCGTGGCCGACCGCTGGATCCTGTCCCGGCTGGCCGGGGTCACCCAGCAGGTGGACGCGTGGTTCGAGGACTACGAGTTCGGCAAGATCAGCGAGACGCTGTACCACTTTGCCTGGGACGAGTACTGCGACTGGTACCTCGAGCTGGCCAAGGTCACCCTGACTGGGCCAGCCGAGGGCGCCGCGGAGCACACCAAGGCCGTGCTCGGGTACGTGCTGGACCGGCTGCTGCGGCTGCTGCACCCGCTGGTCCCGTTCGTCACCGAGGAGCTGTGGACCGCGCTCACCGGCGAGGACACGATCGTGATGGCCGACTGGCCCGGCGTGGCGGCCGGCCAATCCGTGGCCGCGGCCGGCGGCCCGATGGACGCCGCCGCCGAGGCCGAGATCGGGTCGCTCATCCGGCTCGTCACCCAGGTCCGCCGGTTCCGCTCCGACCAGGGGCTGCGTCCCGGGCAGCGGGTGCCTGCCGCGCTGACCGGGATCGGGCAGACCCGGCTGGCCGGGCACGAGGCCAGCATCAGGTCGCTGCTGCGGCTTGAAGTCCCGGCCGATGAGTTCAAGCCGACCGGCTCGGTGCAGGCCGAAGGGGTCACGGTCGAACTCGACACGGCCAGCGTCATCGACGTCGCGGCCGAGCGCCGCCGGATGCAGAAGGATCTGGTCACCGCCACCGAGGAGGCCGAGCGCACCCGGCGCAAGCTCGCCAACACCGGCTTCACCTCGAAGGCCCCGGCCGACATCATCGAGAAGACGAAGCAGCGGCTGGCCGCCGCCGAGGCGGACATCGAACTGCTCGAGTCCAGCCTCGCCGCCCTGCCGGGCTAGCACGCCCGGGCTGGCACGTCCTGGCTGGCACCGCCGAGCTGGCACAGTCGGGCTAGCACAGTCGGGCTAGCACAGTCGGGCTAGCGCCCCCGGGTAGGCTTCCAGGGTGAGTGGCGACGTTGATGCGGCCTTGGCCGAGGTGGAACGGGAGATCGGGGCCCGCAGGCCGGAGCACTCGATCGACCCGACCCTGGAGCGGATGGCCGACCTGGCCAGCCTGCTCGGCGACCCGCAGCGGGCCTGCCCGGTCATCCACATCACCGGGACGAACGGCAAGACGTCGACCGCGCGGATGATCGAATCCCTGCTGCGCGCCCGGGGGCTGCGCACCGGCCTGTTCACCAGCCCGCACCTGACCAGCATGACCGAGCGGATCATGCTGGACGGCGCGCCGCTGGACCCGGAGCGCTTCGTGGATCTGTACGAGGAGATCCTGCCGTACGTGGCGCTGGTGGACGAGCGGCACGAGGTGCGGATGTCGTTCTTCGAGGTGCTGACCGGGATGGCGTTCGCCGCCTTCGCCGACGCCCCGGTGGACGTGGCCGTGGTCGAGGTCGGCATCGGCGGCACCTGGGACTGCACGAACATCGCCGACGGCCAGGTGGCGGTGGTCACGCCGGTCTCCATCGATCACACCAGGTACCTGGGCAGCACGGTGGAGGCGATCGCCACCGACAAGAGCGGCATCATCAAGCCGGGCGCGATCGCCGTGCTCGCTCAGCAGTCGCTCGCCGCCGCCGAGGTGCTGCTGCGCCGGGTGTCCGAGGTCGGCGCCACCGTGGCCAGGGAGGGCTTCGAGTTCGGTGTGCTCGACCGGGACCTCGCCGTGGGCGGCCAGCGGCTGGAGTTGCGCGGCCTGCGTGGTGACTACACCGAGATCTTCCTGCCGCTGTTCGGCGGGTACCAGGCCGGGAACGCCGTCTGCGCGCTGGCCGCGGTGGAGGCGTTCTCCGGGACCAGCGACGACAACCTGCCCGGCGTCGAGCCCCAGAAGCTGGACGAGACCTGGGTCCGCGAGGGCTTCGCCGCGGCGCGATCGCCCGGCCGGATGGAAATTGTCAGGCGCAGCCCGGTGACGATCGTGGACGCGGCGCACAATCCCGCGGGCATGGCCGCCACCATGGAGGCGGTGTCGGAGGCGTTCGGTTTCGCCAGGCTGGTGTGCGTGCTCGCGATCAGCGAGGACAAGGATGTGCCGGGGATACTCGACCACCTCGAGCCGTTCGCCGACAGCCTGGTGGTGACCCAGAACTCGTCGGCCCGGTCGATGGAGGTGGCCAAGCTCGCCGAGCTGGCCGAGTCGGTCTTCGGCCCCGACCGGGTGTACACGGCTGGACGGCTCGACGAGGCGATCGAGATCGCGGTGACGCTCGCGGACGAGGTCAGCGATGATGACGCCACCACCGGACGGGTGGTGCCCGGGTCCACCGGCGTGCTGATCACCGGCTCGGTGATCACCGCCGGTGACGCCAAGGCTCTGTTGTCTCCCAAGCCCCGCCCGGCCAGGCGCGTCGAGCCCCGTCCAGCCGAGCTTGAGGCAGACAACTTCGAGGCAAACAACTTCGAGGTTGAGGAGCCCGAGATGGGGGACTTCGATCCGGAGGAGTCCGATCCGGCATGAGGCGGCTCTGCACGACCGTGCTGATCTTCGAGGCGATCGTGATCGCCCTGGCCATTCCGGTCGCCATCAAGGTCGACCACATGACCCCCGGCGCGGCCGGCCCGACCGGCGGCGCGCTGGCTGGAGCCGCGGTAGTGATCGCCGTGGCGGTGTCGATGCGCACCCTCGGCCTGTCCGGGTTCAAGATCGCGCTCATCGCAGGAAGCATTTTGCAGATTTTGATGATCGCCTCTGGCGCCGTTGTGTCCGCCATGTACGGGCTTGGCGTCATCTTCGCCGTCCTCTGGACGATAGCGATCTGTCTCGGGCGCAGTGCGGAGCGTGCTCAACCGCGTTAGTCTGCCTGTATTGCCCTGAGTAATCAGAGGAGAACACCTTGTGATCGGCCGCCCCCAGGCCAAGGATGGCGCACACGCCAAAGCAGACACTATCCGTAAGCGCTTGGATACTGAACGTGATAGTTCCGGCACTTCGGATACGTCTCCCGATATCCGGGCCAACGCCTCTAAACCGGACATCCCCCCAGGTCAGTCCGCCGGACTCGCCGTCCCCCCGGCCCGGGCCCCCCGCCCGCTCAGCATCGGCAACTGGTCGACACCAGGAACCAGTCCCGCCCCCACCACCCCCGCGCCCAGGCCCGCCCCCCAGCCCGCGCCCAGGCCCAGGCCCGCCCCCGCGCCCAGACCCGCGTCTCCCAGCGCACCGCGCCCCACACCCCCACCCCCCGGCCAGGCGATCCCCTCTCCCTCCGTGCCCCGGCCCGCATCGTCCGCGCCGTCGCGGCCCACACCGTCACCCCTCGGTCGGCCGTCCTCGCCTGCGTCCGGGCCCAGGTCTGCGTCGCCCGCGCCATGGCGGCCCGCCGGGCCTCCGCCCCCCGATCGGGCGTACACCTCCGGCTCTCTTCCGCTCCCCAGCTTCCCCTTGGCCAAGGCATCCCCGCCCGCAACTCCCACCCGCCATTGGACGCCAGCCCGGCAGGTGCCGACACAGCCCACGAACGGCCAGTCCGCGAACGTCCTGCCCGCACCCACTGCCCACGCGAACGGCCAGCCCGCCGCAACCGCCCCCGCGCACGGCCAGCCCCCACCGACCGCTCACGCCCCGACCGCGCCCGCGCACGGCCAGCCCGCGAACGGCCGAACCACCCGCGCCCCCGCCCCCGCTCTCACCCGTGACCCCGCTCTCACCCGGAACTCCGGTCCCGCCCCTACCACCACATCCGCCTCCAGTCGCGCGGCCGCCTCGGCCCCTCCTGACCTCGCCGCGTCCAACGCCGCGCCCGCCTCTTCCGCCCCCTCGGCCTCCCCAGCCGCCTCTTCCGCCCCTGCCTCCTCGGCTACCTCGGCCACCTCTTCCGCACCCGCACCCTCTGCCGGGCCAGTGGGTCACTCGACCATCAGCGCCCCCGCACGCGCCTCCGCCGAAACCACTCGCGTCTCTTCCTCTTCCTCTTCCTCGACTTCTACCTCCACTCCCGCTCGCACCACCACTCCCACCAATCCCATCAGCACCAGCAAGCCGGTGGTCGCGCCTGCGGAGGGCGCCGCGCGCGGTGGCCCGCTGGCCGCGGGGGTGGCTGTGCTGATCGTGGCGGCCGTGGTTCCGCTGGCCCTGCTGCAGTTGCCCAACTTGCTCGCGACCGAGCTTCCCGCCTCGGCCCTCGCCCGGATGGCCGGCCACGGCAGCGTGGTCGGCCTGGTCCGGGCCTCCGGTCTGGCCCTGCCCGTGATGGCCTGTGTGGCCCCGGTGGCCGCCGTGCTGGCCCGGCGGCGGCGGGCCTGGCCGGTCCTCCTCGCCGGGTTGCTCGCGATCGGCGCCGCGGACCTGCTGGCCGATTCGGTGCACTCCGCCCTGACCATTGGCGCCGATCGCGCGCTGCACGGCCTCGGCGCCGGGTTCGCGCTGCCCGCCACGCTCGCCCTGGCCTGGGAGCGGCCGCCCCGGTGGTGCAGGCTGCTGGCCCGCTGGTGGGTCGTGGTGATGGTGATCAGCTTGTTCGGCGTGGTACCGGTGATGCGGGACCGGCTCGCGGGCGGCGACTGGCGGGCCGCTCTCCAGCCCTTCCCCTGGCTGACCGCCGTCGGGCTGGCGGCGACCGCGCTCTACGTCGCGCTGGCCGGCGGGGCTGGCCGGCAGACCCGCTCGGCGGTCACCCCGGCCGAGCGGTCACAGCTCGCGTTGCTGGCCGTGCCCGTGCTCGGGCTCGGCGCCCTGGACGTGGGCGTGTCCAACCAGAACAGCCGTTCCGTGGCCGTGGCCGCTGGCGTCGCCGTGGTCGTGCTGGCCGCCCTGGCCATGGTGACCTCGTCGGACCCGGTGACCGGCGGTGCTCGTTTGGCCGCGGAGACACCCGACGGCAGGCGCGCCCGCCGCCGCCGGCTCTGTTTTCCGCTGATCGCCGCGTGCGCGGGGTTCGCACTCGGCCCCACGCTGGGGCAGATCGCCACGCTACGCCCGCTGGCCGGAGGACCGGATCCGGCCCTCAGGTCGCTCTGGCTCCCGCTGGCCGCCGCCGTGGCCGGATGCCTGCTGGGGACCGCCGTGGCCTGGCTGACCGGCCGGCATGCCGCCCGGCAGCAAGGCGATGGCCGCACCAGCCGGGCCGGAGCCCACGCCGCCCGGCACAAGAGCACGAAGGAGACTAGGAGCAATGGTGGCCGCGGCCCCCTGGCCTGTGTGATCGTCGGCCTGATCTGCGCCGCGGCCGGCCTGGCCATCGCGCACGTGGCCGGTCCCGCGGGCGGGCAGCACGAACTGGCCGTCGCCTACGCGCTGATCGCCGGCGGCCTGACGCTGGCCCTCAGCGCGGCGGTGGCCGAGGCCACCCCGGCGGGCGCCATGTCCGGCGTGTCCCTGTCCCTGGCGGGCGCACTGACCGGCTATCTGCTGGCCGGGGCGATCCAGATCCGCATGGTGGGCGCGCTGGCGTCGTCGTCGATCCAGGCTCAGCTCGGCAGCCGCGCCGTTGCGCAGGCCCTGACCAGGGCCGCAAACTGGTGGGACGTGGCCGCCGCGGCGGGCGCGGTGGTGGCGGCAGCCGGAGTTTTCCTCATCGGCCGGGCGCGCCGCGGGCCAGAAGAGGTGGCGTCACGCGGGTAAGCTTTGCACCGCGCTGGATCAAAATTCCCGCCGGCGCACGCCACATCCCGGCCGCTGTTGATCATGAGGAGCATAGTTGCCTGACCGCACCCTGGTACTGATAAAACCCGATGGTGTACGCCGGGGACTCATCGGGAACGTAATAACCAGACTCGAGGCCCGGGGACTGCGGATCGTGGCTCTGGATATGCGCACGCTCGATCGCGACACCGCGATGCTGCACTACGGGGAGCATGAGGGCAAACCCTTCTTCGACCCGCTCATCGAGTTCATCACGTCCGGTCCGCTGATCGCCCTGATTGCCGAGGGGTATGGGGCAATTGAGGCATTCCGGTCACTGGCCGGACCGACCAATCCCCTGGTCGCGCCGCCGGGCACGATCCGTGGGGATCATGCGTTGCTGGTTAAGGAGAACGTCGTGCATGGCTCGGACTCGCCGGAATCGGCGGAAAGGGAAATGAAGATCTTTTTCCCTGAGTTCGCTTAACCGGCCTGACGGCAGCCGATGAACGGCACGTGGCCGCGCCTCAGCCTCCGGGTTGCCGATCGCGGCACCTGAGCACAGACAACCCGCAGGACCGTATCGGAAGGTTCCGTTCCCCATGAGCAACGCGCTTGCGTTTCTCGGCCGTGACATGGCGGTCGATCTCGGCACCGCGAACACCCTGGTTTACGTCCGCGGACGCGGGATCGTGCTCAACGAGCCCTCGGTAGTCGCGCTCAACACGAACAACGGCCAGATCGTCGCGGTCGGTGTCGAAGCCAAACGAATGATCGGCCGGACTCCCGGCAACATCGTGGCCATCAGACCGCTCAAGGACGGGGTGATCGCCGACTTCGACGTCACCGAGCGGATGCTCCGTTACTTCATCCAGAAGGTGCACAGACGCAGGCACATGGCCAAGCCCAGGGTCGTGGTCGCCGTGCCCAGCGGTATCACCGGGGTGGAGCAGAGCGCGGTCAAGGAGGCCGGCCACCAGGCCGGCGCCCGCCGGGTCTACATCATCGAGGAGCCCATGGCCGCGGCGATCGGGGCGGGCCTGCCGATCAACGAGCCGACCGGCAACATGGTGGTGGACATCGGCGGCGGCACCACCGAGGTGGCGGTGATCTCGCTGGGTGGCATCGTGACCTCGCAGTCGATCAGGATCGGCGGCGACGAGCTCGACCAGGCGATCATCACGTTCGGCAAGAAGGAGTACTCGCTCATGCTGGGCGAGCGAACCTCCGAAGAGATCAAGATGGCGCTCGGCTCGGCCTACCCGACCGCCGACGAGCCACATGCGGAGATCCGCGGCCGTGACCTGGTCAGCGGTCTGCCCAAGACGATCGTGATCTCGGCGGAGGAGATCAGGCGGGCGATCGAGGAGCCGGTCAACCTGATCGTCGATGCGGTCAAGACCACCCTGGACAAGTGCCCGCCCGAGCTGGCCGGCGACGTCATGGACCGGGGGATCGCGCTGACCGGCGGCGGTGCCCTGCTGCGCGGGCTGGACGAGCGGATCCGCGAGGAGACAGGCATGCCCGTCCACGTCGCGGACAACCCCCTTGACTCTGTCGTCCTGGGTACCGGCAAGTGCGTCGAGGACTTCGACACGCTGCGCCAGGTGCTCGTGCCCGAATCCAGACGCTAATCCGCCGGGGCCGGCGACCCGGCCCACCGGCGGCGGCGGCCCAGGCAGGTGTCGCGAACATAGGTACGAGGAGATCGTGTGCACGACAGCCGGCGGACCCGCCTGGTTCTGGGTGTGCTCCTGATCGTGGCCATCGCGCTGATCACCGTGGACTACCGGGACTCCAACGCCGGGCCGTTGCGCGGGCTTAACAGCTTCGGCGGCACCGTGTTCGGCCCGGTCGAGAGCATCGCCGGATACGTCACCCGGCCCGCTGGCCAGCTCGTGGACGGGGTCAAGGGCGCGCCGTCGGCCGGCTCGAAAATCTCTGAGCTGCAAGCGCAGAACGCGCGGTTGCGCGCCGAGCTCAGCCAGGCGCAGTTGAACAAGGCCGACTACCAGCAGCTCGAGCGGTTGCTGCAGCTCGCAGGCCGCGGTGGCTACCGGGTCGTGGCCGCGAGCGTGGTCGCGGCGTCCACCAACTACGAGAACACGGTCACCCTCGACGCCGGCAGCATGGACGGCATCAAGCCCGACCAGACCGTGCTGAACGGCGACGGCCTGGTCGGCCACGTGGTCAGCGTGGCGAGCAGCACGTGCACCGTGCTGCTCACCACCGACCAGTCGTCGGTGGTGGGTGTCCAGATGGCGGGGAACGGGGTTGACGGCGAGGTGACTGGGCTGGGCAAGGGGCTGTCGGGCCCCTACGACCTTCGGCTTACCTTGCTGCAGGCCAACTCCGGTGTCCGGCTCGGCGAGCCGCTGGTCACGCTCGCCTCGGTGCACGACAGCCCGTACGTGCCCGGGGTCCCGGTCGGGACGATCGTCAAGCTGGAAGGCTCGCCGAACTCGCTGACCACGATGGCCCTGGTCCGTCCCTACGTGGACTTCAGCTCGCTCGGCGTGGTCGGCGTGGTGGTGGCCGCACCGCGGGTCAACCCGAGGGACTCGGTGCTGCCCGCGTCGGCGCGCCCCAAGCCGACACCCACCGTCACGGTCACGGTGCCGGCCAAGCCGACGTCCTCAGCGGGCAGTTACCTGCCGACGCCCAGCACGGGTGGCTGACGTGCGCCGCCTGCTGCTGTCCGTCCTGCTCGTGCTGGCGGCCATCGTCGTCCAGCTCACCGTGCTGGACCGGCTCCCGCTGCCCGGGGACGTGGCCCCCGACCTGGTGCTGCTCGTGGTCGTCGCGCTAGCTCTCAGCAGCGGCCCCATGTCCGGGATGGTCACCGGCTTCCTAGCCGGGCTGGCCCTGGACATCGCGCCGCCGGCCGACCATCTCATCGGGGTCTATGCGCTGGTGTTCTGCCTGGTCGGTTACTTCTGCGGCCGGATCGCCGCCGACCTGGAGAGCACGGTGCTGCTGCCGCTCGCGGCCTCGGCCGCCGGGGCGGCGGCCGGCGCCGCGCTCTACGCCGGCCTGGGCATCCTGCTCGGCGATGCCGACGTCACCGGGCCGGCCGTGCGCCACGTGCTGCCCGCGACCGTGCTGTACGACGTGCTGCTGAGCCCGTTCGTGCTGTACGCCGTCGCGCTGGCCAGCCGCCTGGCCGCCCGGCTGGCGGGCGCACCCGCCGAAGGCTTGCAGACCGCCGGCCCGCTCGTCGCCCCCGGCCCGCAGAACCTGCCACCCGGGCGCACACCCAGGCTTCGGGTCGCCGCGGCCAGGCAGCGTGACGGCTGGATCGGTGGTGGCGGGTGGCTCGCGGCCAGCGCCGAACTGGCCCGCAGCCGCCCCACCTCGGTCAATCTCCACCTGGGCGGCAAGCGAAGCGGGCCACTGACCGGCCGCGCCGCCAGTGCGCAGGGCGCCAGCGGGGGCCGGGGCGTGGCCAGGCTGCGCTTCGGCGCCAGCCGCCGGGGTGACGGGATAGTGGGCGGCCGGCTGCTGGGCGGCGGGTTCCTGGCCGGCTTGTCCGGCGCGGGCAGGGTCGTGCCTGGGACGGGCGGTTCGCCGCGGCTGTTTACCAGGCGCAGCCGTTCATTTAGTGCCATCGCCAGGTTTGGCAGCCGCCCGGCCTGGGGATTTCGCGGCGCGGGCGGAAGCGGACTCGGCGGCAGCGCGTTGCGCCGGGGATCGTTCAGCACGAACACGCGGCGGAAGGCAGCGGCCAGCGCGGCGGCCCCGCGCCGGGGCACGTTCACCGCACCGCCGCAGCGCAAGCGCATGCCCGCCACCGGCTCACCGCGGCGTGGCGCGTTCAGCGGGGGATCCTCGACCAAGGGCACGTTCGGTGTCGGGTCGCCCCGCCGGGGCGCCTTCAGCGGCCCGCGGCGGTCGCGGGCGCTGCGCCTGGTCACCAGGCGCGGCGGCAACCCGCTGCGCCGCCGGGGCGTCATGGGCCGGGTGCGCCGCGGGCGCTCGTCGACCTGGCGCATCGGCAGCAAGCGGAACGGAGGGTACCGATGATCCCGGCTTCGCGACGTCGCCTCTGGGTGCTGCACCTGGTGGTGGCGGCGCTGATCATCTCGCTGGGCGTGCGGCTGTGGGACGTGCAGGTGCTGAACACCCGCAGTTACTCCACCCTGGCCGCCCAGGACATGACCCAGTCGGTGGTCGTCCCTTCGGTGCGCGGTGAGATCCTCGACGACACCGGCCAGCCCATGGTGGACAACACGACCGCGCTGGTGGTCTCGGTGAACATCGCCCGGCTGGTCCAGCGGCCCGGGTACACCGCGGTGCTGAGCCGGGTGGCCAAGCTGCTGCACATGAGCCCCAGGCTGATCAGCGAGAAGGTCCGGCTTTGCACCAAGGGCGTCAAGCCGCCGTGCTGGGCGGGCTCGCCCTATCAGCCGGTGCCCGTCGCCCAGAACGTCTCCGACCGGATCGCGCTGCAGATCATGGAAAGCCCGGCGCAGTACCCGGACGTCACCGCGCAGGTGCAGCCGATAGTGACCTATCCGAAGCCGGACCATGCGAATCCGGCCCAGGTGCTCGGCTATCTGCAGCCGATCACCCCGCAGGAGGTCAAGCAGCGGCACCTGACCGTCACCGGTTTCTCCGGCGTGGACCTGGTCGGCCAGGCCGGGCTCGAGCAGGAGTACGACGCCCAGTTGCGCGGCACGCCCGGCATCCAGAAGGTCGCGGTCAACGCCGACGGCGTGGTCACCGGGACGGTCAGCCAGACCGACCCCAAGTCCGGCGACGACCTGGTGACCAGCATCAACGCCCCGCTCCAGACGGATCTGCAGAACATACTGACCGGTGCGATCCACAAGGCCCGCAGCCAGGGCGACAACGGGGCCAAGTCCGGCGCCGCGGTAGTGCTGACCACCACCGGCCGGGTGGTCGCGATGGCCAGCTACCCGAACTACAACCCGAGCGTGTGGACCGGTGGGATATCCCAGCAGGAGTTCAACGGCCTGTTCGGGAGCAGCCACGGCGAGCCGATACTTAACCGGGCCACCCAGGGTCAGTACGCACCCGGGTCGACCTTCAAGGTCACCACCACCGCGGCCGCGGTACAGCAGGGATACAGCCTCTACGGCCAGTACAACTGCCCGGCGTCCGTCAACATCGGTGGCCACAAGTTCATCAACGACGGCAACCCGAACGAGGGCGCGATGTCGTTCTCCGAGGCCCTGGTGCAGTCCTGCGACACCGTCTACTACCAGCTCGGCTACGACATGTGGCTGAAAGACCATCCGGCTGTCAACGCGCGCCGCAGCCCCAAGGCCCCCATCCAGCCGATGGTGAAGATGGAGATGAAGTGGGGCTTCGGCCAGGACACCGGCGTCGACCTGCCCGAGCAGAGCACCGGCGCGGTCCCGACCAGGCAGTGGCTCTACTACTACTGGAAGGACAACGCGCACACCGGCCAGGACTGGTGCAAGTACGGCAAGCAGTACGGGTCGTACGTGCAGCAGATCGAGTATCAGGACTGCCGGTCCGGCTGGGTGTGGGAACCGGGGCAGGCCGCCATCGCCGCCATCGGCCAGGGTTACGTCACGGTCACGCCGCTGCAGCTGGCCAACGCGTACGCGGCCCTGGCCAACGGCGGCACGCTGTACAGCCCGCGCGTCGGTGAGGCGCTCATCAGCCCGGAAGGCAAGGTCGTCAAGCGGATCAACCCACCGGTGATCCGCCACCTGCCGGTCGCCCACTCCACCCTGGCCTACATGAGGAGTGCGCTGCGTGGTGTGGTCACCGGGGGCACCGCGGCCGGCGCGTTCGGCGGATTCCCGCTGAACAAGGTGTGCGTGGCGGGCAAGACGGGAACCGCCCAGATCTACGGCAAGCTGGCCACCTCGGTATTCGCCTCGTTCGCGCCGTGTGTCCATCCGAAGTACGTGGTCGTGGTGATGATTCCCGGGGCTGGGTACGGCGCCGACACCTCCGCTCCGGCGGTCCGCAAGATCTGGGACTCCATCTACGGACTCGAAGGGCAGAAGGCGGCGCTCCCGAACGGCCGGACGCCCAGCTCGCTGCCCACCATCACCGCGTCCGGCTCGATCAAACCGCCCGCGAGCCACAGCGGGGGCAAGTCATGAGCCTGCGGGAGACGTACCGGCTCGCGCCCAGGTCGAAGGGCCTTCCGGCGCTGCGGCCCGGTGGCGTGGGCGCCCGGCGCTCGCTGCTGTCGCGGACGTTCGGCAGGCAGTCCTTCCTGCGGCACGTCGACTGGCTGCTCATCGCGGCCGTGATCGCGCTGTGCGTGCTCGGCACGCTGCTGGTCTGGTCGGCCACCAAACCGCAGCAGACCCAGATCGGGGCCAACCCGCGCGCCTACCTGTACAAGGACGTGCTCTGGTTCGGCATCGGGCTGGTGCTGATGGTGGGCGTCGCGATGATGGACATCCGCCGGATCCGCAGCTACACGCCGATCGTCTACGGTGTCACGCTGCTCGGCCTGCTCGCGGTGCTCAGCCCGCTGGGCAGCGTGGTCAACGGCGCCCACGCCTGGATCAACCTGCCGGGCGGCTTCCAGATCGAGCCGTCCGAGTTCGCCAAGCTCGGCATGGTGCTGATCTGCGCCATGGTGCTCAGCCGGCTCGGCGACGGCGGGAAGCGGCCCCGGCTGCGCGAGATCGGGCTCACCGTCGTGTGCGCCGTGCCGCTGGCCCTGCTGGTGGTGAAGGAACCGGCGCTCGGGGTCGCGCTGGTGCTGCTGGCCGTGCTGATCGGCATGATCGTCATGTCCGGGCTGCGGCTGCACTGGCTCGCCATCGTCGCCGCGCTCGGCGCGGGCGCCGCCTGGCTGGCCGTCAAGCTGCACGTGCTGAAGTCGTACCAGTTGCAGCGGTTCACCTCCTTCACCAACCCGAACGCGGATCTGGCCGGGGCCGGCTATAACGCCCAGCAGGCCAAGATCGCGGTGGGCTCGGGCGGCCTGCACGGGCACGGGCTGTTCCACGGCTCGCTGATCGCCGGTGGCTACGTCCCGTCCCAGTCCACCGACTTCATCTTCACCGTGGCCGGTGAGGAACTCGGCTTCGTTGGCTGCATCGCGATCATCGCGCTGCTCGCTGTGGTGGTCGCGCGGGCGCTGCGGATCGCGGCCAGGGCCGACGATCAGTTCGGCACGCTGGTCGCCGCCGGGATCGCGATCTGGTTCGCCTTCCAGACCTTCGTGAACATCGGGATGACGATCGGCATCATGCCGATCACCGGCCTGCCGCTGCCGTTCATCTCCTACGGAGGCTCGGCCGCGTTCGCCGACATGATCGCGATCGGCATCCTGCAGTCGGTGCACCGCAAGCGCACCGGGCTGTCCGCGGCCTTCGGCGCGCTCGGCCCCACGCCGATGATCAAATAGCCGTCCGGGCTGCTGGTCAGTACCGCCCTGGTCCCTGCTCTCTCACCCCCAGATAGTGTGGAGGTCATGTCTGTGGAATCGGTCTACCCGTTGCTGGAGCCGCTGCTCCCACGGGTGCGCAAACCGGTTCAGTACATCGGCGGCGAGATGAACTCGGTGACCAAGCCGTGGGAATCTGCACAGGTGCGCTGGGCGTTGATGTACCCAGATGCTTACGAGGTTGGCCTGCCCAACCAGGGCCTCCAGATTCTCTACGAGGTGCTGAACGGGTGCGACGGCGTGCTGGCCGAACGCACCTACAGCGTCTGGCCTGACCTCGAGGCGCTGATGCGCGAGCACGGTATCCCCCAGTTCACCGTGGACGGGCATCGTCCGGTAAGCGCCTTCGACCTGCTCGGCGTCAGCTTCGCCACCGAACTGGGGTACACCAACCTGCTGACCGCGCTGGACCTGGCCGGGCTCCCGCTGACGGCCGCGGACCGGACCGGGGACCACCCGGTGGTGCTGGCGGGCGGGCACGCCGCGTTCAACCCCGAGCCGGTGGCCGAGTTCATCGACGGGGCGGTGCTCGGCGACGGTGAGCAGGCCGTGCTCACGATCACGTCGCTGGTGCGCGAGTGGAAGGCGGCCGGACGCCCGGGCGGCCGGGACGGCCTGCTGCTCCGGCTCGCGGCAAAGGGTTCGGTCTACGTGCCGAAGTTCTACGACGTGACCTACCTGCCCGACGGCCGGATCGGCAGCGTCAAGCCGAACCGCCCCGGGGTGCCTGCCGTGGTGGCCAAGCACACGCTGATGGACCTGGACGACTGGCCCTACCCGAGCAAGCCGCTGGTCCCGGTGGCCGAGACCGTGCACGAGCGGTTCAGCGTAGAGATTTTCCGAGGTTGCACCAGGGGCTGCCGGTTCTGCCAGGCAGGCATGATCACCCGGCCGGTCCGCGAACGCAGCCAGGCCACGATCTCCGACATGGTCGAGACCGGCCTGGCGGCGACCGGGTTCAGCGAGGTGGGGCTGCTGTCGCTGTCCAGCTCCGACCACAGCGAGATCCATGAGGTGGCCCGCAGCCTGGCCGACCAGTACGAGGGCACGAAGACCGGCTTGTCGTTGCCGTCCACCCGGGTGGATTCGTTCAACGTGACGCTGGCCGAAGAGCTCACCCGCGGCGGGCGCCGTTCCGGGCTCACCTTCGCACCCGAGGGCGGCTCGGATCGCATTCGCAAGGTGATCAACAAGATGGTCACCGAGGAGGACCTGATCCGCACCGTCGCCACCGCGTACGCCTCTGGCTGGCGGCAGGTGAAGCTCTACTTCATGTGCGGTCTGCCGACCGAGACCGACGAGGACGTGCTGGCCATCGCCGACCTGGCCCGCCGTGTGATCAAGACCGGGCGCGAGAGCGCGGGGCGGCGTGACATCAGGGCCACGGTGTCGATCGGCGGCTTCGTGCCCAAGCCGCACACGCCGTTCCAGTGGGCCGCGCAGTGCTCCGCGGAGACGGTCGATGCCCGGCTGCGGGCTCTGGGTGGCGCGCTGCGCTCGGATCCCGGCTACGGCCGGGCCATCGGCTTCAGGTATCACGACGGCAAGCCCTCCATCGTGGAGGGCCTGCTGTCCCGCGGGGACCGCCGGGTGGCCGGGGTGATCAGGGCCGTGTGGGAGGACGGCGGCCGGTTCGACGGGTGGAGCGAGCACTTCGACTTCGAGCGATGGCAGCAGGCGGCGGTCCGCGCGCTGGCCGATACCCCGGTGGACCTGGACTGGTACACGACCAGGGAGCGCGGCTACGACGAGATCCTGCCCTGGGATCACCTGGACTCCGGCCTCGATCGTGACTGGCTGTGGCAGGACTGGCAGGACGCGGTGGCACCCGACGGCGTGGCCGAGGTCGAGGACTGCCGCTGGACGCCGTGCTATGAGTGCGGCGTCTGCCCGGCGATGGGCACGGAGATCCAGACCGCGCCCATGGGCGTGCCCGGCGGGCGGCCGCTACTGCCGCTGGTCACGACCGCGCCCGTGCAGGCTGGCACACCGCAGGCCGATCGTGGCTGAATCGCCGCAGCATCTCCGGGTCAGGTACGCTAAACATGGCCGGATGCGTTTCGCCAGCCACCGGGACATCGCGCGTGCTGTGGAGCGCGGGGTGCGAAAGGCAGGATTGCCGATCGCCTACTCCGCTGGCTTCACGCCACACCCGAAGATTTCTTATGCGGGTGCGGCCGCGACCGGGGTGGCTAGCGAGGCCGAGTACCTGGAGCTGACGTTCACCAGCCCGTGCAGGCCGGAAGATGTGCGGGCCCGGCTGGATGCCGCCCTTCCGGACGGGATAGATGTGGTTGATGTTACGGAGCGGGACAGTGAGCCACCTTTTGCGCGCCTGGAGGCGTCGCATTGGCAGGTGACGCTACCCGGCGTGCCCCGCGCCGCGGCGGAGGCAGCGTTGAGTGAGTTTCTCGCCGCCAGCCGGGTGGAGGTCGAGCGGCTTACGAAGAAGGGCCCCCGGCGGATGGACGCCCGCGCCGCCGTGGTCAGCATGCAACTTGACCGGCGCGCCGACGAGGCGGCGCCGGGGGAATGTGAGATACTTCGAATGGTTGTTCGGCATGTTACACCTGCCGTGCGACCCGACGACATTCTGGTCGCGCTCAATTCTGTGGCTGCCCGTTCCAAGGCGGCACAGAACGGCGTGGCCGGACTCGCGCCTTCGGCGCCGCCGGTCATTACCCGGCTGGCGCAGTGCTCGCTTGAGCCGGGGCCGTTGGAGACAGCACCGTTGGGGACAGACCCGAACGGCGCTGACCCGAACGGCGCTGACCCGCTCGGACCGGGGTGCGAGGCATGAAGACAGGAACAGTTCACGCGCCTGGACGCGACAGCCGCCAGTTGGCCGGCATCGCCTTGCTGCGCGCGCACGACGAGTTTCCCGTGTGGCGCCATGGGCCCTGGCGGGGGTCCGGGGGTCGTCCCCCGGGCCAGCACCAAGGTCCGCGCGCCCGGGAACCTGACGGGAGATTGCCCGAATGCTCGAAAACGAGCCGAACAACAACGGAGAAAAACAAGATGACGAGCGGAGCACAGGAAGCGCCGCTGACGGTCTAGACCAGGCACCGGCCGCGGTGGCCAAGGACAAGCCTGCCGTCAAGGTCACCAGAACCCGGCGGGCCCGGGCCACCAGACCCGCCGGACCGCCAGCCGAGAACGTCCCGCCCCCGGACGTCCCGGCACCGGTTGCCTCAGCCCTGGTCGCTCCGGTCGCCGACGCCCCGGTGGCCCCGGCCCCGGTGGCCCCGGCTCCGGTAGTCAGCGTCGGCTTCAGCGCTCCGGCGCCGCCGGCCGAGGCGTTCAGCGCGGCCGCGGCCCCGGCCCAGGCTGGGTTCAGCGCGCCTGAGGTGCCGGCGTCGGTCGCCCAGCCGGCCTTCCAGGCCCCCAAGATCATTTTCCAGCCGCCGCCGACGCTCCCGGCCGCCAGCACGGCTGCCTCCAGCACGGCTGCCTCCAGCACGGGCGCCACTGGCACGGGTACTGCTGGCACGGGCAAGCGCTCCAGTGACGATGCGGACGCCACGTCCACATCCACATCCACGGCCTCGTCCGGGGACGGTGCTGAGCAGGCAGCGGACGGCGAGGACGCGGGTCGAGGTCGGCGCCGCCGGGGTGGCCGCAGCCGGTCGAAGAAAGCCGGGGACGGCGGCGACGAGCCCGGTCAGGACCAGACCACGGGTGAGGACGCTCACCCCGCCGGTGACGGCGCAGCGGCCGACGCCGCCGGGGGCGGTGGAGCAGCCGACGACAGCGGCGACGAGGACGGTGACGAGTCCGGTGACGGCGCCGCCCGCCGCAGGCGGCGCAGGCGCAAGCGCGGCGGTTCCGCGGACAACGACCAGCCGGCGCCCGACGATCCGCCCGAGACCGTCGTACACGTGCGCGAGCCGAGGAGTTCGTCGTCCCGCTCGGCCAAGGCCAGGGACGAGGTGCAAGGGCTCAAGGGCTCGACCCGGCTGGAGGCCAAGAAGCAGCGCCGGCGTGAGGGCCGCGACTCGGGGCGGCGGCGTCCGCCGGTCATCACCGAGTCGGAGTTCCTGGCCCGGCGGGAAGCGGTCGACCGCGCCATGGTGGTCAGGCAGCGCGGCGAGCACACCCAGATCGCCGTGCTCGAAGACGAGGTGCTGGTCGAGCACTACGTGGACAGGACCAGCCACCAGTCCTTCGTCGGCAACGTCTACCTGGGCAAGGTGCAGAACGTGCTGCCCTCGATGGAGGCGGCGTTCGTCGACATCGGCAAGGGCCGCAACGCGGTGCTGTACGCGGGCGAGGTCAACTTCGACGCCAGTGGGCTCGAAGGCCAGACCCGGCGGATCGAGTCCGCGCTCAAGTCGGGCCAGTCGGTGCTCGTGCAGGTCACCAAGGACCCGGTGGGTCACAAGGGTGCCCGGCTGACCAGCCAGGTGAGCCTTCCCGGCCGGTACCTCGTCTACGTTCCCGGCGCGTCCATGACCGGAATCAGCCGCAAGCTGCCCGACACCGAGCGCACCAGGCTCAAGCAGATCCTGAAGCAGGTCATGCCGGAGGGCGCCGGTGTGATCGTGCGCACCGCGGCCGAGGGAGCCGCCGAGGAAGAGCTGGCGCAGGACGTGGCCAGGCTCTCGGCCCAGTGGGAGAACATCGAGCGCAAGTCGAAGACCGCGAGCCCGCCCGAACTGCTCTACAGCGAGCCCGACCTGACGATCCGTGTGGTCAGGGACATCTTCAACGAGGACTTCAGCCGTCTCATCGTCGCCGGGGAGGGCGGCTGGGACACGGTCAATGATTACGTCCAGTACGTGGCCCCGCACCTGATGGACCGGCTCAGCCGGTGGCGGGACGACGGCGATGTGTTCGCCCACTACCGCGTCGACGAGCAGTTGGCCAAGGCGCTGGATCGCAAGGTGTGGCTGCCCAGCGGCGGTTCTCTGGTCATCGACAAGACCGAGGCGATGTCGGTCGTCGACGTCAACACCGGGAAGTTCACCGGTCAGGGTGGCAACCTCGAGGAAACCGTCACCCGCAACAACCTGGAGGCGGCCGAGGAGATCGTCCGGCAGCTCCGGCTGCGCGACATCGGCGGCATCATCGTCATCGACTTCATCGACATGGTGCTGGAGAGCAACAGGGACCTCGTGCTCCGGCGGCTGCTCGAATGCCTGGCCAGGGACCGGACCAAGCACCAGGTGGCCGAGGTCACCTCGCTTGGCCTGGTGCAGATGACCCGTAAGCGGGTCGGCTCCGGGCTGCTCGAAGCGTTCTCCGTCACCTGCGAGTGCTGCAACGGCCGGGGCGTGCACGTGTCGCTGGAGCCCACCGAGCACTCGTCCCCTGCTCCGCAGCGGCACCGCGGGGACGATCGCTCCGGGACGGATGACGCCAAGGGTTCCGCCGCCCCGAGCGAGGAAAAACCAGCCGGGAGCAGCCGCCGTCGGCGCCGTAAGACGCCAGCTCCGGCCGCTCCCGGGAGCAACGGCAATGCGGCCGAGGCCGTCGCCGTGATCGCCAATGCCTCGGCGGACGGTGGTGCGTCCTCCGGCGGGACGGATGGCTCCAGCCCCAACGGCAGCCAGGAATCTGCTCACGGCCAGGAATCATCGGCGACGTCCGGGATCGCGGCCGAAGGCTAGAAGCTCCCGAGCCCGTCAGGCCTACCCAGGCCGGGCGGGCCGGGGGCTCAGCCGGCGGACAGCACCACGACCCGGTCACCCGGCTGGAACGTGACCATCTGTTGCTTGTCCGGGTTAACGGTCACGCCGAACTGCGGGGCATGCGAGGCCAGCGCGTGACGGCGATACCCGATGGCGACCTCGCTCCTGCGCTGGGCTGCTTCGGTGACGGTGTAGAAGTCCACCGGCTGGCCCAACACGACATAGTCCTGCGCCGGCTTGAGGTAGATCTCTGCACCCTCCCCGCTGAACAGATCGGCGAAGATGTCGGCCAGGTGGCGGTTCTCCGAGATCTGGGTCATCAACAGGCTGATCAGCTTCTGGCTGACGATGAAGTCGTCGGCCTCGGTCAGCGGTGCTAGCGCCCGGTTGCGGTCGTCGGCCATCTCGCTGACCACCGGCACGCGGATGCCGAGCCGGTCGGCTATGTCACGCAGGTGCAGCAGGGTGATGAGCGTCCGCGAGTCAGCCTGCTGCGGGTCCAGCCGCTCGTCGCATAGCGCGATCACGTGGGCGAATCCGTCCAGGCCGAGCATCTCCAGCACCTCAGCGTCGGTGGTGTCGCCGAGGGTGAACTCGATGTCCACCGTGCAGCCAGGGGCCACCTGGTCGACATCGTGCTTGCTGTCCGGGTCGCTGGACACCACGTGGATGACCGAGCCGGTCGCCACGTACTTGTCGAGGAGCTTGAGTATTCGCTGCGCACACCGGTTCCAGCCCAGGATGAGGATCTTCTCGGGTGGGTTGGACACGACGCGCGCCGGCGCGATCAGGTCTTCGCGCAGTTGGCTGGCGCGCGCCGCCATGATCACCGTGTCGTCGTCCGCCGAGATCGCGATCAGCTGATCGCTGCTCGCCAGTTCGGTGTCCATCGGTGGGTTGAGGATCACATGGCCATCGCCACGCAGCAGCCCGATCACCGTCGAGGTGCGGTAATTGTGCAGCACGTCACCAAAGGTGTGGCCGGTCAGCCTGGGCTCGGCGGCCAGGTAGAGTTCATCGCCCGCGAAGTCCAGCAGTTCGGTGTAGACGATGGACAGCCCGGCCTGCCGGGACGTCTGTGCGACCAGCCGCGCGGCGACGTCGTCGGCGCTTATCACCTGGGCCGTGGGGCCGCCAGCCAGCCTGGCGGCGGCCGCATTACGCTGGTCGCGCACGGTGGCGATCAGGTGGTGCGGCTGGCCGTTCCGCCGCTGTGAGCTGTTAACCACGGCGAGCAGCGTCTTGACCACGTGGGCGTCCGCGTCGGTGCCAGGCTGGGTGGGCACGATGATCGAACGTGCCTGGACCGGATTCACCAATTCCAGGTCGTCCAGGTCGAGGGGGGACCCACTGCGGCAGACTACCCGGGTGCCACGGGTGTGGCCGACTTTGACCCGGATGTCGTGTTCCATGTCGACCTTGTCCCGGTCGGCGAGGATGGCCACGCAGCCCCGCCGCTGGTTGGCGTTCGCCTCGACGAGCTCGGACACGATCGTGAAAACTTGGTCGGACCAGCCGAGCACGACCGTGTGATCCTGTTCGATCACCAGGGAGCGGCCGCGCCGCAATTCTTCCATCCGCCGTCCGAATCCGGTGGTCAGCAGGCTGATCAGCGCACCGGCGACAAACACGTAGATGAGGGCCATAACCAACCGCAGAAAGAGATAAGGTGCATGCCCTTCGACATCTGCGGGCCGCAGGTCGAATGTGGCGATAATGTTTCCCCATAGTTGCGGCCAGAATGCCGCGCGTGGCTCACCGCCGATTTGCCGCGGATCGATTATTTCGGCCAGTATAGTGATAACCAGGACAGAAGAGCCTGCACACAGTGCCAGCCATCCGATGAGTGCCCCCGTACCCTGGGACATCGTATTGTCGAACCAATAGTGCGCCCGCCGCCTAATCCCGCCCCTGCGCATATAGCGACCCTCCGTTGCGGCAACACCGTCATCCCGGATGTTACTTCGCAACTGACATGATCGCGATAGGTAACCATGCTAGAACAATCTACTTCCGAAAATGCCCCAGAATAGCGCTAAATGCCACGATCCACGATATGAATTTGGATACGCGGTCGTGATAGCCGGGAAAGCCGTCATATCAGGTCGGGCAGGACGCCTTTCCGGAGTGGCCAGGGCTCGCCCTGGCGCCAGACGGCAGTCTGCCTGGCCACATGGTCAGCTTAAATCCCTGGTGTTGGCCTCACACTCACCAACGACATCCAGATTTCGGTGTAAATCGGCGGGCGTGGCTCAGCCGCCGGCCTGAGACTGTACCGTCATGCCGGCACCGCCCGAGGCGCCAGCCCCGACATTGATCACATCGTGGCCGCTCCGCACCGGCACGCCGCGGGTCATGATGCCGCCGTGCTTGCCACCGATCGCGAACTGCCCCCAGGTCACGATCCAGGGTTCCAGCTCGCCCGACTCGCCAGGCATCAGCTCGGGCATCGGCCTGACCCGGCGCTGCAGCACGTAAGACCGGCCGGACGCGGTGGCGAGCATGCTGCGCCAGTCGCGCTCGGACAGGCCCTGCTGCCAGCCCGGCACGACCCCCTCACCGCCGTGCAGCATGGCCGGCTTGAGCACCAGGTCGGCGGCGTGGGCCACCGCGTAGTCCATCAGCTCGGCGGTGCTGCCGTCCTCCAGCGTGACCGGTCCGGGCCGCACCTGCCTGGTCCACGGCAGGAGCCGGTCGATGCTGGCCAGTTCGGCCGCGCTGAACAGGTGCCGGTTGCGGTGGTCGGACAGCATGGCCAGCGCGACCTTGCTCGCGAACAGATCGCCGTCGAGCGACGTGTAGACCGGGACCTCAGCGCAGGCCGCCGCGTCGAGGATGGGATCGGCTGGGTAAGGTCCCGCGCTGGGCACGTTCTCGATCATGAACAGGCGGAACACCGCGTCCACCCGGCGGCCGTCCGCCCACAGACCGCCGGGGCCCGCCCGCAGGCCGCCGGTCTCACACGGGATCGCGTCCAGGCCGAGCGCGGCCCACCGCGGCACCAGCACCCGCATGTAAGGACGCAGCGGCTGGTACAGCTCCGCATCGCACGCGATGGCGATCACAGGCATCGATCCCGGCGCGAGGCCTGTCTCGGCGAAGATCGATTCCACCTGGGCCCGCATGGTGTCGGCGAAGCCCAGCCCGTGTGCGGCAGCGAACCGGGCGATGGCCGGATGGGCCAGCAGCCCTTGGCAGAAGTCGGTGTTCTCGATGCCGCCCACCACGCTGCCGAAGTTCATCTCCAGCAGCTTGAAGCCGGTTGCCTCCAGGTACAGGTCGGCCCGCGCGAGCCCGCTCGCCCGGGCGGCGCGACCGCGCACCGCGGCCCTGACCTGGCCCTCACTCGCGCCCACGGCCCGGGCGAAGGCGGTCAAGTCCCCTCCGAACAGCCGCTCAGGCAGGCTGAGCAGGGTCGTGCGCAGGTGCTCCATGTCACTGTGCAGGCTGTTGCGCTCATGCTGGCCGAGGAACACAGGCCGGGACAGAAAACGGTCGTGAAACCGCACGTCGAACAGCGGCTGCTCACGCAGCAAGGCGGACGTCTCGGCTGCGCTGACACCGCACCGTGCCATCTCGTCCAGGTACTGCCTGGTCAGCGTGTCGTGGTTCATCCCAGCCCGAGCCGGCGGCTGACCGTGCGGCGATCGCATTGGTCTCGGTGACCCATGCCCAGATGGTATCCAGCGGCGGTGGCCGGGTAGCCGGGCCTAGTCGCGCGCCGCGAAAGGTTAATCGCGCTCCGGCTAGCGGTGGTTCGCGGGCGTCTGATCGGGGCCCGGGGTCTGGTAATCTGTTTTCTCGGCGTGCTCTGGGCGCGCAGGGAACACCCCGGCCGCAGGGACGCCCATCCGTTGGCGTGGAATCGCAGCGGTTAAGCAGGTGCGGGTCAGCACATAACGGAAAGAGAGTTTTCGGTGTACGTGATCGTGCGCTGCGGCGGCAGGCAGGAGAAGGCGTCGGTAGACGACGTCCTGACTGTGGACCGCCTTACCGGTGAGGTTGGCTCGACCCTCACGCTGCCCGCCGTGCTCGTTGTCGACGGCGACAACATCGTGACCGACCCGGAGGAACTGGGCGGTTACGAGGTGGCCGCCGAGATCATCGGCGACGCCAACGGCCCCAAGATCAGCATGATCAAGTTCAAGAACAAGACCGGGTACCGGCGCCGCATCGGCCACCGCCAGCACTACACCCAGGTGAAGATCACTGGCATCAGCAAGGACGGCAAGCCCGCCGGCCGGACCTCGGCGAGCAAGAGCACCGCCAGCAAGGCCACCGCTAGCAAAGCCACGGCCAGCAAGAGCGCTGCCACCAAGGCTGCGTCCGCCAAGGCGGCGGCGAGCAAGAGCAGCGCCGCCACGGCCGAGGCCGAGAGCGCGAAGGAGAGCTGAGATGGCCCACAAGAAAGGTGCGTCGTCCAGCCGGAACGGGCGCGACTCCTCGGCCCAGCGGCTCGGCGTGAAGCGGTTCGGCGGCCAGCAGGTGAACGCGGGCGAGATCATCGTCCGGCAGCGCGGCACCCACTTCCATCCCGGCATCGGCGTCGGGCGGGGTAAGGACGACACGCTGTTCGCTCTGGTGACCGGCAAGGTCGAGTTCGGTCGTCGGCGCGGTCGCCGCTGCGTGAACGTTCTCGACACGGCCGAGGCACAGACGGCCGAGGCACAGACGGCCGGGGCACAGGCAGAGTAAGAACTCCGGGACCGAACCCGCGGCCCTCTGCTCACCTCGCCAGTCCGGCGTGCCGTAACCAAGTGGACCGGCGTGCCGTAACCAAGTGAAGCCGAGGGGAGCAGGTGGCTCATGGCCGAGTTCGCCGACCAGGCCAACCTGCGCGTCGAGGCGGGCGACGGGGGTAACGGCTGCGCCTCCATCCACCGGGAGAAGTTCAAGCCGCTTGGCGGCCCCGACGGCGGGAACGGCGGCCACGGCGGCGACGTGATCCTCGAGGTCCACCGCAGCGCCGCTACTCTGCTCGACTACCACCGCAGGCCGCTGCGCCGGGCCGGGAACGGCAAACAGGGCTCGGGGTCGGATCGGAGCGGCGCCCAGGGCGGCGACCTGGTCCTGCCGGTGCCCGAGGGCACCGTGGTCAAGACCATCGACGGGGAGACCCTGGCCGACCTCGTCGGCCCCGGCACGAGGTTCGTGGCCGCCCGCGGCGGCCACGGCGGCCTGGGCAACGCGGCCCTGGCCTCGCCCCGGCGCCGGGCGCCCGGCTTCGCGCTCAAGGGTGAGCCGGGGGAGCACCGCGACCTGATGCTCGAACTCAAGACCGTCGCGGACGTCGGCCTGATCGGATTCCCCAACGCGGGCAAATCTTCCCTGATCGCCGCGATGTCCGCCGCCCGGCCCAAGATCGCCAACTACCCGTTCACCACCCTCATCCCGCACCTGGGCGTGATCGAGGCCGGTGACACCCAGTTCGTCGCGGCCGACGTGCCCGGGCTGATCCCCGGCGCGAGCGAGGGCCGCGGGCTCGGCCTGGACTTCCTGCGCCACGTGGAGCGCTGCTCGGCGCTGGTGCACGTGCTGGACTGCGCCACCGAGGAGCCTGGCCGCGATCCGATCACCGACCTGGAGGTCATCGAGGCCGAACTCCTCGCCTATCAGGAGGCGACCGGTGCGTCGCTGACCGACCGGCCCCGCCTCGTGGCCCTGAACAAGATCGACGTCCCGGCGGCCAGGGAACTCGCCGAATTCGTCGCCCCGCAGCTCGCCGAGCGGGGACTGGCCGTCTACCAGGTCTCGGCCGCCACCCACGAGGGCCTGCGCGAGCTGGCCTTCGCGATGGCCGGCCTAGTCCACACCGCCCGCGCCGCCGCGCCCGAGGCCGTTCCCTCGCGTCAGGTGCTGCGTCCCACCCCGGCCGACGACTCCGGGTTCGAGGTGCTGCGTACCGGGGACAACAGCTTCTTGATCCGGGGCGAGCGGCCGCGCCGCTGGGTGCTCCAGACCGACTTCTCCAACGACGAGGCGGTCGGCTACCTGGCCGACCGGCTGGCCCGCCTCGGCGTGGAGGAGGCGCTGGCCGGGCAGGGCGCGGTGGCCGGGGCCGAGGTGCTGATCGGCGACTTCGACGACGCCGTGGTGTTCGACTGGGATCCCGAGCTCCCGGCCGGGACGATGTCGGCCGACCCGCAGGACGACGGCAAGTACCGGTTCGGCCCGCGCGGCACCGACCGCAGGCTGTCGGGATGAGCGTCCCGCCCACCGAATCCCGAGCCCAGATCGCGACCGCCCGCAGGCTGGTGGTCAAGGTGGGCTCGTCCTCGCTCACCACCGCGGCCGGCGGGATCGACGACGCGCGGATCGCGGCACTGGCCGGCGCGCTGGCCGCCAAGACCACCGGCGGCACTCAGCTCGTGCTGGTCTCCTCGGGCGCGATAGCGTCCGGGCTGGCCCCGCTCGGACTGGCCCGGCGGCCTCGCGACCTGGCCACCCAGCAGGCCGCCGCGAGCGTCGGCCAGGGACTGCTGATCGCCAGGTACACGTCGGCGTTCGCCGCCCACGGCGTGTGCACCGGGCAGGTGCTGCTCACCGCCGACGACCTGATGCGCCGGGCGCATTACCGCAACGCCCAGCGGACCCTGGAACGGCTGCTCGGCCTCGGCGTGCTGCCGGTGGTCAACGAGAACGACACGGTGGCCACCGAGGAGATCAGGTTCGGCGACAACGACCGGCTGGCGGCCCTGGTGGCCCACGTGGTCAGGGCCGACGCCCTGGTCCTGCTGTCCGATGTGGACGGGCTCTACGACGGCGACCCGCGCCGCCCAGGCGCCCGGCGGATCGGGGAGGCCCGCCGTATTGACGTGGTGCGTGGCCCGGCCGACACCGACGGCATCTCGCTGGGCCGGCCGCACGCGGCCGGCACCGGCGGCATGGTCACCAAGATCGAATCCGCCCGGCTGGCCGCCGACGCGGGCATCCCCGCCGTGGTCGCGGCGGCCGGCCAGGTCGTGGCCGCACTGGCCGGTGAGCCGGTCGGCACCTACTTCGTGCCGGGCGTCCGCCGCCCGGCCGGGCGGCAGCTCTGGCTGGCGCACGCCGCCGTCGGCCGGGGGCGGCTGCGGCTGGACGGCGGCGCGGTGCGGGCGGTCGTGGCCAAGCGGGCCTCGCTGCTCCCGGCCGGGGTGGTCGGCGTGGAGGGTGACTTCGAGGCGGGCGACCCGGTCGACCTGTGCGACGAGAACGGCGGCGTGATCGCCCGCGGCCTGGTCAACTACGACGCCGCCGAGATACCCGGGCTGATGGGCCGCACCACCCAGGCGCTGGCCGCCGAACTCGGCTCCGCCTACGAGCGCGAACTCGTGCACCGCGACGACCTGGTCGTCCTTCCTTAGTCCGTAGTCGGGTCAGCCAGGCCAAGTCGTCCCGGTGGCCACCGTTCATTAAAGGTATTGATCAAAGCCTGGCGGGAGTGATCGTTCCGGTCACCTCACCGAGGCCGATCCGGACTCCGTCGGCGCCGGGCGCGCTGGCCCGGAGGGTCACCGTGTCGCCGTCCTCGAGGAAGCTGCGCGACGATCCGTCGGACAGCGTCAGCGGCTCGGCGCCGCCCCAGCTCAGCTCCAGGAACGACCCCCGCTGGCCGCGCTCGGGCCCGGACACGGTGCCCGAGCCGAACAGGTCCCCGGTGCGCAGCGACGCGCCGTTGGAGGTCATGTGGGCGAGTTGCTGGGCCGGGGTCCAGTACATCTGATCGAATGGCGGCGTGGCCACGAGGTCGCCGTTCCAGCGCACCTCGATGGCCAGGTCGAGGCCCCAGGGCTCGCGTCCGCGCAGGTAGGCCAGCGGCGGCGGGTCCTGGGCGGGCGGCGCGACGCGGGCCGGCCCGAGCGCGTCCAGCGGCACCACCCACGGGGAGATCGAGGTCGCGAACGACTTGCCCAGGAACGGGCCGAGCGGCACGTACTCCCACTGCTGGAGGTCGCGCGCCGACCAGTCGTTGAGCAGCACCACGCCGAAGACGTGGTCGGCGAAGGAGTCCGGGGGGACCGGGGTGCCCGGCGTGGAGCCGGCGCCGACCACGAAACCCACCTCGGCCTCGATGTCCAGGCGCCGGGACGGGCCGTAGGACGGAGCCGGGTCGCCGGGGAGCTTGCGCTGCCCGCACGGCCGGACGACCGGCGTGCCCGACACCACGACCGTGCCGGCCCGGCCGTGGTAGCCGACCGGCAGGTGCCGCCAGTTGGCGGCCAGCGTGGGGGAGTCCGGGCGGAAGATCCGGCCCACGTTGATCGCGTGCTGCTGGGAGGAGTAGAAGTCGACGTAGTCGGCCACCTCGATCGGCAGGTGCAGGCGCACCGAGTCGCGGGGGATCAGGTGCGGCTCCACCTCGGCGCGGTGCGCGGGGTCGGTGAGCAGCCGGGCGAGCTCACTGCGGGTAGCCCGCCACACCTGCGGGCCGCGGGCCATGAACGGGTTCAGCGACGGCGCGGCCAGCGTCTCGTCACCGAGCAGCGGCGCCAGGTCGACCACGTGATCGCCGATCGCCGCTCCTACCTGGGGCGGGCCGCCGCCGGGCCGCGAGAACACGCCGTAGGGCAGGTTCTGCGCGGGGAACGGTGAGCCGTCGGGAACCGGAATCCAGGGCGCCGTCATCGGGCCTGACCAGGTGCTGACATACGAAGGATCTTCGCATGCAATCTCACTCAGGATGCGTTCCGGTGTTGGTTATGCAGCAAATCGTCATTAAATAGCAGAATTTGTTGACAGCCGTTATCGGACGGCCGTATAAAGGCGGCCAGGTATTCATGATTGCTGCACCGGGGAGCCGCGCCAAGGGCGCAGGGTGGAGACGGTCGTGGAAGACGGCCAGGACAAGGCCGCGAGCCGGACTGGGGGCAATCCGGCCGCGGAGTTTGGCGGACAGGCGAGAGGTTTGCGTGCGGGCGTGCCCCGCCAGCTACCCCCGCCGACCCGCCATTTCGTCGGGCGCGCGGAACCGCTGAAGGAGCTGTCCGAGCTGCTCGACCAGCTCGCCAGCGCCCGCGGCGCTGTTAGCGTGCAGAAACCGGGGAGCCCGGGCGCGGCGGTGATCTCGGTGATCAGCGGCACCGCCGGGGTGGGCAAGACCACGCTGGCGCTCTACTGGGCGCACCGCGTGGCCGACCGGTTCCCCGACGGCCAGCTCTACGTGAATCTGCGTGGCTTCGACCCGTCCGGCGCGCCGGTCGAGCCGGGCGACGCGGCCCGCAGCCTGCTCGAGGCGCTGGGCCTGGCCGCCGAGCGGGTGCCGCCCGCCATCGAGGCCAGGCTGGGGCTGTTGCGCAGCACGCTGGCCGGCAAGCGGATGCTGATCCTGCTGGACAACGCGAGCGACGCCGGCCAGGTGCGGCCGCTGCTGACCGCCGCACCCGGCTGCCTGACCCTCATCACCAGCCGCAACCAGCTCACCAGCCTGGTCGCCACGCACGGGGCCCAGATGATCTCCCTCGACGTGCTCAGCGCGCCCGAGGCCACCGAACTGCTGGAACGCCAGCTCGGCCTGGAACGGGTGGCCGGCGAGCGGGACGCGGTCACCGCGCTCACCGGGCTGTGCGCGCGGCTGCCGCTGGCGCTGGCGATCATCGCCGCGCGCGCCGCCGTCCGCCGCAACCTGCCGCTGGCCGCGCTGGTGGCCGAGCTGCGCGACGACGGCGGCGTGCTCGACGCGCTGCACGGCGGCGACACCGACACCAGCATCAGGGCCGTGTTCTCCTGGTCCTACCGGCAGCTCAGCGAGCCGGCCGCGCGGATGTTCCGGCTGCTCGGCGCGCACCCGGGCCCCGACATCTCCCGGGCGGCCGCGGCCAGCCTGGCCGAGCTGACCCCGGGCCAGGCCGACCGGGTGCTGACCGAGCTGACCGGCGCGCACCTGCTGACCGAGTTCTCGCCGGGCCGGTTCGCCTTCCACTACCTGCTGCGCGCCTACGCGGCCGAACTGGCCCGTGACGACAGCGACGCGGCCGCGCTGGAGGCGGCCAGGCTCCGTGCGCTCGACCACTACCTGCAGACCGGCTTCGCCGCCGCCCTGCTGCTCGAACCGCACCGCATGCGGATCACGCTCGCCCCGCCCCGCCCCGGCGTGCACACCGAGCCGCTGGCCGACTACCACCAGGCGCTGGCCTGGTTCCAGGCCGAGCACCGGGTCATGCTGGCCGCGGTGTCGCTGGCCGCGAACAACGGCCACGACCGGCACACCTGGCAGCTCGCCTGGACCCTGTCGGACTTCCTGGACTGGCGCGGGCACTGGCACGACTGGCTGAACACGCAGGAGATCGCGCTGGCCGCCTGCCGCCGGCTCGGCGACGCCGAGGGCCAGGGGCACGCACAGCGCTCGATAGCGCGCGCCTGCAACCAGCTCGGCCGCTACGACGAGACCATGACCCATCTGGACGCGGCGCTGGACCTGTACGGCGCCTGCGGTGACGCGCTCGGGCAGGCGCGGTGCCATATCGACATGGCCGCCGTGCTGGAGCGGCTGGCCCGCTACGACGAGGCGATCGACCACGCCGAGCAGGGCCTGCAGCGGTTCCGCGCGGCCGGTCACTCGGCGGGCGAGGCGAACGCGCTGAATGCGGTCGGCTGGTGCAACGCCATGGCCGGCCACCACACCGTGGCCCTGGACTACTGCACCAGGGCGATCGAGCTGCAGCGCCAGATCGGCGACAAGCACTCCGAGGCGGCCACCTGGGACAGCGTCGGCTTCGCCCACCACCACTTGGGCCAGTACGACGAGGCCATCGCCTGTTACCGGCGCGCGCTCGGCTTCTACGTCGAGATCGGCCACCGCCACTCACAGGCCGAGACGCTCTCCCACCTGGCCGAGACCCAGCAGGCTTCCGGTGAGCCGGACGCGGCCAGGCAGAGCTGGCGCCAGGCCCTGACGACCCTGGAGGACCTGCACCACCCGGACGCGGACCTCGTCCGCGCCAAGCTCACCGGCGAGGGCTGAGCCGGCGCCCCGGCGCCCGGCGCCCCGTCAGCTCGACAGGCCGGCTTCAGTACCTGGCGGGCGCGCGCCCGATGGACGGGTAGTGCAGCTCCGCGTGCAGCCGGTTGATCCGCTCCAGCAGCGGCGAGCCGATCCGCTCGGCCAGCAGGGCCGCGTCCTGGTGCCTGACCTCGGGCCCGCTCTCGGCCGGTCCTGGCCAGTCCAGGTCGGGCCGGTCCAGGTCTGGCCGACGGTCCAGGCCGAGGAAGGACAGGATCCCGGCCGCCGTCGCCGGGCTGGCCACGAGGTCTTCGTACCGTACCCGCAGACACCGGGCGGCGTGGTCCCGCTCCAGCGCGAGCAGCGACTCGGTGCGCTCCTGCCAATGTGACGCCACCCCGGCCATCGGGTCACCAGGCGCCGACGCGTGCACCACGTCCGCGCAGTTGCGGTGCAGACAGATGATCTTCGTCTGCGGGTAGAGCTCCAGGAACGTGCGCGCGGACCGGGCCGAAGCGGTGGACAGCTCACACCAGCGCTGCCGGCCCTCCTGCGACTTGATCACCGAGATCAGGCTCCCGGTCAGGGCCCGCACCGACGAGGCGGCCAGCATGGACAGCGAGCTCCCGGTCCGCTGCGCGCCGCGCCAGGTGGTGGCGGCCTGCTCACAGAGCTGCAGAACGCCCGTCCCGGCGGTGCAGGCCAGGGACGGCTGCCCGGTCAGCAGGGCGCCCATCCGCTGCGAGCCCGGCTTAGCGTGGGCCAGCACGACGACGTGCGACCCTCCGACGGGCTTGGACGGGGCGAGCAGGGTCAAGGCAGTGGCGTCGATGGTTGGCTGGTACATCACGTCTGTCTCCCCCAGGCCAGATCCTCTTCCGCGTACTTTCATGATTCCTTGTGGTATGCAGCGAACACTTATCGTCGGCTTTCCGGAATTCCTGTACCTGTCGTGTTGCCCCACTTTGTCGGGACTGTGAATTTTCCCAGCTCAGCGGCCATGTGCACGAACCGTCGGCCCGGTCCTGCGGCGGCCCGCTGCCCGCGAGTACGGGACTTGGGGCAGCGACTACGGGTACCGGCCGCCCGGCCGCGGCCCGGCTAGCATGTGGCGCGTGAACACCACTGGGCACGAACAGGGCGACGGCCCCGGCGCGCGGGACGCTCATCGCGCGGGGAACTGGCACAACGTGGGGGACAAACCGGACGACATGCGGGCCCGCCGGGCCTCGTCGTTCGGGACCCAGGCGGCGGCCTACGCCGAGTACCGCCCCGACTATGCGCCGGCCGCGGTGGCCTGGGCCCTGGCCCCGGTCCGCGGCCGCGCCCGGGTCCACATCGTTGACGTCGGGGCGGGCACCGGCAAGCTGACCGGCATCATCGAGCGCCTGGCCGCCACGCCGGACTGGGCCGGGCGGCTCAGCGTGACCGCCGTGGAACCGGATCCGGCCATGCTCGCCGAGTTGCGCCGGATCCTGCCGCAGACCACGGCCACGCCGGGCACGGCCGAGCACATCCCGCTCCCGGACGCCTCGGTGGACGCGGTGCTGTGCGGCCAGGCCGCGCACTGGTTCGACATGGATCTGGCCGTCCCCGAGGTCGCCCGCGTGCTCACCCCGGGCGGGGTCTGGGCCGGGCTGTGGAACATGGAGGACGACTCCGAGCCGTGGGTGGCCGGCCTGACCGAGGTCTGCGACTCGAGCGTGAAGCTGAGCACCTGGCTGACCGACCGGCACGACTGGCCGCCCACCGATCTCGGGGCCGCCCTGTTCAGCCCGCACGAACGCGCCGAATTCCCGCACGTTCAGATGCATACGGTCGATTCCCTGCTCGCCCTGACCGCGACGCATTCCAAGATGCTGGTCATGGATCCGGCCGAGCATGAGCGGCAGCTCAGCCGGATACGCGACTACCTCAGCGCCCGGCAGGAAACGGCGCACGGCGAATTCCGCACGCCGCTATTGTCCGGGGTGCTGCGTTCGGTAAAGATTTAAGAATTATGTTCCATTAACCGGCCCGGCTAACCGGCCCGGCGCACCGGGTCAGGAATCATCATCGCCATTGCGGCGACCGCCAAAGAGCCCGCCGAAGACCCTTTCGCCCGCGCTGGCCGCCGTCCCGGCGACCCCGCGCACCAGGCCGATGAACGGGTCCTCGGAACGGTTCCACGACTCCTGGTATTCCTTGGCCGCCGCCTTGACCTCCTCGCCGACCGAGGTGGTGCCGTCGTCCTCGCGCCGCGGGTAGTTGCCGGCCAGGATGCGCGCGTAGTCACCGCTGTCCGCCCACCGGTCCAGCTCGGCGAACCGCACCACCGCGAACGGGTGCGTGTTGCCCTGCAGTTGCAGCAGCTTGAGCAGCCCGTCCCTGACGTCCGGCACGGCGTCGTACTCGTGCGCCTGCTGGTGGAAGGCGTCCGGGCTCAGCTCGGACATGTAGGCGCCACCGGCCAGCTTCATCAGCGCGCGCCTGGCCGCGTCCACGTCCTGGGCGGCCAGCAGCCCAGCCCGGTCGCAGGACAGCTCCGACTTGCGGTACCACTCCTCCAGGCCCCAGATGATCGCCCGCAGGCCCAGGTAGCCGATCGGCATCCAGGCGATCCGCTGGGCCAGGTTGATGAGGTGGTACATCATCGTCCGGTACACCGTGTGCCCGGACAGCACGTGCCCGAGCTCGTGCCCGACGACCCACCGCAGTTCCTCGGCGTCGTACAGGTTCACCATGCCGGTCGTGATCACGATGAACGGCTTGTCGGTGCCCAGCGCCATCGCGTTGACCATCGGGTTCTGCCAGATGAAAAGCTCGGGCACGATCGGCAGGTCCAGGATGTAGGAGCCGTCGCGCAGCGTCTCGTAGATGTGCGGGAACTGCTGCTCGGAGGCCCGCACACTGCTGGCCATGAACATCAGCCGCAGGGCGCGGTCGCTGAACAGCCCGGACAGGCGGCGCAGCAGCACGTCGAATCCCGTGAGCTTACGCAGCGCGACGAGGGCCGAACGGTCCGCGGGGTGCTCGTAGGCGCGGGAGCTGATACCGGGCAGGCGTACCCGGGAACGATCCGGCACGGAGGTCATATATGACAGGCTAGTCCAGGTGACCGACTCTTTCGGTGGGGGCAGACCCACGGTTTCGGGTGGGCAAAGCCCCACGGTTTTCGAGCCAGCGGCGGAGACCATGCCGAGGGCCGAACGGACCCGGCTGCAGGACGAGCGGCTGCGCGTGCTGGTGGACCGGCTGCTGGCCGCCGACGGGCTCCAGGGTCGCAGGCTGAAGGAGGCCGGTGTGGCCTCCGGGGACGGGCTCACCACCGCCGACCTGCCCCGGCTGCCGGTCACGGTCAAGCAGGATCTGTGGGACTCCTACCCGTTCGGCCTGCTGGCCGTGCCGCGCGAGCAGGTGGTCGCGGTGCACGGCTCCAGCGGCACAGGCGGCCGGCCCACCCTGGTCGCCTACACGCGCGACGACCTGCGGCTGTGGGCCCGGATGTGCGCCCGGGCGCTGGGCTGCGCCGGCGCCACCGCGACCAGCCTGGTGCACAACGCCTACGGCTACGGACTGTTCACCGGCGGGCTCGGCCTCCATCAGGGCGCCATCGAACTGGGCGCGACCGTGGTCCCGGTCTCCGGCGGCATGACCTCCCGGCAGGTCACCCTGATCCGCGACCTGCGCCCCGACAGCCTCACCTGCACCCCGTCCTACGCGTTGCGGCTGGGGGAGGCGCTGGCCGGCGCCGAGGGCGGGCCCGCGGGCAGCAGCCTGAAGGCCGGGCTGTTCGGCGCCGAGCCCTGGACCGACGAGATGCGCGCCCGCATCGGCGACCTGCTCGGGCTGCGCGCGCTGGACATCTACGGCCTGTCCGAGGTGATCGGCCCCGGGGTGGCCGCCGAGTGTTACGAAGCCGCCGACGGCCTGCACGTGAACGAGGACCACTTCATCGTCGAGGCGGTCGACCCGGCCACCGGTGACCCGGTGCCCGACGGCGCCCCGGGCGAGCTGGTGTTCAGCACGGTCACCAAGCAGGCCCTGCCGCTGCTGCGCTACCGCAGCGGCGACATCGCGTCGCTGAACCGCGAGCCCTGCGTGTGCGGCCGCACCCTGACCCGGATGAGCAAGGTGATCGGCCGCCGCGACGACATGCTGGTGATCTCCGGTGTGAACGTCTACCCCAGCGAGGTGGAAAGGGTCCTGCTGGCCGAGTCCACGCTGGCGCCCGATTACCTGCTCGTGGTGGACCGGCGCTCGGCGCCATCCCGGCTCATTGCTTGCTGTGAATTCATACTGAACGGCTTCGCCAGGCCGGACATCGAGGCCATCGAAAGCCGGCTCAAGGACACCCTGGGGGTAAGAGTCCGGCTCGCCGTGCTACCGGCCGGGACCGTGCCGAGGACCGAGGTCGGCAAGGCGGTCAGGGTCATGACCTGGGACGGGGGACAGCCGCCCCTGCCTGGTCTAGCGCCACCGGGGCCGGGCGCGTGACCGGCGGCGCCCGGATCGGCGTGATGGGCGGGACGTTCGACCCGATCCACCACGGTCACCTGGTCGCGGCCAGCGAGGTCGCGCACGCGTTCACGCTGGACGAAGTGGTGTTCGTGCCGACCGGCCAGCCGGAGGACAAGGTGGGCGCCTCGGCCGCCGAGGACCGCTACCTGATGACGGTCATCGCCACCGCCTCCAACCCGCGGTTCTCGGTCAGCCGGGTGGACATCGACCGGCCCGGGCCGACCTACACCATCGACACGCTGCGCGACCTGCGCGCCCGGCGCCGGCCCGGGGACCAGCTGTTCTTCATCACCGGGGCCGACGCGCTGGCCAGGATCATGTCCTGGCGCGATTCCGCCGAACTGTTCAGCCTGGCCCATTTCGTCGGCTGCACCCGGCCAGGGCACCGGCTGACCGTGGCCGGCATACCGGACGGGAAGGTGAGCCTGATCGAGATCCCCGCGCTCACCATCTCGTCCACCGCGTGCCGGGCCCGGGTCGCCAAGGGCGAGCCGATCTGGTACTTGGTGCCCGACGGCATCGTGCAGTACATCGCCAAGCGCCGTCTGTACGCCGGGGTCGACACGTCGGGCCGCAATCATGAGAACCTAGAGCAGGCAAGTCACCTACGACAGGACGAGCAGCACACGTGACAGCAACCGAACGAGCCGTGGAACTCATCGAGATCGCCGCGTCGGCCGCGGCCGACAAGCTGGCCACCGGCCTCATCGCTTATGACGTGAGTGAGCAGCTCGTCATCACCGACGCGTTCCTGCTCTGCGCCGCGGCCAACGACCGTCAGGTCCGGGCCATCGTGGACGAGATCGAGGCCAAGCTCAAGCTGGCCGGGGCCAAGCCGGTCCGCCGCGAGGGCGAGCGCGAGGGGCGCTGGGTGCTCCTGGACTACCTCGACGTGGTCATCCACGTGCAGCACTCCGACGAGCGGGCCTTCTACGCCCTCGAACGGCTGTGGAAGGACTGCCCGGTGATCCCGCTCCCCGAGCCCGCGGCCACTCCCGGCGGCGGAGCCACCGGCCCAGCCGGCCAGGAGTCACGCTGAGCGCCACGCCGACCGCCCCGGGATCCCGGCGGCCGCCCACGATCAAGCTGGTGCTGTGGCGGCACGGCCAGACCATCTGGAACGCCGAGCACCGCTTCCAGGGGCAGACCGACATCGACCTGGACGAGACAGGCGTGGCCCAGGCCGACCGGGCCGCCAGGCTGCTGGCCGCGCTGCGGCCCAGCGCGATCGTCGCCTCCGACCTGCGCCGGGCCGCCGCCACCGCGGCGCCCCTAGCCAGGCTCACCGGGCTCGAGGTCAGCTACGACAAGGACCTGCGCGAGCGCTCGGGAGGGCTCTGGGAAGGCCTCACCGACCCCGAGATCCGCGCCCGCTACCCGGCCGAGCACGCCGCCTGGTCGCCACCCGAGGGCGAGACGTCGCTCGCCGTCGCGCAGCGTTCGTGCGCCGCGCTGGAGCGGATCGCCGAGGCGGCCTCGCCCGGTGACCTCGTGGTCGTGGTCAGCCACGGGGCCGCGATCCGGCTCGGCCTGGCGCTGCTGCTCGGCCTGCCCGAGGACTTGTTCAGGGTGCTCGGCCCGCTGGCCAACTGCGCCTGGTCCGTGACCGAGCAGCGCCGCCAAAACTGGCGGCTGCTCGAGCACAACGCCGGCACCCTGCCCGAGCCCGCCCTGGGCGACGACCGCTAGCCCCGGCCCTCCGCCAGCCTCGCCCGCCCCTAGCCGCGTCCCGCCCCGCCGCGCACCCCGGCCTGCCCGCGGCCATACTTGTCACCATGGGCTCAAGATCGTATGTGGTGACCGGTGCCTCCTCTGGGATCGGCCGGGCGTGCGTCGACCTGCTCGTGCGCGACGGCGCGCACGTGTGGGCGTCGGTGCGCAGCGACCGGGACGAAGAGTCGCTCAGCCGCGACCACGGTGACGCGGTGAGCGTGCTGCGCATGGACGTGACCGACGCGGACTCGATAGCCGCGGCCGGCCAGCGAGTCGCCGCCGCGGGCTCGCTGAACGGCCTGGTCAACAACGCCGGGGTGGCGCTGCCCGCCCCGCTGGAGCACATCCCGATCGACCTGTTCCGGCGGCAGATCGAGGTCAACCTCACCGGCCAGCTCGCCGTCACCCAGGCCATGCTCCCGGCCCTGCGCCAGACCAGGGAGCTGGGCGCCAGCGCCCGCATCGTGATGATCGGCTCGATCGGCGGCCGGATCGCCATGCCCATGCTGGGTCCGTACCACGCCTCGAAGTTCGGCCTGCTCGGCCTGGCCGACACGCTGCGGGCCGAACTCGCCCCCTCCGGCATTCGCGTCATCCTCATCGAGCCGGGCGCGATCGCCACCCCGATCTGGGACAAGGGCAGCGAGGCCGGCGACGACCTGGTCGCGCAGGCTCCGCCCGCCGCCCTGGAGCGCTACTCGGACCAGATCAAGACCGCCCGCAAGAACGCCGCCCGCTCGGCCCGCCGTGGCCTGCCCCCGCCCCGCGCGGCCGCCATCGTGATCAAGGCGCTGACCACCCCCAACCCCCGCCCGCGCTACCTGGTCGGCCCCGACGCGCACGCCGCCGCCGTAGTCGCCCAGCTCCCACACCGCCTCCGCTACCGCCTCACCGCCGCCCGCCACTGACCCTGTATCAGGTAGCCGGGTTCTCCCTCTGCTTACCAACAGGCCGCATCGCGGCCACGGGGAAGCAAAGGGGAGCATCATGAGCGGTATGGCCGCCGCGCCCGGCGACGTACTGGCCGTATGGACCGGGAGCGGACTGACCCAGGACCTGATCCGGGTGGGGGAGGCGCTGGAAGGCAAGCCAGCGGTCGCGAACCACATCGTCATCGTCACGCACCTGGACAAGATGGGCCGGTGGATGGGCATCCAGGGCCAGCCCGGCGGGGTCGGACTGGCCGACTGCACGCCGTACCTGTCCGACCCGCGGACCATGTCCAACCACGACCAGCCCAAGCCCAACGACCACGGTCAGCGTTCCAGCATGCTGGCCAGCGCGGCCAAGTCGCTCGGTATCGGCTACGACTGGGTCGCCATCGCCGAGGACGGGCTGGACGCGCTGCACCTTCAGGATCTGTCCGACCTGATCAACCCGCTATGGCGCTGGCCGTCCGACCACAACCTGCTGCCCGGGCACGTGGTCTGCTCCAGCCTGGCGGCGATGATCTACGCGCTGCCTTCGGTGGACTGGGCCCACCCTGACCTGGGCGACGAGCGTATGTGCGAGCCCGCCGACTGGTGGCGCTGGTCGCAAGCGCACGCCTGGACCACCACCCGCACTCCCGCCCTGGCCACCCGCTAGCCCTTGAGCACCGACACCAGGGTCATCGGTCCGGCCGAGAAGCCTGGCCAAGGCGATCGGGTCCATACAGTCGTCGTCCGGGGTCCCCGCCGACCATCCGCCCGCCCCCGACCATCCGCCCGCCCCCGACCATGATCTTGAAGACTTGATAATGCTACAGCACGTACAGCTCTTCCCGCTGACGAATGGACCCCCACCACCACCCTCCCGCTCGGCCCGCGCCCCGCCAGGGCAGCCCGCCCGCACCCGCCCTGGCCAGCGCGCTAGCCCGGGCTCCTATGAAGATCTTGGAGACTTGGTATCGCTGGCACGATCCTTTCTTCCGAGTTAATTGATGATCATGGAAACTCGGGGGTTATGGGCGGAAGAGCATGCAGTTGCTGGTGGCTTCGGCGTAGAGCTTGCCGGTCTCGTCGGTCAGGCGGGCGTGGGCCAGGGCGGTCCTGGAGCCGAAGTGGGCGACGGTTCCCTCGCACAGGAGCCGGCCTGTGCCGGCGGTTACCGGACGGATGAACCTGGTGGCCAGGTCCAGCGAGGTGTAGAACGCCCCGGCGGGGAGCAGGCTGTGCACGGCACAGCCGCAGGCCGAGTCGCACAGCGTGGCGTAGACCCCGCCGTGCATGGAGCCGATGGGGTTGTAGTGGAACTCGGCGGGTGTGATGTCGAAGACGACCCGGCCTGGCTCAACCGATACCAAACCGAAGTCCAGGGTGGCGGCGATCGGCGCGGGTGGCAGCCTGCCCGCCACGAGTTCCGCGAAGAACGTCATCCCGTCCAGTTCGCGGGCAACTTCCGCCGAAGCCGCCGGATCTCCCCACGAGTACTCGCGTTGCCGCCGGGCACTGTCGGGGGCCGTGAGTTGAACGTCGCGGGCGGGCCGGTCATCACCGTCGAAGTCTGGAGACTCGCTCACAGGGCCGTTCCTTCCACTGATGATGGCGCACCGGCGCTTCGCCGGGCAGGACCGTTGTCGAGGGAGTCGTTCACGGGGCGACTCCCTCGGCCGGCTGGGGTGCACTGGGGGCTTGGCCGGGCTGGGTCAGGCCGGCGTAGATCGTGACGTAGGGGCCCGAGCGGTCGTAGTGCGCGGCCGGCCAATGACCAGCGATCATGTTCATGACCTGGCGGTTCTCGGCCAGGACGTCCATCGCCAGTGCGGTGGCCCCGCGAGCCCTGGCCCGCATGGCCAGCTCACGGGTCAAAGCGGTGCCCACGCCTTGGCCTTGCTTGGTGTCGGTGACCGCCACGCCGATCTCGGTCACCCTGGCGCCGGCCGGGCCGGTGGTGTCCGCGGCCATGGCGTGCCCGATGATCGTGCCGGCCTCGGTGGCCACGACCGCGTCGATGTTCTCGCCGTCGCCGGTCAGGCGCCGCAACGCGGCCGTGTTCACGGTGGGTGCGCCAGTGAAGAATCTGAGATACCTGGTCCGCGGGGACAGGCCGGCCACGAAATCCTTGATGGCCTCACAGTCCCCGCGGCTCGCTTGCCTGATCCCGAGCGCGTGCCGGGCCGGTGTGCACCCAATCCCGGCGGCCTGCTGAATTCGAATCACAGACTCAGCTTGGCTCAGCCTTGCTGAGTCTGTCAACTGGACTTAGCATACGGAGATGGACCGGCCCTGGGTATTGGATTATGACTCGGCCAACTGCTCGATCGGCGCGGCGGTGAGCGTCATCGGCGAGAAGTGGACGTTTCTGCTGCTGCGCGAGATGTTCAACGGCGTGCGCCGCTTCGCGGACCTGCAGCGCCGCACCCAGGCGCCCAGGCAGATCCTGAGCGGCCGGCTCTCCCGGCTGGTGGACGAAGGGCTGCTGCGCAAGGTTCCGTACCAGGAGAGCGGGCAGCGCAGCCGGCACGAGTACCGGCTGACCGAAAAGGCGCTCGACCTCTATCCGGTCCTGGTAGCCCTCATGCACTGGGGGGACAAGCACGCGGCCGGCCCGGCCGGTCCCGCGGTCCGGCTCACCCATCGCGACTGCGGCGAGCCGATCGGGCTCCAGTTCACCTGCGCCGCCGGGCACCCGGTGCCCTCGGCCCGCGGGGTGACCCCGGTGCCAGGACCGGGAGCACGCAAGATCGTCGCGTGAACCCTCAGCCGGGATGTGGCCGCCCGGCTGGCTGCGTGGGGGAGCCGACGGCGAGTCAGTCCTGGATGAACACCGTGAAATCCCGCATGTTGTCGACCTGGCCGGGGGGCAGGTCGAGTAGTTCGCCCAGGTCTTCGACCGAGGAGAACTGGCCGCACTGGGTGCGCTGTTCGGCGATCTGCCTGGCCAGCGCGTGGTCCACCCCGGGCAGTCGTTGCAGCCCGGCCTCGGAGCAGTGGTTGACGTCCACCAGGCCGTAATCGTCCGAGCCCGGCAGGTCGGGACGGCCCAGGCCGACCTCCTTGGCCAGGGTCGGCTGGGTGGCCAGCAGGCGCCGGCCCTCGGCCCGGCGCGCGATGCGGGTCTTCCCAGCCTCGAGCAACGGGTCACCAGGGCCGTAGATCCGGCGGACCGCGTCGCCGCTGATGGCCAGGGCGTGAACGCCGCCGCCGATCCAGGTCAGCAGGATCGCCACGACGGCCAGCGCCTCCCTGGTGCCGGTGCCGCTGCCCGGGGTCAGCACTATGAAGGCGACCAGTCCCAGTGCGTAGATCGCCGCCCAGGCCAGCCACCGCGCCCGCCGGGCCCTGATGCCGATGTACAGGAACGCCGTCCAGGTGGTGAAGCCCAGCGGAATCGTCAGCAGCAGCCAGAGCCGTTCCACGAAGCCGCTCGGCCGGGCCTGCTGGTGCGCAGAAGGCGCCGGATGCTGCTTGCCCTGATAAGGCGCCGGGGGATAAGGCACCGGCGGGTACTGGCCCGGCGGATGCTGCCCCTGGGGGTACGGTGCCGCTGGATACGGCCCGCCCTGGTGCGGCCCAGGAAGGTACGGCCCTTGAGGGTACGGCCCCTGAGGGTAAGGCCCGGGCGGCGGCGGGTCGGGGTTGTCGGGCGAGGCGCCTGGAGACTGCGTCACTGCGTAACGGTATCAAGCGCATCCATACCGGGCGGTGCGAATCTGAGCCGGTCGAAGCCCCGGGGGAGCAGCGGCCACGGCCAACCGTCAAGAAAATGAACCTGCCCGGCGAGGATGGCCTTCGGTCATCACCGCCGGGCAGGTCAGTTCGGGCCACCCGAAGGCCACCCGAGCAGGGCCACCCGGGCAGGGCGGCCCGGTGCGGCTACTTGATCGTGTACTTGTAGGAGAAGGCGGCCACGTCGCTGGCCTCGGGGGCCGGGGCCAGCGATTCGAGCTCCCAGGTCACGTCGCCCGCGGCGAGCGACACATCGTCAAGGAAGATCGTGCCGGACACGGTGCTGCCCACCGAACCGTTCGGCGTGATAGTCACCGGGATGGACACGGTCTGCCCGGGGTTGACGACGTACGGGTTGATGACCGTGGCGGGGTTCAGGCTCTGCTCCCACAGGTCGCCGGTGGGCGAGCTGACCGCCGGGTCGAAGGCCCGCGTGGTCGCGGACAACGAGGTCGTGGTCTCCACCGGCGGCAGTGCCTTCTTGCCGTCAGGCCCCTGCTGGAACGGGCTGACGATCCACAGCCCGTTGGTCACCGACCGCGAGCTGAACGTGCCGCTCGAGTTGTCGCCGGTGACCGACGAGAACAGGTCCGGGTCGCCGAAGTAGGCCCAGTAGTCGAAGTACTCCGGCGCGGACGCCGAGGCCGCGGCCGTGACCGACGTGGTGTGGCTCGGCACGAAGTACTCCGGCGGCGTGCCCGTGATCGGCACCTCCACCGTCGAGGAGGTCTGCGAGGGCAGGTTGTACGTGGCGGACTGGTTCAGCCTGCCGTCCACGAAGTACTCCTCGGGGACCTTGCCGGTGTTGGTGACGCGGACGTAGACGGTCTTCTTCGCACCGTCGGTCAGCGTGGAGTTCACCGAGTCCGGCAGCCCGGGCGCGGCGGCGGCCGCGGCGGCGCTGCTGAGGGTGACGGTGAACGGCTGCGACAACGCGGTGCCCGACACCTGGCCGTAGAAGGTGATGGCCAGTGTCCACAGCCCGGCGACCGGGTGCGTCACGTGCAGTTCGGCGCCGTCCTGCGGCTCGGGCGTGTACCCGCCGCTGGACCCGATCCCGAGCAGGAAGCTGGCCCCGGTGGACACGGCTTGCCCGGCCGGGTTGACCAGTTCGGCCACGAACGGGTTGCCGTTGCTCGCCAGCTTGATCTGCGCGGACAGCGACGGCAGCCCGGCCGGGACCTGCACCTGGTAGAACGCGGCCTGGCCCTCGGACTGCTGACGCCCGTTGCCACCGGTCAGCGTGCCGGTGAACGTGGTGGTCGGGTCCGGCGCCGGGGCCACAGACCGCAGCGTGACCGGCACGGTCGTGGTCTTCGCGAACCCGGGCTCGGACGCGCTGCTGGTCAGCACGATCGAACCGGCCTCGTCGCCCGGCGTGGACGGCGTGGCCACGGTCAGCGAGACCCGCTGGGACGCGCCGGGCGCCAGGGTCAGCGAACTGGCCGACAGCGAGCCGAACTGCGCCCACTGGGCGACCCGCGCCCCGAACAAGACGGTTCCTGTGGTCCCGCCCTCCGACGACGGCGGACCGAAGATGATCGCGGTCCACTTGCCTGCCTGCGGGTTGGCCACCTGAGCGTCGCTGAAGTTACCCGTCCCCTGTGGCAGGTTGTACTCGGCCAGATCGCCGCTGGGGTCGATCAGGCTCAAGTTGACCCGGGCCGCGAAGTCATCCTGCGGTCCGGGCGCGACGAACGCGATCGCGCCGTCCAGCCTGGCTTGCCCCGGGGGCACGGTGAAGTGGACCACGGCCTCGTCATTCGTGGAGTCGGCCAGCGTCACCTTGGTCTTCTTGACGTAGCTGTAGCTGCCGAGCGTCCGGCTGGACAGGCTCACGGTCACCGGGCTCGAACCGTCGTTGGTGAACGTGTCGGACAGCTTCTGCGTGCTGCCGGGCTGCCCGGCCGCGTGCAACTGGCTGGAGCTGTTCAGGATGGCGTGGCCGGACGTGCCGCTGGTGCCGGGGAACGACTTGGCGGCCAGCACGGCCTGGTAGGCGTCGATCATGCCGGCGCCCTGCTGGTCGCCCGGAGCCCCGATGTCCTGGGTGGTTGAGGTGATGATGTCCTTGACCACCGCGGGCGACGGGTCGGCGCCGCCGTGCGCCTCGGCGTAGGCCTGGATGACCAGCGCGGCCGTGCCCGCGGTGAGCGGCGAGGCCTCGCTGGTGCCGCCGGTCAGCTCGACCGACGCCGCAGCGCCGAAGAAGTTAGTGCAAGCCGCGTACCGCTTCGGGAACGGGCTGCACAGCGCCCAGTTCAGGTCGCCCGGCGCCACCACGTCGACGGTCCGGCCGTTTTGTGCGAACCCGGCCGAGCTCAGGTCGCTGATGTTGTTGTTCAGCCAGCCCTTCACGCCAGGCGCGTTGATCGCACCGATGCCGGTCTGGGCGTAGCCGCGGTACGTGGTGGTCGCGCCCGCGGAGATGAGCTTGGGGTCGGTGCCAGGCGAGCCGATGGTGTTGGCATCGCCGGCGTCACCGCTGGAAACGGTCACCGTGGTTCCGGCGGCCACCGCGGCGTTGTCGGCCAGCTTGGTCAGGTCGAGACTGGCCGTGTCCGGGAACGGGTTGTCGCCGAACGACTCGTTCAGCACGTTGACGTGGTCGGTGTTGACCGCGTAGTTGATGGCTTCGAGGAAAACGGAGTCGAAGGCTTCGTTCAGCGAGCCGAACACGTTCAGCCCGACCAGGCTGGCGCCCGGCGCCACGCCGAGTATGCGGATCAGGCAGGACTTGGTGACCCCGGCATACGGCCCGACGTTATAAGTGTCCCGGCCCTGCGCCGCGATCGAACTGGAGTCGAGGAATGCCTCGCCGCCGCTGGTCGGGCCGGTGCTGCCGGTGTTGCTGAAATCCTGGTAGTCGGTGAACACATGCTGCCCGTTGGCCCTGATGAAGTCCGGATTGTTGATGTCCAGGCCGTCGGCGATGAAACCAACCTTCACGCCCGCGCCGGTATACCCGAGGGCCTGCGCCGAATGGGCGGATCCCGCGGCGTGAATCGAGACCACGGCCTGCGGGTCGAGCTGCACCTTGCCCTTCGGGGCGCACGTGCCAGGCAGCAGACCCTGATGGCTGGTCCCCTTGGCCAGCCGCGAGGGCAGCGGGCTGGCGAGGTGGATGGGTGCGTCGGGGATAACCTCGGAAACGGCCGGGTTGGCGGCGAGCCGGTGCGCCTCGGCCGGCGAAACCGTGGCCGACACGGTGTTGACGAGCTGGAGGGTCTTGACGCTCGTGGCGTGGCTCTGGGCGAGGTCACGCAGCACGGGCCGCTGAAGGCTGGCCACGGCCGCGTCGCGCGCGGACCGCATTTTCGCGGTGTCAGGCAGGTTGGAAACCTGGTTTTTCAGTACGACAATGACCCTGTCGTTCACTTTGTTAGACAGTGCCGGCTTTGAGGGGGCAGGTGCCCTGGATTGTGTCAGCGTTCTGGCCGCGGGCTGCGAAACAGCGGCGTCGGCTCCCGACGAAAGCATGAGCGTGGTCGCCACTGTCAGTAGACATGCGGTTACCACAGGGACTGTTCTATGGACGGGCATGCTGCTCCTCTGCCGCTTAGTTTCGGCCCGGCCTCCCGTACGCTAGTCATCGTCCGCTATCGGTGTCTAGAGCCCTTATGTAATAGTTTGTTCGGCTCCGGGTACGGTCTTGGCTGCTGTTCGCTACCGAGGCCGGCTACCGCCCAAAAGGCAAGCCGAAAGACGAACCGAAAGGTGCCGCGAAGGCGACCGCGATCGGGAACCTCCCCACCTTGATCGGCGCCGCCGCCTTATCCGTGCGGGTATCGATCAGCGTTATCCGCCCGGCGTATCCGTCCAGCACCACCGCCGTGCCCCCGGACGGGGCCAGCGCGATGCCCACCGGGTAGCGGTAGCGGCCCACACTGACCGGCGCGGCCGCCCGGCCCGAACGGGTGTCGATCGGCGTCACGGTGCCGGAGATCGTGCCCGTCACATAGGCCGTCGCGCCGGACCGTGAGATCGTGATGCCGCCGGGCGCGTACCCCACCGCGACGGCCCGTCCCGCATGCCCGGTCGCCGTGGCGACCGGTGTGACCGTGTCCTCGTTCTCGAAGTAGAACAGGAACACATGCGCGGCCAGCCCGGCCCGGATCCGGCGCCCGCATCGTTCCGCCATCGCCGCCACCTCCACCGGCCCGCTGATCGTCAGTCAACCGATACGCCCGGCCACCGACAAACCATCCAACTCCGATGGTCCCGCGGGTGAACAGCGCGACGCCATCCCCGGCTGAGGTTTGAAAGATCACGGCAATTGACGGGCTCGACGCACCGGATCACTCTTTCAAGCGCCACCCGACCGCGGCGGACCGGACTTTCTCCGGTTCCGGTTCTAACGACGGGCGCTGGGCCTTCACCGGCTGGCGTGTGGGCCGCTCCACCTCGGGGTCGGCGGTGTAGTCGCCGGGCCTGGTCTCGTCGTAGCCGTCCTGCACCCCGGCGAACCGGAAGATAACCGTGAACAACGCCGAGACCGCCAGGTTGAGCACCAGGGCGGCGACCGCGATGTAGGTGATGTGCCCGAACAGGGGGGCCGACGCCCCGCCGAAGTGGGCCTGGCCGCCGCCGGGCGTCCGGTAGGCCTGCACCGTGCCGTACACCATGGCCACCGCCCACCCGATGATCAGCGCGAACCGGTGGAACCACCGGGTGTAGAGGCTGACCACCACGGCCGGGAAGACCTGCAGGATCCAGATCCCGCCGAGCAGTTGCAGGTTGATCGAGAACGTCTTGTTCAGCGCCAGCGCGAAGCCGAGCGCGCCGACCTTCATCACCAGCGAGGACAGCCGCGCCACCCGGGTTTCCTGGGCCGGGGTGGCGTCCGGGCTGATCAGCTCCTTGTAGATGTTGCGGGTGAACAGGTTCGCCGCCGCGATCGACATGATCGCCGCCGGGACCAGCGCGCCGATGACGATCGCCGAGTCGCCGATACCCGCGAACCAGGGCGGGAACAGGTGTGAGAACAGCAGCGGCACGGAGAGTTGCGCGTTGCCGCCGCCGGCCTTGACCCCGGCGTTCACCGTCGGGTCCGCCCTGGCCAGGTAGCCGAACAACGCGATCAGGCCGAGTATCAGCGTGTAGGCGGGCAGCATGGCCAGGTTGCGCCTGATCACGCGCCGCCGCCCGGCCGCGAACATCCCGGTGATCGCGTGCGGGTAGACGAACAGGGCCAGCGCCGAGCCCAGGGCCAGCGAAGCGTAGGCCCACTCGCCGGCCGGCATCACGACCAGGCTGCCGTACGGCTTGCCGGTGACCGGGTTCGCGGTCTTCAGGTGGGCGGAGGCAGCGCTGAAGACGTGCGCCCAGCCGCCCAGCTTTCCCGGGATGTAGATGATCGCGACGACGACCGTCAGGTAGACGAGGATGTCCTTGACGAACGCGATCAGGGCGGGCGCCCGCAGCCCGGCCAGGTAGGTGTAGCCGGCCAGCACCACGAACGCGATGGTCAGCGGCAGGTCCTTGACCAGCACGTTGCCCGACGAGCTGCCGACGCCGAGCACGGTCAGCACCGATTCGATGCCGACCAGTTGCAGCGCGATGTACGGCATGGTGGCCAGGATCCCGGTCACCGTCACCGCGAGCCCGAGCCCCTGCGAGCCGTGCCGGCCACGGACGAACTCGCCGGGTGTGACGTAGCCGCGGGCGCGGGCCACCGACCACAGCCGGGGGCCGAACACGAACACGATCGGGAAGACCATGATCGTGTAGGACAGGGCGTAGAACCCGGCCGAGCCGGTGGCGTAGACCAGCGCGGGCACCGCGATGAACGTGTAGGCGGTGTAGACGTCACCGCCGAGCAGGAACCAGCTCACGAACGTGCCGAACCCGCGTCCGCCGAGGCCCCACTCGCTGAGCTGCATCGGATCTTCGGCCGGACGCCACCGCGCCGAGGCGAACCCGACCAGCGTGACGATCAGGAAGGTCGCGACCAGGATGAGGAACGCGACCCCATGGGCGTGACTCACCGCCGCCCACCCCCGTTCCCGGCGTGCGGGGACGGCCGGGCTCGCAGCAGCAGGTAGCAGATCCAGCACACCGCCGCGACCACCGGCACCAGCGCGAGCTGGTACCAGTAGAAGAACGGGAAAGCGCCGAACTTGGGTCTGGTGCGGGAGTAGAACGGCACCCACAGCGCGGCGGCCACCGCGGCGGCCAGCAGCACGGTGACGGTGCCCCACCTGATCGCGCGGAATCTGGTTCGACGATTGCTTCGGGGAGCGGACTGGGCCATCGCAGCCTCGCAAGGGGGTTAGGCCTGCGGCCGCCCGGCCCGGCGTTCTCGCTCGGCCCGGCCCCGCCTGCCATGGGGGTGTATTCGGGGATCTGGGCCCATGGTGCCCCGCGATTGGCCAGGTGACAGGCCTTTCCGGGATACGTATGCAAATGTCCGAAAGCAATATGCAGGCAAATTAGGGCAACAGTATCGATCCGGTCGACTACTCAGAGTTGCGAAGCGTGGCCAGCCAGCGCCGGGCAGCCCCGGGCGAGGTCAGCCGCACCACCGCGGCCCCCGGCGGATCGGCCGCCCAGGCCCGTATCCGGGCCCGCTTGGAGGCGAACGACCTGAAGTGCCACGCGATGATCGAGTCGCGCGAGAACGCCAGCCGGATCGTCTCGATGTTGCCGTTGCAGATCGGCTTGCGGTCCACGGACCGCCGCAGCGTCCGCCACAAGAGCCGCCCGAGTGAGACCCGGCGTGGGTAGTCCAGCGCCACGATCAACTCGGCCCGCGCCAGCGGGATCTCCCGCCACACGCCGTAGGCCGTGTCCAGGATCCAGCGCTCCCCGGCGCAGATCGCGGCGATCCGCCGCCGCTGCTCGTCCTCGGGCACGGGCGTCCAGCCCGGTTCCCAGGTCAGGTCGTCCACCGAATGCCACGGCAGCCCGGTCCGCTCCGCGATGTGCCTGGCCATCGTGGTCTTGCCGGATCCGGTCACCCCGTACACCAGGATCCTGTTCGCCACACGGCGATCGTACGGGGGCCCGCAACCGGCATCCGCTCCAACCCGATATCGGCTTGCCTCAGGGGGCGGCCGTCCGGAGGATGAAGCATGCCCACCGATGCCCAGGCCGAGTTCCGGTTCTGCCCGCCGCCCGCGACCGAAGCGGGCTGGCTCGTCTGCCGCCGCGTGCGCCGCGACGACGCCGCCGACGTGTACGAGGCCGCGCGTGCCTCCCTCGAGCACATCAAGCGGTGGATGCCGTGGGCGACCGACAGCTACGACTTGGCCGACGCCGAGGAGTTCGCGATCCGTAACTCCCTGGCCGCGCAAGACGAGCCGGTCACCGACGCCAGCTACGTGATCCGCGACCGGGGCGGCCAGTTCCTGGGTGTGTGCGGCCTGCACGCCCGGCTGGCCCCGGGCGCGCTCGAGATCGGCTACTGGGTGGACGTCAGGCATATCCGCCGGGGCGTGGCCACCCTGGCCGCGGCCCTGATCACCGAGGCGGCGCTGGCCGTGCCGCAGGTGGGCAGCGTGGAGATCCACCACGACCAGGCCAACGTGGCCAGCGGCGCCGTCCCGGCCAAGCTCGGCTACACCCACGTGGACGCCACGCCGGACGAGCGCGAGGCCCCCGGCGACACCGGCGTCGACTGGCGCTGGGTGCTGCGCCGCGAGGAGTTCCCGGCCAGCGCCGCCGCCCGACTGCTGGCCGCCGCCCGCGCCTAGCCCGCCGCGGCCCCGCCCGCACCGCCCGCACCGCCCGCATCGCCCACCCCGGCCCCGCCCGCACCGCCCACCCCGGCCCCGGCGGCACCGCCCACCCCACCCCGGCCCCGCCCGCACCGGCCGCACCGGCCCCGGCGGCGGCGACCTCAGCCTGAGCCCGGCGTGACCAGCGACGCTATGTGGCCCAGCATGGCGTCCATCACCGCTTCGAGCGCCACGGTGTCGTGCCGGGCCTGGGTGAGCAGCAGCCCGCCCTGCAGCGCGGTCAGCGTGGCCAAGGCCAGCTGGTCCGGGTCCGCGCCGACGGCCAGCTCGCCGCGAGCGTGCATGGCGCGGAGCCCCTCACCGATGGCCGCCTCCCAGCGGGCGTAGCCGTCGGCCAGGTCGGCGCGGGCCTCGGGCCAGTCGTCGGCGAGCTCGCTGACCAGCGAGCCGATCGGGCAGCCGCCCTGGTAATCCTGCTGGCTCTTCAGGTCCACGATGGCCTCGCTCCAGGCCCGCAGCCCGTCGAGGCTGTCCAGCCGGCCGAGCTGCGGCATCTGCGCGCCGAGCACCGTGTCGATGGTGGCCGCGATCACGGCCCGGATCAGCGCCCGCTTGTCGGCGAAGTAGTGGTAGAGCTGCGACGCGCTCACCCCGGCCGCGGCCTGCACGTCGTCGGTGGAGGTGCCGGCCACCCCGCGCTCGAACACCAGCCGGGCCGCCGCGGCCACGATCCTGTCCCTGGTGGCCTGGCCCTTACGGGTCAGCCGCTGGGCCGGTTCGGTGGAAGACACGCGATCAGGCTACCCAAGTTCTGGAGTTGACACTCCAGAACTCGATGGTTAAGAATGGAGCGCTAGCTCCAATCTGAAGGGAACTCGCGTGACCAACCAGACGATCGCCGAACAGGCCGCGGCGCTGGCCGCCCAGTTCGCCACCCAGGCCCCCACCGACGTCATCGAGGCCTTCACCGCCGAACAGCGGCGCCTCGCCGAGGCCGGCCCGCCCGCCGGCGTCCTGGCGCCCGGTGCGCCCATGCCCGACGGCCAGTTGCTCGACGCCGAGGGCCGGCCCACCACGCTCACCCAGGCCCGCGCCGGGCGCGACGCCGTCGTCGTGTTCTACCGCGGCGCCTGGTGCCCCTACTGCAACCTCACCCTGCGCACCTACCAGCGCGAGCTGGTGCCGGACCTGGAGGCCAGAGGCATCGCGCTGATCGCGGTCAGCCCGCAGAAGCCGGACGGCTCGCTGAGCATGCAGGAGACCAACGAGCTGACCTACTCGGTGCTGTCGGACCCCGGCAACCAGATCGCCGGCCGGCTCGGCATTCTCACCACGCCGAGCGACGCCGCCCGCGCCGCCCAGGGCAAGCTCGGCCTGGACCTCACCGAGGTCAACGCCGACGGCACCGCCACCCTGCCCATGCCCACCACGGTTCTGGTCGACGCCCACGGCGCCATCCGCTGGATCGACGTGCATCCCGACTACACCACCCGCTCCGAGCCGCCGGAGATCATCGACGCGGTCAAGGCGCTGCTCGCCTGACCACAGCGGCCACCGGTCGGCGCCCCGTCAACGTGGAGGATCCTGGTCGCTGAAACGACCAGGATCCTTCCCAGTGATGGAGTTCTGGCGGTCGCACGGGTGATCGGTCTCAAGGCGAAGGATTCTGGTCGCTGGAACGACCGCGACCCTTCACAGTCATCGGCTCCGCTGTGCCCGGCGGGGGCAGGGTCTTGACGGCCGGGGTGCAAAGGTCTATCACAACTAATAAGAAAGTTTCCTAACATACATCCTGGCCCCCGGAGACCCCGCATGAGACGACGCAGCACGTCTTTCCTCCCCGCCCAGCGACGGCGGATCCAGATTCAGGCCGCCGTGGCCGTCCTCACCACGGCGGCGGCCGCGGCCGGCCTGACCGCGATCGTGGCCAGTGGCCCGGCCTACGCGCAGGCCGGGCCGCTGCCCACTCATGTGTTCGCGCCCTACTTCGAGGCCTACAACGGCGACAACCCGGTCACCTTGTCGCAGCAATCCGGGGCCAAGTACCTGACGTTCGCCTTCATCCAGACCGCCAGTTCCGGCTCGTGCACCGCGTACTGGAACGGCGACACCAGCACGCCGCTGACCGCCGCCAACTTCGGCAGCGACATCTCCACGATCCAGTCCGACGGCGGCAACGTGATCCCGTCCTTCGGCGGGGCGTCCGCGGACAACAGCGGCACCGACATCGCCGATAGCTGCACGAACGTGAGCTCGATCGCCAAGGTCTACGAGAACGTGATCACGACCTACAACATCTCCAGGATCGACCTCGACATCGAGGGCGATTCGCTGAACAACACCGCCGGGATCAACCGGCGCAACGAGGCGGTGGCCCAGGTTGAGTCGTGGGCCGCGTCCAACGGGCGCAGCATCCAGTTCTCCTACACGATGCCCAGCGACACCGACGGCCTGGAGTCCGACGAGATCTCGGTGCTGAAGAACGCGAAGACCGACGGGGCCACGGTCAGCGTGGTGAACCTGATGACGTTCGACTACTACATCGGGACCAAGCAGGAGATGGCCACCGATACCGAGACCGCGGGCGAAGACCTGGTCAGCCAGCTCAAGTCGCTGTACCCCAGCGACAGCTCGGCCCAGTTGTGGGGCATGGTCGGCATTACCGAGATGCCCGGAATCGACGACTACGGCGCGGACGAGACGTTCACCGAGGCCGACGCGACCACGGTGCTGAACTGGGCGCAGAGCGAGGGGATCAGCACGCTGTCGTTCTGGGCGCTGCAGCGGGACAACGGCGGCTGCCCCGGCACCAAGGGCAGCGACACCTGCTCCGGCATCTCGCAGCCGACCTGGTACTTCAGCAACAAGTTCGAGCCCTTCACCAGCGGCTCGTCCGGCAGCGGCGGAACCACGATCACCGGCAACTACTCGGGCCTGTGCCTGAGCGTGTCCGGCGCCTCGACCGCGCCGAAGGCCACGGCCGACATCTACACCTGCAACGGCAGCCCGAGCGAGAACTGGACGGTGAACACCGACGGCACGATCACCGGCGACCACTCGGGGCTCTGCCTGAGCGTGTCCGGCGGTGCCACCGCGCCCAAGTCGGCGGTGGAGATCTACACCTGCAACGGCAGCGCCAGCGAGTACTGGACGGTGAATTCGAACGGCACGATCACCGGGAACAACTCGGGCCTGTGCCTGAGCGTGGCCGGCGGCTCGACCGCGCCGTACTCGGTGGTGGACATCTATACCTGCAACGGCAGCCCGAGCGAGAACTGGACCGTCGGGTAACCAGCTCAGCTCACGCCGTCGAACTCCCACCAGGTGCCCGGCGACCAGGTGAGCCCGTCCCAGGCCGCGCGTTCGGCCCCGTTCGGGTCGTCGGCCAGGTACGGGCCCGCCGGATCGAAGATCATCGTCGGGCGCCTGGTGGCGTCGTACCGAGGCCACTTCAGCGGCTCGCCACCGGGGAAGGCGCCGCCGGGGGAGGCCCCGTCCGGGGAAGCGCCGTCCGGGGCAGCCTCGTCCGGGGCGGCCCCATCCGGGGCGGCCCCATCCGGGGCGGCCTGGCCCGGCTCGCCGCCGAGTGCGAAGGCGCCCCAGGCAGCGTGCAGCCGCCCGGCCAGACCGGAACCGCCCCGCCAGACGCCGCTCCCGTCGCTGCCGTGGACCGCGCGCAGCACCGGGACCAGTGGTTCGAGGTTGCGCGGCAGCGGGTCGGGCAGCCCGGTGAACGGCCCGTCGTAGCGTGACCGCCACACCGGAGCATGCCCGCTCTGCGCGTCGGCCAGCCGGGTGGTGGGGATGCCGTAGCGCTCGTCGGTCATCACTGCGGCCCGCAGCGCCCTCGGGTTGCCCGCCAGCTCGGGCCGGTTCCGCGCGTACGCGGCCAGGATCCGGTCCCGGACCTCCGCGCCGAAGTAACCGGCCAGCACCCGGTCGGCCTGGTCGGGCGCGTCGTGCTCCAGGAGCTGGTACATCCCTGCCTCGCGGGCGCAGGTCTGGGCCAGCAGAGGTATCCCGGCGGCGGCGCCGGCCGCGATGGCCGCCAGCGGCCACCTGGTGAGCGCCACCCCGTCCACGGTCGGCCGCCAGATCCAGCTCGCCTTCGGCCCGGCCGCCATCGCCTGCTGGGCGGCCAGCATCTCGGCGGCCGGCACATCGCGCACCCGGTCGGCGGCGGCGCCGAGCGCGCGGAAGAACCGGCCGGCCACCGCGGCGCCCTGCTCCGGGCTGACCACATGGTCGGCGCCGCCACTGGAGGACGCGGCCCGGTGCACCAGGCCACGGGCCAGCGGCGAGGCCAGCAGGTTGGCCACGGACTTCGCGCCGGCCGACAGACCGTACACGGTCACCCGGCCCGGGTCGCCACCGAAGCCCGCGACGTTCTGCCGCACCCAGCGCAAAGCGGCGATCTGATCGTGCATGCCGCAGGCGCCGGTGGGCCGCTCGCCCGGCACGTCCAGGAAGCCGAGCGCGCCGAGCCGGTAGTTGAACGTGACCACGACCAGCCCGTGGTCGCGGGCGAAGGCCGCGCCGTCCCCGGCCATGTCGGTGCCGCTGCCCGCCTGGTAGCCGCCGCCATGGATCCACACCAGCACCGGCCGGCCCGAGGCCCCGGCGGGCGCGGTGACGTTGAGGTACAGGCAGTCCTCGGCGGCGGGCGGGAGCGGCGGGCCGCCGGTCAGTTCGCCGAACGATCCGCCCGGCGGCTGCAGGGCCACCGCCACCAGGCTGCTGGCGTCGCGGGCACCGGCCCACGGCTCGGGCGGCTGCGGCGGCCGCAGCCGGAGCGGGCCCACCGGTGGCGCCGCGTAGGGGACGCCCCGCCAGCCGATGACGCCGTCGGCGATCTCGACACCGCGGACCTGGCCTGCCGCGGTGCGGGCGACGGTCATCGCGGTCCTTTCCGTGGGCTCGCGGCGGGTGGCCTGACCCGGTTGCTGGCGCAGCCGTTCAGGTTGATGATTTCTGGTTTTAAGCAGGTCGGCTGACGCGCTGGTCCCAGGCGCGCCCGATCTGGCGCATCAGCGCCGGATAGACGATCAGGTGGCGGAAGGGCGCGATCAGCTTCATGTAGGCCTCGCCGGTCCGGCCGCGGGGCTTGACGTACACACCCATCTGCGCCCGGTACCGGCCGTTGGCCTGCTCGACCCAGCCGAGGTGCAGCACCCCGTGCACGGTGCCGTTCGAGATCTCGGCGGCCGCCTCGTCGGCGGTGCTGTACACCGGGACGAAGCCCGCGACCCGCTGCATATGCTCGTTGATCACGAGTGCGTTCTCGCTGTCCTTGAGATCATCGGGCAGGCGGTCGCGCAGCGTCGTCTCCTGGCAGCCTGGGATCGGGAGCTTCCGGCCTGGGGCGTCCCAGCCGAACCATTGACCCAGCCGCAGCCGGATCCGGAACAGCGCGCCGCTGACCGCTGACCCGCCGGACCTCCTGCCGGTCACCGGGTCGACGGCGGTCATCGCCTCCAGGAAGGACCCGAAGTCCTCCCGGCCGCCTTCGACCGGCAGGGCCCAGGCGTCGAGCAGCCTGAAGTCCGGCGCGATCCGGTTGATGACCCAGGGACGCGCCGCATGAGCAGAGTCGGGCAGCCGCACATACCCATTGTGCGCCGCGCTCCTGGCCGTCCCGCAGGGTGGGGCCCGGTTGGCCGCTGTGCTGAGGACGATCTAGGGGGGATCACTGGTGAAGAAGGAACAGTTCGGACGCGGCCCCCAGCAGCCACATCAGGGCACGGCTCAGCCGCCGGGCCGGGGGAGGACCAGTCGGCGTCGGCTCACTGTGGGCGTGGCCGCGAACTCAACGCAGCCCAACTACCCGGTGGCCTGGTCGGGCGATGGCCAGCGCGCCCTGTGCCATTCCGCTACCGTGGCCACTGTTTCCGGGTAGCTGCTCAGCGGCTCTATCCAGATTCCATGTGATGGTTTTACAGCGGCGCGGCTGGAAATGGCAACCCCGCCGTCTCCCGCATGGTCTATCGCCGTGTCGATAGCCCCCACTGATTGAATTCTTGCCTCAGGCGTTTCGCTGCCTGATTTCCCAGCGTCATCCTTACGATCAGGACAAAGTTGACGCGCCACGCGTGATGGTGGCCTTTGCTGCTGTCCTTCCCAAGCGCGGGCTCGCGCCGGTTCCTCACTACCGGCAGGCTGCTTCGGCTTGGCCGAGGGCGTCGCGGACGTGGGCTAGGTCGCGGGAGGAGTAGCGCCGGGCGAGATCGGTGAGCATGAACCGGCACGCCCAGGCGCGGGCGGTGGCCGGGATGGTAGGGAAAGTACCAGTTTCGGCCCACCCTTCGGTCAGGGCCCGCCATAGCGGCTCCGCCCGCCGCGCCCGGGCCGCTGGATCGAGGTTCATGATCGACCAGGACCTGGCGCGGTCCAGCGCCGGGTCGCCAGCCGCGGTGTTCGCCCAGTCGAGAACCCCAGTGACCTCGGCGCCGGGGCTGACCAGAATGTTGTACGGATGCAGATCCAGGTGCAGCAGTCGCGCCCCAGTGCCGCCACCCTGAGCAGCGGGCGGCAGTTCCGGCGGAGCGGGCACCGCGGCGAGCTGGGCATGAACGACGCCGCAGGCCCGCCCGATGGCCCGCGCTAGCGTGGGCGTGCGCGACGCCACGGTCGCCGCATCCTCCCCGGGCAGCTTTTCCAGCAAGACCGCGGTCATATCCCCGACCTCAACCCGGTCGATGACCCGTGGCACTGGCAGCACGCCAGCGGCCAGGGCCACGGCCATGATCTCGGCCTCCATCCGCGGGCCCGGCCCGACCCGCAGCACCCGCTCACCCGCATCCCAGGCCGAGCCCGAATTGCCAGCCAGCGGGCGCAAGATCGCCGCGTCCAGACCGAATGCCGCGGCCGCGCTGATCACCAGTGAGGATGCGTCAGTCATCCCCGGCATCCTCGCACGACCTGTGGCGGCTGCGTAGGCACGACCTGGGCGAACGCTTGCTTCACACCCACCGCCACCAGGTCACCGCGGCTCTGCGGCCCTGACCGCGGCCGCGACCTGGTCCAGCAGGCCCGCGGCTGCCGTGAGCCGGCGCTGGTCAGGGGCGGGGAGGCTCTCGATGGCCGCGGCGATAGCCGAGATCCGGCGGGCGGCCGCGGCCCGCATCAGGCTTTCCCCCGCCGCGGTCGCCGCGATCAGCACAGCTCGGCCGTCAGTGGGGTCAGGCCGTCTTTCGGCTAGCCCGGCTCCGGCCAGCCCGTCCACGACCCTGGTCATCGTCGGCCCGGCCACCCGTTCGGCTGCCGCGAGCGCGCCAAGCGACTGCGGCCCCGCAAACACGACGACCGACAAAGCGGAAAGCCTGGCCGGTGTGAGCCCGGCGAGCTTGTCGACCGCGGCCAAGCCGCGCAGCAGATGGATCGCGCCCGAGTTCAGCGCCGCTGCCACCTGCTTGGTTTCGGGCTGGCTATGGAAGTGCACCAGATAGCGCAGCACGCCGGTGACCTGGACCGAGCCGTCGCCTTCTACACCACCGTGCTGGGCTGCGAGCTCATCACCCGGTTCGACCCGCCCGGGCTGGCCTTCCTCCGCCTCGGCGACGTCCGGCTGCTACTAGACGGCGGCGCCCCCAGCGCGCTGATCTACCTGCGCGTCGGCGACGTCCGGGCCGTGGCAGACGATCTGCGCTCCGCAGGCGTGACCATCGAGACGGAACCACATCTGGTTCACGCCGACACCGACGGGGTCTTCGGTCCGGCAGGATGGCGGGAGTGGATGGCCACTGAAGGCAACCTGGTCGGACTGGCCAACCGGCACGCGCCGCACTGACCCGCCGGTTGCCGGTTACCCAGGGACACCGCCAGGCGTACGGCCGCGGCGGGCGGTATCAGCGGTCATGCTGGGCTTCTTTGGCCTCCCGGACAGCTAGAGCACTTCCGTGACTGGGAAGCTAGCGCTCTAGCACCGGGATGCTTGCCAGTTGCCGGGCTGGCTGGATGCCGGACCTGTGCGACGGACGCCCGCGAGCCGGTATGCTAGCTCCGGTTCCACGCCGCGAGGCGTGGTCCCCCTTCTGGGGCTATAGCTCAGCTGGTAGAGCGCTTGCATGGCATGCAAGAGGTCCGGGGTTCGACTCCCCGTAGCTCCACAGATCAGATAACTTTTTCGTTTCTTTGTTTGAACGCCTCGGGGGTGTCGGGGGACACTGGGGGACACAATTACTGCTCCACCACACCCCAACTGCTTCGCCGCCTAGCGCTGCAAACGTTCGTCACCACCGCTCAGCGTGACCCGCACGAAGAGCACCCGCCTGGACGGGAAGACTTTGTGACCAGCAAGAATGCCGCTCTCCTCGCGTTGCCTGACCACCTGGCAGTAAATCAGCGGCCTGCATCTGCGGACGCCTCCCGGTCACCCGGATGACCGTTGACCTCTTGCCGAGACAAAGGTCATCAACGTGGCCCCTGGCAGATGCCCGAGATGCCGTCAGCGCTTGAGCAGCCGGGAGGAGTGGATCCGCACGTCGACCTCAAGGTGGTCCAGCAGGTGCCCGCCGTCTCGGCGGCGCCGAGGAGATGGACCCGGGTGCCGTCGGCGCGGCGGGCGCCGCGGGAGGTCTACCGTCCACGGCCACGGCCCTTAACCGGCCGCGGGCCGATCTGCTCGACGGCGTGGACGGCTGGCGGTACTTCCCGGCGGCTGCGCGACCGCGTGGGCTTGGCCGCTGGTTTCGGGTAGCCGCGGGTGGTGGCGCTGTAGCCATCCCGCGGGGACCAGCGGTGGATGGTCATCAAGCCGTGCTCGAGGTCCCATTCGACATACAGCGCCGTCGCGATGCGCAGCGAGAACACGACTGCCTGCCCCGGCTCCTGCGCTGACCACCACGCGGCAGTCGCGGCGTCACGAAGACCCGGGGCGGCCGGGACGGCAGATCCGTGCAGCTTGAGTTCGGCCTCGCCGTTGTCGGGGCCGGACACGACGCTGTGCAGCACGTACCGCGGGTCGCGGAGCAGGTCATGTGCCTTCTTCGACCACGTCATGGCGCCCACGAGCAGGTGCCCGTTCACGATGTGCGGCTCGACGGGGCTGATGCGGGGAGATCCGTCCGGGCGCAGCGTGCCCAGCATCGCCACCCGCGCGGCGGCCAGCCGGACCATCCCCAGCCGGGCGATCTCGGGCGCGCCCCGTTGCAGGTCGCGCCAGCCCGCCGTGCTGGCTGACGAGGTCACGTCAGTGACGGTACAGCCTGCCCGGTGTCCCTCAGACAAGGCAGCCGCCGGGCTTGGTCCGCGCCGGCTTCTGGTGACCATCGGCTCGTCACTCATGCCCGGTGCAGCTCTGCGATGACCACCGCGAGGATCATCGGCGGGATCTAGTCGCTGGACGCCGGGCAGGATGGCGAGCGCACCGTGGCCTGCCCCGGCTCGCTGCATGTCCACTGGCGACCGCGGGGAGGCCGGCCTGCCGCGAGTGGGAGATCGCGGAGCGCACTGACATGGTGCTGATCGAGTGGGCGGCTCCTCACCGGCGGCGGCCACGCTGCCAGCTATGTGGCCGGCAGCGTCGTCAATCCTTCCGGCGGATTTGCCGTAGCGCTCGCGGGTGCCGTCCTGGCAGGCTGTGCCGGGTGGCGGACTTCGACGAGCTGGTGACCGAGGCGATGACCGCGCCGTTCTCCGGCTGGGACTTCTCCTGGCTGGACCGCCGCTCGAGGAGTGAACCGCTGCCGTGGGACTACCGCGCCCGGGTCGCGGCCCTGGCCGGCGGTGCCCGGACCATGCTGGACATGGGGACGGGTGGCGGCGAAGCACTGTCCCGGCTGCCAGCCCGGGCCAGCAGGACCGTCGCGACTGAGGCATGGCCGCCCAACGTGCCGCTGGCCGGCCAGCGCCTGCTGCCGCTGGGCATCCCCGTGATCCAGAACGAGGGAGCCCGCGACAACATGGACCAGGAGGGGGCTGACGACGGCGGCCGCCTGCCGTTCCGCGATGGGTCGCTGGACCTGATATGCAACCGGCACGAGTCATTCCTCGCTGCCGAGGTGAGCCGCGTTCTCGCGCCGGGCGGCATCTTCGTGACCCAGCAGGTCGATTACCACGACAACGACGACCTGGCCCGGATGCTTGGCATCGAGATGCCGGCTGAGCCGGACAGCTGGGTCGGGCTGGCCGAACGGCAGATTGCCCAAGCAGGACTGGTGATCGAAGAGGCTGCTAGAGCCGATGAACGCATTTACTTCGACGACATCGCGGCCGTCGTCTACTACCTGAAGGCCGTGAGCTGGTCAATCCCGGGGTACAGTCTCGACAGACACCGGCACCGCCTCCGCGCCCTGCACCAGGACGCCAGCGCCTGGCCGGTCATGTCCAGAGGGCACCGGTTCCTGCTCGTCGCATCCGGCCCCGGCTGAGCCCCGAGGCCGCTATCGCGCCGCGCGCTGAAACTGGAAGTTCTGCGAGTCCAAGCGCTGTCGGCCCAGCGCGATCCTTGGTGCGCCAGAGTCGGCGATATGACTGCTCAGCGTTCAAATAATGCCAAACTCGATTTCTCGGCCCTCCTCCTTCGACGGACGCGAGCATGCAGATCAGTACCTAAGCTTGCCGTTTAACCTCGGCTGGCCTTCGATCTTGACGTGATACGGCCACCGCATGATGATCTTCGTGTTCCGTCCAAAGAACTGGAAGATCAAGGCGGTGGCCGTGGCGTTAAGTATCGCGTGGCTGGAAGATGATGTCGAGCCGCCTGCCGCAGGTGACCGGGCGCGGGACCGGCTGGTGGCGTTCCGCCGGGAGCTGTACCGGTGCTTGACCCGGCGCGCGGATGAGCTGGCCGAGCTGGCTGATGCGGTGCTGTGCGCTGGCGGCCCGGTGCGGGTGCTGGCGGAGCTGTCGCTGGTGGCTGAGCACCGGCGCGGGCACGGCGCGCTGTATGCCGCGCTGAACCGCGGGCAGGTGCAGATCGCGCGGCTGCGCTGGTCGCTGGCTGGGCTGCCGCTGCCGGCCTGGCCAGATGGGCGGATCCGGCTGGCGGTGGATGTGAGCAGCTGGCTGCGGCCCGACGCGGTGACCAGCCCGGAGCGGTTGTTCTGCCATTGTTACGGGCGCGGGAAGCACAGCGCGCAGAGGATCCCGGGCTGGCCGTACTCGTTTGTGGCCGCGCTGGAACGGGGCCGCAGCTCGTGGACGGCGCTGCTGGATGCGGTGCGGCTTGGCCCGGCCGATGACCTGACCGCGGTGACTGCCGCGCAGGTCCGCGAGGTCATCGGGCGGATCATCGCCGCTGGGCAGTGGCGGGACGGCGACCCGGACATCCTGGTGATCTTCGACGCCGGGTATGAGCCGGCCCGGCTGGCCTGGCTGCTGGCTGACCTGCCGGTGCAGGTGCTCGGGCGGCTGGGCTCCCACCGGGTGCTGCACCAGCCGCCGCCACCGCGCGAGGCCGGCCAGCGGGGGCCGCCCGCTGCGCCACGGACCCGGGGTGCGGCTGGCCGCCCAGGCCGCGCGCCCCGCACCGGAGGTGACCACCACCACCGGCACCAGCCGCTACGGCATGGCCGCCGCGCGCGGCTGGCACCGGATCCACCCCCGGCTGCACGCCCGCGGCGCCTGGGCCGGGCACGACGGGGACCTGCCCGTCATCGAGGGCACCCTCATCCAGCTGACCGTGGACCATCTGCCGCACGACCATCACCCCAAGCCGGTGTGGCTGTGGACCTCGCACGCCACCGCCGATGCCAGCGAGGTGGACCGCTGCTGGCAGGCGTTCTTGCGCCGGTTCGACATCGAGCACACCTTCAGGTTCCTGAAACAAGTCCTCGGCTGGACCCGCCCCAAGCTCCGCGACCCAGCCGCCGCCGACCGGTGGACCTGGCTGACCATCGCCGCCCACGCCCAGTTGCGCCTCGCCCGCCCCCTGGCCGAAGACCTGCGCCTGCCCTGGCAGCAGCCCGCACCCGCTGGCGGGTGCACCCCCGCCCGGGTCCGCCGTGGATTCCGGAACATCCACGCCACACTGCCCCGCCTCACAGCCGCGCCGAAACCCGGCCCCGGCCCCGGCCGCCCGCCCGGCTCCAGAAACCGGCATCCGGCCACCCATCACGACGTGGGCAAGAACAACCGCAACAAGAAGCCGAAGAAACCGCGCCCAGCCAGGCAGGTTAAATAACAAGCTAAGTATGCGTGCGGCAAACGTACGCTATTCACCAGGCAGAATAGGGCGTTGAGCACCCATGGATCGATGTTCAGCCAATTCCGCGCTCACCCGTGGCGCACAGGCTGCGGAACGGGCAGGTGCACATCAGGCGGTTCTTGGCGGCTACCGTTGAGCGGCGCTGACCCGGAGCCTCGTCACGTACGTGGGGCGAGGTGCCGCTCGCGGCGATGTGGTGATCGCTAACCGGTCCACACCACGTGATAGACGCGGATCAGTCCTTCCGCCTCATCGGCGATGAACTCGATGAAACCGAAGTCACCCAGGTCAGCGACGCGCCTGCCCGGCGTGGGCGGCACGGGCACGCTGAACACCGGGTCATACGGGTCGTCGCAGATCCGGGTTAGCGTCCGGACCAGCATGTCGAAAGCCTCAGACGGCAGGCCGTGCATCTGGTGCAGGGCGCGATCTTCCAGCCACGGCCGCCAGGTCACGAGGCCGGGCGGTACCTGCGGACGGCGTCCTCCAGCGGCATGCCGCCACTGACCGGGCCGCGCGCAGCCGCCAGCGCTTCCTGGTAGCCGGGGCCCCCGACGGCGCCAGCATGAAAACCCCACAACCGCAGGACACGCAGCAGGTGCTGCCAGCCGACCGGGTCACGGGCCTTATCCACCGCCTCCCGGTACTGATCCAGAAAGAACCCGCGCTCCTCTACGGGCAGCAGGTCCAAGATCCGCTGCGGGTCGAGCGGTTCCTCGCGCTCGGCAGGCTGGGCACTCACAATCTCATCGTAACGTGCCGGGCATGGCACAGCCCGCGGCACGCCAGACGGGTACCAGGAAGCACGGACGGCCGCTAATCGCGCACCTACCGCCCGGTTCGGCTTCGCCGTGACGGCGCCCTCATCAGGCCACGATCGGCGCGCCGGACGAATGAGGCGGCTATGGGACGGTACCTGGTGATCAGGCAGTGCAGTCAGGGCAGCGGCTATAGCAGGCCTGCTCCGGGGACACTTTGGGGGACAGATGGGGGTCGCCCGGCGTCGCCCGAGGTTGCTCCCGGTCGCTCGGAAGCAGTCGTTTCGGCAGGTCAGCGCGTATCCATCCAGGTAGCCAGGATTGCTGGCCGTTCATGGCATGCAAGAGGTCCGGGGTTCGGCTCCCCGTAGCTCCACTGAATTTTCCGAATCTCTGTTCGAGTGGGTGCCTAGCCAAGTGACTACGGCGCCGGACTCACCTGCGCGAGCCAGTTCTCTCAAGAGCCTTGACCACGCGGTCACCGCGCAGCGCCGGGACAGGTGACATCAGGCGACGTCGAGAGTGAGGGTCATCTCCTCGGGCATACCAAACTCGGCGATCAGGCCAGTCAGGGCTTCACGCAGGTCAACGATGGCATCCTCGCGCGTTTCACCCTCGTCGTTGGCGCTGTCGTGCGGTCGCAACTGAGCATGGGCGCACCAGATAGCGTCCTCGTCCTGCTCTACGGTGTATGGCACACGGACGACCTGGCTCAAAGCTCTCTTTTCGTCTCGGCACCCACTATTCAGACCGGCTGCCCAAGGCCCGATACACAGCGCAAGGCTGTACCCGGTCCTCACGTGTTACCGATCATTTGAGCGCCACCTCACGGGAGCCAGTTTTGGGAGCCATCGAGATCAGGCACCGTCAGCGGCTATGCGGATGCGCGACCCGCAATCCAAGCGAAGCATGGCGCCTGCGGCACCGTGCGTTCATGGAGGGGCCGGGTCAGTGGCTGTGGTCTTTGCGGGGCGGTTGAGCAGCAGGTCGACAGCGTGGGCGAGGACCTGGGCTCGCGTGCGGTGGCCATGGCCGGCGGCGAGGAAGTGCTCCCCGATCGCTACACAGAGGGCGATCAGGCTACGGGCCTCGACTTCGTCGGCATCGGCGCAGAAGGTGCCGATCAGCTCGCGGAGCAGTGCCATGCGCCGGTTGTCCACCCGCCGCAGGCGCTCGGCGACCACCTCGTCGTGGCGGGCCCAGTCCCGGATCGCCAGGTCGATGGGCAGCAGGCGGTCGCTGGAGAAGGTCAGCACACCCGCGCGCACGATCTTGGACCTCGGATCGCCGCCCTCGCGCTCGACGCGGTCGATCACCTCGTCGATACTCTCCCGCCCCCAGGCATCCAGCATGGCCTCCAGCAGCGCGTCGCGGTCAGCGAAGTAGCCGTAGAACCCGCCTTTCGTGACGCCGAGTTTCTTCAGTAACCTTGGTGCCTCCTTCCGGACACTGGCCGGAGGAGAGGTTGCCGGCTACACCAAGCTCCTGACCGACAGCCTTAACCAGGCTCGCGAGCGGATGTGGCGGCAGGCGCGCGCCCACGGCGCAAACGCAGTCGTCGCCATGCGGTTCGACTGCAACGAGATCGGCGACACCATGTCCGAAGTCGCCGCCTACGGCACCGCAGGTCGCTTGGAACACCTGCCTGCTCGGCCGTGCCAGGATCGCTGAGGGTGCATAGGGCTGCTTGTGGGGCAGGTTCGGCGTCCCGGTGGGCTGGCTGAGCACTGGCAGCAGCCTGAACCGTGTCCGCGGTGGCCCGGACCCAATTAGCGGCGGTCAGGAGATCCAGGTTCTGGTGAGGGTGCTGACCCGCTCTCCGTCGACATCGGCCAGCGAAACGCCGGCGAACGCCGCCGCCTGGCTGGAAGTTTGCCAGCGGAAACGGTAGGCCTGCGACGTTGCCGCCCCGGCGATCGCCGCACCGGCTTCTTGCGCGGGCTGAGCTGAGGCGAACACTGCCCGGGTCCGGGCCAGGTAGGCCGCGAGCAACCCGGCATACGGCCCCGGGTCGCCGGGGCGGGTGGCGCTGGCGGTGAACTCACTGGCGACCGCACCCGGTTCGATGACGCTGACCCAGACCCCGAACTGCCCGGCGACCACGGCCAGCGACTGCATGACAGCAGGCCAAGGCCACCAGAGGCATCGTTCGGTGTGGTCATCGGCATCGATGGATGCGTTAGCGAGAGCGCGCCGAACGAGCCGACCTGCGATGCCCAGGCGACCGCATAATGCCGATGAGCGCGCTTCTGATCAGGTGGTCCAGCCGGGGTCGATCTCATCAGGGAATGCAGTCATCCAGTAGTCGGGCAGTACTTCCCTGAGGGTCTTCCACACCACGACGGTCGGATCGCTGCGATCAGCCGCGGCCACCAGGACGCCCGGGCCGTAGATAGCGAGGCGTTCTCTGCACACGCCGCAGGGACTCAGAACGACGGTGCGGCCGCCCGGCTGCCGGTGCAGGCAGACGGACGCGACGACCCGCTGGTCCAAGCGGTAGGCCCCGCAGTAGGGCTCCATCTCGTGGCATACCTCGACAGAAGCATTCATGGCATCCGTGCGCGATTCTGCCGCCAGCCGTGCAGGTCACTGCTCTGGATCCTGCTGCACCAGGCGGACCTCAATGACCTCGGTCTTTGCGATGGCCCTGTCCCGCTCACCGGCAAGCGCCTGCCTGCGGTCATCGGACATGAACGCATCGAAGGTACGGGCGGAGGGGAACTCCAGGATCTGGATCTCCAATGGCTGCCCGCCGGTCCCGCTGCCCCGGACCCGCTGCAGAACCCGGCCGCTATGCTCCACGGCGATACCAAGCACCTGGTCCTCGTAAGCGATCAGGCGGTCCTCGGTGCCAGGCCGCGCCCACAGAAGAACACAAAGTGTCAGGCTCACGATGCTGACCTGCACGATGGGATCATTCGCATGGCAGCAGAATGCCCCAGCCGCGGCCTTGTGCACCGCTATTCGTACAACTCGGCGGCGGTCGGCAGACCTACCAGGCCGCGCTCTTCTGGCGCCGTGGGTCGCTTACGCCCAGATAGCGCATGGCCAGCCGTCGCTGAAGGTTTCGGGTGGGTCAGGGATGGGCCTGGCGTGGCCGCGCAGGACCTGCCGTGCCGCCCACGCGGCGGCGCAAAGGTCACCCTCGTCGGGTCCTCGCTCATGCCGCGGTCCAAAAGCATCACTCTGAGCGACGCCCGAGGCCGCGGAGAACACACGCCGACCCGCCGTTCTGGCGTCGATCTTGGCCTGTCGCCATGTCCGCAATGGACGCACAAGAGCGGTCGTCTTGCGCTTGGTGGTGTGTGAGCCGTGACCGTGTGATTACGCGAGGATGAACGTCGTGGAACTGCTGACGCTGCTGGAACGGCGGTGTTCGCCAGTGCCGGGCTCGGACTTGGTCGTGCGGGCTGAGGGCTCCGGGATCGCTTTCCAGCCGAGGCGCTCCAGGGTGCGGACCCGGACGCCTGGCGAGGCGCCAGGCGTCCGGGTCCGTTCGAAGTAGCCGCGGGTCGGCTGATTGTCCTCTCCGTCGATGTCAGTGTGTTGCTGCCGTTGGCCTCATCGCGTCGTAGCGGAGTCCGCTAAGCAGCAGCGCGACCATTCGATGAGCGCGCGAGGTGTCGCCGGTTCCGGGCGGTGGGATGCAGAGATTCGCGATCGCGCCGAGCAGGTCCAGCGCATTTGTGCCAGAGCCGATCAATCCTGCGTCCTCAGCGCGGCTAAGGAGGGTCTGCAGCGCCGGCCCGGCGTGTTCCTCGAAGTACTCGCGCAGGCCGCTGAAGGCGGGATCCCCGGAGTGGAGCGCAGCTGCCAGTCCGTGTTTCGTTGCGACGAAGTCGATGTAGCGATTCACCCAGCGATCCAGCGCCTCGCCGGGCTCGCAGGACTCAGACAGGGACGTGGCGGTGGCAAGAAGGTCGTCGATCTCGCGGTGGAAGACCGCTGCGATGAGGCCGGCGCGGGTGGGGAAGTGGCGATACAGCGTGGCGGTGCCGACGCTGGCCCGTGCGGCGATGGCGCGCACGCTGACGTCGACGCCGCTGCTGACGAATTCCTCCTTGGCGGCGGCCAGCAGTGCGTCGATGTTGCGCTGTGCGTCGGCTCGGGGCATCGCCCGCCTCCTTGCTAACTGGGACAGTGTCCCATATAGTTCCTTGATAGTGGGACGTCGTTCCGTTTACCTCATTCTACGGCGCCCGGAGCAACGTCAGCCAGGAGGAACCATGCAATACCGCACCTTCGGCAAGACCGGCATCAAGGTCAGCCCCTACGCGCTCGGCGCGATGATGTTCGGCGCTGTCGGCAACCCCGACCATGAGGATTCGGTCCGGATCATCCACAAGGCGCTGGAGGCGGGGATCAACTTCATCGACACCGCCGACGCGTACTCGCACGGCGAGTCCGAGGAGATCGTCGGCAAGGCGATCGCCGGCCGCCGGGACAGCGTCGTGCTCGCCACCAAGTTCGGGCTTCCGATGGACCCAGGCGACCCAAACCAGCGGGGCGCATCCCGCCGCTGGATCATGCAGGCCGTCGAGGACTCGCTCCGGAGGCTCGGCACCGACTACATCGACCTCTACCAGATGCACGTCCTCGATCCGGGCACGGGTCTCCAGGAGACAATCTCGGCGCTCACTGACCTGGTCCGCGCCGGCAAGATCCGCACCTTCGGGGACTCCAGGCTGCCAGCGTCCGGCATCGTCGAGGCTCAGTGGATCGCCGAGCGCCGCGGACTCGAGCCGCTGCGCTCCGAGCAGCCCCCGTACTCGATCCTTGATCGCAGCATCGAGCGGGAGATCCTGCCGGTCGCCGAGCGCTATGGCATGGGCGTCCTCGTCTGGAGCCCGCTCGCCCAGGGGCTGCTCACCGGCCGCGTCCGCAAAGGGCAGGAGACCGACCTGCGCCGCACAAAGATGTTCCAGCACATGCGTGACGAGCGCCGCCTGGACGCCGTCGAGCAGATCATCCCGGTGGCGGAGCAGGCCGGCCTCAAGCTGACCCACATGGCCGTCGCGTTCGCGATCAGCCACCCCGGGGTAACCTCGGCCATCATCGGCCCGCGCACGATGGAGCACCTCGACGACCTGCTCGCAGGCGCCGATGTCGTGCTCTCCGACGATGTGCTCGAGCAACTCGATGCGATCGTGCCCCCGGGAACGGATGTCGGCCGGCTCGACATGGCCTACAACCCGCCGGCAATCCTGAACCCCGCACTCCGGCGGCGCGAAGCGACCGCCCGCTCTGCGATCTGATTTCAAACCACCGCAAGCTGAGCCGAGCGTCTTGCAGACCGGCCCTCCTAGCCGAGATCCATGCCGCTGACCAGCGCATACGTGCTCCAAGACACGTGCCAGGAGTGCCGTTACCGGAACTGGCCCACGCGGTCCACGTCCTCGGTCCAGGACACGCTGGCCATCCGCTCGACGCTCGCTCCCCGGGCCCGCGCACCGCTGGCGGCGCCGGGCGCCGCGATCGCCGCCGGCGACGTGCTGCTGGCCGTGGATGGCCGGCCGGTCGGACCAGACGGGCCCGGGGCGCTGCTGGCTGGTGCCGCGGGCAAGGCTGTCGAGCTGACCGTCGCTCCCGCCGACGGGAGCCGGCCGCGCAGCGTGCCGGTTGTGCCACTGCGCAGCGATACCAGGCTGCGCTACCTGGGCTGGGTCCGCTCGAAGCGGGTGCAAGTCCGGGAACTCAGCGAGGGCCAGATCGGCTACCTGCACGTGCCGGACATGATGAGCCAGGGCTGGGCGGACTTCCACCGGGATCTGCGCATTGAAATGCTGCGCGATGCGCTGATCGTAGACGTACGCGGCAACACCGGCGGAGAGATCTCCGAACTCGTGGTGGAGAGGCTGGCCCGCAGGGTGCTCGCCTGGGACGTGCCGGGCGGCATGATACCGGGAACCTATCCAGAGGACGCGCCGCGCGGGCCGGTCGTCGCCATCGCCGATGAATGCTCGGCATCCGACGGCGATGCCATCGCTGCTGCCATCCGCCTGCTCCGGCTCGGCCCAGTCGTCGGCGCCAGAACCTGGGGCGGCGTCATCGGGTTCGACCACGAGCACGAGCTGATCGACGGGACGCGGATCACCGTCCCGCGGCTGGCCTCCTGGTTCGAGGAGTACGGCTGGGACGTCGAAAACCACGGCGTAGAACCCGACGTCGTGGTCATCATCTCGCCCGACGACTGGGCGAAGGAGCGGGACACCCGGCTGGAGACCGCGGTCAGGCTCGCGCTGGAAGCACTGCGGCAGCGGCCCGCAATGCGACCTCCCGACCTGCGCACCAGGCCGTCTAGGCGCCGGCCGCCGCTGCCGCCCCGAACGTAGAATGGTCCCGAGACGGTCGTCTACCTCTTCAAAATCTCACACCTCTGGCAGCTCAGACTGACCGCATCTGCGCGCCTCACCCTACCGATCACCGACTAGACGCAGCAGCGCTGAACGGGCGGGTCCGGGCTGGGGTTGTGACAGCGTACGCTCATCCTCTGTGATCACCGCCCGGGCTGGCGAGCGGGCTGCCAGTGCCAGTAGCTTGAGGCCGGGACCTACTCCGGAGGTTCACCTGCCAGATATCCTTCGCAGGCATATCTCTTCGCGGCCGAGGAGGGTGTTTCAGGGTCTTGGCGTGGGTTACCCGTCGAGTAGATCAAGGTCGCGGACGCAGAATCCGTGGTGTGCCCATTCCTCGTTGAGCACCACGTGCACGCATTCCAGCACCGATTTTCCCCGTGCGTATGGTGGCCAGCCGTCGCCCGCGGGCACAGGCGCGGGCGAGGACAGCTGACTGGCCGTCACGGTGGACAGCCAGCGCTCCAGCTCCGCGGTTTGCGCCTCGCGCACGGCCTGCACCTCGCCGAGTCCAGGATTGGCCGATCGATCCAGGCCCTGCCCCTCCTGGTCCGGGACGAACTCGCATGCCAGCCCGATCGCAGTGAACGGCCCGGTCGACCCCAGGCAGCAGCGGCGGAACCACGAGTCATGCACAAACACCAGATGACGCAGGGTCTCCACCATCGACCACTCGCCGCCCACGCGCTGGTGCTCCGAACCATCGGGCATCCCGCCGAGCCGCTCAAGCGTCGCTGCCCAGCCGGTCCGAAGCTGCCCAGATGCTTGCCGCAGATCTGCTGGATCGGCGGAGCGGATGAGCAGCCGCACTGGATGCCTGCGGTCAAGCTCGGCTTCGACGTAGGACGCCACCTCCACTCCGTTGACCACCAGGTTGCTGACCAGCCCGTCAATGACCGCGTCCTGCATCACCACCCCGATCAGACGGGCGCGGGTCAAGTCGCACTCGCGGAACTCAGCGTCAGTCAGGTCCTGGTCCTGGAATCTGGCCATGACGGCAGTATCCACCGCAGCACCGACACCAGCGTGGCCCCTGTCGCACCGGCGGCCTCACGGGGACTCCCGGTCACCACGGTCAGGCGGTTCAGCGTCTGCCCAGGCGCGGCGAGTGAGTGCGTTCGGCTCGCCGGCGGCCAGAGTACCGAGTGCGGGCCACGGCGGACCCTGGCCGAGCAAGGACAGGATGTCCCGGCCGTGCTGGTCCCCGTCGGGGAATTCATCGCCGATGGCCCAGCGCCAGGCGGCGACCATCGCCAGCGCGAGCCGCCGGCACTCGGCGAGCAGAACGTGATCGACGTCCGGATAGCACGCGCTGACCTCCTGTGGCACGTGGGCAACATCAAACTCGATGGGCCCACGGCAGCACGTTTCGAAGTCGGTGAACAGCAGGCCGTCACGGGTGCGCAGGAGGTTGCCAGGATGCGGTTCGCTGTGCAGCAACTGCTCGGCAGCGCCGCGGCGGTGGATCCGTTCACGAGTGCTCTGCAGCGTGCTGAGCAGGAGACGTCGGCCGGTCTCAGTGAGCGCGGGAGTTTCGCCTTGGTGCGTGACGAGCCGTTCAGCGGCTGCGGCCCGGTCCAGGAAGTGCGGGGTCGTGATCCCGGCGCTTCGCATGCCGGTGTGCAGGCGCGCGAGCGCGTCTGCGTATGCGCCCGCCAAGACCCGGTCAGGAGCCACCACCTCGTAGCAGGTCCAGCCAGCCGCAGAGCGATCTCGACCCTCAAGCGCCGCTGCCTCCCGCCCCGCCAGCGCTACCCGGGCGAACACGCCACACGGCAGCAGACGTAGAGCGAGTTTGTTCGAATTGTGAATCACGACTGCGTCGTCGACCCGCAAACGCAGCTCTGCGGCCAGTGCAGCCGCCGCAGCCATCGCACGCGAAACGAGCTCCGCCTTCACAACACGAATCCTCGCACCTGCTCGCTCACCGATATGAAGGAGTGCGCAGAATCCGGCATGACCGAGTGCTGATCGCCACGCCGATCGCCCATTTCTGCGCGCCGGTGGATGTCCACTTCATAACGTCCGCAGTCGACCAGAACGGCGGCTCGGCGCGCGGTTATCAAGGGCTCTCCACGCGTTGGCGACCTCAACCACGGACGAGCGGGCAGGCAGCTCAGGCCGTATGTTTATGCAGGGCCAGCTGCGTGTGAATGCGCGCTCATGCCGCTGATCGCCCGATAGCGTCAACGCTGGGCCGTGCCTGGGTGACCTGCCCGTCACGCCACGCGGCAGCGGCGACCTGCTGCAGGTAGTGGCGGTGGGCGTGCTGGGCGGCGCTGCGGGTCAGCCCGGGTTCAGCAGCGAGCCGCGTCATGCCGGCCAGCTCGCCGGTGCTGACGAAACGGTCCTCCAGCACTCGGTCGAGCACGCCTGGATAGCTGTCGGTGTCGCCTGTTGTTCCGCGGGGCAGGCTGTCTGCCAGGTGACCCAGCGGCGGGCTGTTGCGCGTTGCGGCGCAGTGCCTGCCCAGCACGGGTAACCGGATGGAAGTCACCTGCCGCAGGCCCGGGCATCCAGCGCGTCTTGCCCCCTGGAACAGGGCGCTATTCCAGGAGTCCGGCTGGTCGTGCCCGGTGTGGTCGGCGAGGAGGCGGGCTGAGTCCGGCTCGCGCCGAACCTGCAATGGTCCGAGCTTCCCTTGCGCTGGCAACTGGAAGACCGCCTGGCCTGCCGGTTACCCTCGGCCACGACATCAGCGCAGGCGGCCTGGCCGCGGCCCAGCTCGGGGATGAGGGCGGCTGCCTGGGCGGCACGCTCATGGCCAGCGGCCACTGGTAAACCGGGCTGCCACGGCACTGCGAGCCCGGTGCCGGCCAATGCCCCTGCCACACACGTGCAATCACATCTCAATCTGCACGCCTAACCACGCATCGGCCGGTCCGGGCCACCGCGCGGTAGCCGTCGCCGTGCGCGCCGGCCATTCCGCGATTCACCTGCGGATTCCAGTGCGGATACCGGCTTGCGCGGGCCCGCGTGCGGTACCGCCAGGCCCGGCGGTGCCGGGAGGCTGCCCCCGGAGACAGCGTTGACAGTCGCTCAATTCAGCGCGAATATGACGGTATTCGAGCGATCTCAATCATTATCATCCACCCTAGCGCCCACGCCGCACCGCCCGCCTGGCATCGGTGACAGCCCGAATCGGGTCATCACGCCGCCGGCGCGGGGCGCGTAGGGGGACGGGCCGCCGCCGGAGGACCGCCCCTGGGCCTGCCGCCGCCCGGCGGCAGGCAGCCCTCGCCATCGGCATGTCCCCGCGAGCGCGCCCGGCTGGCACAGCAGGAGGAGGCACGATGAACGATCCAGCGGGTTCATGGCGGTCGCGCACCCGGTTCCGGGCACGGCGGCCGGTCGTGCTGACGGCGGCGCTCAGCGCCGCGCTGGTGGTCACGGCCGTACCCACATCCGCCGCGGCCTCGGCGGGCGGCCCACAGGGCACCGCCTACCAGGGCGCCCGGTTCGCCTCCGGCAGATCACGGCTGACGCTCACCGAACACGGCTCACCGGCCGCGCCGGGATACCGGGTCGTTGTCCAGGCCCATCCGTTCAGCGTGACCACGACCAGGAACGGCAGCGTGGTGCTGGCCACCACGAGCGCCGCGGACACCACCGCCGCGCCGGTCCAGTTCACCGTGGCCGGAAACAGCTATCGCGCCACCTCGGTCAAGTCCTCGTCCTGGCGCGGCTCGGCGCTGACGCTGGACCTGGCCACCACCGACCCCGGCCATGACGTGACGTACAAGATCACGCCGTCTGCCGGCCAGTACACCTACCACTGGTCCGTGGCCGGGCTGACCGGGACGCTCGACTCCGCCGGCGTCAACTATGTGCTGTCATCGGGTGGCCACTGGTACGGCCAGGGTGAGACCCAGACCCCGCACGGTGGGCCGTACACCCAGCAGCCCTGGCCACTCGACTCGGGGCAGGTCGCCGACGACGAGATGGGGCCGTCGTCGTACCTGATGACCGACCCGTTCTGGTTCACCGAGTCGGCCGCCGGCTTCTACGTGCACACCGGCAACGTCATGGACGTCGCGATCAACCGGGGCAACGACGGCATCGGCAGTTTCGCCGTCACCCAGACGCCCGGCTACACCGGGACGGTATTCGTCGGGGCGACCCCGCGCGCCGTCTACCAGGACTACATCCACGTCGCCGGCACGCCCGTGTCGAGCAACGCCACACCCGGCCAGTACCGCACGCCACTGTGGAACGACTGGGGCCAGATGTACACCTCGGTCAGTGAGCGGTCAATCCTGCACTACGCCCGCGGGCTTGCGGCCCACCATATCCCCGGGCACACCATCCAGATCGACGACGGGTGGATGCGCGCCTATGGCGACTTCGCGTTCAACAGCAAGTTCCCGACGCCCATGCAGATGTCCGCCGAGATCCACAGGCTCGGATTCAGCCTGGGCCTGTGGGTCACGCTGTGGATCGACACGAACGCGCGCAACTTCGGCTACGCCAAGAGTCACCACTACTTCCTGATGTCGGCCGCCGACCCCAGCAAGGTCTGCCTGGTGCCGTGGTGGGACGGGCCGAAGGGCGCGGGGATCGTCGACCTCGCCAACCCGGCCGCCCGGGCCTGGTTCGCCGGCCAACTGAAGCACCTGGAGAAGGCCTACGACGTGCAGGGGTTCAAGTTCGACACCCGGTTCTTCGACCCAAGCTGCCAGCCGGACCGCGGCTACACCGCCGACGACTACATCAAGCTCGGCGCCCAGTTCACCAGGCAGTTCAACCAGCAGGGTGTGGGCGTCCGGATCCACTGGACGGGATCGCAGCGGTACGGATTCGTCACCCGCGAGATCGACAAAGGCACCGGCTGGAACTCCCTGCAGGCCGCCGCCGACCAGGACCTGGCGATCAGCACCATCGGCTACCCATTCGTCGAGACGGACATGATCGGCGGCTCAGACAGCCAGCCCCCACCCACCAAGCAGGTGCTCATCCGCTGGGCCCAGGCCGCGGCCCTCATGCCGCTGATGTACTCGTCCACCTCACCCGCGGACGGCCGGTATAACGCACAGACGATCAGCCTGTACCGGACAGCGATCCTGCGCCACGAAGGGCTCACCCCCTACATCCTGCAGCAGGTGAAGCGGGTGGAGGCGACCGGCGAGCCGATCATGAAACCGGTCTTCTTCGACTACCCGCAGGACAAGGCCAGCTACACGATCAGGGATGAATGGCTGCTCGGCGATTCACTGCTCGCCGCCCCCATCGTCACCAGCGCCGACAGCCGGACGGTGAATATCCCGCCCGGCCAGTGGCTCGACGTCGAGCACCACCGGGTCATCACCGGCCCGGCAACGCTGAAGGGCTACCAGGCGAGCCTGGCACAAACACCGGTGTTCATCCGGCTTGGCACCCCGCAGACCACAACGCTGACGCGCGCCTTCGCATCCGTTCACCGGGCCACGTAAGACAGAGCCGCCAGCTACGACGCCCACCCGCGGGACGTGGCTGAACCAGCCGCCCTGGCCGGGCTTCCGTACGCCTGGCCAGGGCAGCAGCCGTCCAGCGGAAATGGTCAAATGAAAGAGAGAGTGCATAAGTATGCATGGCCGGGCGATACAGCGATGCCCGCTTCTGCCGCTGTGTGCGCGTGCCTGGGCATCTACCACGGTGGTGTGGGTGCGTCGTAACCCGCGCAGGCATCGACGGCCATGCGGCCTTGATCAGGCGCTGACGCGGACGAAGACAGTCGTGGCGGGAAGCGCGGATTTCCTGATCGCGCCGGGAGCAGCGGCAGAGGGGGAGTCCCCTTGGTGGCTGGCCCGCTGGCAGTTGTCAGGTGCCGCGTGCCCCGCAGACGGAAAGGTATTGCCTGGCACAAGGCGGTGCGGCCCAGTTCTTGGGTCGTTCGCGGCCACCGGTAGTCATGCTGTGGAGTGGGGCGGCTCAGCCGCCAGGTGTAGGCCCGGCGGCTGAGCCATGGCCGGGGGACTGGCCTGCGGGCCGATGTGCTGGTGCCCTGGCCGCTGGCAGCATCGGCGTATGGGCGTCAGCGAACTCACCGGCAAGGCCGCGGTCGCGGTCCTCATTGTGCTTGTGGCCGGGGTGCTGCGTGATCGCCGCGGCTTCGCCAACGCGGTCCTGCTCGGGCTGGAGCTCGCGCTGATCGCGCTCGGAGCGGTTCAGTGGCTGGCCAGGACGGACGACGCGCGAGGCAGGCTGGTGCTGCTGGCGGTGCTCGTGCTGATGGCCGCCGGGCCGTTCCTGGTGGCGGTATACCTGCTGTGGAACGGCGTGACGGTGATCCGCAAGGAGGGCATGCGGCCCGTCAGTGTGCTGCCGCTATTGGCCGGGGGCGGGATACTCGCCGTGACTGGGCTCGTGCTGGCGGTGCCGCTGGCCCACTCGGGCCAGCTGGCCTTGTCCGCCTCGGTCATCGTTCTGCTGTCCGGCTACGTGTCGTTCCAGTGCGTCTCGTTCGTGCTGTATGCCTTCTTCTACGGCTGCCTGCGCGTGCCCCGCAGCGCACACTTCGTCGTGGTGCTCGGCTGCGGGCTGCTCGACGGCGGGCGCGTTTCGCCGCTGCTGGCCAGCAGGCTGGACCGGGGCCGGGCGGTCTGCCAGGCGCTGACGGCAGACGGCCAAGAGCCCATGCTGATCGTCTCCGGTGGCAAGGGTTGCGACGAACAGATCTGCGAGGCCGAGGCAATGGCGGGGTACCTGACCGCGCGCGGCTTCCCCGCCGGCCAGATCGTGCGCGAGGACCGGTCGGCCAGCACCGAGGAAAACCTGACCTGCACCAAGGCGGTCATGGACCGGCTCCGGCCTGACAGCACGTGTGTGATCGTGACCAGCAACTATCACGTGTTCCGCACGGCCATGCTGGCCCGCCGCACCGGCGTCCGCGGCCAGGTGACCGGCGCCCGCACCGCGGGCTATTACTGGCCAAGCGCCACCTTGCGTGAGTTCGCCGCGGTTTTCCTCAGCCACAAGGCCGTCAACCTGACCGCCTGCGCGCTGCTTGCCACGCTCCCACTCACGGTCAGCCTGCTCCAGCACACACCCACATAGATGTCCGAAGACCCGCCGTTCGTTCGGTATTTCCTGTCCCCGTCGATGGTCGCCGTTCATGTCGCGCCCGAAAGATTGATATGCGTATTTGCCCGTGGGGCTGGATGTCACTCGCCGGGAGTGGCATCCAGCCCCACGTCGTGTTCGCGGTTATGCCTGCCCGCGTGAAGTGTGGCGTGCAGCTTGTGCTGGAGGGTGGCAGAGGAGGTCAGTGCCCGCGCAGCCTCGTTTAGCTGCATGATTATGTAGCGGCCGATATTGGTGAGTTGGTGGCGCGGGCGTGCCGCAAGTGGGAGCGGACGGTGGCAGCTGGTTTACCGATTGCCTCGGCAATCTCTCCAGGGGCCAAGGCCGTCGTAATACAAGGCGGTACCGTTCGCTGGGCGGTGGGAAGCTGGCGCATCTGCATCCGGTTGCGCGGTCGGGTATTGTCGCGATCACAACCCAGCCCTTGCCGGTTTGCAGGCCGGCCTGACGGGCCCCGGGAGGGGCCGTCGTTTGTCCGGAAGCTGCCGGTCAGGGCGTGGTGCTGTGGCCTTCGGTGAGATTAGGCGTGCAGTGGGCCTACGAGGTAGATTCGCCCGATGCCGGGCCGGTAGCCGAGGCGGGCGTTGAGACGCTTTATGGGCGTGTTCCGGTCCTCGTTGCTGGTGTGGAGTTCGGTGTGGCCGTTGGCGAGCGCCCAGTTGATTTGTGTGGCCTTCAGGGCGCTGGCGATGCCGCGTCCGCGCCATGCTCTCTTGACCACGGTCATGGGGTGGCCTGCCGCGGTCGGCGTGGTGAGCGACAGTTTGGCGAAGCCGACGACCTGCTCGCCGGCGAGCGCGATGAACGTCGCCTCCGGGGAGTCGGCGGGCCGCTGCATGTGGTGGGCCATCCAGTCCTCGAACGGCTCACCGGCAACGTCCCCGAAGCCGGGGATGTCAGGATGGATTTCCAGGTTGACCTCGTACATCCCGCGGGCCAGCTCCGGCCGCTGCGCCCAGGTGACGATCTCGATCCCGGCTGGCAGCTGGACCTGCTGCGGGGAAATGCCGGCGAGGCTGAGCACAAGGCCCACCTCGTGCCGGTCGGCAGTGAAGCCGCGCCGCCGGGCAAAAGACAGGCTCTGCGGGTCGTTGCCGGCCACAGCCACCTCCAGCTCACGCACCCCCCGCTGGGTGGCCCACCGGGAGATGGCCTCATACAAAGCCGTGCCAGCGCCGCCCTTGCTGTTCACATACTGGTAGATCATGTGCGAGAAATACGGCTGGCCGCCGTGGGTCTTGGTGCCGTCTGCCCAGACCGTGACGCTGTGGGGAAGAGGCCGGACGGCCATGTTGTGGCCCTCTCCTGGCCGCTTTCGCTTCCTGCATGAGATCCGTGTTGGGGTTCCCCGGGCGGGTAAATGAGCTGCGTGCCTGCCCGCGCGCTCTTTCATACCGCGCCGCGCTGTGTGGAGATCAGGGAAGTGCCCACACCGCGGCCTGCGGCCGGTGAGGTCCTCGTCCGCACCGTGTGCTCTGGCATCAGCGGTGGTACCGAGCGCCTGGTGTACCGCGGCGAGGTCCCGGCCGAGTTGCCGCTGGACGACACGATCGACGCGCTTGGCGGCGCCTTCTCCTATCCGTTCGCCTACGGGTACGCGTGTGTCGGCGAAGTAGTGGAGTCCGGCCAGGCGGTTTTCGCGTTTCATCCACACCAGGATGTATTCGCGGCGCGGGCTGGTGAACTGATCGCGCTGCCTGCCGTCGATCCCGCGTCCGCAACCTTGTTCCCGCTGGTCGAGACGGCGTTGCAGGTGACGCTCGATGCCGGGACCGGCTATCGCGACCGGGTCGTCGTGCTCGGTGCCGGTGTGCTCGGGCTGCTGACCGGCCTGCTGTTGCAGCGTTCCGGGTGGCGGCCGCTGATTGCCGAGCCGCAGGCCTGGCGGCGCGCCGTGGCCAGCAGCATGGGCGTGCCCAGCGCAGCACCGGAGGAACTGGAGAAGGAGAAGATCCCGCTGGTCATTGACGCCAGTGGTAACCCGGATGCGCCAGCGATGGCGCTGAACATGCTGTCCCACGAGGGAACCTTGCTGATCGCGTCGTGGTTCGGCACCAAACCGGTGGTGCTGCCGCTCGGCGGCGCCTTCCACCGGCGGCGTCTGACCATCCGCAGTACTCAGGTTTCCACGGTACCGGCCCGGCTGTCTGGGACGTGGACCCGGTCTCGGCGCCGCCGGGAGGCCGTTGAACTGCTGGCTGAGCTACCGTTGGCGCAGCTATGCACTCACGCCTTCGCCTTCGGTCACGCAGCAGAGGCTTTCCGAGCCGTAGACGAGGGCATACCCGGTTTGATGCATGCCGTCCTTGACTACGACAGGAGTGCTGCCGGTGACCTGTGAAGTCGGGTTGAGCCGAGGCGTCCATGCATTCCACGTCATGCCGGGACTGCCCGGGCCAGAGGGGCAACTGCATGATCATGACTACCGGATCGAGATCGTGGTGGACCGCGAGCAGCTCGACGACCGGGGCATGGTCTGTGATCTGGATGTACTGGAAGCGGCGCTGACCGAGCTGATCAGCCGGGTCGAGGACCGTAACCTGGAGGAGATACGCCCAGCCGGGGCCGAGGCGGTCACAGTCGAGGTGTTCGCCCGCTGGGTGCACGACAGCCTCTCGCCCGCCGTCGCCGCCGCAGGCGGTGAGGCACTGGCAGTACGGGTGTGGGAAACGCCCGTCGCGTTTGGCGGATACCACGCAAGATGCTGACACTCGGCCTGGGTACTGTGACGAGGGCAAGGCTGGCCGCTGAACCGTTCTGCTGACATGTTCGTCTTGCAGTCATGGGAAGAGCCAACACAATATTCTCGTCATCCCCGCGGGACGGCCATATGACACTGGGTTGGGATAACCCCGCAGCAGACCCCACCACCACCATTCTGCTGCGGCACGGCGATACCCCGCTGTCACCCGAACACCGCTTCAGCGGGGTGCGCGACCTCCCGCTGAGCGCCAGCGGAACCCGGCAGGCCCAGGCCGCCGCCTGCCGCCTAGCCACCGGTGCCCCGATCGATGCCGTGGTCAGCTCACCATTGCAGCGCGCTGTCGCCACGGCCGCCATTGCGGCCGGCGAACTGGGCCTGACCACGGTCATCGATGATGATCTCCATGAGACCGACTTCGGTGACTGGGATGGCTTCACCCTCGCAGAAATCCAGCAGCGATGGCCTGCAGCCGCGGCAGCCTGGCGACGCGACCCCGAACAGGCGCCACCGGGCGGGGAGAGCTTCGCCGACACCGCACACCGGGTGAACGGGGCCTGTGACCGCCTGCTGCGGGACCACGGCGGCCAGACCATCCTGGTGGTAAGTCACATCACCCCGATAAAGATCCTGCTGTGCCGGGCTCTCGGCGTCCCGCTTGGCACCCTTTACCGGCTGTATCTCGGCTCCGCGTGCATTAACGAGATCCGATGGCACGACCGCGGATTTGCCGCCGTCCATTGCGTCAACGACACCAGCCACCTCCCCTGATCGACCAGGCCCGTCTCCTCCGGAAAGTGATCATGACATTCAGAACCGAGAGCCGCATAAAAGTCGCCGGCAGCATCGGCGAGGTGTGGGCGTATCTCTGTGACGTCGGACGTTGGCCGGAGTGGGCGCCAACGGTGCTTGAGTGCTGGGTTCGCGGCGGAGGTCCGCTCCAGCCCGGCTCGCGGGTAGAGCAGCGGGCGAAGGCGATCCTCGGGCTGACCCGCGGCCGGAGCCAGGGGGTGACCATTGTCGAGGCGCCCAGCCGGGTGGCGTTCGCCGGGCCCATGGGTACTTCCGCGGCGCGCTGGGGAATGGAACTCGAGCCGGTGGACGGCGGGCAGACCGACGCCATGATGTGGATTGAGGTCGACCTGGCGGGCATCATGCGTGCGCTCCCCAGCCGCGCTCTCAAAGGCAGAATTCAGCGCGTAAGCGATATCGAGATGGTGGCGATCAAGGCTGCTGTCGAGTCCGCTGCGCGGGCAGGCGCGGAGTCCTAGATGGGGCGGCGGGATTCGGCCGCGCGGCTACCGGAATCGAGGAGCACCGAGATCGGGGAGCACACCGTGAGCCAGGTCGACCGTACGCAAGAGCGCCTGATCCAGACGTACCGCAAGAAGGCGAAGCACTACGACATCACCTCCCGGCTGTACCCCGTGCCGGGCTACCCGCAGCAGGCCCAGCGCCTCCGGGCCGTGCAAGCGCTCGGCCTTCGCCCGGGTGACAGTGTGGTCGACATCGCCTGCGGCACAGGTCTGAACTTCCCGCTGATCCAGGAGGCGATCGGTCCCGGCGGCCGGATCGTCGGCGTCGATCTGACCGACGCGATGCTGGCCCGGGCCCAGGATCGGATAGCGGCGAACGGCTGGAGCAATGTCAGCCTCGTGCAAGCCGACGCGGCCGGCTTTGACTTCCCAACCGGGATCGACGGGATCCTGTCCACGTACGCCCTGTCGCAGGTGCCCGGGTGCGCACAGGTCATCGCTCACGGCGCCGCGGCCCTGTCCGCAGGCGGGCGCTGGGCCGTGCTGGATCTCAAGGTTCCTGGCAACACGCCGGGGTGGCTAGCGCAGCTCGGAACCGCGATTGTGCGGCCTTTCGCCTCCATAGACGAGTGGATCATGCGCCGCCCGTGGGAGGCGATTCGCGCAGCCATGCAGGAAGAACTGGTCGATGTCTCCTGGACCGAGTTGTTCTTCGGAACCGCATTCCTAGCTGCCGGGTCCCGCGGACCTGGAGGACGTCACAACCGCTGACCGGCACTGTGCGCCCGGTGAGAGGCGGCCGTCAGCCGGCCTCCCGTAGTTCTTCGATGGCCAGCCGCAGCGCACGCAGCGCATAGTAAGTGCGGGAATTTACCGTGCCGGGTGCGATCCCCAGGGCGTGCGCGGCTTGGGCGACCGAGCTGCCGAGAAAGTAGCACTCCCGCAGCACGTCCCGATGCTCCTGTGCCAGCCGGCCTAGCGCAGCGGTCACCAGATGACGATTCACGACCTGCTCGCCGGCGTCGCCGATTGGCCGCTCCGTTGCCATCAGCGCCGCCACTTCTGTCGCGTCATACGCACGGCGACCGCGACTGGTTCGCCGGCATCTGCCCCGTCCCGGATCACATGACGTGGCTCGCAACAGGAACCAATCGTACTGAAGGTGTCACCGCCCGCAGGCCCGCTCACCGCGGTGGTTTGGGTGCTGCGGGTCCATGGGCCGACGCCGCCTGGGACGGGGCCGTGCTGAAGGTGCGGAGGAATTGGTTGCGGAAGGCGTCCATTGGCTCGAGCGGAGCTTTGAGGTCAGGCAGCAGGCCGTCCTGCCAGTGCCAGGGGGCAATCTGCCTGAACACCGAAGGGTCGCGGGCGACGATCGAGATCGGCACGTCGTGGTTGGCGTCGGGGCCGCTGACGATGGTGTGGGGCTGGTGGTCGCCGAGCAGGATCAGCACGAGGTTCGGGTCGTTCAGCTCTGTGACCCATGAGGTGAGGGCGTTCATCGAGTATTGGATCGACCGGCCGTACCACTGGCGCACGGTGTTGGCGTCGCGCCAGACCGTGGGCGCGGTTTCGCTCCTCGCGGGCTGGGGGTCGAATACCGAGCCGTTGCCGACCTTGTTCCAGGGCACCATGGACGCCAGCGGAGCCCAGGGTATGTGCGAGGACTCCAGGTCGATCTGGGCCATCACCGGCTTGTGGCCGGGGGCCAGTTCGAGCTGCTGGAACTTGGCCAGGGTGTACTCGTCGGGCGTCGAGCGGAAGTTGAAGGTCGGGCCTTGGTAGCCGACGTTGTCCTTGTTGAAGATCTGGTCGTAGTGGTAGAAGTACGTGCCGGGTCGCCAGTTGGGGTTGTCGGCGGGGTCGTCGCTGACGGTGTGCCACCCGGCTTTGTCGAAGGCGTCGCTGAGGGTGAACCGCTGGCTGGCGACGAGTTCGGCATACCGCTGCGTGCTGTCAACCCACAGCCCCGACTGCAGGGTGGAGTGGGCGAGCCAGCTGATCCCGCCAAAGGTCGGAGATCTGAGCCAGGCGCTCTGCGTGGACCAGCCGGCGTGGGCCAGCGAGGCGGTGCGCTGGCGCAGGAGGGTGTCGATTCCCGGCGAGAAGCTCGTGCCCCGGACGGCGACCTGTCCGTAGCTTTCGACGAAGACGATGAGGACGTCCTTGCCGCGCAACCCGGTCAGCAGGTCCGGGGCGGGGACGGTGGACGCGGGGTCGCGGGCATGGATGGCCCGCCCGAAAATACGCGGGTCGCTGAACGCTGCCTGGGTGGCGCGCACCTGTGCGATGGTCAGCCCGGTGGCGCTGGCCGCTGCGACCGGAGACCCCGGAGTGAACTGCAGCGACAGGCCCGCGCACAGGCCCCAGATGGCGGCGAGAGCAGCCAGGCCGCGAACCGTGACCTTGCGATGCCGGGCGGCCACGGCGGTGATGTGAATCGTTGATGCGGTGATGACACCGACGAGCAGGATGAGACCGATCCCGGCGGCGACGAGCAAGAGGTCTGTGACCGCGGTGCCGATGGTGTCGCTGACCACCCCCAAAGCCGGCCCGATGCTGACCCAGTCGTTCACCGGATTGAACGCCCGATCGACCTCCTCGTAGAACGCCATGTTCAGGATGTTGTCGACGGCGAGCAGGCCGAAGAAGATTCCAGCGATAGCGGCCACGATCCGTCGTGGCCTGGGCGGCAGCACCAGCGCGACAGCCACCAGGACCAGCGCTTCCACTGGGATGCGGGCAAAAGCGGCGAAGCTGAACTGCCAGGGGCGGTCGGGGGCCAACAGGTCGATCCACAGGACTGCCACCGCAAGCACGGTGATGACGATCCGCAGGGCCAGGCGGGTGCGCGGGCCGGCGCCGGTGCGGTACAGCCAGATCACGTCCCGGCCGAACGACTCGGTCAGCAGCAGCAACGCGGCGGCGACCGCGATCATCCCGACGAGGCGGCCGGGCACTCCGGAGGCGGCGACGGTGAGCACGATGCCCTGGACCGCGGCCACGACCTTGCGCCAGTACCGGGGGGGCAACGGCGCGGCCAGCCACGGCATCAGCCAGCCCGCTATCAGCAGCGCGTAGCGCGCGGCGCCGATGACCAGCACCCAGCTGCCGTAGTGCTGGGACACCACGATGCTGAGCAGCAGGATGAGGAAGGCGTCGACCTCGCCGTCGATCCGGGCGCCCAGCGGGGTGGCGGTGCCGGTCCAGCGCGCCACCTGCCCGTCCACCGCGTCGAGGACCAGCGCGACGGTGGACAAGGTGACCAGCGCTGTGATCGACACCGGCCGGCTGAACGAGTCGGCCACCAGCCCCGCGACCCCGGCGATCAGCAGCGTCCGGGTCAGCGTGACCCAGTCCGCCGGATGCACAGCCGGCTGGTCGCTGCGCATCCGGGCCGTGGCCAGCAGCGCGGTGGCCGCCGCACCGGTGGCCAGCCCGGCGATCCAGCCGGCGACGTCGAGACCAGCCGTGGCGGACACGACGCCGAGCAGGGCGGCCGTGGCGAGCGTTCCCAGGATCGTCGCGAGCCGGATCGTAGGCAGCGCGCCTTTGCCCGTGCGCTGCACCGCAGGCGGCGCACCTTTGTCCGCAGGCTGTATGGTACGCACCGTGCCTCCGTCTCCGTAACCGTCTGCCCCCATCCCCGATGGGGACAACGGGTCCGCGGTCAGGCTGGTTCACCGCGACGGCCACGAGGCCGCGATGCTACCGCAGCCGGACGGTTGAACCATGTGCCCGGCCGGCCCGTGTAACCCTGTGTGGCTGACATGCGCTCAGTTCCGTCCGGGATCGGCCCGGCCGCCCGCCGTTTTGGCCCATCGCTGCTGCGTCTGGCCACCGGCGTCACCGTGCTGTGGTTTCTCTGGCGGCATGTGGGCGCGGCGCCGTTCGAGGACGGGCTGCGCGCGGTCAGCTGGCAGGCGGTCCTGGCCGCCGTCGTGCTCACCGCGCTGACCACGGTGTTTTCGGCGTGGCGGTGGCGGGTCGTCGCCCGGGCACTCGGCGTCGGCATTGGCCTGCCACGCGCGGTCGGTGCCTACTACCGTTCGCTGTTCCTCAACTCCGTGCTCGTCGGCGGGGTTGTCGGCGACGTGCACCGGGCGGTCACGCACGGCCGGCGTGCTGGAGACGTGGTGGCGGGACTGCGCGCGGTGGCGTGGGAACGGCTATGGGGTCAGGTCATCCAGGCCGTGGTGACGGCCGTCGTGTTGCTGACCCTGCCCTCTGCGGTCCGGCCCGCGCTGCCGTATGTACTGGCCGGTGTGGCGGGTGTCGCCGGGTGTGCCGCGCTGGTGGTGTGTGTCGCTGCCCGCCGCGGCCGGTCGCGGCTGACCCGCGCCGCCCGTACCGTTTCCGATGACCTGCGTCGCGGCCTGCTGGCCCCAGGCGTGTGGCCGCAACTCGTGCTGACCTCGGTGCTGATCGTGGCCGGGCACACGGTCACGTTCGTCATCGCGGCCCGGGTGGCCGGCTCCACCGCGCCCCTGGGCGAACTGGTCGCGCTGCTGATGGTCGTCCAGACCGCAGCGGTGATCCCGTTGAGCATCGGCGGGTGGGGGCTAAGGGAAGGCGTCGCCGCCTGGGCCTTCGCCGAGGCCGGGTTTGGCGCGGCCACCGGGGTCACGGTCGCCACTGTCTATGCGGTGCTCATGCTGGCCGCGGTTGCCCCGGGCGCGGGCCTGCTGCTGAGGGATGCCGTTCGCCGCCGCCGCGACCCAGGACACCAGGGCGACCCGGGACACCCGGCCGAGCCGAGCCGGCCCGAACCGGCGCCGCGGCCATTGGAGGTCGTCCGTGATTGATCCGCCGTACCCGGTGATCGGGGCGGTCAAGGCGGCGGCGATCCGGCGGCGTATTCGCATCCCGCTGCGTTTCGGTGACGGCTACTGCGCCACTGGGACGGTCGTCAGCTTCACCGGCCTGACCGACACGCAGCAGCACGTGGCCATCGAACTCGGCCGGCCCGCCGCGGCCGGGCTGCCGCTGGTGCGCCTGCACAGTGAATGCCTCACCGGAGATGTGTTCGGCAGCCAGCGATGCGACTGCGGGCCGCAACTGCGCGAAGCGGTCGAGCGGATCACCGAGCACGGCGGCTACGTGCTGTACCTGCGCCAGGAAGGGCGCGGGATCGGACTGTACGACAAACTCGACGCCTACGCGCTGCAAGATCGCGGTCTGGACACGTACGACGCGAATCTCGCGCTCGGTCACCGGGCCGACGAGCGCGACTACACCAGCGCCGCCCAGATGCTGCACGCGCTCGGCGTCAACCGCATCGGGCTGCTGAGCAACAACCCGGACAAGGGCGCTCAGCTCGCCCGACTGGGCATCACGATCGTCCGGCAGATCCCCACCGCCCTGCACCTCACCACGGCCAACGCCGCCTACCTGGCCACCAAGGCCCGCCGCGGCGGGCACGATCTGGCGGAGCGTCAGCCGGGCGAGCGGCCCACGAAATCAAGCTGGTGGGCGATGTAGACCAGTTCGCCAGCAGCTAGCTGCCGCCGCCGCTCGGCCAGCCAGCCGGCCAGGTCGGCTGATTCCACCCGGTCCTGGCGATGGCCCAGCGCCTGCTGGATTGTGTCCAGGATGCTGCGCAGGAAATAAGCCTCATCGCCCGGGTAATTCCCCTCCGGGCCGGCGCTGACGACCCAGTCCGACGGCCCCGCCGCCAGTTCGGGTGCCCCCGCCGCCCGCAGGTGGTGAAACAGACGGCGGCCCGTCCGGCTTTCCCCGGCCGGCCGGCCATAGCGAACGCGCTCATCCATGTCACGGTGATAGGCCCGCATGATCTGGTCGTCGTGGGGGTGGCCGGGCTCGAAGATGCTCTCGCCGTCGTAGTTGATCGTGAACCAGTAGACGCCGCCGGGGACCAGCCACCGCAACAATCCAGGCAGCACGGCCGGCACGTCCACCAGGTCCAGAACGGCGCTGGCGATCAGCACATCGGCCGGCGCCGCGTGAGCGGCCTCCAGGTAACTGCCGAGCTCGGCGTGCACCAGGCGCACCCGCAGATCACCCACCCAAAGCCCATCCGGCAACAGGTCGCTGCGTAGGCCCCGGGCGGCCGCCCAATCGCACAGCCACTGGCGAGAACAATCCAGTAGCCGCCGATCGGCGTCCAGCAGCATGTACTCGCCGGCGCCGATCGCACCCCAGTCCATCAGACGGGCGACCATCGTCCCCAGCCCGGCGCCGACCTCCAGCACCCGCGGCGCACCCGCGGGCATCAGGCGGCACAGTTCGGCCAGCACATGCCGGTTAAGCGCCCGGTCATCCACGGTCGTCTTCGCGGCCAGGTAGCGGGCATAGTCGACAGTCTTCGAGGCTTCATCGAAGCAAGTCATTGCTTCTCGGCTACCATCGCGAACTTGCGCACCCGCCCGCTGCCGAGCCAGTCACTCCACAGCTGATGAGATGTGATCAGCTCGACGGTGGCCTCCGTCCCGATCTGGCCGGCGATCTGAGGTGAATCAGCTCGATAACAGCGAAGCAGCGCCGTCGCTATCGCGTAATGGGCGGAGCTGTACTCCTGTCGCCAGATCACGGTCAGCCCCGCCTCGCGCAGTACACCCGTCAATTCCGCCAGCTCGATGGGCCAGACTGTGTCGGCGCCGGGCATCCGCGCCCGCTCCTGCTGGGTGAGTGGCCGGCCTTCCTCGACCGTGAAAGCGAAACGCCCGCCCGGCTCCAGCACGCGCTCCACCTCACCCACCAAGGCCTCCTTGTCAGGGAAGGCCAGCATCGTCTCCAGCAGGAGTACCACCCCGAAACGGCCCTCGGGCAGAGGCGGGAGGTGAGCTTGCTCGAAACGGCAAGGGAGATTCCCGGCCAGCTTCCGGGCAGTGGCCAGTGCGCTGGCGGAGTGATCGACACCCAGGTAGTGGCAACCCGACTCCGCCGTGATCATCCGGCCGGGGCCGGCTACCCCGCAGCACAGGTCGAGCACTGAGACGCCGGGGCCGACCCGGGCCTGGTGAGCCAGCCTCCGGACCTCGCCCGCCCGCATGAAGCTCTCCTGGCCCACATACTCATCGGCGGGGTAGGCGGTGGCCCGGGCCCGCTCTAGCGCCGTTACGTACCACACTGTGTTAGGTATGACGGATCGGCAGCGCGTGTGGTTCAGCTCGGCCCCAGGGTGGGGGGTGGCTCGTGCGGCAGATGGTCTGGAGGGCCGGAACATCGTGCGGGTCCACGTAGTAGTCCCCGAGGGGTTCGACGACCCCGGCCAGCCCACCGGCGGCAACATCTACGACCGGCGCGTCTGCGCCGGACTGGCCGAGGCCGGATGGGATGTGCTGGTCACGACCGTCGCCACGGCGTGGCCGGTACCCAGCTCGAGGCCCCGCGCCGACCTGGCCCGCGCCGTTTCCGCCATCCCCGACGGGGAGACCGTCATGATCGACGGGCTCCTCGCCTCGCCGGCCGCCGCGCAGCTGCTGCCACACGCCGGCCGGACCCGGATGACAGTGCTGCTGCACATGCCACTGGCCACCGTCCTGGACACACCCCGTGATACCACCGTGCAGCGCTCCGAACGGGCCGTGCTCCGCGCGGCCACCGGTGTGGTCGCCACCAGCGAATGGACCCGCCAGCAGGTACTGACCCGATACGCGATCCCGGCCCACCGGGTGCACGTCGCCCAGCCCGGCGTCGATCGTGTCGCGACCCCGGCCCGGCCCGTCCCCGGCCACCTGATCTGCGTCGGGGTCCTCGGCCGGCACAAGGGGCAGGACCTCCTCATCGAGGCGCTCGCCGACCTCGCTGAGCGGGACTGGCATTGCGTGCTGGCCGGACCGCTCGACCGCGACCCGGACTTCGTCGAACAACTGCAGACCCGTATTACGCACCTCCGCTATGGCCACCGCGTCCGGCTCATCGGCGTCCTGACCGGTGCGGCGCTCAGCCACGCGTACAGCACCGCTGACCTGCTCGTCGCGCCATCCCGCTCGGAGACCTACGGCATGACCGTCACCGAAGCGCTCGCCCATGGCCTCCCGGTGATTGCTGCTGCCGTCGGCGGGCTGCCCGAAGCGCTCGGCTCCGCCGCCGATGGCACCCGCCCCGGCCAACTGGTCCCTCCCGGCGATCCGACTGCCCTCGCCGCCGCGCTCGGAGACTGGCTCGGTGACGAGCGCCATCGGCACCGGCTACGGGCCGCCGCGCAGCAGCGGCGGTCGACCCTGCGCGGATGGGGACAGACCACACAAGAGATAGCGAACGCCCTGACCGCCCCTGGCCCGAACGCCGCCGCCTTGTCGGCGGTTGTCCCGGGCCGGTGATTCCTGGCTGTACCGGCGGTCTGTCTTTCGACGGCACACGGGGAGAGGACGGTCGATGGCCGGTCTGGACGAGATGCTCAAGGCCCACGTGGATAACGGATCGGTTCCGGGCGCGGTGGGGCTGGTGGCCAGGGGCAGCCGGGTGGAGGTGGCAGCCGTCGGGTCGATGGCCCTCGGCGGCGCCGCGATGGCCCGGGATTCGATCTTCCGGTTCGCTTCGATCACCAAGCCCATCACGGCCGCCGCCGTCTTGATGGTGGTGCAGGACGGCCGGATGGCGCTTGATGACCCGGTGCGGCGGTGGCTGCCGGAGCTGGCCGAACCGCAAGTCGTCCGCACCCCGGCCAGCCCGGTCGATGACGTGGTCCCGGCGGCCCGGCCGATCACCGTCTTGGATCTGCTCAGTTCCCGGGCGGGGTACGGATTTGCGTCCGACTTCACCCTGCCCGCGGTGCAGCGGCTGTTTTCGGTGCAAACCGATGCCCGTGAGCCGCAGAGCTTCCCGCCGCCGGATGCGTGGATGGCCGAGCTAGCTCGGGTTCCGCTGCTGTACCAGCCGGGTGAGGCGTGGCTGTATGACACCTGCTCCACCCTTCAGGGTGTGCTGATCACCCGGGCCACCGGCCAGCCGCTGCCCGATTTCCTCGCCGAGCGGGTGTTCGCGCCGCTGGGCATGGCGGATACCGGATTCGAGGTTGCTGACGCTAACCGCGGCCGTTTCACCAGCTCCTACCGGGCCAGCCAGCACGGCGGCCTGGAACTGGCCGATGATCCCAGCGGGCAGTGGCGCACCCCGCCACGGTTCCCGCTGGGCAATGGCGGGCTGGCCGGAACCGCCGATGACTGGCTGGCGTTTGGCCAGATGCTGCTGGCCGAAGGCACCACCGCCGGCGGACGCCGCCTGCTGAGCACCGATGCGGTGCGGGCGATGACCCACGATCACACCACCGCGGCCCAGCGCGAGACCGGCGCCGTGTTCCTGGAGGGCCAGGGATGGGGATTCGGTGGGTCCGTCGACATCGCGGCCACCGACCCGTGGAACGTGCCGGGACGCTACGGCTGGGTCGGCGCCACCGGTACATCAGCCCACATCACACCCGCCACCAGCACGGCCGCCATCCTGCTCACCCAGGTAGCCACGGACAGCCCTCTCCCGCAACCATGGATGCCCGACTTCTGGCGCTACGCAGCCACACCACTCGACTGACTGACTAGTCTGGTCATCTGAGTCAACAAGTCAACCGGTCATGACCTGGAGAGTGCCGTGGGAGTGTTCACTGGGAAGACCGCCGTGGTCACCGGGGCATCCAGCGGGATCGGACGGGCGGTCGCGCTGCGCCTGGGCGAGGCCGGGGCGCACGTGGTCGTGGCCGGGCGCCGGGCAGAAGCGCTCGCCAGCACGGTGGAGGCGGTGGCCGGGGCCGGCGGCGCGGCCACCGCGGTGACGGCCGACCTGCGGGACCCCGGCGCGGTCCAGGGCTTGGTCGACCGGGCGATGACCGGCACCGGGCGGCTGGATGTGATGGTCAACAACGCCGGGGTGTCGTTCCGTGGGCTGCTCGCCGACGGCGACCCGGAGGCTTGGCGGGAGATGCTCGAGGTCAACGTGCTCGCGCTGGCCGTCGGGTCGCGGGCGGCGGTCCAGGCCATGCGTGCCTGCGGCGCCGAGGGGCACATCGTCAACATCTCCTCCAGCGCCAGCCGCCTGGAGGCGCCGGGCTTCTACGGAGCCACCAAGACGGCCGTCAACGCGATCAGCGCCTCGCTGCGGCAGGAACTGGAGAGCGACACGATCCGTGTGGTCACCGTGATCCCCGGCCCGACGGCGACTAACCTCGCCCGTCATCATCCGGAGCTGCTGCGCGGCCTGGCCGCCTCGCTCGGCGAGGAGATCGGGCCGCCGTCGGGCGGGCTGTTCCCCCTGGAAGCGCTGGACCGCGCCGCGGCGGCGGCTGGCCAGGTTCTGGCCAGTGCCGATGACGTGGCCCGGGCCGTGCTGTTCGCGATTACCCAGCCCATCGAGCTGAACATCTCCGAGATCACCGTCCGTCCGGCCAGACGGCTGGCTGTCCCGGCATGACCCCGCCGCGTGGGGACGCCGAGGCCCGGCGCGCGGCGATCCTGGACGCGGCCCTGCGGATGTTCGGCCAGTACGGTTTCCGCCGCACGTCGATGGACGACATCGCCCGCGAGGCCCAGATCGGCAAGGGCACTATTTACCTGAGCTTCGCCAGCAAAGAAGAGGTCTTCCAGGCGCTGAGCCAGCGCCTGGTCCAACAGATGCTCGCCGGCGCCGAGGCTGCCAGCCGCCAGCCCGGAACGACGGCGGACAAGCTGGCCGCGATGCACGTCGCCTGGTTCGGCACCTTCGCCGACACACTCCGCCGCTCCCCGCATGCGGCCGATCTGCTGGACGCCAAGCACCAGCTGTCGGCGGACCTGGTCGCTGACGCCGCAAGCCGCTACAAGCGCTTGGTCCAGAACGTCCTCACCGAGGCCGCCGCCACCGGGGAACTCGACCTGAACTCGGCCGGACTCACGCCCGGCACCGCCGCCGAGCTGCTGATCGCCTCCACCCGCGGGCTGCAGCCCAGCACCCCCGCTGCCTACCGGCGCCACCTCACCACGCTCGTCCGGGTCATGATCGCCGGACTGACCAGCAGGCACCCCGCCGCCGATCGCTTACCCCAACTGTCAGCGCTGAAGCGAGCTCTGGATGCCCCGCTGGGGGGTGCTACACAGGTGCAGGCGCCAGGCACCCCTGGAAGCGGATGCCCGGCGTCAGCGCTGTCGGTTCAGAAGATGGTTGTGTCCGAATCTGGACCAGCCGAGTAGCAGACGAATCCGTCGGCCAGCAGGGCCCAGCTGGCGGTGTCCACCCAGCTAGAGGCGGACCCGGCCGACAGATGACCCCAGGCGGTGACGTTGCTCCAGGTGGTCCGGAGCGCCAGGCCGCCACTGTAGGTGTGGTCCGACAGGCCGCCGGCTTTCACCGGGTACATGTGACCGTGGGAATCGGTGCGGACCACGTATCCGTGCGCCCTGGCCCGAAGTCCGGCGGCCATCTGCCACCAGGGTCGCGAACGCTCCTGTCAGACCGCTTCCAGCTAGCTGTCGAACTACTGTCAGCCAGCTTGCGGTTCATGGGCAGGCGGCCGGGGAGCCGCGCGCGCGGCCTAGTCCGCGGGCGCTGTGAGCACGGCCAGGGTGCCGGTGAAGGCGGATACGAACGCCGCCGCCTCGTCGGTGGTCAGCACGCTGAGCTTGTGCTCGAAGAAGCCGTGCAGGTCATGCCGGTTCGCGCGCAGCACCAGGTTCGCGACGAAGATCGCCCGGGGCAACGTCAGCTCATATTCTTCGCACGGCTGCCCGCCTATGGTGAGCGAGTAGTCCTCGCCGACGCTGAGTATGACCTGCGTGACCTGCTTCAGGCCGTCCTGCCTCCCCTCGCGCAACCGGGCGGCGAGCATGGAGACTGGGATGTCCTTCTGCTGTTCATGGGCGCGGGCCAGCTCGGCCTGGACCGCGCGCACCGTGGACAGGTCCGCAGGCTCGGCGCCGACGGCCGAGCGGACGAGTTCGGTGTTGCTGAAGAACCCGGCCACGCGCTGAAACTCGGGACGTGTGCGCCCGGCCACGACGCAGCCCAGCAGAAACTCATCCACGTTGAGCGAGCGGGCCAGCGCATGCTGATAGGCCGTGCACACGAAGGAGTAGGGCAGGAGCCCCGTCTTCCTGCTGGCGGCATAGAGCTGCCCGGTGAGCGCGGGCCCCAGGCGCACGGGGGTGATTTCGGCCCTCGCCGGCCCGGCAGCGGGCCAGCGCGGCTGGATGAGGGGGACGTCCGCCAGGCTGGCGGCCAGTTCTGTGATCCTGGCGGCGGTCTCCGGAGCGTGCGCCCGATCCTGCCGCCACGCGTTGGCGTCGCACACGGTGACCGGCGGCGGGGCCGGGCAGTAGGACACGTCCTCGTAGGCGCGTGCGAGGTCGTCCAGGAACAACCTCATCGACCTGCCGTCGATCACGATGTGATGCCAGGCAATGAGCAATACATCCAGATGGACGCCGTCGCGCAGCAGCACGCAGCGCATCAGCGGTCCACCGTCGAGCACGAAAGGCTCGGCCAGTTCCCGGTCGATCGCCTCCCGCCTGCGGACCCCATCCCGGTCGGGGGGCACATTCAAAGTCCGCAGGCAGATGTCGTGCCGCCCCAGGACGAACGTGACCTCGTCGGCGCCGCGTTCGGTCGTCCCCGTGAACGCTGGATAGGCGGTCACGGCCCGGGCCAGGGCATCCGCGAGCCGCCGTGGGTCAGTGCCCTGCGGCAGGACAAAGCAGTGCGGCTCGAGGTAAAGACTCGCGCTGCGGTCGAACTGGCTGTGCATCCACATGCCGAGCTGCGTCGGGCTGAGAGGACCGGCGGTGTGCCCCGCGCCCGGCGGGAAGCTGACAGTCTGATCGCCGCTCATTGGACGTTATCTTGGCTGGGCCGCACGTTCACCGTCCACACCATCCAGCCCCGTCGATCCGGGCCCCCGGACGACGTAGCCACATGGCTACCGGGATAGCAGAGGCCTGCCGATACGGTGGAGATGGCCATGGTTTCTCCGAAGAAGATAACGGCACCCGTCCATCCCATTGCGATCGTGCCCTGGCCCGCCACCCCGCCTCCGTTGCGGGACGGCCACGAAATCGCCCCACCGGATTTCGTCGGAATAGGGGCGATGCGTTCGGGCACCACCTGGTGGTGGTCAGTACTCAAGCGGCATCCCGGTATCTTCTCCGGCGCCTCACCGGACGGCGCGAGCGAGGATATCTGGTCCTTCGTCGGCCAGGACAACGCCGAAAGCTACGTTAACAAGGAGTTCCACTTTTTCGATCATTACGGGCGGGTGGAGCCGATCGATCCGGCCACCTATCACCGCTACTTTCCCCGCCCGCCAGGCCTGCTGGCCGGCGAGTGGACCGCCCGGTACATGCACGACTTCTGGACGCCGCCCATGCTGCGCCGCGTCGCTCCCGGCGCCAAGGTGCTCGTCTTGCTGCGCGATCCCGTAGAGCGCTTCGTCTCCGGAGTGGCCCTCATCAAGTCCTTCGGCTTCACGCTGGACTCCGCGGTGTACAACGACCAATTCAGCCGGGGCCTTTACTGGCAGCAGCTAGCCAACGTGTTCAGCTATTTTCCCCGCGACCAGGTCCTGGTCTTGCAATACGAGCAGTGCGAACAGGACTTTACCGAGCAAGCCCACCGGACGTTCAAATTCCTCGGGCTCAACCCCTCGCTCTGGCTGCCTCCGCGAGAGCCGAAGTCCCCAGTCGGCGCCGTAACCAGCAAGACTGACGCGATAGACACCGCGACCCGCAACGCGCTCACGCAGGCCTACCAGGCCGATCTCCACCAACTGTTCCGTGAACTGCCAGCCCTAGACCGCCGCTTGTGGCCGTGCGCTAACCCGCTTTAAGCGGACAGAGCCAGCGCACCAAGCAGGAATCGGGGCGTGGGCGAGTCGAGGAAGTCCATCACCGGCAACTCCACGCCCAGGGCTTCCTGGATGCGCTGCACCAGGAGCACGGCCATCAGCGAGTCGCCGCCCCAGTCGAAGAAATTATCGTCCAGACCCGGCCGGTCCCCACCGACGAGCGCGGTCCACGAATCGGCCACGCACTCGCCCGCCTGGCCAGCCAGCGCTTTCCCGGCATTGTGGGCACGCGGCCGGGGCCTGAATTCGTCGCTGGCCAGGAGGTCGGCGACCGCGCCTTCGTCCATTTCCCCGATGTTGCCCGGAATACTGGGCACCACGACGACCCGGTCGGGCACGTGCTGGCCCGACAGCCATTCTCCCAGCCGGGCGCGGATGCCGTCGGCGGTAAGGTCGCTGCCCGCCGCCACGGCGGCGAACGCGACCAAGGTCCGCGCCGACCCGGTTTTGGCCGCGACGGCGGCGGCGTCGATGACCCCCGGGACCTGCCGCAGCGCCGCGGCAACCCCGTCCAATTCCACCCGGCGGCCATGGATGCTCACCTGCCGGTCACGCCGGCCCAGAAAGGCGATTTGCCCGTCGGGAAGTATCCGCCCCAGGTCGCCGGTCCGGTAGCGGCGCCCGGCCGGGCCGGGCACGAACGCGGCCTCGGTCTCCTGCGGCTGGCCGAGGTAACCAACGGCCACCCCCGAGCCGCCGATCACAATCTCGCCCGCCTCGCCGGGGGGAACGGCATCGAGTCGCTCGTCGACGATCTCCACGCTGGCGCCGCGCAGCGGCGTTCCCAGCGGGATGTCGGCGGGACCCTCCGGCGCCACCGGACCCGCGATCGCGGCGACCGTGGCCTCGGTCGGCCCGTACAGGTTCCACATCACGTAACTCGCGTCCGTGGCCGGGCGCCGGGTCAGCCGGTCTCCTCCGACACACAGGTGCCGAAGCTCGCGCGCCCCGGCCATGTGACGGCTTTCCATCACGATCTGCCCGATCGCCGTGGGCAGGAACGCCACCTCGACGGCCCGGTCCGCGATGAACTGCGCGATCTTGTCGGGGTTGGTGCGGTCCGCCGCGTATCCGGTCGCCGCGGTGGCGCCCGCCACGAGCGGCACCCACGCGTCGATGACGAAACCATCCCAGTCGACCGGGCAAAAGCCGGCCAGTGACCACCGCGGCCTGATCCCCACCCGCTCCACCAGGACATCGGTGAAGACGGACAGCGACTCACGGCTTATCTGGACCGCCTTGGGTGCGGCCGTGGTGCCGGAGGTGAAGCACACATACGCGGGCCGGGCGGGATCGGATCGCACCTGCCATGGGTCGGCCTCGCGTCGGCCGAGGTCGAGCACCGGGATCCCGGGCGGCCGCCAGGCGGTGTCGCTGTCCCGGTCCGCCAGCAGCGCCGCACACCCGGCGCGCCGGAACAGCGTGGTGCGGCGTTGGACGGCCTGTTCGGGGTTGATCGCCAGGTACCAGGCGCCGGCCCGCATCACTGCGAGCACGCCGGCCTGGAAGGCGAGGCTGCGAGCACCCTGCACCGCGACGCCGTCGCCGGGACCGATCCCGGCCAGGGCCAGGTCACGGGCGATGGCGGCGGACCAGCGATCCAGTTCCCGGTACGTCATGGTCTCGCCGTCGCAATAGACGGCAAGTGCTGCTGGCATGCGCCGGGCATTTTCGGCGATCCTCGACACGATGTCGGGAGCACCGGTCGGGCGGTTGCACATCACGCTTTCCCATGATGGCCTCGAACGCCCACCCGGGGAGCGCGCGGATGGAGTGCCCTTTTGGCCACCCCATCCGGTGATGCCGATCGCGATCGGACCGAAACGCCTGCTCGCCGCCGCGCACCCCGGCACCTAGGGTTGTCCCATGCTCTCGTGGTGGCACCGCGACGTGATCGCGGCCGGCAAGCCCCCGGCCGCGGACCGGGCCGCGATGGCCGCCAATATCGCGGCCTTCCGCCGAAGAGGGCTCTGCGATGCGGGCCGCAAAGCCGCATCGGTGGCGCTGTGCGTGGTGCTGCACGAGCAGGTGCCGTGCCTGCTGCTCACCCTCAGGGCGTCAAACCTGCGCAGCCACGCGGGCCAGTGGGCTCTGCCGGGCGGACGGCGCGACCCCGGGGAGGGCACGGAGGATGCCGCGCGCCGGGAACTGGCCGAGGAAACCGGGCTCGAGGCCGGGCCGCACGACGTCCTGGGTTCGCTGGATGACTATGCGACCAGGTCGGGATACGTGATGACGCCGGTCGTGGTGTGGGGCGGCCCAGACCGGGGGCAGCTACGCCGCAACGCTTCAGAGGTGGCGCAGATCCACCTGATCCCGCTGGCCGACCTGGACGTGCCACCGAGGCTCCTGACGATCCCGGAGTCGGATCGGCCGGTCTTGCAGTTGCCTCTGCTCGGGCGGTGGCTGAACGCCCCGACCGCGGCCATCGTCTACCAGTTCTGCCAGGTGGCCCTGCACGCCCGGCCGACCCGGGTTTCGCACTACGAGCAACCCGTGTTCGCCTGGAAGTAAACCGCTCGTGGCCGACGGCACGCGAGTGTCACGTATCCAGACAATGAACGGCTGCGCCACGGACAGCGCTGGCTGGGCGAAACGTGCCACACTGAGTGGTCATGCCGTAACTGCTTGACGTAACTAACTGAGTTAGTTACAGTGAGGACATGCCGAGGCAGACCCCACCGGGGCGGCTGGAGGACATCGCGCACGCAGCGTGCGAGGTGTTCATCCAGAAGGGCTACCGCAGGGCGCTGATGACCGATGTGGCAGCGCGGCTGGAGATCAATCACGCCCTCCTGTACCGGTACGTCGAGAGCAAGGACGCTCTGCTCGAACTGGCTGCCCGCTACGCCATGGACCAAACGGTCGACCCGACCACCGCTGTGCCACTGCCCACCCCGCCACGTGGCCACACCCTGGATTTGCTGCGGAACTGGATCAAGGCCCAGGCGGCGTTCCCGGTGTTCCGCGCCGCCCTGGCCCGAAGCCCGGACGAGGACTCCGCTGCTAAGGGCTCCGCTGCTAAAGACACTGCCGCTAAAGACACTGCCGCCGAGTTCGGCGACATCATCGAGGAGTTTTACAGCTTCATCCAGCGCGCCCGGCTGGCGCTCTCGCTGATGAACAGCCTGGTCATCGACTATCCCGAGTTCAACGAGATGTTCGTGAACGAGAGCAAGAACTCCCAGATCGAGCGGCTGGCCGCCTACCTCAGCAGTCGCGCCGCCACGGGAGTCCTGCGCCCGCTGCCCGATCCGGAGATGGCGGCCCACTTCATTGTGGAGTCGGTCGCCTGGTTCGCCATGCACCGCAAGGACGACCCCAGCACCGCCGCGATCGACGACGATCGAGCCCGCTCATCGGTGCGTGAGCTGCTGCTGTCGACGTTCGTGCCCGACGCCATGACGACCGGGACGGGGCCCGGACCCGCCTCCCGGCACCTCGAGGCCGCGCTCGGGCACGCCGCACCCACTGACCCTTCACGAGCTGTGTTCAGAAGCTGAAAGGACCCCCCGCATGCCCTCCCTCGCCCGTTGGTGCTTCCGGCACCGCTGGATCGTCCTGGCCGGCTGGGTCCTCGCGCTGGTCCTGGTCACCGTCGTGAGCAAGGCCGCCGGGATCAGCTACGCCACCAAGTACAGCCTGCCCAACAGCCCGTCGACCCAGGCCCTGTCCATCCTCCAGCACGACTTCCCGGCCGCGTCGGGTGACTCCGACCAGATCGTGCTCCAGGCGAAGAGCGGTTCGGTCACGTCCGCTCCGGTGCGTTCGGCGGCCGAATCGATGCTCGCCAAGGTGGCGAAGCTCCCGCACGTCGCGAGCGTGATCAGCCCGTACAGCTCACACGGCGCCAGCCAGGTCAGCAAGGACGGGAAGATCGCCTTCGCCACCGTCAACTTCGACGCCCAGGCCCAGGACCTCTCGACCGACACGGTCAACGGGGTGATCCATACCGCCCAGGCGGCCCGCAGTTCCAGCCTGAATGTCCAGCTCACCGGCCAGGCGATCGAGAACGCCCAGCCTCAGAAGTCCTCCAACAGCACCATCATCGGCATCCTCCTCGCCCTGATCGTGCTCGGCGTGGCGTTCGGCGCCATGTTCGCCGCGGTCACCCCGATCGTGACCGCCCTGGTCGCGATCGGCATCGGCTACGGCGTCACCGGCCTGCTCACCCACGTCCTGACCATCGTCAGCTTCGCGCCGATCCTCGGGGTGCTGATCGGCCTCGGCGTCGGCGTCGACTACGCGCTGTTCATCGTCACCCGCCACCGCACCGGCGTGCGGGCCGGGCGCAGCATCGAGGACTCCGTGACCAGCGCGGCCAACACCGCCGGGCGGGCGGTGTTCTTCGCCGGCCTCACCGTGGTGATCGCGATGCTCGGCCAGTTCGCGCTGGGGGTGTCGTTCCTCGACGGCGCGGCGGTCGCGGCCGCGGTCACCGTCGCGCTGACCATGCTGGCCGCGCTCACCCTGCTCCCGGCCCTGCTCGCCTTCATCGGCCCGAAGGTGCTCAGCCGCAGGGAACGCCGGCGGATCAGCAAGTCCGGCCCGGAGGCCGAGTCGGTCACGTCCGGCTTCTGGTACCGGTGGTCGCGCTCGATCGAGCGCCACACCGGAGTGCGAGCCGTGGTCAGCCTGCTCGTGATGGTCATCATCGCCATCCCGGTGTTCACCCTCAAGCTCGGCCTCGACGACGCCGGCACCGACCCGGTCTCTTCCACCTCCCGGCAGGCGTACGACCTGCTGGCCAAGGGTTTCGGCCCCGGGTTCAACGCGCCGTTCGAGCTCGTCGGAACGCTGCACGGATCGGCCGACAAGGCCGCCTTCGCGCGGGTCGTCAAGGCCGCCTCCCACCAGCCGGGGGTGGTGGCCGTCACGCCGCCGGTGGTGAGCCCGTCCGGCTCCGCCGCGGTCGCGGTGGTCTACCCGAGCACCGCCCCGCAGGCGACCCAGACCGCCAAGCTGCTGGACACCCTGCGCACGCAGGTGGTGCCGGGGGCCGAGACGGGCAGCAGTCTGCGCGTCCTGATCGGAGGGGTGACCCCCACCGAGGTCGACTTCTCCAAGAACCTGGCCAGCAAGCTGCCCGAGTTCGTGGCGGTGGTCGTGGTGCTGGCCTTCCTGCTGCTGCTGCTCGTGTTCCGGAGCCTGGTCATCCCGCTGATGGCCTCGGTGATGAACCTGCTGTCGGTCGGCGCCGCCCTCGGCGTGATGAACGCGGTGTTCGGCTGGGGCTGGGGCTCGTCGGTCTTCGGGTTCGGCGGCACCGCCCCGGTCGAGGTGTTCCTGCCGGTGATCATGTTCTCGGTCTTGTTCGGGCTGTCCATGGACTACGAGGTCTTCCTGGTCAGCCGGATCAGGGAGGAGTGGCTCCGCACCGGCGACAACCGGGACGCGGTCACCACCGGCCAGACTGCGACCGGCCGGGTGATCACCGCCGCGGCCACCATCATGATCCTGGTGTTCGTGTCGTTCCTGCTGGTCGACAACATCGTCATCCGGCAGTTCGGGGTCGGCCTGGCCGCGGCGATCTTCGTGGACGCCTTCGTCGTGCGGACCGTCCTCGTGCCGTCGCTCATGCACCTGTGCGGGCGGGCCAACTGGTGGCTTCCCCGCTGGCTCGACCGCGCGCTGCCGCACGTCGCGATCGACGTCCCCGACACCGCCCCGCCGCGCGCGATGCCCCGCCCGCCTGTGCGCGCTCAGCGGCGGTAGCCGACGGCGGTCCGGTGGCCACCGTTCATTAGGAATAAAAGACTCATCAGCCTGAACGGTGGCCACCCACAAGACGACCCAGGAAACGGCCGGCCGTCGAGCCCGCCTCGCCGAGGCCGAGCACGGCGATGACCGGGCTATCCGTGAGTGTCGCGGTCATGAGCGGCGCACGGCCACGTCGGACAGGGCGCGGAAGGCGTCGATGACGCTCTGCAGGTGGTCGCGCATGGCCTGCTCGGAGGCGGCCGGGTCGCGGGCGGTGATGGCCGCGACGATCGCCTCGTGCTGGGGGAGCGACACCGACGGGCGGCCCGGCACCAGCGACAGCGAGAACTGGTGCCGCACGGTCTGGTCGCGCAACTGGCGGAGCAGGCGGGCGGTGGTCTCGTGCGCGGCGATGTCGCGGACGGCGGCGTGCAGTTGCGCGTTCAGGCCGCTGTAGGTCAGCAGTTCGGACTTGTCCACCGCGGCGTGCATGCCCGTGATAATGCCGCGCAGCGTGGCCGCGTCGGACGTGGTCACGCGTTCGGCGGCGCGGGCCGCCAGGTGGCCTTCGAGCAGCATCCGCACCTCGGTGATCTCGACCGCCTCGTCGATGGAGATGTCGCGGACCCGGGCGCCCCGGTTGCGCTGGAACTCGACCAGGCCTTGGGCGGACAGTTCCTGCAAGGCCAAGCGGAGCAGGAACCTGGAGGTGCCGAAGCGCTCGCACAGGTCGACCTCGACCAGGCGCTGCTTGGGCGCGTACTCGCCCTTCAAGATGGCCGCGCGCAGCGCTTCGGTGACGGCGGACCTGGAGTCATCCGGCATCGCGGTGATCCTTCCGGCTACGCGACGGGTGGGGTGCCGTGGGTGTGGAGCGAACCGATGGTCGCCAGATCCCAGGCCGTCGGGGTCGCGGAACAGGTAGGTGGGGCCGATGCCGGTGTCGCTTCAGGCTGTGGTGCTCGTAGTCGTCCCAGGTGCGCAGGTAGACCGAGTCGCCGCCGCGGCCGTTCTCGGTGAGGCCGAGCACCTCGGTGAAGAACCACAGGCTCTTTTCCGGTTCCGGGGTCAGCAGCTCGGCGTGGCCGAGGTGCGCGATCTCGTGCAGCAGGGCCATCAGGCCCCCTCCTGGTCCGGTGCGGTGGCGGGGAAGGCGGTGCCGTCGAAGAGCTTGCGGGCGGTGCGGACAGCGTGATCGGGGCCGCGGTGCCGGGGACACCCGCGATCGCGGTGCCGCCGGCGTAGTCGAGCACGCCGCCGGGGGTGGCGAACGTCGCGGTGACCACGCTGCCGGAGTTCAGCATCCTGATGCGGGTGGTGGTGGTGGTCTGGCCGCCCGCCTCGATCAGGCCGCGCTCGACCGCGAACGGGCCGACCCCGGCCAGCAGGTTGCCGCAGTTCTGCTGGTCGGTGACGGTGGCCTGCTCGACGCCGAACTGCAGGAACAGGTAGTCCACGTCGGCGTCGTGGTCGCCGGGCGGCGCCCGTCCCGGGCCCGTGTCATCGCGAGTCCCGTGTCATCGCGAGTCCCGTGTCATCGCGTGTCCCGGTAGGACTGGTGGTCGAGGTACTCGACGCCGAGCTGGTCGAGCACGGCCCGCAGGCCGTACCGGTCCAGGCCGAGCTCGCCGTGCCGGAACGCGGTGCGGGCGGCGTTCTCCTTCTCCGCCCTGGCCCGGGCGGCCGCCAGCGCCTGGCCGACGCCGGCCCTGGCCACCACCATCGCGCCGTCGTCGTCGGCGAGAATCGCGTCGCCGGGGGCGATCGGCTGGCCGTTGATGGCGATGGGCACGTTGACGGCGCCCGCCGTGGCCTTGACCGTGCCCTGCGCCGAGACCGCCCCGCAGAACACCGGGAAGTTCATCGCGTGCAGTTCGGCCACGTCTCGCACGCCGCCGGTGGTGACCAGGCCGAGCACGCCCCGGTGCTGCAGCGCGGTGGCGAGCAGCTCACCGAACGCGCCGTCGGTGGACGGCGAGGTGGTGGTCACCACCAGGATGTCGCCCGGCCCGCACTGCTCCACCGCCGCGTGGATCATGAGGTTGTCGCCGGGCCAGCACAGCGCGGTGACCGCGGTGCCGCCGATCCGCGCGCCCAGGTGGACCGGGCGGATCCCCGGGCCCAGGTAGCCGGTGCGGCCCGTCGCCTCGTGCACGGTGGCCACGCCGAGCCCGGCGAGCTGGGCGACCACGCCTGGATCGGCCCGCGGGCAGCCGGTGACCACCACCGGCCTCACCGCAGCGCCCCCGTGACCTGCGGGTACACGCGCATGTAGGCCTCGGCCATGGTGTCGCAGGCTAGGCCGAGGTTGGGCCCGGCGTTGCGCCGCAGTTGCGTGCCCCGGCGTTTGGCCAGGTCGGTGTAGTAGTCCCACATGTGCGGCTGGGACTCCAGGCACTCCATGGCGCGCCGCTTCACCGCGAACACCTCGGTGATGTCGAGCAGCACCTGCGGCGTGAAGTCGCACATCTCGGGCTGGTGCGGCTCGAACAGGAACACCGGCGGCGCGCCGAGCGGCTCGCCTGGCGCGTCGTAGCCGATCGCCTGGGCCAGCACCCGCGCCTGCAGCGCCATCCGGGCGGCGGTGGGGTGGTCGGGGTTGTAGGGGTCGGCCAGCGGATGGGTCAGCACCACCGCGGGCTCGGTCCGCCGGTACCAGCGCACGATCTCGTCGACCAGTTCGGGGGACTCCCGCAGCGGGTAGTCGCCGGCGTCGAGGAACTCGACGGTGGCCCCGAGCACGCCCGCCGCGCGGCTGGCCTCCTCGCGCCTGATGGCCTTGATCTCCTCCAGTTGCCTGCCGTCCCGCCACGCCTTCGCGGACTCGCCGCGCTCGCCGTAGCTCAGGCACAGCACGGTGACCGTCGCGCCCTGGGCGGACGCCAGAGCCATCGCCCCGGCCGCCCGCCACACGAAGTCGCCCGCGTGCGCGCTGATCACCAGGACCGGCCCGGCCGGTGCCTCCTCGTTCGCGCTCATCCGCTCCTTCCCCGTCGATCGCTTCCGTTTGTAGTTCATTGTCGGCCGGCCGGGTTCGGCGTAACCGGCCGGTCAGGACGCTAACTCGCCGCCAGCAAAATTGTCAACGATAAGTTGTATCTAGATTGTTGACATTATTGACGCCAGAAGCCTAATCGTCCCAACGACGATCCACGGAGGTCGCGTACCGCAGCACCGCAGCACCGCAGCGGAGGATGACATGCACAGCAGCGCACGGCCGCCCAGGACTACGTTCAGCAGGTCTTCTACGGCGGTGTCCTGGTGATCGCGGTCGTGATCTCCCGCGTCCTCGGCCGTCACCGGCACGCCGTCCCCGAGGTCACCTAGCCTCGCCAGCACTTCTGCCCAGGCGGGGTAGGCGTTCTGGTGACGTCCTCCCGGCCCATCGGCCTGGACTCCGGCGACGCCGATCCAGCGATGGCACCGACCAATGAGACCCGTGCCGTCGGCCAGGACTGCGGGCGCTGCGGGCAGCCTATTGCGCCCGGCCGCGACGCCCGCAGGCGGGCCAGCGGGGTATGGGTACACGAGACCTGCCCCACCTGACCGCGTATCTATGATCATGATACTATTCATTGATGGAGCCAGAGCCCCGGCCGCGTTATGTGATGTTCGACGGCAGGCTGGTCGGTTACGGCGATGCCAGGCTGCATGTGCTCAGCCCGGCCCTGAAGTACGGGATCGGCGTGTTCGAGGGCTTCTGCGGCTACTGGAATGCTGCCCATCAGGAGCTTTACACGTTCCGCATGGACGATCACTTGCGGAGGCTGCGGGCCTCCCTGGACATGGCATCCCTGGACTACCCCGGCGACGTGGGCGATCTGCAGGCGGACGTGCACCGCCTGATCGCGGCCAACGGGCTCCGGCAGGACATCCACATGCGGGCCCAGATCTTCCTGGTCAGCGACAACGGCCAGCCCGAGGACACCGGCCCGACCTGCACCTCGATCGCCACCGTCCCGGTGTCTTCGTACTTCGGCCGGCCGGCGCTCAACCTCGGGGTCAGCACCTGGGCCAGGATCCCCGACCGGTCGATGCCGCCCCGTATGAAGGCGATCGCGAACTACCACAACGGCCGCCTGGCCAGCATCGAAGCGCGGCGCAACGGCTACGACGCGCCGTTGCTGCTCACCACCGAGGGCCGCCTCAGCGAGGGGTTCGGCTACAACGTCTTTCTCGTCCGCGACGGCAAGCTGATCACGCCGTCGGTCACCGAGAGCATCCTGGAAGGCATCACCCGCGACAGCGTGATCCGCCTGGCCCACTCTCAGCTCGGCCTCGTGGTCGAACAGCGGCCGGTGGACCGCACCGAGCTGTACTCGGCCGACGAGGTCTTCGTCTGCGGCAGCGGCGAGGGCCTCACCGCGGTCGGGTCGGTCGACCGGCACGTGTACTGCGACGGGCAGGCCGGAGAGCTGACCCGCGCACTGCGCCGCCAGTACCTCGCCGTCGCCCGGGGCGAGGCCCTGCCGTCCTGGAATTGGACGTCGCCGGTCTACGCCACGGCCGGCCGGGCAACCGAAGGAGAACCATGGCCGACGCCCGCACAGGCATGAACGCTGCAGGCATGAATCACGTCGGGCTCACCGTCGGCGACATCGACGCCGCGGTGCGCTGGTACACCGACGTGTTCGGGTTGCGGCTGCTGGACGGCCCCATGCTCTGTGACACCACCACGCCGGGCGCCGACCGCCGCCGCGAGGTGTTCGGCGAACAGTGGGGCGCGATGAAACTGGCCCACATGCTGACCGCCAACTCTTGCGGCGTCGAGCTGTTCCAGTTCATCGAACCGCAGGCAGGCCCGCCCGAGCAGAACTTCGAGTACTGGCGGTTCGGCCCGCACCACATCGCCTTCACCGTGGACGACTTCGACGCGGCGCTGCGCCGGATCTGCGACCACGGGGGCCGGGCCCGCACCAAGGTCTACGACGTGCACGGCGAGACGTTCATCTGTTACTGCGAGGACCCCTGGGGCAACGTGCTGGAGATCGTCAGCCGCCCTTACGCCGAACTGTCCACGGCCACCACGCGGTAGTAGCCGGTCACCGGCAGCGGCGACGCCGGGGTTAGTGCCGCACGAGTGTGGCCGCCCCGGCGGCTGGGCGGTGCCGTCGTCGCCGCAGCCGGCCAAAAACGGGCCGCAGGATGATGAACGCCGCCAGGAGAGCCCCGCCTTCGAAGAGCAAGCCGACGAAGAGGCTCCCGATCGCGGTGCCGTAGCCGTTAATCAGCCCCGACCCCAGAGCCCACCGCCAGACCGGCTCGCGCACCCTGAACGGAACGTTGAGCGGCACCTGCGCCGGCCAGGTCGCGGCCGACGGGTGGCCATTGACTTCCAGCACACCATTGGTCCCGGTCGAGCAGCCGGCCCTGGACGTGCACTGCTGGAAGTAGGAACCAGGGACGAACGTTGCGCTGCTACCCGCCCCCGCCAGGTAGGCGACGGAGTCGACCAGTCGCGGCACGAAGACGACGGCGCCCACCATCCAGCCAGCCAGCAACACCAGCCCGAACACGTAGCCGTACGGGTGTCGGCGACGATCGTGCGGGTGCGCCAGCACCGGGTGCCGTGCCGCGCGGTGCACGGCCAGGGCCGACCCGCGAACCTGCGGGGCGCGCTGGCGCAGCCGCGCCGTGATAACCAAGATCATTACCAGGGCGACGACGAAGACGATGAGCATGAGCAGTGCGACCAGGTCCAGGAGGAAGGACGCGGTTCCTCCCGTGGTGGGCTTCGCCCCGGCCGCGGCCGCCACGATGAAGCCGACCAGGCTGACCGCCAGCGTCCAGATCCAGCCGCGACGATGGTGCAGCAATCCGGCGGTGTCCAGGACAGCAGGGTGGTCCGGCGCGGCAGCCTGGCCTGGCTGCTCTCCTGAGGTCATCGCCAAAGCTTAGACCCGGCACCAGACGGCTCGACAGGCTCACCAAACCTCGGCTGCCAGCTAGCGGATCAGCAGCGAATTGAGCGGTTCGTGCGAGCGCGGCATGTGGCCGACGAAACGCGGCGGGTCGGCCGCCGGGTCGGGCGCGATGTCGCTGAACTCGGCCAGCAGTTGCGAGATGGCTTCGGCGCCCTCGGCCCGGGCCAGCGCTGCGCCGACGCAGAACCGGGGGCCGACGTTGAAGGCCAGATGGTCGCGCAGCGGCTTGCGCTGCGGGTTGATGGTGTCCGGGTCGCTGTAGTGCCGCGGATCGCGGTTCGCCGCGGCGTTCATCGGGTGTACCCGGTCGCCGGCCCGGATGGTCTGGCCGCCCAGTTCGACATCGGTGATCGCCACCCGGACGCGGAAATGCACCGGAGCGTAGTACCGGAGGATCTCCTCCACGAAGTCCTCGATCGCGGCCTCGTCCCCGCGCAGCTTGGCCTGCCATTCCGGCTGCGTCGTCAGCACGTAGATCGCGTTGCGCAGCAGGTGCGCAGTGGTGTCGCTGCCGGCGAAGAACAGCACCCGGCACTGCGCCAGCACCTCGACTTCCGTCCACGGCTGCAACAGCTCTGGGCCCTTGGCCCACAAGATGGAGATGAGGTCGCCGGTGGGCCGCTCGCGCCGCTCGCGCACCAGCGGCATCAGCACCGCGTTCAGCGCTTCCGCGGCGTCCAGTGAGTCCCGCAGGGCCTGCTCGTCCTCGCCGAACGTCTCGCTCCAGCGGAACAGCAGGTGGTTCCACACCTGGCACTTGGTCAGCAGGTCGTCGTCGTGCCAGTCCATCCCCAGCAGGGCCGCGATCACGTCGCTGGGCAGCTTCGAGGCGAAGGCCGAGGCGAGGTCGGCGCGGTCGGTGCCGGCCAGGCCCTCGATCCGCCGGCGCACCAGCGGCCGGATGAGCTCCTCGCGGTACCGGCGCGCTACCGAGGGGGAGAAGTGTGACAGCAGGAAGTTGTGCATGCGGTCGTGCTCTTCGCCCTGCAGCATCAAGATGCCGCGGGTCCCGCCCTGGACTTCCTTCGCGCCCCGCAGTTCGTTGTACGGGTGGTGGAAGTGGTCCTGGCGGGTGGCCACGAACCGGGACTCGTCGTAGCCGAAGACCAGCCAGGCGCGCATGCCCTCGTCCCAGTGCACCGGGCCCGCCTGCAACCGGGAGGAGTAGTAGTCGTAAGGATTGGTGTCGATGTAGTCCAGGTAGCTCGTCATGTTCTCCCCTGGCGGCGCCGGCCCGTGATCGAAACTCTGCCTTACAATAGATTCATCCGCATAAATAGGCAAGCGAGGGTGGTACGCCTTAGGGCGGGCGGGTGTCGTGGATTGGGTGGGCGTCGCGGGTCGGCTGGCTAACCCACCGGCTGGCGCTGGCCGGTGGCGGCGGCGAGCCGGATGGTGTCGAGCAGCCGGTGCAGCGTGACCGCGTCGGCGAAACCAGGGGCTTCGGCGAGACTCAGGTAGTGCTCGGCCACGGCCGCGGCGGGCCCCGGTGGCAGGTCGCGCGGCGCGCGCCGGTAGCTACCGGGCACGGCCAGATCCCCGAACGGCGAGCCGCGCCGGGCCACCCGTAGCCGCAGCGGGGAGAACTGGATCTGGGGCTCCTCGCCTTCCCCGGTGACGGTCAGCGTGCCCTCCGTCCCGCAGAAGGTGAGCAACGGCGCCTCGTCGCCGCGCACACCGAGCAGGAACCGGCCACTCAGCGACCCGCCACCGTTCAGGCGGCCCTGCACCAGCACCTGGTCGGGGGCGGTGCGGGGCACGGTCCGGCCGGTGTCGCCGATCAGCGCCGTCGGCGTGGCCACCAGCAGTTCGGCCGACACGGCCAGGGCGGGGCCGGCGCAGAACAGGGCCGCGTCGAGGGTGTGCGCGGCCCGGACGGTGAGCGCGGACAGCCCGCTCTGGTCGTCGGCCGCCCAGGCCCGGTCCTCGGCCAGCACGGGCCCGCCGTTGGCGAACCCGCACGAGTTCGCGTGCACCGACAGGATCCGGCCCAGGTCGCCCCCGGCGACCAGATCGCGGGCGAACCGCAGGGCCGGGGCGCTCCTGGCCTGCAGGCCGATCACGGTGCTCACCCCCGCGGCCGCCGCCAGGCCGCACAGCCGGGCGGCCGCGTCTGTGTTCGTGGCCAGCGGCCACTCGCAGTACACATCTTTGCCTGCCGCGATCGCAGCGCGAACCGCGGGTTCGTGATCTGGCACCTTGACCGCCACCGTGACCAGATCGACGTCCGGGTCGGCGGCCAGGGCGGCCGGCGTGGCGTAGTGGTGCGGGACGCCGAGCTGGCGGGCGGTCCGCTCGGCCGTGGCCAGCCGGCTGGTGGACACCGCGGCGAGGCCGAATCCGTCCAGCGCGGCCAGGGCCGGGACGTGGGAGTGCAGCGCCCACCCGCCGCTCACGCTGGCGCCGACGATCCCTACCCCAAGCCCATCCGTAACAGGCACAGTGGCCGCCGCGCTCAGTCGGTGATGTGCGCGGGCTTGATGCCGCCGCGCGACCAGTGCGCGCAGCCTTCGACGCCCAGGCTGTGGCTGAGGTTCTCCTTGAAGTCTCGCCGGAAGCCCACCGAGACCGCGGCCTTGGCGTACCGCAGCACGGGCAGCGGCCGTTCCGCGAGCTGCCGGGCCAGCTCCCAGGCCCGGTCGTTGAGCTGCGGCAGCGGCATGACCTCGTTGACGACGCCGAGCCGCAGCGCGTCGGCCGCGTCGATGGTGCTGCCTGCCAGCAAGAAGTACTTGGCCCTGGTCGGGCCGAGCAGCTCACCCCAGACCAGGTTCACGCCGTCCCCCGGCACCGTGTCCCTGGTCGCGAAGTGGCTGCGGTCGGCGAACACCGTATGCTCGGCGGCCAGCACGAAGTCGGCCATCACGGGGATCTCGGCGTGCACGGTGGCAGGCCCGTTGATGGCCGAGACGATGGGCACGTCGATGTCGTTCAGGCCGGACAGCATCCGTCGGCCTTCCCACCAGATCTCGCCCCACTCGATCCCGGCGAAGCTGGTGACGTCCAGCTCGTTGCAGTAGACGTCGGCGGTCCCGGTGAGCACGACGACCTTGATGTCGCGCCGCAGCGTCAGCCAGTGGAACGCCTCGGTGATCTCCCTGTGCGCGTCGGCGTCCCAGACAAGCGGTCCGTCGTCGCGATGAAATCGCAGCTCAACGACGTCGCCGTCCCGCTTCACCGCGATGTGCCGCCACTGTCCGGGCTGGTCCATGCTGCCCTCGTCTCTCTCGCTGTGCCGCCAAGCCTGGCCGGCTCCGGCGGGCTGCGGCCTGAAGATCGCCCGAAGCCGGGACTGGCATAGGAAGTGCTTCTGAGTATAATCATGCGCATGGTTGTGCGCATTGTCCCGATGCGTGCCGAACGGAGACTCAGATGACTACCGGCACCATTCCGATCGTGGACTGTGACGTCCACCCGATGTACGAGCGCTTCGAAGACCTGGTGCCGTACATGTCGGCGGGCTGGCGGCGTCACTTCGAGGACCGGGGCGCGCGCACCTACGCGCGGGCGCGGGACCGGTACAACCACCCGAACAAGACCTACCGTGTGGACGCGCTGCCGGACCGGGGTGGGGCGGCCGGGTCGGACCGCGACTTCACCCTGGCCACCCACATACAGCCGTTCGGCATCGCGTCCGCGCTGCTGCTGCCCCAGCAGCCTTACGGGGTCACCGCGTGGGGCGACTCCGCCGCCGCGTACGCCTTCCTGGCCGCGAACAACGACTACTTCCGCGACGCCTGGGTGAACTATGACGACCGGTTCACCCTCGCGGTCACGATCTCGCCGCACGACCCCGCGGCGGCCGCGGCCGAGGTGCGGCGGCACGCCGGCCAGCCCGGCATCGTCGGCATCCAGCTCCTGCTGATGGACACGATGATGGGCGACGCCTCCTTCGACCCGATCTACGAGGCGTCCTGCGAGACCGGCCTGCCGGTCGCCGTGCACCAGAGCGGGTCCGAGGGCTGCTACTACACCTCACAGGCCGTCGCCGGGGGAGTGCCGCGCTCCTACGGCGAGCGTCACGTGGTGCTCACCCAGGTCGGCGGGGCCAACCTGGTCGACATGATCGTCAACGGCACCTTCGAGCGGTTCCCCGGACTGCAGGTGGTCATGGTGGAGTGGGGTTTCAGCTGGGTCGGCCCGCTGCTGTCCCGGATGGACCTGCTGTGGGAGCGCGACCCGGCCGCGGCGCCGCTGGTGCGAAAGCCACCGAGCCAGTACGCGCACGAGCACGTCACGTTCACCACCCAGCCGCTGGACGAAGTGCAATCCCGGCGGGAGCGCGCGGCCCTGTTCGCGCCCGGCGGGCTGAGCGACATGCTGCTGTTCAGCTCCGACTATCCGCACTACGACACCGACGACCCCGGCTTCGTGCTCGGCTCGCGCATCCCGGCCGAGATCAAGGAGGCGGTCTGCTACCGCAACGCGGTCCGGGTCTTCGGCGCCCGGATGCTCCGCGGCGCGGGCGCCGCGCCGGCGCCGGTCCAGGAAGGGGCGCCAGCGTGATCGTCGACCACGACCGGCACGTCGCGGTCAGCGACTACGCCGACCTGTTCGCCCACATGAGCCAGTCGTGGCGCAAGCACTTCGAGCGCGACGAGTTCACCGGGTCGGTCGGGGACGCCGCGGCGCACATCCGGATGACCGACCGGTTCGGCGATGACGTGCTGGAGGGCTCGCCGCCCGGCCCGGACATCGACCTCTCGCTGGCCCTCCCGCATCAGGGCCTGACCATCAACGGCTGGGCCGACCAGGTCGCGGCCAAGGCCTTCATCGAGGCGCTGAACAGCCACTCCGAGCAGGTCTGGGCCGACGGCCTGGCCCAGCGGGCCGCCATGCTCGTCACCCCGCACGACCCCGCGTGGTCCGCGCGGGTGATCAGGGAGCGCGCGGCCGCGCCGCAGTTCGCCGCGGTGGCCCTGCCGTTGTCCGCGACGCTGATGGGCGCCGAGCTTTTCGACCCGATCTACGCGGCGGCCACCGAGACCGGCCTGCCGCTGGTCGTGCACTTCTCCGGCGTCGAGGGCCGCTACCTGGGCGCGCCGCCGCTGGCCGGCGGGGTGCACCGCACCGCCTTCGCGCGGGCCGCGCTCATGCCGCAGCTCGCCGAGTCGCAGATTGCCAGCCTGTGCTTTGGTGGCACGCTGGCGAAGTTCCCGGGGCTGCGGGTGCTGTTCAGCGGCTTCGGGTTCGCCTGGCTGCCGTCGCTGGCCTGGCGGCTCGACCGCGAATGGCGCACGTTCCGCCACGACGTGCCGTGGGTGGTCCGGCCCCCCAGCGAGTACGTGTTCGAGCAGATCTGGCTCAGTACCTGGCCGATCCGGGAGGCCGAGGCCGACTGGGACGCGTTGTTCGCGGGTCACCAGGCGCAGACCCGCATCGTCTACGGGTCCCACGATCCGATCGACGGCGACACGCCCGCCGCCGTGCGCGCCGCCCTCGGCTCGTCCGCCGACGGCGTGCTCGGCCGGAACGATGTCCTGCCCGCGGCGATGACCGGAGCAGGCGCATGACCGCGCTGCCCGCCGACACTGAACCCGCTAGCCCGGGGCCGCAGGACCTCACCGACATCGGTGCCGTCGATGACTTTCCGCTGGGCCAGCTCGTGACGATCGACTTCGACGGCCGCCCGATCGGGATCATCCGCACCCGAAGCGGCCTGCGCGCGATCGGCAACCGCTGCCCGCACCAGGGCGGCCCCATCTGCCGCGGCCTGGTGACCGGCACGATGGCGCCGTCAGCCCCCAACGAGTACGTCTACGAGCAGGACGGCGAGATCGTCCGCTGCCCCTGGCACGGCTATGAGTTCGAGCTCACCACCGGCCAGAGTGTGGGCGGCGCGATACGGGGCCGGGTCCAGGTCTTCACGGTCGAGGCCAGGGACGGCCGCGTGTACTTCGCGCCGCGCCGCCCGGCCCAGTCAGCTCAGTCAGCTCAGTCGCCCCAGTCGGCTCGGCCGGGCCCGCGGTGAGCGCTCTGGCCGGTGCCCGGTCGCTCCTGTTCACCCCGGCGGGCGACGCGCGCAAGGCGGATAAGGCGCTCGCGGGCGCGGCGGATCTGGTGGTCCTCGACCTGGAGGACGCGATCCCACCCGGCCGCAAAGACGAGGCCAGGCACTGGCTCGCCGGCTACCTGGCCGACGGTCCGCCCCGCGCACACGTGGCGGCCTGGGTGCGGATCAACGCGCCGGACACCCCGTGGGGCGCCGCCGACCTGACCGCCATCACGGACCTGCCGGTGGCCGGCTTGATGCTGCCCAAGGCTTCGGCCCAAGCGCTGGACGCGATCGCGACCATGACCCCGCCGGACAAAGCCCTGCCGGTCATCGCGCTGATCGAGACGGCCCGCGGCCTGCGGGAGGCCTACCAGGTGGCGAGCCGCGGCCACGTGGCCGCGCTCATGCTCGGCGGCGCGGACCTGGGCGCCGAGCTGAACTGGATCCCCCGCCCAGACGGCCTGGAACTGCTGCACGCTCGGTCGAGCCTGGTCCTCGACTCGGCGGCCGCCGGGATCAGACCGCCCTTCGACGTGGTCAGGATCGACTATCGCGACGCCGAGGGCCTGATCGCCGAGGCCACCGCGGCGCGGTCGCTGGGGTTCGGCGGCAAGGCCTGCGTGCACCCGGACCAGGTGGGCCCGGTGAACGAAGTCTTCTCGCCCAGCCGCGAGGAACTGGACGCGGCCCGCGAGATCGTGGCCGCCTTCGAGGCCGCACGTGGACAGGGGCACGGCGTCGCCGTGGCCGGCGGGCGCATGGTCGACCAGCCCGTGGCCGCCCGGGCCCGGGCCCTGCTGGCTTCGGCCGGGTCCATGGTGGAGGGCTGCTGAAGTGGGGGATGAGGTTCACGTGAAGGATGTGACGAATGTCAACCCGGGCACCGGCGCGGGCACCGGCGCGGGCACCGGCGCGGGCATCGCGCCCAAGGTGTGGCGGGGCCGGTATTTCGAGGACATCGAGGCCGGCGACGTCTACCGGAGCAGGCTGGGGCGCACGATCGAACCGGCCGACAACACCTGGTTCACGCTGCTCACCTGCAACACGAACCAGGTGCACTTCAACAGCGAGTTCGCCAGCCAGACCACGTTCGGCCGGCCGCTGGTCAACTCCTGCCTGACGCTGTCGATCGTGGTCGGCTTGACCGTGGCCGACACCAGCGAGAACGCGATGGCCAACCTGAGCTGGACCGACATCAAGCTGCCCGCCCCGGTCTTCGCGGGCGACACCATCTGGGCCGAGACCGAGGTGCTGACCACCAGGCCGTCCCGGTCCCGCCCGAACCTCGGCGTGGTCAGCGTCCGGTCGCGCGGCATCAATCAGCACGGCACCGTCGTGATCGAGTTCCTGCGGTCGTTCATGATGTACCGGCGGACCGCGCCCGAGGCCGCGGGCTGCTTCCCCGACCCCGCCACACCCTGGACGGTCGGGTCATGACCGCCGCGGTGCCTCTGTCCTTCCTCACCGAAAGGCGGTCCACACGTTGACCAGCAGCGATACCAGCCCGGCGTGGCCGTTCGAGCGGGACAACCCGCTCGACCCACCGCCCATCTTCGCCGAGCGCCGGGGCACGTGCCCGATCAGCAAGGTCTCCACCTGGAACGGCGACCAGGCCTGGCTGCTGACCCGGTACCGCGACATCCGGACCGTGCTGACCGCCCCCGGCATCTCGTCCGACCTCACGCTGGAAGGATTCCCCGAGCCCAGCGCCACGGTGGCGGCGGCCCGCGGCGGGCAGAAGAATTTCGCCCGGATGGACCCGCCCGTCCACGATGAGCACCGGCGCATGCTGGCCCCCGACTTCACCGTCCACCACGTGGCCGAACTGCGCGACTACATGAGTGACCTGGTCGACGACCTGCTCGACGGGATGGCCAAGCAGGGCGGGCCGGTCGACCTGATCGAGATGCTGGCCCAGCCGGTGCCCTCCAGCGTCATCTGCCGGATACTCGACCTGCCCACCGAGCGCAGCGACTTCTTTCAGGACCGGGTGCGGACCTGGATGAGCCTGGACAACCCGCCGGAGGTGGCCCAGGCGGCCAACCGGGACATACTCGACTACTTCTCCGCGGTGGTGCGGGAGCGCACCGCGCGGCCGGGCGACGACCTCATCAGCCGTATGATCACCGGCCACGTGAACACCGGGAAGCTGACCGCGGCCGAGTTGCTGCACATGCTCCAGCTCCTGCTGGTGGGCGGCTTCGACACCACCGCGAACATGATCGCGCTGGGCACGCTCACGCTGCTCCAGCACCCCGATCAGCTCGCCCGCCTGAAGGCCGACCCAGGGCTGTCGAACAGCGCGGTCGAGGAATTGCTGCGGTACCTGTCCGTGGCCCACCAGGTCGCGTTCCGGCTCGCCCAGGGCGACATCGACCTCGGCAGCCAGTGCATCCACGCCGGCGAGGGCGTCATCGCTCCCATCGCGGCCGCCAACCGCGACCCCGAGGTGTTCGCCGAGCCCGACACGCTCGACATCACCAGGGACGCCCGCCGTCACGTGGCGTTCGGGTTCGGCCTGCACCAGTGCCTCGGCCAGCCGCTCGCCCGGCTCGAACTGCAGGTGGTGTTCAGCAAGATCTTCGTCAGGTTCCCCGGCCTGCGGCTGGCCGTCGATGCCGACGAACTGCTCTTCCGCAACTCGATCATCTACGGCATCGCCGAGCTGCCGGTCACCTGGTAGCCGCGGCCATCACGAGAGGACGGACCCATGCGCATCGAGGTCATGCCGGAGCGCTGCATCGGCTCGGGTAACTGCGTCGACGTCGCCCCGCGCTACTTCGACCAGAGCGACCTGGACGGCGTCGTCGAGGTGCTCGAGAGCGACGTCGCCACCGCAGACGAACCGGCCGTCGCCGAGGCCGCCGACATCTGCCCGGTCGCCGCTATCCTGCTCGGCGTCTCCAGCCCGGCTGCCGGTTGATCGCTGGCCTTAAAAGCTGACTGAACGGTGGCCACCTCAGCCCCGCCGGTCAGCTGACGGGTGCACCGCCCCCAACCCCACCGCTCCTCCCGCGCTCCCACCCCCTCGCTCCTCCAGCTCCCCCCATTCTCACCCCCCCAGAAACGGACGACGTTGCGGCCGTACTATCTTGACTAATTCATATGTATGATTAATATCGTTAGAAGACTACGACGGGAGAGAGACGTGACAGAGGCGGGCAGCGGCGCTCTAGCTGGACTGAAAGTTGTCGAACTGGCGCACGTGATCGCGGGCCCGCTGGCTGGCACCCTGCTGGCCGACCTGGGGGCCGACGTCGTGCACGTGGAAGACCCCGGCCGGGGTGACCCGCAGCGTTACGCGGGCCCGGCCAAGGACGGCGCGCACCTGTGGTGGAAAGTGGCCGCGCGGAACAAGCGATCGGTCACCGTCAACTTGCGCACCGACGAGGGCCGCGACCTCGCCCGCAAGCTGGTGGCCTGGGCCGATGTGGTCATCAGCAATTTCCGGGCCGAGACCATTGAGAAGTGGGGCCTGGACTGGCCCTCGCTGCACGCGGTCAACCCCAAGCTGGTGATGCTGCAAGTTTCCGGCTTCGGCGCGAACAGCTCTAAGCGCAACCAGCCGGGCTTCGGCAAGGTCGGCGAGGCGATGAGCGGCGTGGTCAACCTGACCGGCTTCCCCGACGGCCCGCCCGTGCACACCGGCTTCTCACACGGCGACTCGGTGACCGGGCTGATGGGCGCCTACGCGATCCAGGCCGCCCTCTACCGCAAGGCGCACGACCCGGACTTTCAGGGGGAGTGGATCGACCTCGCGCTGTACGAGGGCCTGTATCGCCTGATCGAGTGGCAGGTGATCTTCTACGATCAGCTGCACAAGGTGCCCGAGCGGGTCGGGAACCAGCTGGCGGCCGCGCCGGCCGCGGTGATCAACACCTTCAAGACCGCCGACGGTCGCTGGCTGACCGTGACCTCGGGCACGCCCCGCTCGGTGCAGAACGTCGCGGTTCTCGTCGGCGAGCCGGTGGAGGAGTACGCCACCCCCGCGATGCAGGTCGAGCGCCGCGACCGCCTCGACAAGCTCGTCGGCGACTGGATCGCGCAGCGCTCCCTGGCCGACTGCATGAAGGCCATGGACTCCCTGGAAGTGGTGGCCTCGCCGATCTACACGGTGGAGGACATACTCAGCGACCAGACGTTCGCCGAGCGCGGCAACGTGATCCAGGTCGAGGACCCCGATCTCGGCAGCGTCCGCATGCAGGGCGTCATCCCCCAGCTGGCCAACTACGCGGGCTCGGTCTGGCGGACCGCGCCTGCCCTGGGCGAGGACACCGAGCACGTGCTGACCGGCTACCTGGGCCTGACCGAAGCCGAAATCGACGACCTGCGCGCGGCGGGCACGGTATGAGCGGCGAGGGGCAGGCCCCGGGCAACCCGTCGCTGGACGTGCCGTCCATCCGGCCGGACGGCCGCCTCGACGGGCTGACCGCCGTCGTGACCGGCGCGGGCTCGCACGGGGCGCTGACCGGCTCGGGGTCGGCCATCGCCGTGATGTTCGCGGCCAAGGGCGCGAACGTGGTCATCGTGGACCGGGACGCCGGCCGCGCCGAGCACACCAGCGAGGCGATCGGCCGGACCGGCGGCAAGGCCGTGGTGCACATCACCGACATCACGGTGGCCGCCAACTGCCGCGCCGCGGCGGACGTCGCCCTCGACACGTTCGGCTCGGTCGACGTCCTGGTCAATAATGCGGCCATCGCGCCCGGCGAGCAGGCCAACACCGAGGAACTCTGGGACACGATCCTGTCGCTGAACCTCAAGGCGGCCAAGCTCATGACCGACGCCGTGCTGCCCGCCATGAAGCGGCAGGGGAAGGGCTCGGTGATCAACATCACCTCGATCGCGGCCCTGCGCGGCGGCGGCGGGATCGCCTACTCGGCGTCCAAAGGCGGCCTGAACACCATGACCAAGGCGATGGCCTTCGAATACGGCCGGTTCGGCGTCCGCGTGAACAACGTCGCGCCCGGCCACAACGCGCTGCCCATGGGCCTGGGCTTCCAGGGCTGGGAAGGCGCGTCGAACCAGCGCAAGCTGCGGGCCGAGGCAGGCCTGCTCGGCTACGAAGGCAACGGCTGGGATCTCGCCTACGCGGCGCTGTTCCTGGCCAGCGACGAGTCCCGCTGGGTGACCGCGGCCACGCTGCCCGTCGACGCGGGCACCACGCAGGTGTTCCCAATCGTCATGCACCCGATCCTGACCCGGGCCGAAGAATCCTGATGACAACCGCGGCCATGCGCACCGTCGTGATCGCCGGCGGGTCCATCGCCGGGCTGAGCTCCGCCAGGGAGCTGCGCCGGGCCGGCTTCGACGGCTCGATCGAGATGATCGACGCCGACCAGCACGCGCCCTACCGCAGGCCGGCCGTTTCCAAGGCCATCCTCACGGGGCACAACGAGCCGGCCGACATCGCCATCGGCGTCCCCGCCGAACTGGAGGTCACCGTCCACGGCGGGGTCACACTGCGGGCGCTGGACGTGGCGGGCAAGCTGCTGCACGGCGACGCCGGCGGGACGCCGGTGCGGTTCGGCTACGACGGGCTCGTCATCGCGACCGGAAGCGCGGCCAGGCCCTGGCGGCCGCCCGCCGGGCTGGACGGTGTGCACTCGCTGCGCAGCGTGGCCGACGGCATGGCGCTGCGCGCGGCGCTGGCCACGGCCGGTCACGCCGTGATCGTCGGCGGCGGGTTCATCGGGCTCGAGGTCGCGTCGGCGGCCCGGTCGATGGGCGTGAACGTCACCGTCGTCGAGGCCGCGCCGGTGCCACTGGGGCACGTACTCGGCGCCGGCCTCGGCGAGCACCTCGCCCGGGTCCATCGCGACCACGGAGTCCAGATGCGGTGCGGCGTCACGGTGACCGGATGGCACGGGCAGGAACGGGTGGAGTCCATCGTCCTGTCGGACGGCGCCGAGATCGAGGCCGGCCTGGTGCTCGCGTGCGTCGGGTCGCAGCCGGCCGTCGGCTGGCTGCAGGGGTCGGGTCTGGACCTGGGCGACGGAGTCAGGTGCGACCGCAACTGCGTGGCCGCCGGCGCCGATCAGGTGGTCGCGGCCGGTGACGTCGCCAGCTGGCTCAACCCGTGCTTCGGTGCGCGGATGCGCGTCGAGCACTGGGCCAACGCCATCGAGCAGGGCACGTTCGCGGCCCGCGCGCTGCTGGGCCAGGCCGCCCCGGCCGGCTTCAGCTCGGTCCCGTACTTCTGGTCGGAGCAATACGGCATCCGGCTGCAAAGCGTCGGCGTTTGCGTCGGCCACGACGAGACGCTGCTGTTGCGGCACTGCGGCCAGACCATGGTCGTCGGCTACGGCCGGGCGGGCCGGGTGATCGGCGTGGCCGGCTACGACGCCGGGACTGCCGTAGGGCGTGTTTCCGGCCAAAAGAGCGGAGTGCTCGGCTACCGCAAGCACATCGAGCAGGGCGCCAGCCTGGCCGCACTCGCCGAGCGGGCCCCGGTGAGCACCCCGTGACGGCCGGCCGGGTACCCAGCCCAGGCGAGGCCGAAGGACTGAGCGAACAGCTCGGCCGCGACCTGCACGAACTGGCGCGGGCGCCGTTGCCCGCCGCCACCGCCGGGGCGGCCAAGGACCGGCTGTTGCACGTCATCGGCATCACCCTGGCCAGCTCGGGCCTGCCCGCCCCGGCCGCCGCCTGGCAGGCCGTCCGGGCCGACGCTGGACCCTGCACCGTCATCGGGCGCCCGGGCCGGCTGTCGCCGGCCGCGGCGGCGTTCGCGAACGCGGTGGCGGCCCACAGCAGCCTGCTGGAGGACTGTGGGCCGGGCGGCCTGAGCGAGGGCAGCCACCCGGGCACCTACGTTCCCGCGGCCGCGCTCGCCGCGGCCGAGCAGGCCGGGGCCTCGGGCGCAGACCTGCTCGCGGCCATCGTCGTCGGCTACGAAGCGGTCGGCGTGCTGGGCGCGGTGGCGCCGATTTCGATCGTGGCCCGGCGGTTCCGCCCGCTGGGCGTGCTCGGCCCGATCGGCGCGGCCGCCGCCGCGGCGGCGCTGTACGGCTGTGACGCCGGGCAGTTCGCCGCGGCCATCAGCATCGCCGCCAACACCGCGGCCGGTTACGGGCAAGGGTTCGTATCCGGAAGCACCGAACCGTATCTGCACGCGGGCTTCGCGGCGCGCAACGGCCTGCTGGCGGCGGGGCTGGCGGCCAGCGGCTGCGTGGCCGCCCCGGACTCGCTGGACGGTCCGTACGGTTTTTTCCAGACCTACGGCGGCGAGGGCGGCCGCGCCCGGCCGGTCCAGACCCGGCCCGCCGTCGCCCGCCTGGGCACCAAGATGTTCGCCGCGTGCCTGCAGAACCAGGAAACGCTGACGCTCATCCAGGCCCGCCTCCCGGTACCGCTGTCGCCCGCCGCGATCCGGCGGGTCACCCTGTTCCGGCCGGCCACGCCGAACAACGGCATCGCCAGCCCCGGGGTGGCGCAGAGCCCGCCCTACACCACCATGCTGCAGCGCCAGATGTCCGCCAGGTTCACCGCGGCCGCGGCGCTGCTGGGCAGGCCGGTGCAGGACGCTCGTTACTTCGAGGCCGCGGGGGACGACGACGAGGTGGCCGGGCTGGCCGCGGCCATCGAACTGTGCGGCACCGACGACCCGGTCGTGCGGATAGAGGTGGAGCTTCGTGACGGCACCAGATTCACCGCGACCGGGGACATGTCGCAGGTGCTGTACCCCACCTCGAGCGAGATCACGCAGCGGTTCCGCGACCGGGCAGAATCGGTACTCGGACCTGCGACGCAGGAGGTGGTAGGCATGATCGCGCAACTGGAGCGGCTGCCCGCCGCGGCCACCTTGCTCGACGCGCTGCGGCCACGTGAGGCGGAGCCGGACCTGGACGCGGCAGCGCACGTAAACGCGACGATGAGCCTGGACGCGACGGAGGCGGTGCGGTGATGGATCTGACCGGGCGGGTGGCCATCGTGACGGGGGCTGCCCAGGGTATCGGGTTCGGCATCGCCGAGCGGCTCGGCCAAGACGGCGCCGGGCTCGTCCTCGTCGACGTCGACGGCGACGCACTGAACGACGCCGCGGCCCGGCTGGCCGATTCCGGCGGCAAGCCGCTGACGATCGTGGCCGACCTCACCGATCCGGCCACCCCGCAAGAGGTCACCGACCGGGCCGTGGAGCATCACGGCGGCGTCGACATCCTGGTGAACAACGCCGGTATCCGCGTCGTCTCGTCCTTCCGCGAGCATTCGCTGACGGACTGGCAGCGCACCCTGGACGTGAACCTCACCGCGCCGTTCCTGCTGGCTCAGGCCGTGATCCCGCACATGCTCAGCCGGGGCAAGGGAAAGATCATCAACATCACCTCGGTCGCCGCCGAACTCGGCTTCAAGAACCGGGCCGCCTACAACGTGTCCAAGGCCGGGCTGGCCATGCTGACCAAGTCGATCGCGCTGGAACTCGGCGGTCAGGGTATCCGCTGCAACGCGGTCGCGCCCGGGGTCATCGAGACCCCGCTGAACCGCCACTACTTCACCGATCCCGGCCTCAACCAGATCATCGTGGCTGCCACCCCAGCCGGCACCAGGGGCGCGCCGCCCGACATCGCGGCCGCGGTGGCCTTCCTGGCCAGCGATGAGGCCGACTTCGTCAACGGCGCCACCCTGCACGTCGACGGCGGCTGGAGCGCCGGCAAGGGGTACTGATTCAGCCCCAGTCGATGACCGACCGGGTGATGCCCGGCTGCACGACGGCAATCTGGTGCAGGTAGACGTCCATATGACTGCGCATCAGGGACTCGGCCTTCTCCGCATCGCCGGCCAGGATAGCCTCGCCAATTTCCCGGTGCTCGAACCTGATGCTCGGCTCCGTGGTCCTGGACGCGAGACCGCTTTCGACGATGCGCGTTGTGTACAGCTCCTTGAGGGCCGTGGCCACAATGTCGAATACCCGGTTACCGGTAATCGAGCCAAGAACGTAATGGAAGTCGTTCGCGGCGTCGATATAGCTGTCCTTGTCGTCGGCGATGGCTTGTTCGTGATCGAGAGCCTGCCGCAGTCGCTCGGCGTTATCGCCCTCGCCGATCTGGGTGGCGGCCAGCCTGGCCACCATTGGCTCGATGATCAGCCTGGTCTCCACCAACTCACCGATCGTGGAACCACTCAGGTGCAGGTAGAGGGAGAATGTGCGGCTCACCGAACGCGGGTCGACGGCCAGCACAATAGGGCCGCCACCAGGACCGGAGCGCATGCTGATAAGCCCATGCACTTCCAGGATGCGCAGGGCCTCGCGCAGCGAGCCGCGTCCCACACCGAATCGCTCGATCATTGCGGCCTCGTTGGGCAGCCGGTCACCCGGCTTGAGACCGGAGCCGACTATGTCATCGACGATGGCGCTGGCGACCCGCTCGGAAATCTTGGTCCCGCGATCGATACCCGTCTTAGGCCGGTCGATTGTCCACAACTTCGAGCTCGCCTCGGCCGATTCGACCTGGCCCTCGGTAGCGGTTGTCACCGTCTGATCCTCATTCCTGCTCACTCGACCAAGCTATCGCTGTCAGATGGTCCCGCGCTGGAAGCACGCAGTGCGTCCCTGTCCTCCGGATGAGCGATCATCGTCAGGCGCTCGGCCCGCTGCGTGGCGGCCGCCGCGGTGAGATGAGCCACGCCGAATTCTGTCACCACATAATCGACGTCGCAGGCCGCCGACGTCACCCGCCGGGAAGAGCCGAGATCGGCCACTATCCGGCTCCGTCCGTCTTTGGTGCGAGCCGGTATCACCAGCACGGACGCGCCGCCGTCGCATTGGTGCGCGGCCCGGAAGAAATCCGCCTGGCCGCCGCCTGAGGCGATCCTTATGCCGCCCGCGTACTCGGCATTCACCTGACCCAGGAGATCTACCTCGAAAGCCGAGTTGATGGCCCACAGGCGATGCTGCTGGCGAAGGATATCCGGCGAATGCGTCACCGAGATCGGCTCCAGGCGCAGCCGGCCATCGCCGGTGGCGGGCCCGGGCCCCAGCGGCCACGACAGCACGCCGGTCGCGAGGTGCAGCCCCATCCCGTACGTCTTGCTGGCGCCCGTGATCGCCCCGGACGCGATCAGCGGCGCCAGCGAGCCCGGCAGAATCCCGGAGTGCAGGCCGAGCGACCGCTTCCCGGCCAGGTACGGCACCACCGCTTCCGGCACGGCCCCGAGGCCTAGCTGAAGCGTCGCATCCTCGGGAATCAGGCCGGCCGCGAGCCGGCCGATGCGGTCGTGCGCCGCCGGGCCCGCCGCGCCCCGTCCGGTGTCACCGCGGCCGGCCATCTTCCAAGCCGGGCAGACGACCGTGGGACGCTTGGGCTCGATCACCGCCTGCGGGCCGGCCGGCGGCTCGCCCTCCCGTACCTCGAAGCCCACGCAGCCGGTACGGCCGAGCGCCGCGGGGGAGTAGCCCACCATCGTCCCGAGCGTGAATCCCGACGATGCCGAGACCTGGCTGACCCTGGCCACGAAGACGTCGGCGGCGATCCGGCCGTCGGCGATGTACCGGTCGATCTCGTAGAGCGAATGCGGGTAGTACTCGACGTCATCGCTCAGCCGCTTGGGCACGCCCCCGGCCAGGGCCACCAGCCGCAGGCGGCCGTCGCGCCACCTCGGCTCGTCGGCTTCCGCCAGGAAGTCCCACCGCCCGGACAAGTCTGCAACCACCAGGGTGAGCCGGATGTCGCGGGCGCGGCTCTCGGCCAGGATCGCGGCCAGCAGCCCGTCGGGCTGACTGGGTGACAGCGCCGACAGTACGGTCGCCTGCTCCCGACCACGCAGCAGGGCCGCCGCCGCCCGCCGCCAGGGACCGTGGTCAGTCACCAGTTCCTGCCTTTCGTTGCTAGCCGGGCCAAGTTGCATATAATTATATGCATGAATTTCCCGGCGCAAGATTTGACTACAGAGCAAGGCGAGATCATCAAGACGGTACGGGAGTTCGTCGACCGCGACGTGCTCCCGCAGGCCTCTGCCTTCGACCACGCCGACGAGTTCCCCGAGGCGCTGGTCAAGACGATGAAGGACATGGGGCTGTTCGGCATCATGGTCCCGGCCGAGCACGGCGGCCTTGGCCTGGACGTCCTCACCTACGCGCTGGTCATCAAGGAACTGTCGCGCGGCTGGATCTCCCTGTCCGGCGTCATCAACACGCACTTCATGGCCGTCTGGATGATCGACCAGTTCGGGACGCCGGAGCAGAAGGACCGCTACCTGCCCCGGATGGCCACCGGGGAACTGCGCTCCGCGTACTCGATGACCGAGCCGCACGCGGGCTCGGACGTGCAGGCCATCCGCACCAGGGCGCGCCGGGACGGCGGCGACTGGGTCATCAACGGCGAGAAGATGTGGGCCACCAACGGCCTGCGGGCCGGCCTCGTCGTCCTGCTCGCGGTCACTGACCCGGCGGCCGAGCCCAGGCACCGGGGCATGACGGCCTTCCTGCTGGAAAAGGAGCCGGGCGTGGCCAGCCAGCCGGGGCTCACCGTGCCGGGGTCGCTGAAGAAGCTCGGGTACAAGGGTGTCGAGTCCACCGAGCTGGTCTTTCAGGACTTCCGCGCCCCCGGGGACGCCGCGCTCGGCGGGGAGGGCGGCGTCGGCCGCGGGTTCAAGTACTTCATGGGCGCGGTCGAACTCGGGCGGGTCAACGTCGGCGCGCGGGCCCTGGGCGTCGCGACGTGCGCGTACGAGCAAGCGCTGGCCTACGCGCGGCAGCGTGAGGCGTTCGGCGTGCCGATCAGCCAGCACCAGGCGATCCAGCTCAAGATCGCGCAGATGGCCACCAAGATCAGGGCGGCCGAACTGCTGGTGTTCGACGCGGCCCGCCGCAAGGCCTCCGGCGCCCGGGCCGACCTGGAGGCCGGCATGGCCAAGTACTTCGCCACCGAGGTCGCCCAGGAAGTGGTACTCGAGGCCATGCGGATCCACGGCGGGTACGGCTACTCCCAGGAGTACATGGTGGAGCGGCTGTACCGGGATGCCCCACTGCTGATCCTCGGTGAAGGAACCAACGAGATCCAGCAGCTCGTGATCGCCCGCCGCCTGCTCGAACAAGCAGGCTAGCCAGCGGGATCAGCCCAGGTAGCAGGCCTGCCGGCCGACCGGTAACGACATCGAAACAATCTTGTCGGCGAATCTAGGCGCATCTTACAATCTATGCGTATGATTGCGATGCATAGGGGTGCGTCGGCGCTCGCGAAGGGAATTGGGCATGGGAGTCAACTACCGAAGGCACGCGGCGATGTTGTCCGCCTTGACAGGTCTGGTCGTCGCCGCCACCGCCTGCTCGAGTTCCGGCGGCGGGTCCGGCTCGGCCGCTAGCACCGCCGGGACCAGCGGCCAGGTCACTGCCATGCAGCAGGCGTCCCAGAAATACCTGGCCAAGCCGGCCTCGATCCCGCAGACCGTGGCGCTGCCGGCCAAACCGCCGTCGGGCAAGTCGGTCATCTTCCTGTTCGACGGCCTGTCGGCCACGGCGCGCATCGCGGCTGGCGTGCAGGCGGCGGCCAAGGCGATCGGCTGGTCGTATTCCGAGCTGTCCTATGACCCTGCGAACCCGGCCACCCTCCAGCAGGCGGCGCTGAACGCGCTGGCCAAGAAGCCAACCGTGGTCGCCGAGGCCGGCTCGCCGCAGTCCCAGTTCGGCACGAGCACGCTCGCCGCCTACAAGCGGGCCGGCGTCCCCATCGTGCTCGGCAGCGTCGCGCCCGTTCAGCTCGGCGACCCCATCTACGGCACGCCGGCCGGACAGGCCTCCGAGGTCAACGTCGGCACCGAGCTCGCGGACTGGTTCATCGCCGACTCCGGCGGCCAGGGCCAGGCCCTGCTGGAAAACTACACCTCGGCGCCGGTGCTGAACGTCTTCAGGGACGCCTTCATCGCCGAGGTCAAGGCGCACTGTCCGGGCTGCAAGACCAAGGTGGTACCGGTGACCCAGGCCAACGTGAACGCGGGCAGCCTGGTGTCGACCGTGGTGTCGGCCGCGCGGACGAACCCCAGCTACAAGTACGTCTTCTTCGACAACGGTGAGTTCGCCGACGGCGTTCTGTCCGCCCTGTCCGCCGCCGGCCTGACCGGAATGACCATCGGTGGCCGCAGCATCGACCCGTACGGCGAGGCCGCGCTCAAGGCCGGCAAGGAGCAGGTCTGGACCGGGCAGAGCTACTTCCTGCAGGGCGAGGGCATCATGGACGTGGCCCTGCGGGTGCTGATGAAGGCGCCGGGCGTCACGAACGACGACGTCATCCCCACCCAGCTCATCACCAAGCAGAACGTCTCGGAGATCACCGGCCAGTTCTACGACTTCCCGACGAACTCGCTGCAGCAGTACGAGAAGCTGTGGCACGTCCCGGCCACCAGCTCGTCTGGCTGACCGGCAGCAGGCCGACACATGCCTCCCGCACTGGAGATCCGGGGCCTGTCCAAGACGTTCGGGGTCAAGACCGTCCTTGATTCTTTCGAGCTGACCGTGCAGCCGGGCGAGATCCACGTGCTGCTGGGCCAGAACGGGTCGGGCAAATCGACCCTGATCAAGATCCTCTCCGGCTACCACGACCCCGATCCCGGTGGCCTGGTCCGGGTGGGCGGCGGCGAGCTGCACTTCGGCTCACCGGCCAGCTCGCGGGCTCTGGGCTGCAGATTCGTCCACCAGGACCTCGGGTTGGTGGAGACGTCGAGCGTGCTGGACAACCTGCTCATCGGCCCGGGTTTTCCCACCTCGGCCGGCACGATCAGGCGCCGCAGCGCCAGGAAACTGGCCCGCGACGCACTGGCCGCGGTCGGCCTCGACATCGATCCGGCCAAGCCCGTCGCCGCGCTCGGCTCGGCCGAGCGCACCGGCGTGGCGATCGCCCGGGCGATGTTCAGGCCCGCTGCAGGGCATCTTTCCGGCCAGGAAAGCAGAGGCGAGACCAAACCCGCGGCGCTGATCCTGGACGAGCCCACCGCGGCCCTCCCGGTCAACGAGGTCGAACGGCTGCTGGCCAACCTGCGCGCCACCGCGGCCACCGGCGTCGGAATCCTGTACGTGACCCACCACCTCGACGAGGTCACCGGGTTCGCCGACCGGGTCTCCGTCCTGCGCAACGGGGTGCTCATCGACACCTGGCGGGTGCCCGAACTCGATCGCGACCGGCTCATCCACCAGCTCATCGGCGCCGAACTCGAACAGGTGCAACGGATCGAGACCCCGCGCGCCGACACCAGGGCGCAGCCGCCCGTCGTGTCCGCCTCCGATCTGTGGGCGGGCCCGGTCGAAGGGCTCACCCTGGACGCCTGGGCGGGCGAGGTCACCGGCATCTGCGGCCTGACTGGCTCGGGACGGGAGTCGATACTCGGCGCCCTGTTCGGCGCCCGGCCGAGGGCCGGCGAGGTGCGGATCGCCGGGAAGCCGCTGAAGCCGCACCGCACCGATCTCGCCATCCTGGCCGGGGTGGCCTACTTGCCGTCCGACCGGCGGGCCAGCGGCGCAGTCATGGACCTGACGGCCAGGGAGAACCTCACGCTGGTCAACCTCAAGCCGTTCTGGCGGCACCTGCTGCTGCGCAAAAAGCTGGAAAAGGCGGAAGTCGCCCGCTGGTTCGAGAAGTTCGATGTCCGGCCGAAGGACGGAATCTCCGATCCGCTGAACACTTTCAGCGGCGGCAACCAGCAAAAGCTGCTGTTCGCCAAGTGGCTGCGCGAAATTCCCAAGGTGCTGCTGCTCGACGAGCCCACCCAGGGTGTAGACGTGGGCGCCAAGGCCGAATTGCACCGGCAGATAGTGGCCGCGGCGCGGCTCGGCGCGGCCGTCATCGTGAGTTCCACCGATCTGGACGAGCTTGTCACCCTGTGCAGCCGGGTCCTGGTGATCAGGAACGGGCAGATTTTCGAAGAGATCACCGGCGGCAACCTGACCACGTCCACGCTCAACCGAAGCTTCCATCTTGAACCAGCGGGCGCAGGAAACAACGGTGACCACAGTGCTTCATAAACCAGTGCTTCATAAACCAGTGCTTCATAAACCAGTGCCAAAAAAACCAGTGCCAAAAATTCGGTTCAATATCGGGCTCGATCGCTTCAGCGGCCTGTACCTGTGGGCGGCCTTCATCGTCATATTCGGATTCTGGACACCAGCCCTTTTCATGTCGATGTCGACCGTTCACCTGATCGCCTCGACGCAAGCCGTCTCCGGGATACTCGCGCTGGCCGTGCTCATACCGATGATCTGCGGCCAGTACGACCTGTCCGTGGGCGCGAACGCCAACCTCACCGGCATGGTCGCGGTCGTTCTCCAGGTCGAGCGGCACTGGCCGCTGCTGCCGACGCTGCTGGTGTCGGTGGTCATCGGCGTGCTGGTCGGGGTGGTGAACGGGTTCATCGTGGTGCGGTTCCGGGTCAATTCCTTCATAGCGACCCTGGGCATGGGATCGGTGCTGACGGCCTTCATGCTGCTGGTCACCAACTCCCAGCAGGAGCCGGTGCCGCTGTCCGCCGGATGGAACAACCTGACCCAGTACCCGGTCTTCGGTTTCCAGGTGATCATCTACTACCTGCTGGCGCTGGCGCTCATCGCCTGGTGGGTGGTGGAGTTCACCCCGGCCGGCCGTTACCTGCGCGCGGCGGGCGGCAACCCGGAGGCGGCCAGGCTTTCCGGGGTCAGGGTCAACCGGCTGTCCTGGTGGTCCCTCATCGCCGGCGGGGCCATCTCCGGTGTGGGCGGCGTTCTCTACACGTCGCTCACCGGGCCATCGCTGACGTTCGGCCCCGATCTGCTGCTGCCCGCTTTCGCCGCGGTCTTCCTCGGTTCCACCCAGCTTCAGCCGGGCCGGTTCAACGTCTGGGGCACGATGCTGGCCATCTTCGTGCTGGCCACGGGCATCGAAGGACTCCAGTTGGTTTCGGGCGCCGCCTGGATCGGCGACATGTTCAACGGCGTGGCCCTCGTCCTGGCCGTCGCGCTGGCCGCCAGCCGCCGGGGCAAGCCCACCGCGATCAGGCGCCGGGCTATCAAGACGGCGGTGGCGCAGAGCGAGGCGCAGGACGCGGCCGTCGAGGCCAAGACCTCGGCCTGAACCCACCTATACCCATGGATCTATCCGACACAGCGCAACGGCGAGGACGGCAGATGACCACGGATTCCTACCAGGACGGCTGGCTGCAGCTCGACGGGCTGCGCCTTCACTACACCGAGTGGGGCCACCCGACGGCTTCACCGGTGGTGATGCTGCACGGCCTGAACGTGCAGTGCCACACGTGGGATCCGTTCGCCCGTGAGCTGGCCGGCCGCCACCACGTCATCGCGATGGACATGCGCGGCCACGGGGACAGCGACTGGGCGCGGGCCGGGTACCGGGTCCGGTCCATGGCCAGGGACGTGCACGGGCTCATCGACGCTCTCGGCATCGGGCCGGTTCAGCTCGTGGGTCATTCCGCCGGGGTGCGGGTGGCGATCGCGGTGGCCGGCGAGAAGCCGGAGACGGTCAGCCGGCTGGCCCTGTCCGACGCCGGCCCGGCGAACTCGCCGTCGGGCGCCGTGGCGATGCGGGACTTTATCCAGGCCACCACGAACCTGCGCGGGTTCCGCAGCGAGGATGAGGCGCGGAAGTTCTACCGCTCGTTCCACCCCGAGTGGGTGGAAGAGTTCATCGACCTGCACGTGCGGCACCAGCTCCGGCGCAACTGGGCCGGCAAGCTCGTGCCCAAGGCGGACCCGGACGTGCAGTGGATCACGGGTTCGGTGAGCCTGCCCGACGTCGACTATCTGTGGCGGATGTCCGCGCTGCTCAGCATGCCGACGCTGCTGATGGCCGGGCGGACCAGCAACGTGCTGGACGAGGCCGTGGTGGGCAAGATGCTCGCCACCATGCCGAACTCCTCGGTCCGCTGGTTCGACGCCGGCCACTACTTCATGCGGGAACAGCCCGGCGAGTTCCTCGAGGTGCTCACCGAGTTCCTGGACAAGGAGTAGCCCCGGTGGCGACCGCGCGCAGCACGTACGCGACCATGCGCAGCATCCTCGAAGTGCCGATACTCAACGAGAAGTTCTGGTCCAAGGTCCCGCAGGTGCAGGCCGACGCGATCATGATCGACCTCGAGGACTCGGCCACCCCCAGCAACAAAGAAGCGGTGCGGGCCCGGATCCTGGAGAGCCTGGCCAGCCCCGGATACTTCGGCGGCCGGCGGATCATCGTGCGGGTCAACAACCTCTCCACGCCGTGGGGGGCCGACGACCTGCGGGCGCTGGCGTCGGCGCCCGGCGACTTCCTGGTCTGCTACCCCAAGGCCGAGACCGCCCGCGAGGTCGCCGAGGTGCACGCGAAACTCGGCGCTCGCGGCGCGGAGCACGGACTGCACGTGATGATCGAAACCGCGCGGGCCATGATCGAGCTCGACGAGATCGCCCGCGCGGACGGAGTGGCGGGCCTGCACTTCGGCTACGTGGACTACGCGGCCGACATCGGCTCCCGGCCGTTCGCCGACTCCGGGGACGAGCTGTTCCCACCGGCCAACTACTACGCGCAGACCAAGATCGCGGTCGCGGCCGCGGCCTACGGGCTGTTCGCCACCGGCGGCTCCATGGTCCCCGAGTACCGGAACCTGGAGAAGGTCAGGACGTTCGTGGCCCGCTGGGCCGAACTGGGCTACACCGCGTGCATCGCCGTCTCGCCCAACCACCTGGCCATCATCAACGAGCTGATGTCCCCGTCCGCGGACGAGGTGCAAGCGGCCCGTCAGCTCTGCGCGGCGTACGAGGGCGCGATGAACAATGGCGAGCCCGCCGCGGTGCTCGACAACAAGGTCATCACCATGCCCGATTACCGGCTCGCGGCCCTGACGCTGAGCCGGGCCGGTGCGCAGCCGTTCATTACACCAAAAGGATCATTAACCTGAACGGTGGCCATAGGAAAGACCTGGTCAGGAAACCACCGGCCGGGGGCGCAGCAGTGCGGTGGCGGCGTCCACGGCGACCTCGGTCAGGTCGTGGATGTCGCCGGAATCCTCCACGATGACGGCGGTCAGCTCCCTGATCCCGCCCAGCAGGATGAGAGCCAGCGGCCTGGTCATCGGCACCGCCCCGCCGCCGCGGAACTGTGCGTTGGCCGCGAGCTGCATGAGCAGGTCGGTGAGCGCGTCCATGGCCCGCCGCTGGACCTGGCGGCCGACCAGGCCGAGGGCCGGCATTTCGCGGATCCAGCTCAGCGTGACGGCCGGCTCGGACGCGGCGCTGTCCACGTAGGCGAGTACCGCCGCGTGCACCTGGTCCGGCCAGGGCGCCGCCGGGTCGACCGCGGCCACGATGCGCTCCCGCAATTCCGCGTTCATCACGTCCAGCAACGCGATGTAGCACTCTTCCCGGCTGGCGAACTCGGCGTAGAAGGTGCGGCGGGACGTGCGGGCGTGCCGGACGATGTCGGCGATCTTGGTGTCCAGGAAGCCCCGCTCCTTGATGGACGCGGCCAGGCCTTCGATCAGCCGCTGACGGAACGACGCGGCTAGCTCGTGGCCTGTAGGCGGCTCTTGGCCTTCCGGGCCCGGCTCTTGTCCTTCGCGGTACTCAAGCGTACCATGGGGCGTGGTACTCACGAGTACCAGTGTAAGGCAGGCCCGGCCGGAAGGAGCTGACATCGCCGTGAACACACCGCGCGAGCCGCCCGCAGGGGACCGCACCCCGCACCTCCCGCCGGGGCCGCCGCTGCCCAAGCCGGTCCAGGGGATACTGTTTCTCGCCTCCCGTCGCGGCACCATGCGCGCGCTGCGCCGCCGCTACGGCCGGTCCTACTCCATCCACGTCCCGATCTTCGGGGCTGTTTCGGTGGTCAGCGAGCCGGCCCTGGTCAAGCAGCTGTTCCTGACCAGCACCGAGCACGTCGGCAACATGGAGGTCAACCTCGGCCGGGTGCTCGGCGAGGGTTCGCTGTTCAACCTGGACGGCGCCGCCCACCACCGCCAGCGCAAGCTGCTCATCCCGCCGTTCCACGGCAAGCGGATGGCGACCTACGAGACCATCGTCGAAGAAGAGACCCGGCGCGAGGCCGCCACCTGGCCCGACGGCGAGCCGTTCGAGACACTGCCGTCGATGATGCGGATCACGCTGAACGTGATCTTGCGTACGGTGTTCGGCGCCGAGGGGGCCGAGTTCGAGGCGCTGCGCACGCTGATGCCACGGTTCGTGGCGCTGGGCTCTCGGCTCGCGGTGCTGCCGGTGCCCCATACCGACCTGGGCCGCTGGAGCCCATGGGGCCGGTTCAACGGCTACCGCCGCGAGTTCGACGCGATCGTGGACCGGCTCATCGCCAAGGCGCAGTCCGATCAAGCACGGGCCGACCCGGCGCTGGCCGACCGCGGCGACGTGCTGGCGATCATGCTCCAGGCCCGCTACGACGACGGCGAGCGGATGACCAACCGCCAGATCGCCGACCAGCTCACCACGTTGCTGGCCGCCGGTCACGAGACCACCGCCACCACGCTGGCCTGGGCCATCGAGCGGCTCCGCCGCCATCCCGGCGTGCTGGCCCGCCTGGTCGCCGCGGCCGACGCGAACGACGGCGAACTGCGGCAGGCCACTATTTTCGAGGTGCAGCGAGTCCGTCCGGTCATCGACCTGACCGCGCGCCGGGTGAAGGCCGAATCCCTCACCCTCGGCGAGTGGGTGTTCCCGCGCGGGCACACGATCATGGTCGGGATCGGCCTGGTGCACTCCGACGACACGGTGTTTCCCGACGCGGCCAGGTTCGACCCGGACCGGTTCGTCGGCGTCAAGCCCGACCGGTACGCCTGGGTGCCGTTCGGCGGTGGCTTCCGTCGCTGCCTCGGTGCGGCCTTCGCCGACATGGAGCTGAACGTCGTGCTCGCCACCCTGCTGCGCGAGTTCGAGATCGTGCCCACCACCGAGCCCGGCGAGCGCTGGCACTCCCGCGGCGTCGCCTACGCGCCCGCCAAGGGCGGCGTGGCCGTCGTCCGCCGCCGCCCCCGCTCCGCGTCCGCCACCGCCGAGCCCACCACGACCGCCGAGCCCACCACGACCGCCACCCGGGCCTGACCTTCCACAGGAGCCACGACATGCCCAGACCTCAGCCCAGCCAATCACGGGGCCGCCAACCACGGGGCCGCGTGATCGCCGGCCGTACCGCGATGATCTCCGGGGCCGGCTCCGGCATCGGCCGCAGCCTGGCCCGGCGGCTGTCCGCGGCCGGTTCGCCGGTCGCCATTGCCGACATCGACGAGCGCGGGCTCAAGGAGACCGAGGCCTCGCTGTCCGGGCCGGTGCTGGCCACGGTGCTCGACGTCGCCGACGCCGACGCGCAGCGGGCGTTCGCCGCGTCCGTCAGGGACTGGATGCCGCGCCCGCTCGGCGCCGTGTTCAACAACGCCGGGGTGGCCGTGGCCTCCTCCGTGCTGGACGCGGTGCCCGAGGACGACGAGTGGCTGCGGAAGATCAATTTCGGCGGCGTCGTCAACGGAACCCGCGCGTTCCTGCCCATCCTGGCCGAGCAGGACTCGGGCGTGATCGTGAACACCTCCAGCGTGTTCGGCCTGGTCGGCATCCCCTATCAGAGCGCCTACTGCGCCGCCAAGTTCGCCGTGCGAGGCTTCACCGACGCACTGCGCCAGGAACTGCGCGGCACCGGAGTGGACGCGGTCAACGTGCACCCCGGCGGGATCACCACGAACATCGCCCGCAACGCCCGGGTCCGCAAAGACCCCGAGGGCCGCGGCCGCACCCACGAGCAGATGGCCCGCGAGTTCGAGGCGCTGACCATGACCTCGCCGGACAAGGCCGCCGAGATCATCGTCCGGGGCGTGGAACGCGGCAAGTCCCGGATCCTGGTCGGCCCGGACGCCTACCTGTTCGACGCGCTCGGCCGGATCGCGCCGACGCACTACTACGACGTCCTGTCCGTGCTGGAAACTCGTCTGCGGGCCCGCCGTCGCCCGGCCCCGACGACGAACTGAGGAGACGCACATGTCAGCCGCCCCGCCCCCGCCCGGCGAGCGCACGCCAGGCCAGCCCACCCCCGGCCAGGCCACCCCCGGCCCGTCCGGGTCGGCACAGCCAGGCGCCACCGAGCACGTCGACGTGCTGATCATCGGTGCCGGGCTGTCCGGCATCGGCGCCGCGCACCACCTGCAGGCCCGCTTCCCCGGCAAGTCGTACCTGATCCTGGAGTCCAGGGACGCGATCGGCGGCACCTGGGATCTGTTCCGCTACCCAGGCGTGCGGTCGGACTCCGACATGCACACGCTCGGCTACCGGTTCCGGCCCTGGACCTCGCGCCAGGCGATCGCGGACGGCCCGGCCATCCTCAGCTACGTCCGCGACACCGCCGCGCAGGCCGGCATCAACCGGCACATCAGGTTCGGCCACCGGGTCACCGGCGCCGCGTGGTCCACCGCCGACGCCAGATGGACCGTCGAGGCGACCGGCCCCGGCGGCGAGCCGGTGACGTTCACCTGCGGGTTCCTCTACTCGTGCAGCGGCTACTACCGCTACGACCAGGGGTACCTGCCTCACTTCGAAGGCACGGACCGGTTCCGCGGCCAGATCATCCACCCGCAGCACTGGCCCGACGACCTGGACTACTCCGGCCAGCGGGTCGTGGTGATCGGCAGCGGCGCCACCGCGGTGACCCTGGTGCCGGCCATGACCGACAAGGCGGCGCACGTCACGATGCTGCAGCGCTCGCCCACCTACATCCTGTCCGTGCCGGGGACCGACCCCCTGGCCAACGGCCTGCGCAAGCTGCTCGGCGACCGGTTCAGCTACCCGATCACCCGGTGGAAGAACGTGCTGCTCGCCACCACCATTTTCCAGCTCAGCCGGCGCCGCCCGGCGCTGATGAAGAAGCTCATCAGGGCGGGTGTCGCGCGCCAGCTCCCCGAGGGCTACGACGTGGACACCCACTTCAAGCCGCGCTACAACCCGTGGGACCAGCGGCTCTGCCTGGTGCCCGACGGTGACCTTTTCAAGGCCATCCGGCACGGCCGCGCCTCGGTGGTGACCGACGGGATCGACACCTTCACCGAGACCGGCCTCGCCCTGGCCTCCGGCGAGCACCTGGACGCGGACATCATCGTCACCGCCACCGGCCTGAACCTGCTCCTGCTCGGCGGCATGACGCTCACCGTCGACGGCCGCCCCGTGGTCGCGCCGCAGACCCTGGCCTACAAGGGCATGATGCTCAGCGGCGTGCCCAACTTCGCGTTCACCATCGGCTACACGAACGCATCCTGGACACTCAAGGCCGACCTGGTCAGCGGGTACGTCTGCCGCCTGCTCGCGCACATGGACGCCCGCGGCTACCGGCAGTGCGTCCCCGTCGACAACGACCCGGACATGACCAGGCGGCCGCTGATGGACTTCATGGCCGGATACGTCCTGCGCTCGATCGACCAGCTGCCCAAGAGCGGTGCCAACGCCCCCTGGCGCCTCGGCATGAACTACGCCCAAGACGTCCTCACCCTCCGCTACGGCCGCATCACCGACCCCGCCATGCGCTTCTCCACCTCCACCTCTACCCCGAATTCCACTCCCACCTCAGCCCCACCAGCCACCTCAGCCCCACCAGACCTCCACCCCGTCGCCTGACCACACCGGTCCGCTCCCGCCCCCAGCCACCTCCGGCCTCGGCCCCACCCCAGCCACCTCCGGCCTCCGCCCCACCTCAGCCACCTCCGGCCTCCGCGCGTCGCTTGACCACAGCGGTTCGCTCCCGGCCCCGCGCATGGTTGCCTGGCCCACAGCGGTCGCCCCCCTGACCTCACCCAGCCCTTCGGGCCACCGGTCCCGGCCCGGGCTTGGTCGCCTAACACCATCTGCCCCACAGGCCACAGCCCCGGCCCGCGCCCCGCCCTCAGACCATGATCATTTCGACTCTTCCCGTCCTGTGGGGGTTCAAAGTGGGGCAAATCGGACGTGAATTTGGTCACAGCCCGGGAAAAGTGCCCGGTGACGCTGGATCCGGTGGTGGATGGCTGCGGCCTGGGCAGTCGGGTTGGGGTGGGTGGGGCGAGTGGGTGGGGCGAGTGGGTGGGGCGAGTGGGTGGGGCGAATGATCGAGGTGGTGGAGTTGAGGGTTGGCCCACCACTCCAACCGCTCGGCTCCAACTACTCGTCGGCTGAGGTTGGGACGAGTGGGTGAGGTGGTTGGCCTGAGGTTGAAGTGGTCGAGTTGGCGGGTGGTGGGACTCGGGCTGGGGTGGCCGGGCTGAGGTTTGGGGGTGGCCGGGCTGAGGTTGGGGCGAATGATCGAGGGTGGTGGGGTTCGGTCTGAGGTTGGGGCGAGTGGTTGGGGTGGTGGGACTGAGGTTGGGGTGGTGGTTACGGGCTGAGGAGTGGTGGGGGGAGTGGGTTAGCGGGCTCGGCCTATGGGGCGGAATTGGCCGCCGGTGTTGTAGATGACTTGGCCGGTGATGAAGGCGGCGTCCGCGGAGGCCAGGAAGGCGACGAGGGCGGCGGTGTCGGCGGGATCGCCGACGCGGCCGAGTGCGAAACCGGCGCCCATCTGCGCTCGCTCCTCCGGCGTCGGGTTGGCCAGGTGGCCGGTGGTGGTGCTGCCCGGCGCGACCGCGTTGACCGTGATCCGGCGCGCGGCGAACTCCAGCGCGGCGACCTTGGTGATCTGGTCGAGGAAGGCCTTCACCCCCGAGTACAGCGCACTGCCGGGCAGCGCCATGCTGGTGACGCCGGACGACACGTTGATCACCCGGCCGCCGTCGGCGAGCTTGTCCGCGGCCGCCTGCATGAGCAGGAACGGGGCGCGCGCGTCGACCGCGACCAGGTGGTCGACGTTCTCCAGCGGTGTTCCGGCCAGCGGGCCCCAGTACATGGCGCCGGCGTTGTTGACCAGGATGTCCAGTCGGCCGAACTCGGTGACGACGGTCTCCAACAGGGTGGCAGCGGCGGCCGGTTCGGCCAGGTCGGCGTGCACCGCCAGCGCCTTGCGGCCGAGGTCGCGCACCTGCCCGGCCACCGCCTCGGCCTCGTCCTTGCCGGTGTTGTAGGTGAAGGTCACGTCGGCCCCCTCGCCGGCCAGCCGACGGACGATCTCCGCGCCGATGCCGCGGCTGCCGCCGGTGACCAGGGCGACCTGGCCGGCCAGCCGGTTCTCGTGGCTCATGCTGACTGCTCTCCTTCTGCTGACGTCGGGTGAAATCGATCGGTGATCAGTTCAGCAGGCCGCTGGCCTGGGCAGAAGGACACGTTGGGTCTCGTTCCATACACTGCGGATATGGATAACGTCGAGGTTCGCGAGCTCCGCTACTTCATCGCGGTCGCGGAAGAGCTGAACTTCACCAGGGCAGCCGAACGGCTCGGCCTGGCCCAGCCGCCGCTTTCGGTGGCCATCGGCAAGCTGGAGCGCAAACTCGGCGTGCGACTGCTGGAGCGGACCAGCCGCCGGGTCGCCCTCACCGAGGCCGGCCAGACCCTGCTCGATCAGGGGCGGATCGCGGTCGAAGGCCTCGCCGCCGCCGTCGAGCGGACCCGCAGGCGCGGCGCCGAACCTGACCGTCTCACCGTCGCGGTCAAGGCCGGCGGCGGCACCGGGTTGCTCAGGAAGATCACCCGGCGCTGCGCGCGGGATCCGGGGCTGCCCGAAGTGCGGCTCCTGTTCGGGCATGTCGGCGGGCCGGCCGGGGCGGTGCGCCGTGGTGCGGCCGACGTCGCGATCCTCCGCATGCCCTTCGACCGGCGCGGCTTGGACGCCGAGGTGCTGCTGGCCGAGCCGCGGGTGGCCGCGCTGCCCGCCGACCACCGGCTGGCCGGGCGCCGCCGGCTGCGCCGCGCGGACCTGGCGGGCGAGCCGATGCCGCGCTGGGCCGGGCTGGCCGACCCGGCCACGGTCGCCTACTGGACCGGCGCCGACACGCCGCCCGCCCCGAGTCCGGCGCTCACTCCGAGTCCGGCGCTCACCCCGAGTCCGGCCGTCACTCCGAGTCCGGCGCTCACTCCGAGTCCGGCCTTCACTCCGAGTTCGGCCGCTGCCCGGCCCACTCCGGCCTCCGCCCCGTTCGCCGGCGCCGAGCCCACGGAGGGCCCGCTCATCAGCGATATGAACCAGTTGCTCGACGTGGTCGCGCTCGGCCAGGCCGTGGCCTACGTCCCGGCCTCGATCGCCCGCCAGCACGGCGGCGCCGACCTCGTGTTCATCCCGGTCAGCGACCTGAGCCCCAGCGAGGTCGTGGTGGCCTGGCCGGACACCTCCCGCTCCCGCGCGGTCGCCGGGTTCGTCCAGCTGGCCGTCGAAGCCGCCGCCGACCGCCCCGAGCAGGCCGCCGCTTTCGGTTGACACGCACTGTGGGGGTCGAGACCGGGCCAAATCGGGCGCAATTCTGGTCACACCGCGTGCAAAGCGCGCTGGGGCCACGCTGAGGCCGGCACTGAGGTGCGCCGAGTCAGTCGCTTTCGATTAGCAGGGCGGCCACGGCGGCTTCGGCTGCCGGGGTCACTGGGAGTTCGGCCGGCACCGCCGGGATCGTGTCCAGCCGCCCGACCGCCTGGTAGCGGGTGATCAGCCGGGGGTCGATGTAGGAGGCCTTGGCCACGGTCGGCGTGTCCCCGAGCCACTCGGCCACCGTGCGCACCCCGGCATTGATGGTCAAAGAGCGGGCTCGATCCGACGTCGCCGCCGGAATGGCGGCAAGCGCGACAGCCATCAGGACGGTGGCGTTCCAGGTCCGGAACTCCTTCGCGGTGAAATGCGCACCCGCCTGGGCGGCGATGTAGCCGCTCACGTCGTGGGAGTGCATCGCCCGCCAGGTGCCGTCGCGCTCCCAGGCGAACAGCGTGTCCAGGCCGTTGTCGCTGTGGGCCAGGGCCCGGACGGTGGGCAGCACGAGCGGGTCGTGCACGGTGATCTCCCGGCGTTTGCCCTCCTTGGCCACGTAGTCGAACCGCAGGCTGTCGCGGCCCAGGCGCACGTGCCGCTTCTCCAGGGTGGCCACGCCATAGTGATGGTCGAGCTCGGCGTACCGCTCGCCACCGATGCGGAACAGGCCGAGGTCGATGAGCCGGACCGCGCCGGCCGTGACGCGGTCCCGGCCCAGGCCGCGGCGCCTCAGGTCGTGCTGGGTAGCCTCCCGCAGCGCGGGCAGGGCCTGGGCGAACCGCAGCATGTGCGCGAACTTCTGCTCGTCGCGCTGCTCGCGCCAGAGCTGGTGGTAGCGGTACTGGGTCCGGCCCGGCCGTCGATGCCGGTGGCCTGGATGTGGCCGAGAGGGTCGGCCGAAATCCAGACCTCCGTCCAGGCCGGCGGGATGGCCAGGGCGCGAATGCGGCCCAGCGTCTCCGCGTCGGTCACGTCCGCCCCGGACGGGTCGCGGTACCCGAAGCCGCCGGGGCGGTGCTCGCGGCTGATGCCGGGAGCCCGTGGGTCGCTGCGGGTCAAGCCGGGGACCGCGGCGGCCAGCGGCGCGAGGTCAGGGCTCATCGGTGATCACCTTTCCGCCGCCGTATGCGGCACGCTGGAAGTCAGTATCGTCCCGCTCGTGGTAAGCCTGGGCTTATGAGCTGGCCGAGTCTTCCCGTGGCGCAGTGGCAGCCAACCCGCGACACGGTCCACCTGTGGACCCAGATCGTGGGCAAGACCAGGATGGGCCTGGAACCGCTGGTCAACCACTGGTGGAACACCACGCTTTACGTCACCGCGCGCGGCCTGTCCACGTCGCTGATGCCGTACGCCGGCGGGCCATACATAGGCGGCCCAAACACCAGCGGCGGAGTGGAGATCGAGTTCGACTTCATCCGGCACGAGCTAACGATCACCACCACCGGAGGCCAGGTGCGGCGAATGGCGCTCGCGCCGCGCACGGTGGCCGACTTCTACGCCGAGTACCGGTCTCACCTGGACAGTCTTGGGGTCGACGTCGCGATCAACGGTCACCCGAACGAGGTGCCCGACGCGATCGCGTTCAGCGCCGACGACGTGCACGGGCAGTACGACGCCGAGGCGATGCACACGTTCTGGCTGTCCCTGCTGGACGTGCACCGGGTGATGGGCCGGTTCAGGGCCGGGTTCCGCGGCAAGGTCAGCCCGGTGCACTTCTTCTGGGGCGCCTTCGACCTGGCCGTGACCCGGTTCTCCGGCCGGCCCGCCCCGCCGCATCCCGGCGGCATACCGAACTGCCCGGACTGGGTGATGGCCGAGGCCTACAGCGACGAGGTGTCGAGCTGCGGCTACTGGCCGGGCGGAGCGGAGGAGGGCATCTTCTACTCCTATGCCTACCCGGCGCCCACTGGTTTCGGTGAGTACGCCGTCGCGCCCGGCGCGGCCCGCTACGACGAGCAACTCGGCGAGTTCGTGCTGCCCTACGCGGCGGTCAGGACGGCCGCCGACCCGGACGCCTACCTGCTGGAGTTCCTCGAATCGACGTTCCAGGCCGCCAGGGAGCTGGCCGCCTGGCCCGCCACCATCGAGACCGCCACCATCGAGACCGCCACCATCGAGACCGCCAGCACCCGGCCCGGCTAGCCGAACTCGCCATCCACCACCGGGGCGGGCTGCACGGCCAGCAGCACGCCACCGGTGACGCTGACCGTGGCCATGGCCGAGGTGAACTCGTTGCTGACCCCCAGCGTGGTGCCCGGCACCAGGTCGTGGCCGTCCAGCGGGTAGCGCAGGCCCGACGTCGTCACCCCGCGCGCCACCCCGCCCACCGCCAGCAACGTCACCAGCGCCCCCGGCGCGAATGGGGCCAGCTCGGCCCGGTCCCGCACGACGGTGACCTTCGCCCGCCCGAGCCACGCCTCGACCTGGGTGTGCGTGGCGTCCACGCCCGCCCACTGCGGCGCGGCCAGCAGCAGCGCCCCGGCCAGCAAGTGGTCGAGCCGCCCGCCCGCGCCGCCCAGCACCACCACTCGCCGGGGCGCCGGGTCGCGGCTGACGGCGGCGGCCAGCGCGAGTTCGAGGTCGGTGGCGTCCTTGGCCACCGGGAACCTGCGCACCCGCGCCCCGGCCCCGGCCACCCGCGCCTGGACTTGCGCCGACACCGAGTCGAGGTCGCCGATCAGCTCGTCCACCCGCAGCCCGAGTTCGAGCGCGGTAGCCGCGCCGCCGTCGGCCGCGATCACGTACCCCGCGGCCGGCAGGCCGACCCCATCCAGCTCACCAGGGGCGATGCCGTTCGACACCACGATCACCGTGTCCCGCTCCGCACTCACGCGGTCAACCTTGCCCGCCAGCCCGCAGACGATCAACATGGACACGGTGGAACCACTCGCGCTGATCGACCACCATTGCCACGGCGTGGTCACGGCCGCGCTCGACGGACCGGGCTTCGAAGAACTGCTCACCGAGGCGCCGGGACCGCCCGCGCCCGGCACGTCGATGTTCGACAGCCAGCTGGGCTTCGCGGTCCGGCGCTGGTGCGCGCCGCTGCTCGACCTCGAACCGTCGCTGCCCGCCGCCCGCTACCTGGCGCGGCGCGCCGAACTCGGCCCGGCCGAGGTGAACCGGCGGCTGCTGCGCGCCGCCGCCGTGGACGCCTGGCTGGTGGACACCGGCTACCAGTCAGGGCAGGTGAACACCCCCGCGGAGCTGGCCCAGGTCAGCGGGGCGCCAGCGCACGAAGTGGTCCGGCTGGAGGCGCTCGCCGAGCAGGTCGCCGCCGGCCAGCCCGGCGCCGCGGGCTTCGCGGCGCGGTTCGCCGACGCCCTGTCGGCCGCGGCCGAGCACGCCGTCGGGCTGAAGTCCATCGCCGCCTACCGGTACGGCCTCGACTTCGATCCGGCCCGGCCGGCTCCCGGCGAGGTCCTATCAGCGGTCGGTGGGTGGCTGCGATCGAGCGACGGCGGTCGCATCGAGCCCGTCAATTCCCCTATTCTTCTTCGCCATCTGGTCTGGTCAGCCATTGACACCGGCCTTCCGCTGCAGTTTCACACCGGGTTCGGCGATCCGGACGCACGGCTGCACCGGGCCGACCCGTCGCTGCTGCACGACTTCCTGCTGGCCACCGAGGGGGCCGGCGCGCCGGTCATGCTGCTGCACTGCTACCCATTCCACCGGCAGGCCGGCTACCTGGCCAACGTGTTCCCGCACGTGTACATGGACTTGGGGGAGGCGCTGAACCACGTCGGGGCGCGCTCGGCCGCGGTGCTGGCCGAGGCCATGGAGCTGACTCCGTTCCACAAGATGCTGTACTCCTCCGACGCGTTCGGCCTGCCGGAGCTGCACTACCTGGGCGCGGCTGGGTTCCGGCGCGACCTGGCCAAGGTGACCGGGGCGTTCGTTGCCGACGGCGCCTGGTCGGCCGCGGACGCCGCGCGGGTGGCCGAGCTGGTGGGCGCGGCCAACGCCCGCCGCGTGTACGGACTGTGAACGCGCCCCGCTTACGGACCGTGAAGGGGTCCTCTCGCGGGGTTTAACCCGGTTCGCACGGAGCAGGGAGAAAGACGGCCCTATTACCCCACTCGCGCCAGAGGTGCCCCATGCGTCGCCTGTCAGCGATTTGCGTCACGTCAGCCGTGGCCATCGCGGTGTCGGTCCTGCCGTCCCTGGCCAGCGCCAGCACTCCCTCCGCACCTGCCCGGGCCGGAGGTGCGGCTACCCCGGACGCGGTCAAGGAGCCGGTCGCCGTGGGCACCGGCGGCGCGGCCGCGTCCATGAGCCTGGGCGCCAGCAAGGCCGCCATCAAGGTGCTCAAGGCGGGCGGCAACGCCGTCGACGCGGCCGTCGCGGCGGCCAGCACGATGGGCGTGACGATCCCGTTCGTGGCCGGCCCTGGCGGCGGTGGCTTCATGGTGATCTACCTGGCCCGCAGCCACAAGGTGATCACGATCGACGGGCGCGAGAACTGCCCGCAGGCCTGCACATCGACGATGTTCCTCAACCCCAAGACAGGCCAGCCGCGCGACTACTTCTACGCCTCTGACCAGCCGCTTTCCACCGGCGTGCCGTCGATGGTGGCCACCTGGGCCAAGGCCGTCAAGCGCTACGGGGCCAACAGCCTGGCCACCGACCTGCAGCCGGCCATTCAGCAGGGCGAGCAGGGCTTCCGGGTCAACGCGGACTTCCGCCAGCTCGAACAGTCCGACCTGCCCGAGTTGCGCGCGTACACGGCCAGCCGCCAGCTCCTGCTCACCAAGTCCGGCGGCGTGCTGCCCGCGGGCTACCTGCTGCGCAACCCCGACCTGGCCCACACCTACCAGTTGCTGGCCAAGTACGGTCCCTCCTACCTGTACAACGGGCCGATCGGCCAGGCCGTCGTGGCCGCCGACGACCACCCGGCCACCTATCCCGGCCAGAAGGTCGTGCACCTGGACGGGATCATGAAGATGAGCGACCTGCGTCACTACCAGGCCTACGTCCGGGCGCCCACGCACGTGAAGTACCAGGGCCTGGACGTCTACAGCATGGCCCCGCCGTCCAGCAGCGGCACCACCGTCGGCGAGGCGCTGAACATACTGAACGGCTACGACCTGAAGGCCGAGCCGAGGGCGGAGGCGCTGTTCCACTACCTGGAGGCCTCCCGGCTGTCCTACGCCGACCGCGACGCCTACGTGGGCGACCCCCGCTACGTCGGGGTTCCGGTGAAGTCGCTGCTCGACCCCAAGTTCGCCGCCACCCGGCGCTGTCTCATCCACAACACGGCGCTGACCTCGCCGGTGGCGCCCGGCGACCCCACCCCGCCGTACCAGAAGTGCCAGACCTCCAGCACCCCGGCGCCCACCGTCAACGAGGGCATGCACACCAACAACATCGTCACCACGGACAAGTGGGGCGACATCGTCACCTACACCAACACGATCAACTTCTTCGGCGGCAGCGGTCAGGTCGTGCCCGGCTACGGGTTCCTGCTCAACGACGAGATGACCGACTTCGACTTCGCCCCGCCCGCCCCCGGCGCCTACGACCCGAACCTGCCGGCCGGCGGTAAGCAGCCGCGCTCCAGCATGGGCGGGGCAATCGTGCTGCGCGACGGCAAGCCCGACTTCACCGTGGGCGCGGCCGGCGGCTCGACCATCATCACCACGATCCTGCAGATCATCCTCAACCACGTGGACTTCGGCATGTCGCTGCCGCAGGCGCTGGCCGCATCCCGGGTGAGCCAGACGAACTCGCCCACCTCGCTGGCCGAGCCCAAGTTCTACAACAGCGCGATGGCGCATCAGCTCACCCAGCAGTACAACGAGCAGTTCAGCCTGGCCACCGGGCCGATCCTGCCGCTGGACTACTATCCGGGCGACGCCACCGGCCTGCAATTCCTCGGCCACGGCCTGCTGCAGGCCGTCGCCGAACCGGCCCGCCTCTACGGCGGCAGCGCGCTCGTCGTGAACCCGTCGAAATAAAAATCTTTAACATCCTGAACGGTGGCCACCGAACCGCCGTCGGCCACCTTCAGCCGGTGCGCCGGAGGCTGGCGGCGTGGCGGCGGGCCAGGTCCTGGTAGAGGGACGGGTTGGTCTGCACCCATTGCAACGCGTCGCCGGTGACCTCGCCGGTGATCTTGGCTGGCAGGCCGACCGCGCGCATGCCGTCCGGGACCACCATCCCGGGCGGCGCCGTGCACCACGCACAGGCGGCCGACGGTGGCGCCCGCGCCGATCCCGGTGGTGATCTCCGGTCGAAGTACGCTGACCAGCATGCGTCCCCACTATTGAGTGTGAACCGCCCGAGGTCCTCCGGTCGGCTCGTTTCGCGCCCATGACCGAACCGAGCCGATGAGGGGCTTCGACATGCTTTCCCACCAGCAGATCCTGCATTTCCGCACGTTCGGGTACGTGGTGCTGCCCGGGTTGCTCACCGCGGCCGAGACCGCCACGCTCCGCAGCGAGGTGACCGCCGCGCTGGCCGACGCCTTCGGCCCAGGCGCGGCCGGGCCCGGTGTCCCTGACGCGGCGGATGACCTGGGCGGTATCGGCGGCGACTACCTGCCGCTGGCCGCGAGCCGGGCGCCGTTCAGCCTGGCCCTGATCGCCGACGACGCCAGGACGTTCGGGACCTCAGCCGAGTTGCTGGGCGGCCCGACCGTTCCGTCGCCCGGGGTCGCCACCAGGTTCTCCGGCGATTCGGTGTGGCACACCCGTCAGGGACCCGACGTCGGCGGCGTGACCCTCTGGGCCGACCTGGAGCCGAGGGCCGCCGATACCGGGGCGCTGCGTCTGGTGCCCGGATCTCACCTGCCCGAGTTCGAGCGTCGGCTGTGTGAGTACCGGGCGGCCGAGCCCGCCCTCTCCGGCTTCGCGTCCTGGGAGTGGCCGCACGTGGTGGTGGAGACCAAGCCGGGCGACATGGTTGCCTTTCACGCCCACCTGATGAACCGTGCCCAGGGCGGTGCGCCCCGGCTGACCTGGACGATCGACTATCTGCCCTGGCCCGGCCTCGGCCAGCCGGACCGGATGGGAATCGTGCGCGACCTGCTGCTCGACGCCGTCGAGTTCGACCACGAGCACTACGACCAGGAGCGCTGGCCGGCCTGGCGGGACTGGGCCGCCGGTGCCAGCAGCATCCCGTCCCGCGCGATCGCGCTGGAACGGCTGCGACTCCTGGATGTGCTGACCGGCTGAACTTGCTGGGT
>DATAWQ010000062.1:0-6830 GCA_036267135.1 Streptosporangiaceae bacterium | reverse complement strand
CTGATGGACCGGCTTCGCCAGCGGCATCCGGAAGTGGAGTGGGAGTCGTGCGCGGCCGGCGGCGGCCGGATCGACCTGGCCATCCTGGAACGGTTCCAGCGGGTCTGGCCATCCGACATGACCGACGCGCTGGCCCGGCAGGCGATCCAGCGCTGGACCGGCCAGCTCCTGCCACCGGAGTACCTCGGGGCGCACGTGTCGGCGCCGTTCTCCCACCAGACCGGCCGGTACATGCCCCTGCCGCTGCGCTGTGCCACCGCCTTGTTCGGGCACCTGGGCATCGAGTGGGACATCACCCAGGCCAGCAGCGAGGAGCTTGACCAGCTCGCCGCCTGGATCGAGCTGTACAAGCGACACCGGGGCCTGATTCACTCCGGCCGGATGATCAGGCTCGACACCGTTGATGACACCGCGTGGATGCACGGCGTGGTGGCAGCCGACCGGTCGTCCACGCTGCTGTGTTACGTGCAGCTAGATGAGCCGAGGAACGATCAGACGGTGGCCATGCGGATCCCCGGGCTCGACCCGGCCCGCCGGTACCGGGCGACTAACGTCACGCCGGGGGAGCGGCCGGTCCTGTCGGACGACGAGCTGCCCGCGGCGGACGTCTCCGGTGCCGCCCTGGCCGAGATCGGCCTGGCCATCCCGCCACAGCGGCCGCTGGCCGCCGCCGTCCTCCTTTTCCAGGCCTGCTGAGCTCCAGTAGCAAGAGCAAAAACAAACCGCAAATCAGTCGTCCGAACGGTTTCGTGCGTCGCCACCGGGGCCATCCCAGACGAGCACCAGGGCATCGCGTTCCCCGAGCACGGCCCGCGGCCCCACCTTGGCCCCGGTGAGCAGGTCGAGGCGCTTAGCGCCGAGGTCGAGTTCGACCGGGCGGTCCAGGTGGCTGATCAAGAAGAGGTAGTCGCCGCGGCGGACCGCCTCCACTCCGTGCGGCAGGTCGGTCCACATGGTGACCCCGGCCTCCCGGCACGCCTGCCCGACCAGGCGGCCGAGCGTTTTCCGGTCCGGGAGCGTGCCCAGGTAGAACGCCGCGCCTCGGCCACGGGAATGCCGGGTCACCGCGGCCTGACCGCCGAGATGGCCCTCACCGAAGGTGAGCAGCGGATCCGCTCCGCGTAGCTCGATCACGTCCTGCCAGAGCCGGCCGGTGGCATCGGTGGCATCGGCGGCATCGGTGGCGGCGCTGCCCTGGCCCTCGAGGCGGACGGCGGCGCCCTGCGGTAGCGGCGCTAGTTCCTCGATACGCAGGCCAAGCAGGTCCCGCCAGGGCGCCGGATAGCCGCCGAGGCGCACCCGGTCCTGGGGGTCGACGATCCCGGAGAAGAAGGTGATGAGGGCGGTGCCGCCGTCGGCCACGAAGCGGCGCACGTTTTCCGCGCCCGCGTCCGTGACGAGGTAGAGCGCGGGCACCAGGATCAGCCGGTAGCCGGACAGGTCGCTCTCCGGGTGGGCGAAGTCGGCATTCACCCCCGCCTGCAGTAGTGGTCGGTACAGCTCGCCGAGCAAGTCGGTGAGGCGCAGGCAGCTACTCGGATGCGAGTCGAATTCAAGCGCCCACCAGCTCTCCCAGTCGAGCAGTAGCGCGGCCTCGGCCCGTACCAGGCGGCCGGCCACCGGCGCGAGCCGCCGCAGTTCCGCGCCGAGGCTCACCACCTCGCGCCAGACCCGGCTGTCGGTCCCGGCGTGCGGCACCATCCCGCTGTGGAATTTCTCGGCCCCGGTCGCGGCGGCGCGCCACTGGAAGGAAAGCACCGCATCGGCGCCGCGGGCGACCGCCTGCAGGCTGAGCGCGCGGTACTGCCTCGGCGCCTTCGGCACGTTGACCGCCCGCCAGTTGACGGCACCGGGGGCCTGCTCCATCAGCAGCCACGGGCGCCCGCCGCCCACCGACCGGGTCAGGTCGCAGGCCATGGCCGAGGTCACGTGTGCCTCGGCGTCGGCCGGATCCGGGTAGTTGTCCATGGACACGACGTCGAGCCCGGCCGACCAGCGGAACTGGTCTAGCGAACGGAACAGCCCGATGAAGTTGGTCGTCACCGGCTTGCCCGCGCTATGCCCGGCGAGCACCTCCCGCTCGGCGGTGTAGCAGGCGAGCAGCTCATCCGAGCTGAACCGGGCGAAATCGAGCTGCTGGGCCGGATTGCCGAAGGTGGGGGCGGTGCGCGGCGGCTCGACCTGGTCCCAGCTGGTGTAGTCCTGGCTCCAGACGGCACCGCCCCAGGCGTCGTTGAGCCGGCCCAGCTCGCCGTACCGGGCCTGGAGCCACTGACGGAAGGCACGGGCCGAATGCTCGCAGTAGCAGGCGGGGACGTGGCAGCCGTACTCGTTCCCGATGTGCCACATGGCCACGGCCGGGTGGGTTCCGTAGCGTTCGCCCAGGCGCCGGGCGAGGTCGGCCGCGGCCTCCCGGTAGGCCAGCGCGCTCGGGCAGTAATGCTGGCGGGCGCCGAAGCCAAGGCGGGTCCCGTCCGCGGTGACCGGCAAGATCTCCGGATGGGCGGCGATGAGCCAGGCGGGCGGTGCTGCCGTGGCGGTGGCCAGGTCGGCCCATATCCCCGCCTCGGCCAGCAGGTCCAGGACCCGGTCCAGCCAGCCGGCGGTCAGCTCGCCCGGGGCGGGCTGCAGCCTGGCCCAGGAGAAGACCCCGACCGTCACCAGGTTCACCCCTGCCTCGGCCATCAGCTGGACGTCCTGCGCCCAGACGGACTCGGGCCACTGCTCCGGGTTGTAGTCGCCGCCGTAGGCGATACCGCCGACCTGCGGCAGGATTTGCCGGTCGGCGTTCACAGCTTGACACCCCCCGCGGCCAGGCCGGATCGCCAGAAGCGCTGCAGCGAAAGGAAGGCGATGACCAGCGGGATGACCGAGATGAGCGAGCCGATGACCACGTAGCTGACCAGTTGTGGGGCCTGGCCGTACTCGTTGTTCCAGCTGTACAGGCCGAGCGTCACCGGGTAGAGGCGGGTGTTCGAGAGCATGACCAGCGGCAGGAAGAAGTTGTTCCAGATCGCCACGAACTGGAACAGGAACATGGTGACGAGGGCGGGCGACATGATGCGCAGCGACACGGTCCGGAAGATCCGGCCCTCGCTGGCGCCGTCGATCCGGCCCGCCTCGATCAGCTCATCGGGGATCGCCGCCGCCGCGTAGACCCGGGCCAGGTAGACGCCGAACGGGCTGACGAGGCTAGGCAGGAGCACCGCCCAGTAGGTGTTGGTCAGGTCGACCTTGCTCATCAGCAGGTACAGCGGCAGCGCCAGCGCGGTGCCGGGGACCAGTACGCCGCCGAGGATGATCGAGAAGACGAGTTCGCGGCCGCGGAAGTCGTACTTGGCCAGCGCGTACCCCGCCGCGGCGGCCAGCAGCGTGGCGCCCAGCGCCCCGCCGCCCGCGTAAAGCAGCGTGTTGGCCAGCCAGTGCCAGTAGATCCCGCCGTCATAAGTGAAGAGCCCGGTCAGGTTGGACATGAAGTGGAACTGGCTGAACCAGAACCCCTGCGAGGCGTACAGCGTGCTGGGTCCCTTGGTCGAGGAGACGATCAGCCACCACGCCGGGAGCAGGAAGTAGACGGCACAGACGAACATGAACGCGGTGGCCAGGATCCCCGACCGGCTGACTCCCGGAGCGGCGTAGGCCCGGGACCGCACGGGGCCGCCCAGCGCCACCATCACGCTGCCCCGCGGCGCTGGACCAGCTTCAGGAAGCCGAAGGACAGGATGAAGGTGCCGGCCGCGAGCACCACCGCGATCGCCGCCGCGTAGTTCGGGTTGTTGTCGGTGAACGCCTGCGTGTAGGCCAGCAGGTTCGGCGTGTAGGAACTGCTGATGTTGCTGGTGATCGCGCGGAGCACCTGCGGCTCGCTGAACAGCTGAAGGGTTCCGATGATGCTGAAGATGCCCGTCAGCACCAGCGCGCCGGTGACCATGGGGAGCTTGATCCGGGTGGCCACCTTCCATTCGGACGCGCCGTCCAGGCGCGCGGACTCGTACAGGTCGGTCGGGATGGCCTGCAGGCCGGCGTAGATGATGAGCATGTTGTAGCCCGTGTACTCCCAGGTGACGATGTTGGCGATGGACCACAGGGTGGTGTTGGCGCCGAGGAAGTTCACCGTGCCGAAGCCGGTGTGCTGCAGCGTGGCCACGATGGGGCTGAGGCCAGGCAGGTAGAGAAAGGACCAGAGGATCGCGGCGATGACCCCGGGGATGCCGTAGGGCAGGAAGAAGGCAAGCCGGAAGAAGCGCCGGAAGCGGATCGCGGCCGAGTCCACCAGCAGGGCGAGGACGGTGGCGAAGGCCAGCATGACCGGAATCTGGACCACCCCGAACAGCAGGACCCGCCCGACGCCTTGCCAGAACGATGAGTCGGAGAAGACCTGGGTGTAGTTGGCGAAGCCCGCGAACACCGTCGTGGTGGAACTGGGACCGAGGCCGAGGCCCGAGACGTGCACCTTGAGCAGGCTCTGGTAGACCGCGTACCCGATTGGCAGCAGGAAGAACAGGGCGAACAGCACCCCGAAGGGGGCCAGGAACATGGCTGGCGCCCAGCCGGCCCGGCGGCGCCGCGGCCTGCCCGGGGCGGCCGGGCCGGCCGTCGCCGCGGCGGCGGCAACGGGGGTTTGCTTGTGGTCGGCGACCATAACGGCCTCCTCTCTGGCTGGTCTTCACGCCCCGGGCGGGGGGCGGGGCGCCCGGTCTCCTGGTTCCGGGCGCCCTGGGGTCGGTCAGCCCGACGTGACCGAGAAGCCCTGCGACTTCATCGAGCTGACGGTCTCGGACTGCGTCGTCGTCAGCTGCTGGGCGAGCGTGCTTGAGCCGCCGGTCGCCTTACCGAAGCCGTCCTGCATCTGGGTAAAGGTCGTGCTCATGATCGGGCCCCACTGGAAGCTGGTGTTCACCAGCTGGCCGTTGGCCCGGAAGACACTCCAGATGTTCTGGCCGCCGTAGAAGGCAACCGGCGAGTTCGCCGCGGGCAGCTGCTGGCCGGCCAGGTCGGCCGGGTAGAGGCCGCCATTGCTGATGAGGCTGGTGATGCTCTGCTGGTTGGTGTTCAGCCACTCGGCGAACTGCGCGGCCTCGGCCGGGTACTTGCTGTCCTTAAAAACCACCGTGGTGGAGCCGCCCCAGTTGCCGTTGCTCTTGGTGGAGCCCCAGTTGGGCATCGGCGCCACCCGCCAGTCGCCCTTGGTCGAGGCGGCGTTGGTGACCAGGGTGTTCTCTCCCCAGACGGCGGTCGGCCAGGTGAGCAGGGTGCCATCGGAGAGGTCCTTGTACCACTCCGTGGCGAAGTCCGGCTCGACCTTCACCAGGTGATCGCTGATCAGCTGCTGCCAGAAGTTGGCGACCTCGGTCGAGGCGGAGTCGTCGATGCCGGCCACCCAGGTGTCACCCGAGGTGGTGAACCACTGCGCCCCGGCCTGCCAGGCGAGGCCGGCGAACCACTGGGCGTCGTTGGCGGGGAAGGCGGCGATGTAGACGCTGGGGTGGGCGGCGTGCACCTTCTCGGCGTCGCTCAGGAACTGGGCCCAGGTCGTCGGCACGGCCAGCCCGTACTTCTGGAACAGGTCGGCCCGGTAGAAGAGCCCCATCGGGCCGGTGTCCTGGGGGATGGCGTAGACGGCGCTGCCCTGGGACACCTGCGACCAGGTCCACGGGACGAAGTCGGACTTGACGCTGTCGGCGCCGTACTTGGACAGGTCGATCACGCCGCCGACATGCTCGAAGTTCGGCAGGGTCGCGTACTCGACCTGCCCGAGGTCGGGCGCGTTCCCGGCCTGGAGCGCGCTGAACATCTTGGCGTAGGTCCCGGCGTTGCCGGAGGTGGTCTCGTCGAGGTTCACCTGGATGTCGGGGTGGGTCTTGTTCCACAGGTTGACCGACGTGGCGATGCCGGGCACCCAGGACCAGAAGGTGAGGGTGACCTTGCCGCTGCTGCTACTGGTGCTGCTACTGGTGCTGCCACTCGTGGGAGTCGCGCCGCTGCTGCAGGCGGCCAGGGCCAGGATCCCGGCCGCCGCGGCGCCGGCCGCCAGCAGGAGCTTGCGCCGGAACCTGGGTCTGCGCCCGGCGTTATGGATCAACGACGTCATGGTGCTGCTGCCTCCTAAGCTCCTCTGACCGCGCAGCGCGCGCAGGCCAGAGCGAACAACCGACGCCGTCCCGCAGGCACTGCTCCGGGACGGGTTCAGACTGCTTTGGGAGCGCTTCCAATTTTTGTTACTGTGGACTCTAACGGCCCCAATACGGCAAATCAACGGCTAATTGGGAGCGTTCCCACTGATGCGTTAAAATGAGCTGGTGAGCACCTCAGCTCCGCAGAGCGCCGCGGCCTCGCATCGGCGTCCGACGATCGATGACGTGGCCCGGCTGGCCGGCGTGGGGCGCGGGACGGTGTCCCGCGTGATCAATGGCGGCCGCAATGTGCGTCCCGCCGTCCGCGACGCGGTGAACGAGGCGATCGACACTCTCGGCTACTCGGTTAACCAGTCGGCCAGGAACCTGGCCCGCGGCCGCACCGGATCGATCGCCTTCGTCATCTCCGAGCGCGAGGAGCGCCTGTTCGAGGACCCCAACTTCGGGCTCTTCGCCCGGACCTTCTCCCGGCAGTTGCGCCATAGCGGGCGCCACCTGCTGATAGCCACCGCGGGGGACGAGGAGGAAGAGAACTCGCTCGGCGACTACCTCACCGTCGGCCACGTGGACGGAGCGCTGCTGGCGCTGACGCACGACGAGGAACGGCTGCTCCTGCGGTTGCGGGCCAGCCGGCTCCCGTTCGTGGTGCTGGGCAAGCCGCTCGGCTTCGAGAAGGCCTTGTCCTGGGTGGCGATC
>DATAWQ010000061.1:0-6528 GCA_036267135.1 Streptosporangiaceae bacterium | reverse complement strand
CGGCAGATCTCGATGATCTCCCTGGTCCGGCCCAGCGGCGCGTCGTAGGGCACGCCGTGCCAGCCCTCGATCACCTGCGGCCCGGACGCGCCGATGCCGAGATTGAACCGCCCGTTGGAAACGTAGTCGAGCCCGGCCGCGGTCATCGCGGTCAGCGCCGGCGTCCGGGAGTAGAGCTGCAGGATGCCCGAGGCGATCTGCAGCCGAGAGGTCTTCGCCGCGATGAACCCAAGCTGGCTGACCGCGTCGTAGCTGTAGGCCTCCGGCACGAACACGATGTCCAGCCCGGCCCGCTCATAGTCGGCCAGCTCATCGACGGTCTCGGCGAAGCCGCCCGCGTAGTTCAGGGACATCCCGATGCGCATCCTGGCACCCTCCGTCAACATTCCGTCGGTACGGCCGAATCCCGTTCTAGTGAGGGTAACCGGCCCGATCCCGCCGCGCGAGGCCGGTCAGCACCTCGGCGCACACGGCCCGCGTCCCGCGCCCCCCGGTCGCGACGATCAGCGTCGCCACCGATTCGTACCCGGCCAGCCGCCGCTGGTACACCTGCGCCAGGTCCGGCCGCGCCAGCATCGGCCGCCCCGCGTCCCCGCCCACCCGCGCCAGCGCGTCGGCGTAGCTGACCTGCAGGTACACCACGTCCGCCGCAGCCAGCAGCCGCCGCGACCCGGCGTGCTCCACCGCACCGCCGCCCACCGCCAGCACCAGGCTGGGCCCGGCCAGTACCCTGGCCAGCGCCTCGTGTTCGATGGTGCGGAAGGCAGCCTCGCCGTCCGCGGCGAAGATCTCCTTTACTGAACGGTGGCCACCTTCCTCGATCGCTCGATCGAGATCGATGAACGCCAGATCAAGTTCGGCCGCGAGCCGGCGTCCCACCGTGGTCTTCCCGGCCCCCATGAACCCGACGAGAACGATCACCGGCTCAGCCCGCCTGGTCAGCGCCGGGTACCACCGGGGGCACCATCTCGGCGATGGCCTCCAGGGCCAGCCGGTAGGAGGTGAGGCCGAACCCGGCCACCGTGCCGTCGGCCACGCCGGCCACGACCGAGTTGTGCCGGAAGGTCTCGCGCGCGGCCGGGTTGGATATGTGCACCTCGACCAGGGGCGCGGTGCGCATGGCCAGCGCGTCGCGCAAGCCGTAGGAGTAGTGGGTGAACGCGGCCGGGTTGAGCACCACCGGGATGCGGCCGTCGGCCGCCTCGTGCACCCAGCCGATCAGCTCGGTCTCGCTGTCGGTCTGCCTGACCTCCACGTGCAGCCCCAGCTTCCGACCGGTCGCCACGCACTCCCGCGTCAGGTCGGCGAACGTGGTGGACCCGTACACCTCGGGCTCGCGCGAGCCCAGCCGCCCCAGGTTGGGCCCGTTCAGCACCAGCACCGGCCTCGTGCTGTCTGGGCCGCTCGCCTCCGGCTCTGTCACGATGAGCAGACCTCCCGGTAGGCGTCGGCCAGCAGGTCCTCGGCCGGGTCGGCGAGAATCCCCGGCCGGGCCAGGCCGTCGAGCACGACGAACCGGAGCCTGGCGCCGCGGGTCTTCTTGTCCACGGCCATCGCGGGCCGCAGCCTCGGCCAGGCGCCGGCCTGGTATGCGGTGGGCAGCCCGACCGAGGCGAGCACCTCGCGGTGCCGGGCGGCGGTGTGCTCGTCCAGCCGGCCGGTGCGGCGGCCGAGCGCGGCCGCGTAGACCATGCCGATCGCCACCGCCTCGCCGTGCCGGAAGCCGAAGTCCTCGGCCCGCTCGATCGCGTGCCCGAGCGTGTGCCCGTAATTGAGGAACTCGCGGGGACCGGACTCGCGCAGATCCCGCGCCACCACGTCCGCCTTGACCCGGACGGCCCGCTCCACCAGCTCACGGGCGGGCTTGCCGTCCGGCCTGGTGGCCTGCTCGGGGTCGGCCTCGATCAGATCCAGGATGACCGGGTCGGCGATGAAGCCCGCCTTGATCACCTCGGCCAGGCCGCTGACGTACTCCCTGGCCGGGAGCGTGCGCAGGGTGGCCAGGTCGGCGAGCACCCCGGCCGGCGGGTGGAACGCGCCGACCAGGTTCTTGCCCTCGGGGATGTTGACCGCGGTCTTGCCGCCGATGGCGGCGTCCACCATGGCGAGCAGCGTCGTCGGCACCAGCACCACGCGGACCCCGCGCAGCCAGGTGGCCGCGACGAATCCGGCCAGGTCGCAGGCGGCGCCGCCGCCGATGCCGACGACCGTGTCGGTCCGGCCGATCCGGTGTTCGGCCAGCCACGACCACAGCCGGGCCGCCACCGTAATGTCCTTGGCTGACTCGCTGTCCGGGATGGCCTCGGAGTGCACCCGGTGACCCGCGCCCTCCAGCGCGCGGCGGGCCCGGTGGGCGATCCCGGCCAGCCCGGCCGCGTAGATGATCGCGACCGCGCCCTGGCGCTCTCGGTTGGCGTCGCCGGTCAGCCCGGGCAGCTCGTCCAGCACGTCGTCGCCCACCACGACGTCGTAGGGCCGCTCACCGCCCACGGTGATCCTGGTCGCGGTCACCGGCCGGCCTCCGCGATCTGGCCGGCGATCTCCTCGGGAGACAGTTCATCGGTGCTCACGGTGGTCGCCGCGACGGCCTCGTACACCGGGCGCCGTTCTTCGAGCATCGCCCGCAGCATCCCCCGCGGGTTGCCCGGCACCGGGATGCGCGGCTTGTTCAGGCCGGTCCGCTTGGCCACCTCGGCGAAGCCGGTCTCCAGGTAGACGACCCGCTGCCCGGCCAGCCGCTGCTGGACGTCCGGGTCGAGCACGGCCCCGCTGCCGAGCGCGACCACCCCGCCGTAGCGCAGCGCCCGCTCCACGACGGGACGTTCCAGCGCCCGGAAGGCCTGCTCACCGTCCTCGACGAAGATGTCGCCGACCTCCTTGCGCGCCACCGCCGCCACCTCATCGTCGGTGTCCAGAAACCCCACCCCAAGCCGCCGCGCCACCAGCGCCCCCACCGTAGATTTCCCGGCTCCCGGAGGCCCCACCAAGATCATCACAGGAATGTTGCCCGTGTGACCAGAGGGGCTGGAGGTGCAGGTGGCGGTGGGATTGGCGGGGTTAGCGGTGGTGGTGGGGCTAGAGGTGCCAGTGGGATTGGTGGGGTTGGTGGGATTAGTGACGGTGGGGTTGGTGGTGGGGTTGGTGGTGGTGGGGTTGGTGGTGGGGTCGGGCGAACTCATGTGATCACCAGGGCGTCGAGGTAGCCGCGGAGGTTGCGCTGGACCTCGGGGAGGGAGTCGCCGCCGAACTTTTCCAGAGCGGCGTCGGCCAGGACGAGGGCGACCATGGCCTCGGCGACCACGCCGGCGGCGGGCACCGCGGTGACGTCGCTGCGCTGGTTGATGGCCTTGGCGGGCTCGCGGGTGGCCACGTCCACGGTGTCCAGGGCGCGCGGCACCGTGGAGATGGGCTTCATGGCCGCGCGGACCCGGAGCGGTTCACCGGTGCTGATGCCGCCCTCGATGCCACCGGCCCGGTTGGTCCGGCGGCGCACGCCGTTCCCGTTGCCGGTGAACTCGATCTCGTCGTGCGCCACCGAGCCGCGCCTGGCCGCGGTGGTGAAGCCGTCGCCGATCTCGACTCCCTTGATGGCATGAATGCTCATCAGCGCGCCGGCCAGCCGGCCGTCCAGCTTGCGATCCCAGTGCACGTGGCTGCCGAGCCCCGGCGGCACCCCGTACGCGACGACCTCGACCACCCCGCCGAGCGTGTCACCGGCCTGCCGCGCCGAGTCGATCTCGGCGATCATCTTTTCGCTGGTCGCCGGGTCCAGGCAACGCACGGCGTCTGCGTCAGCCCGTTCATTATCTTCGGGCTTTGGGATTGAACCTTCTGGCCCCCGGACGGAGCCGATGGCCACCACGTGACTGAGGATCCGCACGCCGAGCGCCTGATCCAGCAGGCGGCGGGCGACCTCGCCGAGCGCGACCCTGGCCGCGGTCTCGCGCGCGCTGGCCCGTTCGAGCACCGGCCTGGCGTCGTCGTGACCGAACTTCTGCATGCCGACCAGGTCGGCGTGGCCGGGGCGGGGCCGGGTCAGCGGGGCGGCGCGGGCCAGGCCCGCCAGCACGTCCGCCTCGACCGGGTCGGCCGCCATCACCGTCTCCCACTTGGGCCACTCGGTGTTGCCGACCCTGATGGCCACCGGGCCGCCGAGGGTGCGGCCGTGCCGTACGCCGGCGGTGATCTCGACCTCGTCCCGCTCGAACTTCATCCGCGCGCCGCGGCCGTGACCGGCTCGCCTGCGGGCCAGGGCGGCGGCGACGTCCTGCGTGCTGACCTGCACTCCGGCCGGCACGCCCTCGATGATCGCGACGAGCGCACGCCCGTGCGACTCCCCCGCGGTTAGCCAGCGCAGCATGGTGCCGATCCTGCCACGTGCGGCCGGCTGCCCGTGCATCAGCGCTCGGTATGGCCATAACGATAGGTAGGACTGACACACGGCTCTGCCCGAATCAGTTGAGGCATATGTCGCACTATGAGAGTCTCCGGTGTGGGACCGTTACTCTCAGGGACGCATCGTGACGCAGATCGGTCAGGAGCGACGGCACGCCGGCCAGGCGGAGCCGATGGCTGCGCCATTGCCTGGTAAGGCCGGCCCAGCGGTCTGGGTCGAGCCCGGAACCCTGATGGAGAAGATGATCCCGGCCAACCTGGTCGATCCCTACCTCACCAGCCAGCGCTGGGTGCTCACCGGCTTCGCCTACCGCGCCGCCGACGCGGCCAGGGCCCGGCCGCCGCTGGACTCGCTGGAGCCGCAGGAGCTTTGGGTGCTGCGCTGGCGTTCCCTGGACATGCAGACGTACCTGAGCGTAACCAGGATCGACGGCGATCCGTACCGGCCGGCGCCGGCCGAGCTGTTCGTCGAGCAAGGACCGATCCCGGTGGGCACCGAGATGTACCGAATCACCCCGGCCGGCGAAGAATTCGTGGGCAGGAACGACGGGCAAACCTGGCTGCGGCCGGCGGCTGGAGGCTGAGAAACTCGTGGGCAGGAACAACCAGCAGACCCGGCCGCGGCCGGTGGCTGGAGGCTGAGGCGATGCGTTACCGGTTCATGGCGACCTACCGCGGCGTGTCGTACGAGGCCGGGGTGGGTCCCTCCGACTCCGACATCATGCTGTTCGCCGCCTGCCCACCGCCCGAGGAGCTGGGCTTCCAGCCCGCCACCGGGCACTGGCGCAAGGCCGTGACCAGGGCCGAGGTGGACGCCGTCTGGGAGTCGAAGCCGTCGGGAGTGTTCGGCGGCGAGCCCTGCCTAGTCCTGGACGAGCTGGGCGACCAGTTGCACATCGGGTATCCAGGGCACGATCCGATCCAGGCCGAACGACTCGGGTACTGCGAAGTCGAGCCGGGCGTGTTCGAAGTGCTGGTGAACCGCGAAGACGTGAGCGGGATCAGCGAGGAGCGGGTGGATCGCCGCTACCCGTTGGCGCCGCCTTCTTGGCCCGCGGCCGAGGTGCCCGCCTGGTCGGCCCCGCCCGCTCCCGCGCCTCCCGCGCCTCCCGCGCCCGCCCCGATCGCGCCTGCGTGGCCCGCGCCGGTGGCGATGGCCCCGGTGGCGCCGCCGTCCGGCTCGTCGCACCCTTCGCTCCCCCCGGGCGGGTCTCACCCCTCGCTCCCCCCGGGCGCGCCGTTCGCCTCATCGCACCCTTCACTCCCCGCGGGCGGGTCTCACCCCTCGCTCCCCCCGGGCGCGCCGTTCGCCTCGTTTCCCGCGGCCACGCCGCTTCCCCCGCTACCGCCGCTTCCCGAGTTCCCGAGCTCGCCGCGCCCATCGCTCTTCCCGGCCGCGCCACCCTCCTTGCTTCCCCCAGCCGGGTCGACCTCCCCGCCTCCGCCGACCGGCCCGCACCCTTCGCTCCCCCCCGCCGGATCGCCCCCTTCGCTCCCCCCCGCCGGGTCTCACCCCTCGTTTCCCGCGGCCGGGTCGATGACCAGCTCCGCACCGGTCGCCCGCATGGTCAACCCCATGACGATCAGCCCCGCGCCGGTGGTTCCGTCCGTTCCTGTCCCCGCGCCGGTGGCGCGGACAACGGCCTCCGAGCCGGTAGGGCGGGCGGCGCGGGCAACGGCCTCCGAGCCGGTAGGGCGGGCGGCGGTCTCCGGGGCGGCGGGGCGGACCGCGAGCAACATGAGGCCGCCGGTCAGGCGCCGGCACCGGGGCTCGGACGCCGGGCCGTCCTGGGCACAGACCAGGCAGACCTTCACCGACCTGGCCAACCTGGCCGCAATCCCGCCCGACGCCTACGCGGTGAACGAAGTCGTCGACGGCGCGATCTGCCTGCTGCGAACCGACACCGGCTTCGAGGTATTCAGCGCCATGGACGGCACCCGCCAGGAGATCCGCCTGTTCGCCGACGAAGAAGCCGCCTACTTCTACATGTTCGGCCTCCTAGCCGCCGAAGCCGTCCGCGACGGCCGCCTCATCCCCCCGCGCTAACCCTCCGCCCGACCGCCCCTCCCCACCCACGCAGCCCCCCGCCGGTCGCGCGCCAGCTCGCACACCCGCCCTCCGCCGAACGAGCG
>DATAWQ010000060.1:0-60582 GCA_036267135.1 Streptosporangiaceae bacterium | reverse complement strand
GCAGTTCGGCCTCGATCAGCCCGAAGATGAGCAGGGCGATGCCGATGACCGCGATGAGCGCTTCGATCCGGTCGTCGTTGTGCAGGAAGACGGGCCGGACCTTGAGGGTTTGCTTGAGGTCTCGGTGGCGCTGCTCCACGGCCCACTGGTCCTTGTAGATCTTCAGGACATTCTCCCGGCAGGACTGAGGAAGGGGCATCCAGCAAGGCATAGATAAGGGAGGAATGGGTGGAAGTCGAAGTTGTCGTCGAGATCCCGCAGGGCTCGCGGAATAAGTACGGGATGAATCACGCAACCGGCCGGATCCGGTTGGACCGGATGCTGTTCACCTCGACCCGCTACCCGCTTGATTACGGTTTCATTCCAGAAACGCTGGCAGAGGACGGCAATCCGCCGGACGCAATGGGAGAGTTTCATCCTGAATTGGCTGGTCAGGGGGCTGGCTTGGGGTGGGTTGGGTGTGATTGGGGTGGGTTGGGCGGGGTGCTGGCAGCTCAAGATCGTTTGCCGGTGGGGTGCTTGCGGTTGCGAGCGGCTGGTGGGGGTGGGGGTTGACATAGCTGCCAGAGGCGGCCACTGCGGAACCGGGCAGAAAGGCGTGTGGTGACCGGGGATGGTGGGCCTGAGCTGGGCGGATACCGGTGACGGTGGCGCGTGGGAGGTGGTAGGGCTGTCGTTTCAGGGGTGATGGCGGGCCGCCTGGGTGGGCCTTATCCGGTTTCGTGGGCACGGCGCCACCCGGAAACGCTTGCCAGGGCATGCGGGCGGGTGCGGGCCGGTCAGCGGGTGATCTCGGTGCGGGTGAGGACGCAGGGCGCGCAGGAGCTGGGTGGCGTGGCGGGGGTTCATCCGGACCTTGGTGAGGATCCGCCAGTTCTTCAGGTCAGCGAAGCCGTGCTCGACGGGGGCGCGCTCGCGGCCCAGCACGGTGTTGGCCTGCTTCTGGGCGGGGGTGAGCTTGCGGGCCCGGGCCGCCTTGATCCCGGTGATGATGACCGGGTGGGTGCCGGGGTCATCGTCGAGGCCGGTGAAGCCCAGGTCGGCCAGGGCGCCCAGGCCGGCCTCGCGCAGCCGGGTGGCGATGCGGTCGCGGCGGGCGGTGGTGATCTCGCTGGACCGGCCGGGCCGGGCCGCGGAGATCCACAGCAGGTTGCCGCGCTCGTCGGTCAGGGCGAGGAACAGCAGCCCGTGCACCTTGTGCTTGCCAGAGTAGTTGCGCCGGTTCCCGGTGCCGGTGCGGCGGCGGGTGCGCACCAGGGTGCCATCGCCAGCACCACGTCCGCCCAGGTATCTGGCAGCCCGGATTCATCGTCCGGGAATGGCACTGGCCGGACTTGCTCCGCCGGGTTACCGGTCTGGCCTCGGCCCGGCGCGTTCTTCGGCGACCAGGTGCGGGACGCGCAGCAACCGGATGGAGGTCACCAGGCCGACGCCGCCGATGAGGTTGCCCAGGGCCGACCAGGCCAGGGCCAGTGCCCAGTCGGCCCAGGTGTAGCGGGCCTGGCCGCTGAGCAGCCCGGTGAACATGAAGATCGAGTCCAGCACCGAGTGGAACAGCTGGGCCGCCACCAGCACGAAGGACATCGCGACCGCGGCGACAAGCTTGGGACCGAGGTCGTCGCTGGCGTGCTGCATCCGGGTCAGCAGTGTGATGACGATCCCGGCCAGGACGGCCAGCAGCAGCGACCGCCAGGACACCCCGAGGGTCGCGTAATGCCGGCCGAGTTCGGCGGCAGTGGCCCGCAGGTCCGGCCGCGCGACCACGATCAGCCCGGCCATCACCAGGCCGCCGGCCAGGTTCGCGGCCAGGGTCACCAGCCACAGCCGCAGCAGCTGCCACCATGACCCGCGCCCAGCGACCCGCGCGGTCACCGGGACCAGGAAGTTCTCGGTGAACAGCTCACTGCGAGCCAGCAGCAGCGCGATGAACCCGACCGGGAATACCGCGGCGGCCAGCAGCGGCTGCCCCGTCTGGTGATCCACGACGAGATAGGCCAGCACGCCGATTCCGACGTCGATGCCGCCCACGAAGCCGGTGGCTATGAGCGGGACGAGCGACCGGGACAGCCGGTCACTGCCTTCGGAGACCAGCCGGTCGAAGGCTTCCTCGACCTCGGGCTCCCCCGGCCTGTTCCCGTCGCCCGGCTCTTCAGGGTCATCTGTCATGACAGTTATCTAACCGCGCTGGCCCGCTGCGTGGCCGGACGGCCTACGCGGTGGATACTCGATTCGTCGTCGTGCCCGGGACGTGTGGCGCAGAGGGATCGGGGGCGAAGCCGCTTTTAGCGGCTTGGGGGTTGGCTCAGGACGCATGCTGCGGCACAGCCGAGGCCGGTACGCCCCAGAGATGCATGCCGACGAGAACCGCCGGCATCTCAAAATGGGCCAGGCCTGCTGTCCTCGCGGTGTCCTAGGCGTGCGTGCCGTGCAACGACCGACATGCTGCATGTGCGGGCGTTCCCGTGACCAGATAATCATGAATATTCATGCAAAGCGGCTCGCTCTAGCCGGTTTCGACGATCAAGGTGAGACAGCGCTTGCGCGCGCGAATAGCCGCCCCCATCGGGGTTGGCCGCAGATCCTTCGCCGGAGCAGATCAGGATAATCGGCGTGGCCGACCACGTCCGGTCATGCCGCCCAACGTCACCAGCTGGGATGGTTACGTGCGGACTGGAGGGCGGGACACCTCCGGTCGCCGATCGCACCGGGGGTGAGGCGGCCGGGTGATAACTGCGACCGGCCCGATGGCGGTAGCTTCACGTCAGGCGATCGGGTGGCCGCGCACTCGCTGGCGCTGCGGGGCGAGGGCGCCAGGGTCGAGTACCTGCTGGCCGCGGTGGCGGACTGGGCCGCGATTACCGGGCGGCGGCGTCCTCCCGGTCGGCCCGCGAGACCGGGGCCAGGCCACGCCGTCGGCCACGCTGGCCCGGCACCTGTCCTACGCCCGGGCGGCGGGTGTTGCTTGCCGACAACTCGATCTTGATCAACAAATGAGGTTTCCGCAGGGGCATCCGCCGCATTGGGCGGGGCTTCGGCCATAGCCCGCAGTATCCACGGCGGCGGACCGCTACGAGACAGCTCGCGGCAAAGATTCCGGGACATCAGCAGATTTCTAGACTGATTGCACGCGAGCCTGTCTGAGCGGAACAGTTTCCCCGAGGCTGCGCAACCTGGTGCCCGCTGCGGCATCTGGCTCAGCAGCCAGCGCTCGCCAATTTGGCTGTCACATCCGATGAAAGGCATTGCGCTACCGACCCGCTGATCGGCGTGCGTGGCGCTGCTCTGGCTGATCGTGGGGACGGTTCCTTACCGGCACATGCATGCCCTGGTGATCTTTCATGGCCAGCCGGGGTGGGGGCGCCTCTGACTTCGTGGTCGGCGGACGAGATGATCGTCGCGGCGTCGACCACGCCAGGGTCGCTTGGCGTATGATTCGCGACGGGGCTTGTGGCGGCGCGGCCTCAGGGGGGCAATAGCATGCCGATTTTCATGGTCGAGCGGCGATTCGCGGAGGAGCTGGAGGGTGTCGCTGATGTCGCTGATGGCATCAACCGCATCAACGGCGAAGAGGGCGTGCGTTGGCTCTACTCGTTCCTGTCGGCTGACAAGCGCAAGACCTACTGTCTGTACGAGGCGCCGTCGCCGACAGCGATCCGGCGGGCTGCGACACGAGCGGGCCTGCCAGCTGACGTCATCGTCGAGGTGACCGGCCGTCTCCTCCCTGACGGGGCGTCAGCGCCGATCTGACCGGTGGGCGGGCGTCTGGCTATGAGTTCGTGGGCCCCGCCTTCGCTGCCGGCTCGTGTCGCCGCGTCACGGGATCTGCCGCTCGTCGGTCGCCGTTACGAGCTTGAGACCTTCGAGGCGATCTGGGCCGAGGTCGAGCGCGGTCGCCGCCAGCTCGTGTTCATCGGCGGAGAACCGGGGGCCGGCAAGTCGCGCTTGACGGCTGAGGTGGCTGGCGCGCTTCACGACGACGGGGTGACGGTGCTCGTCGGGGCTTCGAACCCCGATGCCGGCGTCCCGTACCAGCCCTTTGCCGAGATGCTCGATCACCTGTTTACCGGAACGGCCCCCGGCAGTCTCGCCGCGCTCCTGGGCGACGGGGGGGTGGAGCTCCAGCGCCTCTCGGCCCACGTCACCCGGCACCAGCCGGACGTCCGCGAATCCCTCGCTGGCTCAGGTGAGGTCCGCCGCGACCTCTTCGATGCCGTGGCCGGCTTGTTCCGCCGGCTGGCTGATGACGGCCCGCTGGCGCTGGTTCTTGAGGATCTCCACTGGGCGCAGCTGCCGACGGTCGCGCTGCTCGAGCACGTGGTGCACGCCTCGGACGGCACGCGCATGCTGGTGCTGGTGACGTTTCGCAGCGCGGCGCCGGATCGCTCCGATGAGGTGGCCACCCGGGTGGCGGAGCTGCACCGCCTGGAGGGTGTTCGCCGGCTCGACCTGAGCGGGCTCGACACCGACGCCATCGCCGAGTACGTCGTGCTGCGCAGCGGGCTGCCGTTGCGGGAGGCTCGAGCGCCGGCGGCGTTGCTGCGTGAGCGCACGGGCGGCAACCCGTTCTTCTTGCGCGAATTGTGGGCCGATCTCGAACGGCGGGGCGGCGTCTCGGCGCTTCGCTTCCCCCAGCGCGTCCCGGCGTCGATCAGCGACACGCTGACGGCTCGCATCGACGGGCTCGGCGGGGAGGTCAGGCAGGTCATCGAGTTGGCGGCGGTGCTCGGCAACGAGTTCGACCTGGCCACGCTTCTCGCCGCGGACGGGGCCGATCTCGCGCAGACGATGGCGTTTGTCGACTCGACGACAGCGCTCGGGCTCATTGACGTGGCCGATCCGGACGCCGACCGTTATTCGTTCGTCCACGCGCTGACGCGGCAGGCGGTGCTGGACCGCATGGCGCCGTCTCGGCTGACCCGACTCCACGTCCAGGCCGCCGAGGCGCTGGAACGGCAGCCGGCCCACGCCTCGCTCGTGCCGCGCCTCGCACACCACTATCTTGCCGGCCACATCCTCGGGTTCCATGACCGGGCAGTGCGCTACAGCAGGGAGGCTGGCCGGCTGGCGGAGAAGAGCCTCGCCTTCGAAGACGCGGCGGTGTGGTTCGAACGAGCGTCGTCGCTGCCGGAGTGCGCACCCGAGCTGCGCTCGGGATTGCTGCTGGCCGCCGGGGCCGACTATGTGCGCGCCTGCCACTTCCCGTCCGCCCGCGCGATTTACGAGCAGCTCGCGACGGCCGACGATCCGGCGGTCAGGCTCGCCGCCGCCGTGGGGTTCGAGGACGCGAGCTGGCGGCCCGGCGTGCTCGGCACCCGCGCCGCTGATCTGCTGTCGGCGGCCGTCGAGGGGTGTGAGCTCGACGGTCACGATCCGACCTACATGCGTGCGCTGGCAAGTCTAGGCCGAGCGCTGGCGCTCGGCGGGGAGACGGCCAGCGCTTGCGAGGTTGGCGGCAGGGCGATCGCTCTGGCCCGCGAGCTGGGCGACGAGGCCGTCGTGCTGCACGCCCTCACCGCCGGCCTGTGGCACGGGATCACGCCCGACATGGCCAAGCGTCAACGCGAGCGCAGCGCGGAGGTAACACAGCTGTCGCGTGCCGCCGGTGACTACGAGTCCCTCGGTGCGGCGGCGAACTTCCGTGCGACTGTGAGCTATCTGGTCGGCCGCCCCGCCGACCTGCGCGAGGCCATCGAAGACTCGTGGCGCGCCGCGGAGGCCATCGGTCAGCCGTACTACCGGCACGTCCACGGCTGCCTCGCCTGCGCCGACGCGTTCCTCCGCGGCGATTTCGCGGGTGCCGAACAGTGGGCCGAGGAGACGCTCACCCAGACCGACACGGTCGGCGACGAATTGGCTGAGGGCCCCCACGGCGTACAGCTGTTCATGATCAGACGCGAGACCGACGCGCTGGGGCGATTCCGTGATTTCCTCGACGGCCGCGAGTCGTTCGCCGGCCGGTGGGTACCCGGGCTCCTCGCGCTGTACACAGAACTCGGGGTCGAGACCGGCATCCGGCGCGCCCTGCACCACCTATTGGACCGCCAGCTCACCGCCCACACCGACGAGGCCCAGTGGCCGATGGAGCTGGTCTTCATGAGTGAGGCGGCGCTCGCGCTCGACGACCTCGACGCGGCGCGCGTGTTGCGGCCGCTGCTCGCTGAGTACGCGGGCATGAACCTCGTGTCGGGCACGCTGATCGCCGCCTTCGGCAGCGCCGATCGGCTCCTTGCACGGGTTGCTGCGCTGGTGGGCGACCGCGCCGCCGCCGTCCGCCATTTCGACGTGGCCCTGGCCATGGATCGCCGCATGCGGTCAGTCATCCACGTGGCCGAGACCCTCGCCTACCAGGCGCTGTTCGCCGCGTCCGGCGGCCACCGCGATCAGGCCAGAGCCCTAGCCGATGAGGCTCGCCGCCTGGCCGGCCCGGTCGGCCACAACCGTGTCATTCGAATCCTTCCCGCGGTCGCGCCGTCGACCAGACCCGATGGCCTCAGTGAGCGCGAGATCGACGTATTGCGCCTGCTCGCCACCGGTCTCAGCAATCAGGAGATCGGTGCTCACCTTCACATCAGCGCCAACACTGCCGCCAACCACGTGCGGAGCATCCTCATGAAGACCGGAGCTGCCAACCGCACCCAGGCGGCGATCTATGCCGCCCACCACGGCCTCATGTGAGGGCCCGTCGAGAGCCCGGTAGTCAGATCTGACCATCGGCCGCCGCCCGGAATGGACCAGATCCGGTCATGACGCCCGGCCGCGCCCCTCGTACCGTGCTGCTGTCGGACCGAACGTCCGGCGGGTCACGCAGACGAGGAGCACGCAAATGACCGACCTGGTGGACACGACACCGGACCTTCGCAGACGGATCAGCGGGGAGGTCATCGGCTCCGGCGACGCCGGCTACGACGACGCCCGGTCGGTCTACAACGCCATGATCGATCGTCACCCGGCACTCATCGCCCGCTGCGCCGGTGTCAGCGATGTGCAGGCGGCGCTCGACGCCGGGCGCAAGGCCGGCGCGCCGGTCGCGGTGCGCGGTGGCGGGCACAACGGGCCGGGGTTTGGCACCGTCGACAGCGGCATCGTCATCGATCTGTCGCCTATGCACTCGGTCGAGGTTGACCCCGGACAACGCACGGCACGAGTGCAGGGAGGTGCCACCTGGGGTCTGGTCGACGCGGCCACCCACGAGCACGGCCTCGCCACGCCTGCGGGCATTATCTCGACGACCGGCGTGGGCGGCCTGACCCTGGGCGGCGGCCACGGCTACCTGTCCCGCAAGTATGGCCTCACCATCGACAACCTGCTCGAAGCCGAGGTCGTGCTGGCCGACGGGCGAGTGGTCACCGCGTCCGAGTCCGAGCACCCCGATCTGTTCTGGGCGCTGCGCGGCGGAGGCGGGAACTTCGGCATCGTCACGTCGTTCACGTTCCGTTTGCACCCGGTGGGCAACGTCGTCTGCGGCCCGACCGCGTGGCCGGTGGGAGCGACCAGCGACGTGCTGTCGTGGTTCCGCGACTTCCTGCCCGCCCAGGACGACGACCTCTATGGGTTCTTCGCCGTGATGACCGTACCGCCGGTCGATACGTTCCCCGAGGCATTCCATCTGCACAAGGCGTGCGCGATCGTGTGGTGCTACCTCGGCGATCCCGCCAACGCGACCGAGGCACTCAAGCCGGTCCGCGACATGCAGCCCGCGTTCGACGGCATCGGCGAGGCGCCCTATCCCGGCTTGCAGTCGGCCTTCGACGGGCTCTACCCGCGCGGGCTGCAATGGTACTGGCGAGGCGACTTCTTCGGCACCGTACCCGACGCCGCCGTAGCTGCCCACGCCCGCTTCGCCAGCGAGCTGCCGACCATGCACTCGACGATGCACCTCTATCCGATCGACGGAGCAGTCAACAGGGTGCCCGCCAGCGACACCGCCTGGGCCTACCGCGACGCCACCTTCTCGCAAGCGATCGTAGGGGTCGACCCGGACCCGGCCAACGCCGCCGCGATCAAGCAGTGGACCGTCGACTACTGGGACGCCACCCACCCGTACTCAGCTGGCGGGGCGTACGCGAACTTCATGATGGAGGAGGGCCCGGACCGGGTGCGAGCCACCTACGGCGCCAACTACGACCGCCTCGCCGAGATCAAGGCCATCTATGACCCGGCCAACTTGTTCCGGCTCAATCAGAACATCCAGCCCGCTGGCTGAGGCCTTCGACGGGAACGACGAGGCCGGCCTGCCAGAGAAAGCACACGACATAAGCGAGCAGAACAAGACGATCACGAGGCGCTGGATCGAGGAGATCGCCGGCAAGGGCGAACTCGACCTTGCCGGCGAGTTCAACTGCACGAGCCCGCTCGCTTCCCACAGCGGCGCCGGAGCCAGGCGCCGGTCGCTATCGAGGAAGGGATACTTTCATGAAACTTCGTTCAGACCGATCTAGGATGCCGGTCGCGGTCGTGGTGCTGGCCGCCGCCATCGGGTTCCTCGGCTACAACCTCGGATCCTCCCAGCCGGCGAACGCCACTAATACCGCCAGCCCGGTCAACATCGCCGATCCCACGCACCCCGGCAATCTGGCCGCGGTCAGCAGCGCCGGGGCGTTGTCGACGAGCGAGACACCGGGCACCCCCAAGACACCACTGAACCTGGACGTACAAGGGACTGTCGGTACGGAGACAGAGTTGGTCGAGCCGACCACCGCCAGTATCGACCTGACCTCCCTGACCGTCGCGGCCCACGAGGCCGAAAACGGGGGCGGCCACCTTCGCGTCTTCATTCAACTTTTCGGGGCTCCCAAGGGGACGGCGCCGGGGGACTGTTTGGCGGATGCCACCAGCGGCGGCGAGATTCAAGAGTTCGACCTGGACGCTGGCACCACCGACACCCTCTCGCCGTCGTCGCCGATCGTGATGGCCCCCGCGAGCGGCAAAGACGCGTGCGTGGTTTTTGGAGTTGAAGCCGATACCGGGACCAGTACGGGCCAGGTATACGTGTCGGCGACCGGGTTCGTCGTCAGCGGCACGTACACCGGACCGCACGGCACCGCCTGACGGTCCACGCCGGGAGTGCCGGAACAGGCAGACCGGAAAACCGTCACCCGATAGGAGACCAGTCGCGCGGGTGGTCCGGGACCTCACCCCTCGATCTGACCGGTGACGGTCCGGCGACATAAGGAAGGGACATCCTGATCAGCGACACATTGACCTTACGCGTCACGTCTTGGCCCATTTCTGTCCCTGCCCCCGATAGCCGCCAAACTCCGGGACTTTCGGGCAGGTGCAGCCAGGGGTTTGCGGCGAAGCCGGCGCCGTAGGCGCCCTTGACGGGTTCTGGCCGACCCGGAACAATCCCGCAGCCGGGCAAGCCCGCCTCAACCTGTGGCGTGCGATCCACGACCCCACCCTGCGCGACAGCACGATCGCCGAGGACGTCACCATCATGGACCGTCTGAGCATGATGGAGCACCTGGGAGCCTGATACGAACCTCCCGCCTCCGGGCTAGCAGAACCGACCGACACGACAGCGTGGAGATCCCATGACCTACACCGCGGGGGAGCAGGCATTCCTCGACCGCCACGTCTGAGCCGTGCTCGCCACGGCCAAGACTGACGGCTCGCCGCAGCAGTCTACGGTGGGCGACACGCTCGATGATCATGGCCGGCTGGCCGTCTCCATTCCGCTCCCGCCGACGAAGTGGCGCAACGTCGTGCGCCAGCCGAGCCTGAGCCTCACCGTTCCCGACGGGCGCCCGAACGCGCCGAGCTCTCTGCCGACATCCTGGCGGTCGCGCGAGGCTCAGATCGCCCGCACCCATCGACCATCGTCGGCTGGCTCGAGGAGGATCAGTCCAGGGTGCTGAGGATCACACCCGACAACGTGCCCTTCCACGAGTGACGGCGCCGGCCGACCCGGTCACCGAATACACCCCTCAGCGCCGCCGCGGGCGATGCGGGACGAGTTCGAGAGGTCACGGCTGACCCAGAACTGGGCGCTCGGCGTCACCCGGGTGCAGGCTTACGCCCGCGCCAGGCGACGGCGGGGTTGTCCCGGTTCCCCCTTCCTGGTTCTAGGCCTTTCGGGCCTGCGCTGTGCCGAAACCCCTCGTGCAGCAGCCCGGATATGGCCCGAGGGATCTCCGATGGTTAGCAAATCAGACCCAAAGGGTTATTTGGTGTCAGAGGGATACCGAAGTTACAGTTTGGGCATTCGTTGACGTAGGTCACCACTGGGAAGGAAGCCATGCGAATGGTGTTAGGCGGGTTAGGGGTCCTATCCGCGGCAACGGCCGCGTTGCTGGTGGGGACGCTCGTGGCGCCCTGCGGAGCGGTCGCCGGGACGGCCACCGAGCACCCAGCGCGGCCGGCCTCGGCGAAAACCGTTGTGACCGGGCACCCTCGCCTAAATCCGCAGGCCCAGGGAAGGCATTCCACCCGGGCGGGCAAACAGCCCTACGTGCGGTCGCGGCCGGCCACACCACCGGCCGGCGCCGGCCTCGGTGCGCCGCTGCCGCTGGGCACACTCGCGGTCGGCACTCCGGTGTCCAGCCAGTTCGCCAAGGACGGCATCCTCTTCTCCGGCCAGTCGCCGTTCATCGCCCGCGACTTCGGCAGCGCCGTGAACCCGGTCATCTCTGGTTCCCCACTGTTCGCCGGGACCGTGACCGGCACGTTCGTCAAGCCTGGGACCAGGCAGCCGGCCACGGTCAGCGCGTTCTCCCTGTCGGTCGGGTATATCGACGACCCCGGCTCGACGCAGATGACCGTATACAACAGCAAAGGCCAGCTAATCGGCGTGCTGACCGCCACCAAAACCGGTTTCAACACCCTGTACAGCACCTTTCGCGGGGCCGCCTCGTTCAGCGTGTTCACGGTGGCTGGCGAGCCGGCCGGCTGGGAGATCAACACCATCCAGATCGGCCCGGTCGACTCGGGTTATGCCGCGCTGGGCGACTCCTACTCCTCCGGTGAGGGCACGGATCAGTTCCCGTGGTCGCAGGCCCAGGGCACCCAGTGTGACACCGGGCCACTGGCCTGGCCGGTGCAGATGGCCGCCATGTCGAACAGCAACTCCACCGGCTCCGGCACGCTGAACATCGACCAGGACAGCCTCATCGCCTGCCAGGGCGAGACCAGTGGGCAACTCGGCCAGGCGGTCAACGGCGAGGCCAAGTCCGAACTCGCCCAGCTCACCGACTACATCACCCAGAGCGGGCCGCCCGGCTTGGTCACGATCACGATCGGCGGCAATGACCTCGGCTTCGCTGACATCCTGCAGAACTGTTTCCTCTTCGGGGCCGAGGGGTGCCTGCAGGTCGTCGACTCGCTGGACGACAGGGTGACCACCGGCGCGCCCAGCCTGATCGCCACCTTGGCCAGTGCCTACCAGCGCGTGCTCAATACCGCCGACACCGGCAGCGACGGCAACAGCAGCGACGGGCCGGCCGTGTACGTGGTCGGCTATCCCAACCTGTTCCCCCAGCCGGGCGACGCCGCTACCGCGGTCAGCGTCACCGCCAATTGCCCGTGGCTCCGCTTCACCCTGTCCTTGCCCGACTCGGGCGTCGTGTCGCCGCTGCTCAACACGCTGCTGCAGAAGATCTCGGACGCGCAGGCCGCGCTCAACGACGACATGGCCTTCGCCGCGCAGTTGGCCGGGGTCCAGTTCGTGCCGATCCCGGACAGTCTGGCCGGTCACGAGCTGTGCACCGGGACACCGTGGATTAACCCGCTCAGCCTGCTCGGCGGCCTCACCGGCGACCGCAACATGGGCCACCCCAACGCGGCCGGCTCGGCCGCGATCGCGCAAGCGGTCGGTAGCCAGATCGGCCTGGACACCGGCTCCGGCGGCGGCGGCCCACAGGTCGCGCGCCCGGCGGCTCACTCCTCGCGCGGCGTCCACCGGGCCAGCGGGCCGGTCCGCCGGGGCCTCCGCCCGGGTGACTCCGGCACGCTCGGCTTTTCTGGCGGCGCATTGCAGGATGGGACGACCGGCGCCAGCTACATCGGCTTCCTCGTCGCATCTGGCGGCACCGGCACCGACACTTGGTCGGTTATTGACGGCAGCCCGCCGCCGGGGCTCAGCCTGGACGCAGACGACGGCCTGATTACCGGCACACCCACCACGGCCGGTGACTACACCTTCACCGCGCAGGTGGCTGACTCCTCCACCCCACCGCAGACAGCCAGCGCTCAGGTCACCGTTCACATTGCCGACGCCACCACGCTGTCGGTAGGACCGGCTACACCACCGGACGCCACCAGCGGCCAGCCGTATACCTTCCAGTTGTCGGCCAGCGGTGGTCTCGGCAGCGTGCAGTGGGCCGTCACTTCCGGTGCGCTGCCGGCAGGGCTGCATCTCAGCGCCAGTACCGGGCAGATCACCGGCATCCCGGGCGGCACCCGCCGCCACACCTCCACCTTCACCGTGCAGGCCACCGACGGTTCACCCACGGCCCAGGTCGCCACGGCCAGCGAGTCGATCACCGTGCACCCCAGCACCGACCCGCTGACCGTCACCACCAGTTCGCTGCCGGACACCACGGCCGGCCAGGACTACGCCAGCATGCTCACGTCCACCGGCGGCCAGGCGCCGGTCATCTGGTCGGTCGCCTCCGGCGCACTCCCGCCCGGCCTGGTGCTCGACCCCGGCAACGGCCTGCTGAGCGGCACGTCCACACTGGCCGGCACGTTCGATTTCACCGTGCAAGCCACCGATGGCACCTCACCCACCTCGCAGACCACGACCGCGGATATGTCGATCACGGTGGACTCGGCGCCACCCCTGACCATCACCACTGCGGGGGCTAACGACGGCACCGAGGGCACTTACTACTCATCGACGTTCCAGGCCACCGGTGGCGCCGGCGACCACCAGTGGTCCATCAGCTCTGGCGGCCTGCCTACCGGTCTCAGCCTGGACAGCGACACCGGGCAGGTCACCGGGATCCCAACCGGGACGGGCCCGTCCACCTTCGGCGCCACCGTGGCCGACGGCGCCGGTGACACCACCACCCAGACTTACTCGGTCGACATCGCCCAGGTGCCGCTGACTGTCTCCCCGGCGCTGCCGCAGGGCGCGATCGGAACCTACTACACCGGGAACATCACACCGTCCGGCGGGACCGCGCCCTATAGCTGGAACCTGGTATCGGGGAATCTGCCCACCGGGCTCAGTTTCGACCCCTCCACCGGGGCGATCACCGGCACCCCGGTCCAAAGCGGGACCTTCCCGCTGCAGGTGTCTGTGGCGGACGGCTCCACCCCCTCACAGCAGGCCACGGTCAACGCCACCCTTAAGATCGGGCCCGAGCCGCCACTGACCCTGGCGATGCGGGCGCCGGTCAAGGGCACGGCCGGCCAGCCCTACACCACCGGCCTCGGCTACTCGGGTGGCCTCGGGCCGTACTCCTGGTCGATCACGTCCGGGACGCTCCCACCGGGACTGACCCTGGATCCCGGCAGCGGCATGGTGACCGGCACGCCCACCACGACTGGCTCCTATCCAGTCACCGTCCAGCTAACCGATTCCAGTCCCACTCAGCAGACCGCAACAGCCGCTCTCACTTTCACCATCGCGAACACCCCCAAGCTGGTGGTACAGGCCCAGACACTGCCCTCAGCCACCCAGGGACAGAGCTACCTCGCCTCTCTGAAGGCGACCGGCGGCGCGCCGCCCTACACCTGGCAGGTGCCGGGAACCATGCCTGCTGGGTTGTCCCTCGACCCTACGACCGGACAGATCACCGGCACCTCCACCGGCCACACCTCGAGATCGTTCAAGGTCGAGGTGACGGACTCCGCAGCGACCCCGGCGACCGCGTCCCGGTCCTTCAACCTGACGGTCTACCCAGACGCGCCGCTGTCCATCTTGACGACCGGCCTGGGCAACGCCACTCAGCAAACGGGCTACAGCGAGACGCTCGAGGCCAGTGGCGGCGCCGGCCCGTACACCTGGAGCCTGCTGACCGGCCACGGCGCACCGCCATCGGGAATGTTCCTTGACGAGGACGGCGAACTGCTCGGCACGCCGACCCAATATGGCGTGTCCACGTTCACGGTCGAAGTCACCGACCAGTCCACCCCAGCTACCGAGGTGGCCAAGGCGGTGCTGTCCCTCGACGTCGAGCCAGCGCCGCTGGCCCCGCCGTCGTTCGTCTCCGACACCCCCAGCACACCAGAGGCCGTGGGCGCCAGCTACTCCTACGGATTCCAGGTCGCGGGCAATCCGGAGCCCACCCTCACCGTCTCCTCGGGTCAGCTCCCGCCCGGCTTGACGCTGACCCCGGATGGGCTGCTCTCCGGGACGCTGGAGACGGCAGGCACGTACACCTTCCAGGTCACCGCGTCCAACAGCCGGCTACCGGACGCGGTGAGCCCGGAACTGCAGATCACGGTGGCGCCGGCGCCGGTGATCACGTCCATCGACCCCCTCGAGGGGCCACCCGGGACGCAGGTCACGATCACCGGCGAGAATCTGCAGAACGCCTTCTACGTCAACTTCCCTGGCAGCGACGCCACCATCGCCTCGGACACGTCTACCCAGATTGTGACCTCAGTGCCGTCAGCCGCCCAAAGTGGCCTGATTACCGTGTCCACGCCCGGCGGAACCGTGCAATCCAGCACGTCGTTCACAGTGGATCCGCCGCCGGCGCCGGTGATCACGTCGATCAGCCCGCTCTCCGGCGCGCCCGGCGACACGCTGACCATCACCGGGACCGGCTTGGCGTTCGCCACCGATGTGACGTTTGGCGGTGGCGTTGATCTGACGCACTTCGACTTCAGCAGCGACACACCGACCACCATCACGCTGCCGGTGCCCTCCGGCGCGCAGGCAGGCCCGGTGAACGTCCGAACCAGCGGCGGAACGGCGACCAGTTCGCAGACTTTCACCCCCACCGGGTGATGACCAGTGCGACATCCAGGGCGTGGCCAAGCACTACGACGGTGAGCAGCTTGCCGCCCTGGTAGAAGTCATCGCCGGCCCGGCGTCGTGGCCTTCGGCATCGCGGCCTCGCAGGTCGCATCGAATACAGCCTCGGCACGCTGCGCCAGCTCCTCATTCGCCAGCCGCGCCGCGCCGTGAGGGCGTGGGATACGGCCACGGGCTGATCCTCGGCGCCGTGTATCTCGTCGTCGCGATCGCCGCGGCGATGATGGTCTTCCTCCGCAGCGACGTGACCGCATAAGAAGCGACGCCGCGTATGCCGGCCCGAACTAGCCGGCTCCCATACACACGAAGTTGGCCGCGCTGACGGCGTGCTCAGGCTGGGCGGCCGCCTGCGCGGCGGCCAGGGCTGCGGCCGGCGGAGCCCCCGCCCGCAGCCGTGTGTACAGGTCAGTGGCCAGGGCCAGCGTCGCTTCATCGTTGACCGGGCCGAGGCTGGCGATCACGGTTCGTGTTCCCAGTGCCAGCAGCGACGCCGCCAGGCCCTGCAGTTCGTCACCCGGGTGCACAGCTGACAGACCCGCATCGCAGGAGGAGAGCATCAGCAGGCTCGGGGGCTGGCGCAGCGCTGAGATATCGGCAACGGTCATCGGCCCGTTGGCCAGGCTCAGGTGAGAGAACAGCGGGTTGTCGGCCCGGAAGGTGCCATGGCAGGCCAGGTGTCCCCAGCGGGCCCCGTCCAGCGCCGACAGTGTGCGGGCTACCGTCGCGTCCGGGCCGGTGAGAGGGCGTGCGTCTGGGAGCAGCCGGTGCAGGGCTGCTACCTCGGCGGCGGCGTGCTGCGGCGCGGGGCCGGATATCAGCACGACCTCGCCGTCGCTGGCTGGCAGCTTATGGACCTGCCACCACTGCCACGAGGAAGGGGTGACCGATACCGGGCGGGCACGGCAACTGGCCAGCATGGCCCAGGGCAGGGCGTGCAGCGCCCCGGTGGGGGCCAGCACAAGTTCGCGGTCGCCTATCAGATCGCTGAGCGCGCCCAGCAGAAGGCGATCCAGCTCTCCGGCCGCATAGTCAATGGACATGGCGGCACGCCTGGCCGCGGCAGGATCGTCTTTGTACACCAGGTTCCGGCGGATGGCGAAGCGCAAGGCCTCCAGCTCGGCCATCGCCGTTTCCGCCGCGCACAGGTATCGGTGACGAACCCGGCCGCCGGCCAGGACCAGCGCGTGCAGGCTGCCGTCGAGGGCGAACAGCTCAACGAGCGCGCGGTCGCCCAGGCCGGCGGCCAGTTCGGCCAGCTCGGGCTGACGTGCGACCTGGCCGGATGCTGACCCGGTAGACCGCCAGGAACGCTGCCGCACCTGCTCCTCGACGGTGCGCTGGCGTCGCAGCAGCCGTTGCAGTCGGGAAGAATCCACGGCCGCGGTCGCGATCTCCGACGTGATCCCCCGCAGTTCGGCGAGGCTCGCCACGATCACCGGGTCATCCGAGGGCCTGGCCGGCGGCAGTCGCAGCGCGGCGCCTCGAACCCGCTGCAGCCAGCGCAGGGCGGCGCGCGGATTGCTCTCCCGCAGCGACAACCGGAGCCGCAGCGCGGCGATCTCCACGCCTGCGCTGCCGCCGAGCATTCCCAGCTCGGTCGCGCCGAGGCTGGCCTGATGCAGCTCAATCTCGCGATACCCGGCCGCGGCGCGCCGCTTGGCCAGCGCGACGTGCCCGGCCTGCAGTGCCACCAGCGCGGCGGCGTGCCAGGCCCGCGCCCGCAGCGGGGCGGGCCCGGTGGCCCGGCCCACCGCCGCCTTATCCAGGCAACGGGCAGCGGTCAGCGTGTCCCCGAGGTCGATGGCCAGATGCGCGGCGTCAACCCAGGCGTCCCAGGCGCGGGGCAGCCAGGCCGCGGCCGCCAGCTCATCGCCAGCCTGCTCTAAGGCGCGTACCGCGCGCCGGTCCCGGCCACCGCCGGCCACCCGCGCGGCCACCTCCGCGCGCCGGGCCAGCACGGCCCACGTCGGCCGCCCCTGCCGGATGAAAGTCGAGCGGGCCCGGGCCGCGATGACCCGCGCCTCGACGGTCGCGCCACTGGTCAGCTCGATTCTGGCCGACATGAGCTGAGCCTGCCCGAGCAGCGAGGAAAACCGGCCGGCCCGCGCCGCGCCGATGGCTTGTGTCACCGCCTCGCGCGCTTCGGGCAGAAGCCTGGCGGTCAGCAGCACCTCCGCCCGGTCCAGTTCCGTCACGGCTCTGGCACCTACATAGCTGAGCCGCTCCCGCGCCTGGTCGTAGTAGTCCAGCGCCAGCGTGACATCACCGGCCTGCGCGGCGAGAAAGCCAAGGTTGTGCTGTGTCTGCGCGAGCACGGTCGCCAGGCCCAGCTGCCGGAATATCTGCTCCGCCTTCGTGAGGTCCGCGCGCGCCCCGCTGAGCTCGCCACGGTAGCCGCGCAGGATGCCGCGGTTGATCAGGACACGGCCTTCCCAGGCGGCATCGCCGTGCCGCCGGAACGCGGCCAGCGCCTGCCCGTATCCCGCGAGAGCATCGTCGTCGCGCCCGGCCCGCCGTAAGATCAAGGCCCGCTGCATACCCGCGCGGGCCAGCCGCAGCCCGCTGAGGTGCTGACACGCCCGGTCGATTTCCCGCAACGCGGCCGCCGACCGGCCCAGGTCATCCAGCACGAGCGCGTAGCTCATCCGGGCTTCCGCCTCCAGGGTGACGTTGCCGCACCGCCGCGCGGTGCGGATGGCCCGCCGCAGATAAGCCGCCGCCGCGGCCGCGTCGTGCAGGGCGTGTGCGGCCAGGCCCGCGATCCGCTCGGCGCTGGCCTGAGCGGCGCCGTCACGACGCGCCCGGGCCTGGGTCAGGGCGTGCTCGGCCAGCCTGGATGCCTGGTGCGGATCGGCCAGTATCTGCTCGGCGGTCAGGTCTTCGGCCGGCTCGGTCGCCGCGTGCCGATCGGTCACCGGTCATCCCTCCCCCTGCCCAGAAATTTAGCCGCGTTAGGTATCAAATTTGCTTTGCCGCGCATCGACCATGATGAACGATGGTGACAAATACCTCCTAGACGGGATCAACGTGACACCAGAATCTGATGCCCGGATGGAGCGCTGGCAGCAGGCCAGATCGGCCCGGCTCTCGGCGCTGCCCTGGCTGCATACCGACACTTCCGGCCCGCGGGCGGTTCGCTATCTGAAGGACGAGTTACTGGTCGCTCCCGGCCACGAGCAAGCAGCCCGCGACGTCCTGGCTGGCCTGGGCGTCGCGGCCGGGCACATCACCGCGGCCCCGGCCGCGCTGGGCTACCTGCGGCTCATCGCCCCAGGGGCGGATATCGCGGCGGCGTCGCGGGCGCTGCGGGACCAGGCCGGCCCGGCTGCGGCCGGCCCGCACCATGTGTTCGTGTCCAGCCCCTTCGAGGTAGGCGGGCCCTACGGACCGCCCGCGACAGCGGATAGCTACCGGCTGGCCACCGGACCCGACCCGGACGCCGCCGTCCGGGTCGCGGTGGTCGACACGGGGGTGTGGCGGGACAGCCCGCTGCCGGAGAGCTGGTACGAAGCCACCCAGGCGGATTACGACGACACCGCCGCCCAGGAATCTGACACCGGCCACGCCAATTTCATCACCGGGGTCCTCATGGCCAACACGGCCAGGGTCCGGATCCGGATCGTCAAGGTGCTCGACGCCAACGGCGTGTGCACAGAAACGGATCTGGCCACGGCCCTTGTGGGCCTGGCGGACGTCGACATCGTCAATCTCTCCCTCGGCGGCTTCAGCCACGACGACCACCCTCCCGTGCTGCTGCGGGCCGCGCTGGCCCAGTTGCTGGGTGGCCACGATCGCGCGGTGACCGCCGCAGCGGGGAACGAGGGTAGCGACGGCCGCCCGTACTGGCCCGCCGCCTTCGCGGGGACGAGCCTGCCCTTCGCCAGCCAGGTGGTCTCCGTGGCCGCCCACGATGGCTCGCGGCTGTGCCCCTGGAGCAACAGCGGCCCGTGGGTCGACCTGACTGCACCAGGGTCGGACATTGTCAGCACCTACGTCATCCACACCGACTTTCCGACCGGATTCGCGCGCTGGAGCGGAACATCCTTTTCCGCCCCGTTCGTGGCGGCGGCCATCGCGGAAAGCCACGCGGAGACCGGCACCATCGCGGGCGCCGTGGCGGAGGTCAAAAAGAAGTCCACCGCGCAGACTTACGGCGGCTATCCGGGTTTGACGTGAGCGACTTTGACCCGGCGACCGCCCTGGCCGCCGCCGCTGACGGAGACCAGCTGGCCTGGGCGTCTATTGTCTCGACGTACTCGGGCTTGATCTGGACGGTCGCGCGAGCCTACCGGCTATCCGCCGCCGACTCCGCCGACGTGTTCCAGGGCACCTGGCTGCGGTTGGTCGAGCATCTCGGTGACATCCGCGATCCAGGCCGGCTCGGTGGCTGGCTGGCCACCACGGCCCGGCGCGAGGCGCTGCAGCTGCTGCGCCGGACCGGCCGCGACGTGCCGGTCGACGACATAAGCGCGGTGAGCGAGACCGCCCATGGCGTGTCACCGACGGCCGACGAGGAGCTGCTCAAGACCGAGGATCAGAAAACCCTGTGGAGCGCCTTCGGCCAGCTCTCCGACAACTGCCAGCGGTTACTGCGCTTGCTGTTCGCGGAGCCGCCAGCTCTTTACGCGGATATAAGCACGTGTCTGGGCATACCGCTAGGGAGCATCGGGCCGACCCGGTCTCGGTGCCTGGCTAGCCTGGAAACCCGGCTATCGCCGACGGTAATGGACTGACCGGACGAAACGAAGGGAGGCGGGATGAGCGAGGAAGACGTGGCGGCGGCCCTGCGCGAGCTGCTGCAGATAGTCGACCAGGTGCCGGAAGCGGCCCTGTCGGCGGCGAACGCCACCATCGGCTGGCGTGACCTGGACGCGGATCTCGCCTCGCTGGCGGCCGAATACGGGCCCGAGCTCGCCCATCTTCGGGGCGGGCAAGCCCGGCTCCTGACGTTTCACAGTGAGCGGACGATCATCGAGCTCGAAGTGTCCGCTGAGCGCGGGAAAGCCCGCCTGCTCGGACAGCTGGATCCGCCACGCGAAGTCGATGTGACCGTGCAGACAGCGGGGCCACCGCGCACCACACGCACGGATCATCGGGGCCGGTTCACCGTCACCGAGCTGAGCGACGGCTGGGTGCGCCTCGTTATCTCCGACGCCGGCCAGCCAGCCGGCCGCACGATGACCGAATGGTTCCGGGTCTGACCGAAGGTGTCCCGGCCCGGCTGTAGCCGGGCGGCCGGAACTTCAAAAAAAACTTTGCCTCCCACGTATTTTCCCGCCTGTTGCCCCCATCAGCTGATTGCCGGTTCAAACCGGGACAATCTACGGGAGGCACACTCGATGTACGCAGACTCGCAGCCAGAGCAGAAGCCGCGGCAGCGCCGGGTACCCGGCTGGCTGACCAGCGCCTGCGCCGGGCGGGGGCCGATCATGTCCGCCACGGTGGCCGTCGCCGCCGCCGCGGCCGTCATGCTCGCACCGATCACCGCGTCAGCCGCGACGACCTCAGCCGGCGCGCATCCGGCCGCGAAGGGCAGCCAACCTACCGCCGCACCGGCTCCGGCCGTCAAGCAGCACCCGGTCGCCCGGGCGTGCGCGACTCCGGCCAAGCGCGATGAGATGTCCTGCTTCGCCCTCCGGCGGACCGACATCAAGGCCGTCCTGGAGAAGTCGCTCGCGCCCGACGCGACCCCCTCTGGCTACAGCCCGGCCAACCTGGACAGTGCCTACAAGCTCTCGGCCACCGGGGGCAGCGGCGAGACGGTCGCCATCGTGGACGCGATGAACGACCCCAACGCCGCCAGCGACCTGGCCACCTACCGCAGCCAGTGGGGGCTGCCGGCCTGCACCGTCGCCAGCGGCTGTTTCCGGCAGGTCAACCAGGCTGGCGCGACCAGCCCGCTCCCGGCGAACGACACCGGCTGGGCCGGTGAGGAGTCGCTCGACGTGGACATGGTCTCGGCCATCTGCCCGCTCTGCAAGATCATCCTGGTCGAGGCCTCATCCGCCGACAATGCGGACCTGTACGCGGCGGAAGACGAGGCCGTCGCGCTGGGAGCAAAGTTTGTCTCGAACAGCTGGGGCGGCAGCGAGTACTCGGGCCAGACGACCGATGACGCGGCGTTCAACCACCCCGGCGTCGCGATCACCGTGTCGAGCGGCGATGACGGCACCGGCGCCGAGTACCCGGCCACCTCGCAGTACGTGACCGCGGTCGGCGGCACGACGCTGACCACGGCGTCGAACTCGCGCGGATGGGCCGAGTCGGCCTGGTCCGGCGCGGGCTCGGGCTGCTCCGCCTATGACCCCAAGCCCAGCTGGCAGACCGTCACGACGTCCTGCTCCAAGCGCGCCGAAGCCGACGTGTCCGCGGTCGCCGACCCGAACACCGGTGTGGCTGTCTACCAGACCTACGGCGAGTCCGGCTGGGTCGTCTACGGCGGCACGAGTGTCGCGTCGCCCATCATCGCCAGCGTCTACGCTCTGGGCGGCACGCCTGGCTCGCAGGATTACCCGGCTTCCTACCCGTACGCGCACCCCACCAGCCTGTTCGACGTCACCGCCGGCTCGAACGGCTCCTGCGGCGCCCCGCTCTGCACCGCGGGAACCGGCTGGGACGGCCCGACCGGCCTGGGCACCCCGGACGGCACGCAGGCGTTTTCCGCAGGCACAGGGACCACGACCCTCACTGTCGCCAGCCCCGGCAACCAGTCCACGGCCACCGGGCACGCGGTCAGCCTGACCATGTCCGCCACGGGCGGCACAGCGCCGTACACCTGGTCGGCCACCCTCCCCCCGGGCCTGTCGATCAACACGGGCACCGGCGTGATCACCGGCACCCCCACCACGACCGGCTCTTACGCCGCGACCGTGACGGTCCACGATTCGGCCAGCCACGTGGCCAGCACCACCTTTACCTGGACCATCACGGCCACGACCGGTTGCACGGCGGGCCAGTTGCTCGGCAATCCCGGATTCGAAAGCGGCGCGATAGCGCCGTGGACCTCCACCGCGGGCGTGCTCAATGAAAACGGCGCAGGCGAGACCGCTCACACCGGCACCTGGTACGCCTGGCTCGACGGCTACGGAACGACACACACCGACACGCTCGCGCAGACGGTGACCATCCCGAGCGGATGCAGCGCATCACTGAGCTTCTGGCTGCACATCGACACGGCGGAGACCACCACGACCACTCAGTTCGACAAGCTCACGGTGACCGTGGGCAGCGCCACCGTGGCCACGTTCTCCAACCTCAATGCCATACCGGGGTACGCCCTGCACACGATCTCGCTGCCCGCCAGTGACACCGGCTCTATCACGCTCAAGTTCACCGGCACGGAAGACAGTTCGCTGCAGACCTCGTTCGTCCTCGACGACCTGGGGATCAACACCAGCTGACCTGTCACCGCCCGGCTCGCCGGGCACGTGCGGCCCGGGCCCGCAGGCCCGGGCCGCATGCGTGCGGACGGACGGCCCGCATCTGGTGCGGTATGCTCCGCCTCTTGTGAGTGCCGAGGAAGTGCCGCTCGCCGGGGGTGACACGACCCCCGGAGTCGTCCGCATCGGCGACACCGTACGACGGCCGGCCCGGCCCTGCACCGCGGCTGTTCAGGCGTATCTCGCCCACCTGCACACCGCGGGTTTCACCGGTGCGCCGGTGCCGCTGGGCCTCGACGACCAAGGCCGCGAGGTGCTGTCCTACGTTCCTGGCGACGTGCCCCACAGGCCGCTGCCCGCGCAGACCGCGGGCGATGACGTGCTGGCCGCCCTGGCCCGCCTCATCCGGCAGCTGCATGACGCGGCGCGTGGCTGGGTGCCGCCGCCCGAGGCCGTGTGGATGCCCGTGACCCGCCCCGGCGGTCCTCCTCCCGTCGACGGCGACCCGGAGCTGGTCGGCCACCGTGACTACTGCGCGGGGAACGTCGTATTCCGGCGGGGCCTGCCGGCGGCTTTCATCGACTTTGACCTGGCCCGGCCAACCTCGCGGCTCTACGAGCTGGCCAATGCCCTCTTCTGGTGGGGCCCTCTCCGGGATCCGGTCGACCGGGATCCGGCCTTCGTCCACGCCGACGTCCTCCACCGGGCCGCTGTTTTCGCCGACGCCTACGGAATGCCCGCCGAGCTGCGCCGCGGGCTTGTGCCGATGGCCCAGCGCATGGCCCACCGGTTTCACGTGAATACCCGCGCCGGAGCGGAACAAGACCCCGTGTTCCGCCGCGACGTGTGGGAAACGGGCGCGAAGGACATCTGGGCCCGCATCGAAACCTGGATCGAAGACGAAGGCCCAGCGATTACGGCGCGGCTTCTCGCTGGGTAACGCAGGGCTGCGCCGTGGCCCGGCCCGGCTGGCGAAGCTGATTTACATAATGAACGGTGGCCACCGGAAACGTTCGCTTGACCGCACCTTTTCGGCGAATGGGCCAGGGGTATGGTCGTATGCACACAGATCAGGACGTTGTTGGCGGTGAGGCCGTGCCTGACATCCTGAGTCAGGGCAGCGGCGGCGGGCCCGGCCGGTGGCCGCGCCGCGTGGTGGTGGCCGCCGTGCTTGTGCTGGCGGGTGTGGTGATCGTCGTGCACCTGCCGCGCTCACGGGGTGGGACGGCGCGGCCGGGCCGGGTGGCTGCCACCGTGACCGCGCCGACGGCGGCTTCGGGCGTTGCGGCGCGGGCGGCGGTACCCGACGGGATCACCGGGCCCGCGTTGTCCTGGCCCGGTGACCTCCGGCTGCCAGCGGCCGGCCAGCGGCCAGCGTGGTTCTGGCCGGGCAGCGGCCAGACGGCCCCGATCGGTGGCCTGCCGGCACAGCGTTCTGGTTACCAGTTCATCCGGACCACGGGCGGCTGGGCCATCCAGGTCAGTGCGGGCAGCCAGGCCGGGTGCGGCGATTGTGCTGGACCACGGCGGCCTGTCTACTTTCTGGCCGATCGTGTGCGTTCGGTGACCCAGGTCGGGCTGGCCGATGCGGTCGCGCCCGGTGCCGCCGGCGTGCTGTGGCTGACCAGCTACCCCCCAGACGCGGATCCAGCCACCGCCGCAGCCACCGCACAGGAGGTCAGCACCGCTGGCGTGCCGGTCGGGCCCCAGCTCAGGCTTCCGGCCGGCTATCTGATCGAGCAGGCGACCAGCCGCGGGCTGCTGCTGGCACCGGTGGCCCCGCGGCCGGGAGCGTTGGCCGACCAGTTGTGGGATCCAGCCGCGGCGCGGGCCACCCACATCTTTGCGGGCGTCATCGCCACGAGCGCCTCTCAGATCGCCTGGGTCCCGCGGTGTGCCGGACGCTGCCGCCTGCTCGTGCTGAATCTGGCCACCGGGCGGCAGGTATCGGCCGGGCTACCCGCGGGCAGGTCGGTGGCCGCGGCCGCCTTCAGCCCCGACGGCAGATTCCTGGCGGTCGAAGTGAGCTTCAGCAACGACGCCGGAGATGGCGGGCAGGCGGTGCGGCTGGAGCTGGAGTCGATGGCCAGCGGCCATCTGACGGCTGTCCCGGGAACCTGGCTCAGCAGCGATGCCCTGATCAGCTTCGGCTGGCCCGCGAGCAGCGACAGCCTGGTCGCCGAGCTGAGCTTCACGACCAAGGTGCAGCTCGCGTCGTGGCGCCCTGGCGCCAGCCGGCTGGCCATCGCGGTGCTCAGGCCACCGCACAGCCCCGCCTCCCTGGCCATCGGCCAGCACGCACCCTAGCGTCCGCGGTCAGCCTGTCGCCGTGAGCACGGACGGGCCCGCGGGCCTTCTAGGATGCTGCCTGTGCACGCTGTGGTAGTTCTGGCTCTGCCCGCCGTGGAGGCCTTCGACCTGGCGATCCCCGCTCAGGTCTTCGCCGATCCGGGGCTGCCGCGGCGATATGAGTTCACTGTGTGTGCACCTGTGGCCGGGCTGGTGCGGTCAACCGCGGGGTTTTCCGTGCAGGCTGAGCAGGGGCTGGAGGCGCTGGCCGCGGCGGACACCGTGGTGGTGCCGGGGTATTTGCCGCTCGATGACCCTGGCGTGCAGGTGTGCTCGGCGCTGCGCCAGGCCGCTGCCCGCGGGGCCCGGATGGTATCGGTGTGCACCGGTGCCTTCGCGCTGGCCGCGGCGGGCCTGCTCGATCAGCGCCGGGCCACCACGCACTGGCAGTACGCCGACCTGCTCGCCGCCAGGTATCCGGCGGTGAAAGTCGATGCGGACGTGCTGTGGGTGGACGAGGAAACGGTGCTGACCAGCGCCGGGCTGGCCGCCGGGATCGACCTGTGCGTGCAGATCGTGCGCGCCGATCACGGCAGCGAGGCAGCGGTCAGCGTGGCCCGGCGGATGGTCGTGGCGCCGCACCGCGAGGGCGGCCAGGCGCAGTGGCTCGAGCGCCCGGTGCCCGCACCAGCCGAGGGCCTGGCCGCTACCTGTCAGTGGGCGCTGGAGCACCTGGCCGATCCGCTGACCGTTGCCGACCTGGCCCGGCACGCGGGCTGGGCGCCCCGCACGTTCGCCCGGCACTTCGCGGCACAGACCGGCATGGCACCCGTGCGGTGGCTCACCGCCGCCCGGATCCGCGAGGCCAGGCGGCTGCTGGAGGCGACCGACCTTCCCGTCGAGGTCATCGCCGCCCGCTGCGGGCTGGGCACCGCGGCCAACCTGCGCGTGCACCTGGCCCGCGACGTCGGCGTCACCCCCACCGTCTACCGGGCTGCCTACCAGGGCCGCCCGCCTGGTGCCCATGGGGCAGGATCCTGACGAAATCCGGCAGCCGTGCCACTGGCCGCCGCCCCGGCGCCGCCCCAGCATAGAAGTGCACACCTCGACCACGGAAGGCTCAGCCTTGTCGAATATCGCCCCGCTGCTGGACCGCAACCGGGCTTTCGCCAGCGATCCCGGCGCGCGCCAGAACATGCCCAGGCTCCCGTTCATCCCGCGATTGAACCTGTACATCGTCACCTGCATCGACTGCCGGGTCGACCCGGCGCAGATCCTTGGCGTCAAGCTCGGTGAGGCCCTCGTGCAGCGCAACATCGGCGGCCGTATCACCCCGGCCATCATCCAGGACATCGCTTACGCCGGCTACCTGGTCGATACCAAGGCCCCGGAAGGCCCCTACTTCGAGGTCGCGATCATCCATCACACAGGCTGCGGCTCGGCCCTGCTCGCCGACGACGACCTGCGCCACGGGTTCGCCGGGCGCATCGGGATCGACGAGCGGGCCCTGGCCGACACGCCCGTCACGGACCCGGCTCGCACCGTGCGGACCGACGTCAACCGGGTGCTGTGGGCCGGGGAAATCCCGCCGAACGTCCACGTCTCCGGCCATGTCTACGACGTCGATACGGGCCTGGTAACTACCATTGTCGACGCGAAAAGCCGGAAGTAACCCGTCAGGACCGTAGGTGGCGCAGGACTGCGAGCACCCGCCGGTTGTCGGTTTCGGAGGCCGGCAGGCCCAGCTTGGCGAAGATGCTGGCGACATGCTTTTCCACCGTCCCGAGGGTAAGGACGAGGGCGGTCCCGATGCCGGCATTGGAGCGGCCCTCGGCCATCAGGGCGAGCACGTCGCGCTCGCGGGCGGTGAGCCGGTCCAGCCCACCGGTACGCCGGCTGGCGGCCAGGAGGTGGCGGACCACCTCGGGGTCGAGCGCGGTGCCGCCGGCCGCGACCCGGGTCACGGCGTCGGTGAACTCGTCCACGTCGGCGACCCGGTCCTTGAGCAGGTAACCCACGCCGGATGGGCTGGCGCTCAGCAGCCGGGCCGCATACACGGTCTCGATGTACTGGGACAGGACCAGCACCGCGGTGCCCGGATGGGCCCGGCGCAGCTCGATAGCGGCCCGAAGCCCCTCATCGGTATAGGCAGGCGGCATACGGATGTCCGCGATCACCACGTCGGGGTGATACTCGTCGGCCGCTGCCAGCAGGGCGGCGCCGTCGCCGACCGCGGCGCACACCTGGTGGCCCTCGTCTTCCAGCAGCCGGGCCAGCCCGGCCCGGAACAAGGCGGCGTCCTCGGCGATCACGATGCGCATCGGCGGGATGCTTTCATGCGTGCCGCGGCATCTCGACGGTGACACGGGTCGACCCGCCGGGCGGGCTGGTGATCGTCAGGCTGCCGTCAACGACGGCGGCCCGCTGCGCGAGCCCGGCCAGGCCGCTGCCGCGGGCCGGGTCCGCCCCGCCGCGGCCGTCGTCGGCGACCATCAGCATCAGCCGTCCTGCCCGCTCTGACAGGTCAATCTTGATTGTGCTCGCGGCGCTGTGCTTGGCGGCGTTGGCTAGCAGCTCGGCGACGCAGAAGTAGGCGATGGCCTCGATCGCCGGAGCCGGGCGGGCAGGCAGGCCGCAGGCCAGCTGCGCGGGGATGGCGCTGCTCGCGGCCAGGCTGGCCAGGGCGTCTGGCAGGCCGTTGTCCAGCACCGGCGGGTGGATGCCCCTGGCCAGTTCGCGGAGCTCGCCGAGGGCGTCGCGGGCGCCCTGCAAGGCAGCGTCGACCAGTTCGCGGGCACCGTCGGCGTCCGGCACCACGCCGGAGTCGCCGAGTTTCTTTTTCGCCATGCCCAGGTTCATCGCCAGCGTGGCGAGCCGGATCTGCGCACCGTCGTGCAAGTCGCGTTCCAGGCGTCGCAGCCGGGCGGCGGCGTCGTCGACCGCCGCCGCCCGGGTCCGTTCCAGGTCCGCCAGCCTGGCCGAAAACCCGGGGCCGAGCAGGCCGCGGATCAGCCGCCGGTCGGCGGCTACCACAGCCCGGGTCACCCACGGGGCGGCTAGCAGCATGCCGGCCCCGGCCGCGAAGGCGGCGAACGTGCCGGGGAAGGTCGCGACGGTGAAGCGGCCCTGGCCGAACCAGCCGAACGGCGTGATGACCGGCACCGCGCTGAGGTGCGAGCCCGGGGGATGGTTGCGGAAGAACTGCCACCAGAACGGGTACGTCAGGTTGGCCAGCCCGGCACCCCAGAACACCACGACGGCATACAGTTCCAGCAGCATGACGGGCAGCTTCAGCATCAGGTACGCCAGCGCCCGCCAGCCGGGGCCGTCGGCGAGCCGGGCGGCTAGCCTGCGGCTGGGCATCGGCGCCGGCGCGGCGACCCGCTCGCCGAGCAGCCGGGCCGCCAGCCCGCGGCAGGCCGCGGTGAGCCCGCGGGCGGCGCCGGTAGCCACCAGGAGCACCGTCAACAGCACCGAGACACCCACCGCGGCGGCCACCGCCTGCTCGGACGGGTTCCCGTTCGCCACCCACGGCCGACCCGAACCCAGCAGCAACCCAGCGTCCGCCGTGGCGAAGAAACCCGCCAGCGGGATGAACACGCCGAACGGCAGCGTCAGGACACAGAACGCCACCTCGCGGCGGGCACGGCCGGTGAACGGCCCGCGCAGGACCGAGCTCGCCACGCTGCCAGCATCCATAAATTCATTGTCCCGCTCACGCGTCCCGGCGGCTCAGCAGCCAGCCGCCGACCGCCAGGGCCGCGACGGCATACAGGCAGAGCATGCCGAGCCCGGTCCATGCGGGCAGGGGCTGCTGGCACTGCCCGGCGGACCCCCCGCAGGACAAGGGCTTGGTCGTGCTGATGGAATTCCCGACGATCAGTATCGGCATATATGCCCGCACGCCGTGCGCGACCGCGCCGATCACCTGCGCCACGACATACACTCCGCCGACCAGCACACCGATCGCGGCCGGGGAATGGCGGATGATGGCGCCCAGTCCAAGGCCGAGCAGGCCGATCAGGCAGAAGCTCGCCCCGGACAGCACCACCGCGCGCAGCACACCGGGCTGGCCGAGCGCTGGCGCCGGTATGCCGTGCGGCAGCGTCGCTCGACCGGCGAGGAACGAAGCGAACGCGGCGACTTCCCCGGCGGCCAGCGTCACGGCGCCGAACACCGCTGCCTTGGCTGCCAGCAGCCGCCGCCGGCCAGGGACCGAGCCCAGCGTGGCCCGGATCGTCCCCGACGAGTACTCGCTGGTCATCATCAGCACCCCGAGCACACCAGCCAGAAGTAGCCCGGGAACCATGCCGGCCAGCGCGTTGTTCGTCAGGTCACCCGACGCGCTCTTCGTGCCGCGGCCGACCGCGACGCCGATGGCGACCGCGCCGGCCACGCTGATCCCTATCGTCCACCAGGTGGAGCGCAGGGTACGGAATTTGATCCACTCCATCCTGGCCACGTGCCAGAACCGGTAGTGCCCGCGCGGAACGCGCGTCACGCAGACCGAGGTCATGATGTCCTCCCTTGGGTCGCACGCCGTGCTAGCCCGGGGGGACGACCCCCCGGAGCCCCCCGGTATTCAACAGTGCCGGAGGTCAGCTCCAGGAACGCGTCCTCCAGCGACGCCGACCGGGCCGACAGCTCGGCGACGGTGGTGTCGGCCAGCAGCCGCCCAGCACCGATGACGATCAGGCGGTCCGCGGTCACGGCCATCTCATTGATCAGGTGGCTGGAGACGAACACCATCCGGCCCTCAGCCGCCAGCGACTTCATCAGGTCCCGGATCCAGCGGATGCCCTCGGGATCCAGGCCGTTGACCGGCTCGTCCAACAGCAGCACGCCCGGATCCCCCAGCAGCGCCGCCGCGATGCCCAGCCGCTGAGCCATGCCGAGGGAGAACTTCCCCGTCCGCCTGCCCGCCGCGCTCTCCAGGCCCACCAGGCCGAGCACCTCATCGACCCGGCGGAACGGGATGGCATTGCTGGCCGCCAGCGCGGCCAGGTGCGCCCGCGCGCTGCGGCCCGGGTGAAACGCCCTGGTCTCCAGCAGCGCGCCCACCTCGCGCAGCGGCCAGCCCAGCTCGCGGTAACGGCGCCCGGCGATCCGCACCGCCCCGCGATCGGGCGCGTCCAGCCCTAGCATCATCCGCATCGTGGTGGACTTCCCCGACCCGTTCGGCCCCAGGAACCCCGTCACAACCCCCGGGCGGACGTCGAAGCTGAACGCATCGACGGCGAGCACCCGGCCGTAACGTTTAGTCAGGCCACGCACCTCAATCACAGAGAACCTCCCCGCGGCTAGCGCAAGTTATCCCACCTGGTTGCCGGGCACGCGGATGCGTGCCTGCACCCATCACGCTACGAACAGCGAGTGGCGAGCGGAACGCGGAAACCACCCATCTTCACCCTGGGGGTTTTCCCCAGGGGTGGTCGATACGCCATCAACCAGTGGCGCGGACCGTTGCGGTGATTTCCTCGCCGATATCGCACCGAGACGATTGTGTGACCGACGGCTGAAAGGCTTTATGAGGGTGAATTCTCGTCGGGCGCTTCTGCCTGGTGGTCTTTGAGCTGGAGGAGGCTGTCGGCTCCGTGGCTACGGTGCGCAGCATCGCGGTGGTTGCGGACTTCTGCGCAGGACTGCGGGAGTTGCAGTCGGAATCAAGGATTCCGGTGGCCACGCTCGCCGGCCAGCTGGGTATAAGCCGTCAGCATCTGCATGAGGTGCTAGGCGGGCGCGTGAAACGGCCGCCGGCCTGGGACCAGATCGTGGCTCCGCTGGTGCTGGCCTGCACCGCCGGAGATCCCGCGACGCTGGCGTTGTGGCGGCATCGGCACGAGGTGCTGCTGGAGGTCTGGGGGTTTCAGGCGCAGGCCGACAGTGGCGGACCGGTCGCAGACTTCTGCTCGGATCTGCGGCAGTTGCGGGCGCGGTCGCGAATTCCGGTGGCTGCGCTTGGCGTCCGGCTGAACGTCAGTCGTCAGCATCTGTACGCGGTGCTGGGCGGGCAGGTGAAGAGGCCCCCGGACTGGGACACGATAGTGCGGCCGCTGGTCGCGGCGTGCACGGGCAGCGATCCGGCGGCGGTCGCGGCGTGGCGCCGGCGGCACGGGGTGATGACCGCCGCGTGGGAGCAGCTAAGCCACGACTCCGGCAGCGCCCGGGCGGCCGGGGCAATGGTGGCGGGGGTGCGGTCGTCGCTGCCGCCGGACACCGCCGCGTTCACCGGCAGGGAGGCGGAACTGGGGCTGATCAGCTCCGCGGTCGCCGAGGCCGCGCAGGCCGGTCGTGGCATGGTCGCGGTCCGCGCGATCACCGGGATGCCCGGCTCAGGCAAGACGGCGCTGGCGATACATGCCGCGCACCTGCTCGCTGAAGAGTTCCCGGACCGGCAGCTCTTCGCGGACTTGCACGGTCATACCGGAGGAAGGGAGCCGGTGGCTCCCCTCGAGGGGCTGGCTGGGTTGCTCGCCGCTATCGGGGTGGAGGCGAGATGCGTGCCGCCCGACGTGGAAGGGCGGTCCGCGATGTGGCGGGACCGGATGGCCGGCCAGCGGGCGCTGGTCGTGCTGGACAACGCGGCCAGCAGCGAGCAGGTGGCGCCGCTGCTGCCAGAGACCGCGGGCTGCCTTGTGTTGGTGACAAGCCGTCGGCACCTTGCGGACCTGCCCGGCATGGTCGTCCCCGTTCAGCTCGAGGTGTTGCCCGACGATGAGGCGGTGCGGATGTTCACCTGCCTGGCGCCGAGGGCCGCGACCGAGGACCCGGCAGCGGTGGCAGAGGTGACGCGGCTGGGAGGGTCACTGCCACTGGCGGTGAAACTGCTCGCGCGGGTCTACGCCCGGCACCGGGCCTGGTCGCTGGCGGATCTGGCCGCCGAGGCCAGGGTGCAGCCGCTCACGATGAGGGCCGAGCAGGCGAGCGTGGCCGCGGCGTTCGAGGTGTCGGTGGCTCACCTGGAGCCGGCCTGGCAACGGTTCTTCTCGTACCTGGGCCAGCACCCGGGCACCAGCTTCGATGTCCACGCGGCAGCCGCGCTGAGCGGCATCCCCGTGGCGGAGGCGCACACTCTCCTCGATGCCTTGCACGGTGAGGGGCTGCTGACCGAGACGGCCTGGCGACGGTACGGCATGCACGATCTCATCCGCCGCTATGCCCGCGACCGGCTCGGCCCGTCGATTACCAGCTGTGCGCAGGGAGCGGCGCTGGGGCGGCTGCTGGAGTATTACCAGCACACGGCTGGCCTGGCCCGTCACCTCATCTCTAGCCGGCCTTGCGCCGCTGCGACCGCAGGGCCGCTCGCAGCGCCGGCCACGATGGCGGCCCTGATTGACGACCAGACGGCGCTGGCCTGGCTGCGAGCAGAACGGACCAGCCTGCTGGCCTGCCTGGACTACGCCACCGCCCGGCACATGCCGGATCGCGTCGTCGCGCTGACCGCCGGGCTGAGCGAAATTCTGCGCCGCGACGGGCCCTGGGATGAGGCCGTGACACGGCATGAAAGGGCCGCACTGGCCGCTGCCCAGTTGTCCGACAAAGCTGCCCAGGCCGACGCTCTGCTCAGCCTCGCCGATGCCCATTGGATGACCACAAACTTCCCAGCTGCAGGCCGGACCGCGGCCTGCGCGCTGGCCATGTTCGCCGGGCTCGGCGACCGGCTCGGCGAGGCCAACGCCAGCGTCCTGCTGGCCGAGACGCAGCGCCAGACAGCGGCTTACCCCGCTGCCGCCCTGTTGCTGAAACGGGCACTGAGCACATACGCGCGACTGCATGATCGGCTTGGGCAGACCAAGGCCCTCATCAGCTTGGCGGTGGTGCGCCGGCTGACCGGGGATTACTCGTCCGCCGCCTCCGCCGCGCAGCGGGCGCTATGCCTATCCCGTGAGCTGGGGAGGGAGCGTGAGCACGCCGAGGCCCTGGTTCTCCTCGGGGATCTGCGGCGGGATACCGGAGATTACCCCACCGCCATCACGGCCGCGGAGCAGGCCCTGGGCCTCTACCGCGACGCTGGCAACCAGGCTGGCCAGGCCCGCGCTCTGTGGACACTGGGTGCCGCGCAGCGGGCGGCCGGGAACTACCCAGCCGCCACCGCCGCCCTGGCGCGCGGTCTGGACATATGGCAGCGGGTCGGTCACAGCTACTGCCAGGCCAGCACCCTGCTCTATCTGGGAGCAGTGCGGCGGGACACCCGCGACTACGCCGCCGCCAATGCGCACATGGGCGAGGCGCTGCGCATCCTGCGCGACAACGGAGATCGCGGTGGTGTCGCCGAGGCGCTGACCGAACTCGGGGCGCTGCACCTGGCGCGCGACGACCTGGCCGCCGCGAAGCGCTGCTACCAGGAGGCATTGGATCTAGCCCGTCAGATCGGCAGCCCTGCCGACGAGGGGACCGCACTGGCGGGACTGGGCCGCTGCGCGCGCGACCCCCTTCGCGCGGCCCGGTTCCTCACGCAGGCTCATCAGATTCTGCGCGCCATCGGATCCGCCGTGGCCGACACGGTCGCCGGCGAACTGGGTGAGCTCGGCGCCCGCAGCACCGTCGGCTCCTAACCAGCCGCCATCAGCAGCCGGCCCGCTATCTGTCAGGTGCTGTCAGCTGACAGATCACCACGACGGCCCTCCTTCCTGGGGTTTTGCCGACGTAATCGGCTGTATGACGGCAATGCGACCGCCGCCGGCCTGGCCGGCGCTTTCCTGACCGCGTGCCCACCGAAAGCGAGGTCAGCCATGGCTGTCCTCAGCAAGGAGAAAGCATGCGTTGTCTACCGTGCCCGCTACATACCTTTAGAGGGGCCGCCCTGGGGCTGGCCATCATCGCGCTGACCAGCGGGCTCAGCGCCGTGTCGGCATCCACCTCGCCCGCGCCGCGATTTGTGGCGCTCGCCAACAGCGTCCCGGCGACTACCGACCATCGGATCGGGTCGTACTCGAGTTCGCGCATGTCGATCGAGGTATCGCTCGCGCCCGCGCACCAGGCCGCGCTGGCCGGCGAACTGCGCGCCGCCTATACCAAAGGCAGCCGTGATTACCACCAGTGGCTGCGCCCCGGCCGGTTCGACGCCAAGTTCGCTCCGTCGGCCACCGAGCGCTCGGCCGTCGCCCGGTACCTGCGCAGTCAGGCACTGAGTGTGGGACGCTCGGCGTCGCCGTTCCTGATCCGCGCTACCGGCTCCAGCGGGCAGATCGGGCTGGCGTTCCGCACCAGTTTGAGCAGGTTCCGCGATCCGCGTGGCATCGAGTACTTCGCCAACTCCTCGGCCGTCCAGCTGCCGGCCACGATCTCGGGCGGCGTGCTCGGTGTCATCGGCCTGACGAACACGGTTCGGGACCACACGGCCGCCGTTCCCCTCGTCGGAAAACGTCGGGCCGGCCAGGTCTCGCGGCCCGGCAAGGCCAGCTGCGAGGCACCCTATCCGAGTACCGCGGAGCTGTTCGCGTTCGAGAACAACGGCACCAGCTTCCCGTTCGGGTACGGCGGCGGTCCTGACTGCACCGGCCTGACCCCGTCCCAGATGAACTCGATCTACAACGCGCCGCGGGGCGGCCCGCGGGGCGAGGGCGCTGGGGTCACCGAGGCCGTCTTCGAGCTGTCCGGTTACCTGCCCTCCGACATCAACGCATGGGCGCGCACCTTCTATGGCTCCGGCTACACGGCGCCGCTGGTCAACCGGATCGTGGACGGCGGTCCGCTGAACCCGCAGTGCCCCACCGGTGACACCTGCCCGGCCAGCATCAACGGGTACGCGTCCGACCTCGAGGTGAACCTGGACATCGAGATGGAGCTGACGACCGCGCCCGACCTCAGGCACCTGATCGTGTACAACGCGCCGAACGACTACACCGGTCAGACCGAGCTGGATGAGTACACCGCGATGGCCAACGACGACACCGCGGCCACGATCAGCTCGAGCTATTCGAATTGTGAGAACGACGTCACCGCTGCCTACGTGCAGTCGGAGAACGTCGTGTTCGAGCAGATGGCGCTGCAGGGCCAGAGCATGTTCGCCGACGATGCGGACAACGGGGCATTCGGCTGCATTGATATCGACGGCACCGACATCGCCGACGTGCAGGACCCGTCGGCCCAGCCCTGGGTGACCAGCGTGGGCGGCACGTCGCTGGAATCCGATAACCCGGGCACGAACCCGCATCCGGCGTATCCGCGGGGCGTCGAGACGGTCTGGAACGCCGACAACCTGTGCAGCAGCCAGCCGGCGGCGCCGTCAAACGACAACCTAGGAGGATATTTCTGGTGCACCAGGGCCGTCTCGCGGACCGGCGCGGGCGGTGGCGGGCCCAGTCAATGGTGGGGGCGTCCGTTCTATCAGCGTGGCCGGGGCGTCAACAGCCAGTACAGCACCTACGGCAACGGCTCGACCGACTGCGCGCTGGCCAGCGTGGGGACGCCGTGCCGGGAGACGCCCGACATCTCCTCGCAGGCCGATATCTTCACCGGTCCTGCCGATTACTGCACCGGGCCCGCGAACACGAATAGCTGGTGCAACTCGCTTCTCGGTCAGGAGCCGGATCCCGGCTGGTTCGAGGTCGGCGGCACCAGCCTGTCCACGCCGATGTGGGCGTCGATCACCGCCGACCGGGACAGCTACACCAGGTGGCGCACCGGGAACATCAATCCGCTGCTCTACCAGTTGTTCAACGCTGCGCCCCGTCGCTACTTCCACGACATCACCGGCATCGGGCCCGCACAGCAGGCGGCGACCAGCAACGGCCTGTTCCCCACCACACCTGGCTATGACATGGCCACGGGCATCGGGACTCCGAACATGACCGCGCTCATCACGCGATCAGGCCGCTGACTCAGCGTCGAGTGCGGTGGGGCGGGGCGGTCGCCGCGTCCCACCGCACGTATGCTCCGAGGCATCGCTGAAATTTCCGGCCGCGGCCGATGAGTAACGGCAACTCCCATGGTCTACCTGCTAGACGTCAGCGTGCGCTAATGGCTACGGCCGGCTCAGCGCAGTGCCGAAGGGGGCAACGTGGCCGAATCGTGTTATCTGCGCTATCCGCACGTGGCGTGCGATCTGATCACGTTCACGGCTGAGGATGATGTCTGGCTCGCCTCGCTGAGTGAGGCGGCAGACGGCCGTGGTCCCCGGGCGTGGCGGCTGACCGCCGACCGGGCGCCGGTGCTGCATCCGCGGCTGAACCCGTCGGCGACGCACGTCGCCTGGACCTCGACCCGCGACGGCACCCGGTCGCTCGGCCACCCCAGGGCCGGTGAACGGCACCGCGCCCCGAAGGAGGCGTATGCGGTGCCCGTGGACGGCGGCCCGGTCAGGCGGCTCACTTACTGGGGTGACCGGTTCGCGACAGTCCGCGGCTGGGTCAGCGACCACGAGGTGCTCGTGCTCAGCGCGACCGGCCAGCATTCCACCATGAAGACCTGGGCGTTCGCCGTGCCGCTGAGCGGACCGGCTGGCCGGCTGGGTTACGGGCCGGCGGGCGACGTCGCAGTACGCGAGGGTGCTGTGCTGGTCGGCAGCGCCCTGAACGCCGAGCCGGCCGAGCCGGCCGATTGGAAGGGCTACCGAGGCGGTTCCGGTGGCAAGATCTGGTACTCGCCGGACGGCTCGCACTACACGCGAATCCTCGCCGACGTGGGTGACAACCTGGTGAACCCCATGTTCGTCGGACCGCGGGTCGTGTTCCTGTCCGACCACGAGGGGACCGGTGCGCTGTACTCCGCGCTGCCGGACGGCAGCGAGCTGCGCCGCCACACCGACCTGGGCGAGTACTACGCCCGGCACGCGACGACCGACGGCCGGCGCGTGGTCTACCAGCGGGCCGGGGAGATCTGGCTGCTGGAGTCGCTCGGCGCCGAGCCGGTGCGCCTGGACATCCGGCTCAGCGGGGTCCGCTCCGGGCGGGCCCCCTATCGGGTGTCGGCGAAGTCGCAGCTGGGCTCGTTCACGCTGGACTCCACCGGCCAGGTGCTGGGCGCTGAGGTGCGCGGTACCGGGCACTGGCTGCCCGGCCGGGACGAGGCTGCCAGGGCGTTGCTCGCCGAGCCTGGCGTGCGCGCCCGGCTTCCGGTGGTCATCCCCGGTGCGGACGCTGTTGCCTGCGCCAGTGACCACGGCGGCCAGGACGGTCTGGACGTGATCCCCGCCGATGGCTCGGCGGTGCGGCGGATCGGGCACGGCGAGTTCGGCCGGATCCTGGAGCTGGCGGTGGCGCCGGACGGCCGCCTGGCGGCGGTGGCCTGCGCCGACGGCCGGCTGCTGACGGTGGCGCTGGAGGACGAGCCGGTGATCACCGAGATCGCCCGCAACACCAACGAAGCGATCGCGGACCCGGCCTTCTCTCCCGACTCCGCACTGCTCGCCTGGTCGCAGCCGTGGCGGGCCGAGCGCGGCGCCCGGTCTACGACGCGCACCACCTTGATATCGGGTTCCTGCCCGGAGTCCGGCCCTACCTGGTGACGCTGCTGGCCACGACACCGTCGCCGTTCGCTCCGGAGCTGGGCGGCCGGCCCGCAGGCGTCGAGGATCCCGGCGAGGTCCCGGCGGCCGGTCTCGACGTCGCCGGGCTGACCGGGCGCATCGTGCCGTTCCCGGTGGCGGCCGGACGCTACGGCAAGCTCCGCGCGGTCATAGCGGGCGTGATGTGGCTGGAACTGCCGCGCGCCGGGGAACTGGGCGAGGCCATGCTCGGCGCGGACGAGGAGCACCCGACCCGGCTCGTCCGCTATGACCTGGCTCAGCGCAAGCGCTCGGTCGAGGTCGCGGCCCTGGATGATTACGCGGTCTGCGCCGATGGCTCCTGGCTGGCCTACCAGACCGGGGGGACGCTGGAGATCAAGCCGGCCGGCGAACCCGCGGAGAAGGCTGTCGGCGTCGATCTGGACCGAATCCAGGTGACGGTGGAACCGGCCGCCGAGTGGCGGCAGATGTACCACGAGACGTGGCGGCTGATGCGGGACAATTTCTGGCGCGCCGACATGGGCGGCGTGGACTGGGCCGCGGCAGGGGACCGCTACCGGCCGCTGCTGGACCGGCTCGGCTCCGCGGACGACCTGCGCGATGTGCTGCGGGAACTGCAGGGCGAGATGCGCACCTCACACGCCGGCGTGCTGCCGCCGGCCGCGGGCGGTGACCCGGCGCTGGCTCAGGGCTTGCTCGGCGCCGACATCGAGCCCACCGGGGACGGGGCCTGGCGGATCGCGCGGATCCTGCCGGGTGAGTCGTCGGTGATCGGCGCGCGGTCCCCGCTGGCCGCCCCGGGCGTCGCCGTGGCGCCCGGCGATCTCCTTGTCGCGGTGGACGGGCGGCCGGTAGACCCGGACGTCGGCCCGAACGCGCTGCTGTCCGGCCAGGCCGACAAGCCGGTCGAGCTGACCGTCCAGCGCGACGGAGCCGACCGGCGGGTGGTCGTGGTTCCGCTGGCCAGCGAGCACGCGACCCGTTATTACGATCTGGTCGCCCGGCAGCGAGCCGCGGTCCGCGAGGCCTCCGGCGGGCGGCTCGGCTACCTGCACATCCTGGGCACGAACCCGGCCGGCTGGGCGGAACTCCACCGGGATCTGTACACCGAATTCGGGCGAGACGGCCTGATCGTGGATATGCGGGAATCGCAAGGCGGCGACGCTTCGCATCTGGTGGCCGAGCAACTCGCCCGGCGCATCATCGGCTGCTACGTCTCCCGGCACGAGGAGCCGTCGAGCTACCCATTCGAGGCACCGCGCGGGCCGATCGTGGCGATCACGGACGAGTACGCGATGTCCGGCGGCGACATCGTGATCCAGGCGCTGAAGTCCTACCGCATCGCGACCGTGGTCGGCACCCGCACCTGGGGCGGCGTGATCGGCTGTTACTTCAACGTGCTGGTCGACGGAACCCTGGTGACACAGCCGGCGTCCGCCTTGTGGCTCGCCGACGTCGGCTGGGCGGTGGAGAACCACGGCGCGGATCCGGACGTCGAGGTGGCAATCGCACCGCACGACTGGGCCGCGGACCGCGATCCTCAGCTCGACACGGCCGTCCGGCTGGCGCTGCAGGCGCTGGAGCAGCACCCGCCCGCCCAACCGCCCACCGTCTGACCCATGCTGGCGATCCAGGCGCCGCTGGTCTTCGATGGCGAGCGCATGCTGACCGGCGGGGCGCTGGTGCTCATCGACGGCGGGAAGATCGCAGGTGTCGAGCCGCGGATGACGCCGGTGCCGGATGGCTGCCCGGTTCATGTACTGGACGGCATGCTGCTGCCCGGTCTGATCGACGCACACGCGCACCTGTGCGCCGACGCCCGGCCGGGGGCGCTGGAGCGGCTCGGGGAGACCGACGGCACGGGGCTGGCGGCGGTCATCGAGGAATCCCTGCGTGCTCACCTGCGCGCTGGCGTGACCACCGTACGGGATTTGGGTGACTGGCGGGACACGGTGCTGGCCTGGCGGGCCGGCGCCGCGCGGGACCTCCCCACCGTTGTCGCCTCCGGTACCCCGATCACCAGTACCGGCGGGCACTGCTGGACGCTGGGTGGCCAGGCCGCTGGTGAACACGCGCTGCGTGCGGCGGTACAGCAGCGCGCGGGGGCCGGAGCCGACGTGATCAAGATCATGGCCAGCGGGGGCGTGTTCACCCCCGGCACGGACACCACCCGCCCACAGTTCACCGACGCCGAGATGGCCGCCGCGGTCACCGAGGCGCATGCGCTCGGGTTGCCGGTCACCGCCCACGCGCATGCCCTGACCGCCGTGGTGCAGGCGGTGCGCGCCGGAGTGGACGGCATCGAGCACTGTTCCTGCGTCACCCCGGCCGGCGCCCGGCTCCCCGGCGAGGTGGCCGCCGAGCTTGCCGACGCCGGTATCGCGGTCTGCGCGACGCTGGGCTCTGACCCATCGGTGGTGGTGCCGCCGGAAATCCTGGCCATGGCGGCGGCCGCGGGCATCACCGAGGCGGCGCTCCAGGCTGTCACCGCGGGCCTGCACGCGGCCGGCGTACGGATCGTCGCGGGCTCCGACGGCGGTCTTGGCCCGGCCAAACCGCACGGCTTGCTGCCCCGCACCCTTGACGAATACGTCCGGTCCGGCATCCCGGCACCGGCCGCGCTCGCCGCGGCCACGTCGACCGCCGCCGACGCCTGCCGCTTGACCGGCCGCAAGGGCCGCATCCGCCCTGGCCACGACGCTGACCTGCTCGCAGTCCCGGCCGACCCGACCGTCGACATCACTGCCCTTCTGCACCCCCAGACCGTCTATCTGGCCGGCCAGCCCGTCGAGCACCTCAAGGACGCAGCCGTCCCGGGGTGCGCCGGTCCGCACCAGCCAACCGGGCAACCGTAATCGCGCCGCGCTGGTCAGGAGACCTGGAGGGCGGTGTCGTCGAACACGAAATCGGTGGTGCCGCCCTTGGTGTCCGTCTCGGTGCCGGTGAACTTCACCGTGATCGTCTGCCCCGCATAGGCGGACAGGTCCGCACTCGGCTGCGTGTAACCAGTGTTGTGATCGAGGTTGCTGTACGTGGCGAGGGTGGCCAGCACGCTGCCGCTGCTGCTCAGCACTTGGACCGTGAGCGTGTCTGGGGTTGCGGTGGTGGTGTTCTCCGTGGTGTCCACGTGGAGCCAGTAGCTCAGCGTGGCCGTGCAGCCGGACGGGATTGACACTGACTGTGCGACGGTGTCGGTGTCGGCGGTGCCATTGCCATCGAGCCATGCCTCCCATTTACCCGTGTGGGCCGGCTCGGCAGTCGTGCCCTTGGTTATCGGGTCGAAGCCCAGGGTCGAGGATTCGGTCCACGGTGTGATGGTGGCGCCGTTCTCGAACCCGGGATCGCCCAGCAACTGCGCCGCCGTGCACCCGCCACCCGAACCAGACGAGACGGTCAGCGTGTACGTCGTCGAGTGACTCCCGGACGCCGCGGTGCCGGTGATGGAGATCGGGTAGGTTCCCGCCGGGGTCGAAGATGCCGTCGCGATCGTCATCGTCGACGAGGCCCCTGAGGTGACCGAAGCTGGCGAGAACGAGACGGTCGTTCCACCTGGAGCGCCAGACGCTGTCAGCGCGACAGACTCCGCGCTGCCTGAGGTGACCGCGGTCGCCACGGTCGCGGTTGCTGACCCGCCGGCGGTCACCGAGCCCGAGCTGGGCGACACCGACAGCGAAAAGTCGTTGCCCGGCGGAGTGGAGCCGCTGACCGCCTGCTGCAGGGCGCCGGCCAGGATGACGCTTCCGGTCATGTCGAGCGCGGGCTCGCTGGACTGCCAGGAACGCACGTCGTCCACGTACTCGGCACCGTGGCCGGTGAAGGTCGTGAACGAGTCGTTCTCGCACTTCTTCATCCCGGACTGCAGCGAGCCGAGCCCGCCGGAGAAGTTGCCCGTGCCGTTCGGGCCGTTGACCACTGCCCCCACGTCCACTGGGCTATCGAGATTCTCCAACTGCCCGCCCATGCATGTCGGGTACGTCGTCCCGACACCGGTCATGAAGCTTGTGCCCCACGCGTTGCCGCCCAGCAGCCAGTCCCGCTGTTCCCCGGCGAACGCCGCGTACTGCGTGTCGCCGCTCGCCTCCTGGTACAGCGCCTCGGTCGAGATGAACCCAAAGGTGTGTGAGTCCACGTCGAAGTTCGTGTAGTCCCCGCCCGCCCGGAAGATGTCGGAGGCCGACACGCTGGCTGCCGACGCGACCTGCGCCTTCAGGTTCGCGATCAGGCCGGTGGTGGTCACGGCCAGGCCCGAGGGCGAGCCCGCGTCCTTGATCGCGGTGATCAGGTCGGCGTGGGCCAACGCGCTGACGTCGTACAGGTTCAGCGTGTCCTGGCCCGAGTCGCTGGCGATGTAGTCCGACGCCCAGGTCGCGGCCTGGGTCAGGTACGTCGAGTAGGCAGACTCGGACTCGCCCAGATCCTGCTCGGCCCGCACGATCTCGGTCGCGGCGAGTTCCATCGCGTCGTGCCAGATCCCCTCGGGGTAATACGCCTCAGGCAACGTCGACTCCAGCTTGTCGTTCTCCGCCGCGGATGTGTTGGCCAGGGCGTAGAGCGACGTGGCGTCGTTGAGTTCGGTCTGTGCGCCCGAGGTGTTCCCAGCCAGCTCATCGTCCTGGGCAGCGAAAGCGAAAGCGGCGGCGACCCGGCCGACGACGTCCGGTGAGATTTTCGCCCCCGGTGCGGCGGCCTCGAACGCCGGCCGGTGCGCAGCCGCGTACTTGTCCTCCGCGGTTTTGTCCGAGTCGTCCACCTGCGGCAGCCGCCACAGGTCGTGATCCCCGAGATACGTGGTCTCGTTACCCTCGCCGATTCCCACCTGCAGGTACAGGGTCTTGGTCGAGGAGTTCCACATATTGTTCAGGTACGTCGTGCCGTACTGGGCCTCCGTGGTCAGCGACGCCGGGGCACTGGACCCCAGCGCCAGCGCGGACGCGTACAGAAGGTCGTCCGCGTACGCGGTGGTGAACGTGAACTTCAAATAGTCGCCAGCGTCGAACCAGCCACCCTCGGCGTTCACTGGGCTTGCGCCCGACACGGGGGCCAGATTCCCTTTGATCTGGTCTCCGGTGCCCCCGTCGCTGCCCGCGACGAACGTCGGGGTCTGATACACGGTCGCGCTCGCGTCGTTCAGGTGCGAAGGCTGCCGGTTCAGGGTCGTGCTCACCAGATTCGAGCCGTCGCGCTGGTTCTCGAAGAAGTTCACCCCGTCGCCGACGAGCGGGCCGTACAGCGAGGACGCACTCTCCACACTGAAGGTGTCCGAGGTCGCAGAAGCCGGCCCGCTGACGGTCACGTGGTACGTGCCCGGAGCGGTGACCGTGGAGAAGTCGATCGGGTAGACGTCCGGATACGCCGAGTTCCACGACCCGCGACTGGTCGTCGTCACGCTGCCTGACGCCACCGCGGCGCCCGAGGAGTTGACCACCTTGTACGTCTCACCGGACAGCGAACCGCTCGCCATCACATACGCGATCTTGGTGTCTGTCGGCAGGTACCCAGCCTGATCGATGCGCACCAGGCCGGTTGTCGCTGCCGACGCCACGGCAGGCGCCATCACCACGCCCGCCAGGCTCAGACTCACAACCGCGGCCACCAGGCCCGTACGGCGGTTGCGGCTCAACGACTTCGAGCCCGATGAACCCGGTGCGCGTGATGGCAGATGCATGGCGCTCCTCGACGGAATTCAGGTAACGTCGTTAGTAAGTTAAGTTTCCTAACTTTTGGCCGGATCGTAATCCCCCCACACAAGCTCGTCAAGAGCAGGGCGCGCAGCGAGCGGGTGTGCCGGCTGCCGTTGGTTACCGCGATGCACATGCCGCCCGCTGCCACGACCCGCCGCAGTTCCCGGACGGCCGCCTTCCGGCTGGGCACGTGATACAGCATGTGGATGGCCAGCGCGACATCGACGGCGCGCCGACTACTTCTATTACGGCACCATCGCCACCGGGGACGGAGTGTCATCTGGCGCCTCATGCCAGGCCAATAACAGCTCCTGGTTCGCCGACGTCAGCTTCAGCGACACCGACCTCCAGCCGCCGGGCCACCAGTCGGACTGACATCCGGCCCGACAGGGACGGCAGGAACGGGCTGGCCTTCGACGTCCGCCCGGCCGTTGGCGACCAGCCAGGCCAGTGCCTCGCGCAGGGCATCCGCGGCACAAGATAGCTGCCGATATGCCCGGTCGCTCCGACCACAACCACGCGGCTCATCCCACCGATCCTTCCGGGCGCCCGGACATGACAGCGCCCCCGGGAGCGTGTGCTCACGAGGGCGTGCCGTAGCCGGCGCGCAGGTCGCCTCACGGCGAAAGGCACAACATGGCTCCAGCCGGACGGTATTCCATGAAGGCAGTCATTAGAGCCCGGGGGACACGAACGCACCGACAGGAGGCAAGAACACGAGGCCGGCCGGTGCTATTCCTGCTGCGGGAAACTTCCAGCTGGTGGACACACACATCAGGCCCCGGCCACGGGTGGCGCCTGAGGCCAGCAGCTCCCAGGCACCACCTTGACGCTGCCGCTCAGGCGACGCGGCCCGCGTAGCGGCGGCGGAAGCCGTCAGCGGTGCTGGCGGTGATCACCACGTCGTAGTAGCCATACCGGTTGGTCGGCCAGCTAATCGTCTGCGGGCTGCCGTGCTTCACGGTGACCGTCTGGGTGGAGCCCTCGTAGTCATTCGGGGTCAGGGTGTAGACAATCTGCCCCCGGCCCTCGTTAGCCAGCGTGAGCTCGACGGTCTTGGACGCCCCGGACTGCAGGGCGGCGGTGACGACCGGGACCGGGACCGCGTTCTGCCCTGCGGGCACCACCTGGCCGGCGAAGCTGGTCAGGAACCCGTCAGGACCGTAGACCGAGAAGGCATACTTCCCGGCCGTCGCGGTCGCGTCCCAGACGTAGGAGCCTGGGGAGGACTGGAGCACCGTGACCGGCGTGGGGGTGGCGGCCAGGTAGTCATCGGGATAGATGGTGAAGGAGACGCCGACCTTGCCGGTGTTGGTGAGCGCGGCGGTCACTTGGCTGGTGCCGCGGTTCACCGTCACGTCGGCGAAGGGCTGGTGGTCGCTCGGGCGGTGCGGCCGGGTGCCAGGCTCCTGGGCTGGCATCTTCTGGTGGCCCTCGGCCGGAGGCATCGTCGATCCGCCGGTTAGCTGGGTCAGTTTCCAGGTCTGTTCGAGGGTCGGGATGCCGGCTGGGATCGAGAAGTCCGGGTGCTGGAAGTCGAACGCGGAGGTCAGGTCGCCGGTCACCGACTTCCGCCACGAGGTGATGTTGACCGGTCGCACCCCGGTCCAGGCGGCCAGGAACCGGAGCATCGAGGTGTGGTCGTAGACGTTGGAGTCCACGTAACCACCCCGGGTCCACGGCGAGCAGATGAGCATCGGGACCCGGGTCCCGGGGCCGATCGGCAACCCCGAGATGTATTCCTTGGCGACACTCGGCCCGGGGAAGGGCGGGAGCTGGTGGTCGAAGAACCCGTCGTGCTCGTCGTACGTGACGAACAGCGCCGTGTTCTTCCACAGGTCGTGATTCGCGAACAGCGTGCGGAGCACCGTGTTCACATAGTGGGCGCCGTAGTCGGGGGTATAGGAGGGGTGTTCGCAATAGCCGGCCGGGGCAACGATCCACGACACCTGGGGGAGGGAGTTGCTGCTGACGGCTTTGATGAACGAGGACAGCACGTACGCGGCATGGGTTTTGCTCATGGGCGGTGCACCCTTGCCGGTCTTCCAGGGCGTGACCGCCCCGCGCTTCGCGAGCTCGCTCTTGCCGCCTGTGCGGCTGTTGGTGCTGTTGTACTGCTGGTAGAACCAGAGCGGGTTGTCGCCGAAGTCGCCTAGGAAGTAACCGGGGTTGACGCCGCTGTCGCCCACCTGGTCGTTGGCGTAAACCTGCCAATCGATCCCGGCGGCCTGCAGCAGCTCGGGGTAGGTCGTTACCTCGGCTGTCCCGGCGTCGGATCCGAAGTCGACTTCGTAGTCGCTGGGGTTGCTGGTCCAGCCCGATGACGTGCCTGACCAGAGGTACATCCGGTTAGGGCTGGTGGGTCCCATGATCGCCTGGTGGTAGCCATCGCAGATGGTGAAGGCGTCGGCGACCGCGTACTGGAACGGGATTTCGTCCCGGGTGAAGTGGCCCATCGTCTCTTCGGTCTTGGCCGCAACCCAACTGTTCCACAACCCGCCGTTCCAGGCCTCGTGGTCACCTTCCCAGCTGTGGTCGAGGTCACCGTCGATCTGGTCGGTGAGCTTGTACGGGAGCAGGTACCCAAGGTCGGTGCGGGCCGGGTCAGGCTGCTGGAAGATACTGTTCCCGCCCTGCCACGTGAGGGCCTGCTTGTCGCCAAAACCCCGGACTCCCCGTAGCGTCCCGAAGTAGTGGTCGAAGGACCGGTTCTCCTGCATGAGGATCACCACGTGCTTCAGGTCCGCGATGGTCCCGGCCGAGCCCTTGGGCAGCGGGTGGGACGCCGCCGACCGGCCGACCGTGCTGGCCGCCGCAGTTCCGCCGCCGAGGCCCGCGGCTGCCGCGGCGCCGAGTCCGGTAGCTTGCAGGAAACGGCGCCGGCTGAGCCCCGGCACGATCGGCCTGCCCGACCGCCGCGCTGATCCGGTTGCGTCGTGCGTCTGCCCGCGTGGATTATCCGAGCTGGTCACCGTTACTCCATCCTCTTACTGCAGGTGGGCACATTTGTTATGACAATCTGGCAGGTCACGGCAAATGTCCAGTGTTCACGTCACAGATCGCCTTGAGGTGAACGCAACATGTCGACCTCCGGACGCTCTCCGCGCTGGCCGGTGAGCCAGGCGCATGGTTCCGGTGGCCACCGTTCAGGTTCATGATCTGAGTCAGCAAGCAGCAGCCCTTACGCTGGCATGTACCTCTCGAACCAGGTCACGAGCCGGGTCAGGTAGTCGGTCACGGCCGGGAACTGCCTGACACCGTGTCCTTCCCCGGGATAGATCACCAGTTCCGAGGCGACGCCGTGATCGATCAGGGCCTGATAAAACTCTCTCGCCTGGCCGGCCGGCGTGCACCGGTCCTTCGCGCCTGCCGTCAGCAGGGTCGGCGTCCTGGCTTTGCTCGCGTGCATAACCGGACTGCGGGTGTGCGCCTGGTTGCCGATTTCCTCCGGATCGGCATCGTCCAGGAACCACAGTCCCCAGCGGGGGATGTTGGTGGTGAACGTGAAGCTGTACCACTCAGTCACCGGCGACCCGGCCACGGCGGCTTTGAACCGCTGATCCTGGGTCACCAGCCAAGCCGACATGAACCCGCCGTAGCTAACGCCCATCGTGCCGATCCTCGCTGGGTCGGCGATCCCGCGCTCGATCATCGCATCGATCCCAGACAGGTAGTCGTAGGTGTCCGCGCCACCCATGTCGCCGACCACCGCGGCGGCGAACTCCTGCCCCCGCCCTGAGCTACCGCGCGGATTCGGCGACAGGACGGCATATCCGTGGGTGACCAGCAGGGGGACCGCGTAGTCCTGCATCATCCAGCTCTGCTGGTAGGCCGCGATTGGCCCACCGTGGACGTGCAAGACCAGTGGGAACGGGCCGGCTCCGGCGGGCGTGCACAGGACTCCTTCGATCGCTGTCCCGTCGGGTGCTCGCCAGCTGACATTCGCTGCCGAACCCGCGGCCGACCGGACGTAGTCGGTGCCGGCATGGGCCAGCGAGGCCAGCACCTGGTCGGTGCCCGCGCCAACGATCGCGATCTGCTGCGGAGTGCCGTAATCGTCCCGGACCACGACGACCCGGCCGTCGGGCGTGAAAGCCCCGGCTGGGTAGAACCAGCTCGTCCACGACTGCGCGGACGCGGCCAGTTCGCTGGCGGTGATCGTCCCCGGCAGGGGACCCTCCCCGAGGTCCGCGATCCCAGCCACGCTGTCCAGATGGCGCTGGCCCACGTAGCCGAGCCGCGTTGGGTCGATCCACTGGACCGCGGTGACATCTGTGCCACCGGTGTCGACGGCACACCTGGTACCGGCCACCAGGTCCAGCACGATCAGGTCCCCCGCCACGATCCACCGGTCGCTGCATACGGCCTCTACCACGGCAGCCCTTGTACCGTCGGATGCCCCGGCGGGCAGCCCGAGCTGGACGTCACTGCGGAGCAGTTCGGTGGCCTCACCCGTCGAGATGTCGAGCCGGCTGAGCACCGCGGAGTACCAGTCGCCCTCGCTGGGCGCTTCGCTGGTGATGGCCAGCACATGCCCGGGGCCAGACCAGGCCGCCTCCCAAACGTTCAGCCCGTCGGGCGAGACCTTGGCGAGCTCGCCCGAGACCGGGGTGTAGAGCCACAGGCCACGCCAGGCATCCTCCGGCGTCCCCGTCTCGACCTCCGGATACCACGAGGGCAGCCCGGACTCGCCCGCGCCGGCCGTTCCCGATCCCTGCGCGTCAGCCATCTCCGCCCCGGGCCCAGCCGCCCCGAGCAGTATCCGGGTGCCATCCGGTGACCACGCGAGAAACTCGACCGTGCCGGGAACAGCAGGCGCTGGCCGGGCCTCGCCTAGCTGTCCGTCGGCCAGCAGGTAGAGCTGGAACACCTCGGCCTTGGCCCGGTCGGACAGGAAGGCCAGGGCGGACCCGTCCGGCGCGAACCTGGCGGCCTTGGCTGACCCGCCACCGGAGGTCAGCGCGCGCAGCCCGCCGTCCCGCACCTCGTACAAGGCTGTGCGTGGCAGCCCCTCGAGTTCGTCATAGACCGACCCGGTCACCACGATGCGGCCGGCGTCGGCCGTCGTGACCAGGTCGGTGACATGGTGCGGCCTGCCGAAAGCCGGTTCATGCAGTCGCCGGACATACTCGGCGACCGCGGCGTACTCGGGAGATTCCCGCAGGTCTTCACGCATAGTCCGGGATAATCTCATGCATCACGCAGTGCCGCTATCAGCCAGGCACCCGGCCGGCGGCTACTACTCGCGCAGTACATGCCCATGCCGCCGCATCCAGGCTGAGCAGGCAGAAGACGCTTCCCACGCACGACGACGGCGGGCCGCCAGGCCGGGAACATCGATGACATGACCCAGTCGTTCCTGCTCACCCGCGTCCAGCCCGCGCTCAGCGGGCTGATGGACGGGGCGCTGTCGACCCTGGCGCCCATCTTCGCGGTCGCCCTGGCCACCCACAGGCCCCTGACCGCGTTCTTCACCGGCGCCGCGACCGCCCTGGGCGCGGGAGTGAGCATGGCCTTCGCCGAAGGCCTGTCCGACACCGGGGATCTGACCGGACGCGGCCGGCCCGTGCTGCGCGGCGTGATCACCGGCGGCGGGACCTTCGCCGGGGGCATCGTCCACACCCTGCCGTTCCTCATCCCCGGGTACGCCGCCGCGATCAGCGCCGCCATCGCCGTCGTGGCCATCGAACTGGTTATTCTCGCTTGGCTGCGGCACAGATTCTTCCGCACCAGCTTCACCCGGTCGTTCCTGGCCATCACCGTCGGCGGGACGATCATTGCCGCCCTGAGCTCGGCTCTGGGACTCGCCGCCGGGGGGTGAGGCTGCGTCGGCTGCGGGATCGCCAACGCGCGGATGGTGCAATTCTGTATGGTGTTCAGGCATCTGCTAGCTCACGAAAGGTGCGAAGGCCCGCCGGGTGTATTCCTGCGCAGTTATGTGAGCGCCGTTACTCCAGTGGGACTTGATGATGAGAGAATCTCCAGCGCTGACCTCAGGTCGTGTCGGGCGGCCCATGTTGATTCTCTTGCTCGTCGTTGTCCTGGTGGCCGCTGTGGCGGCGGGCGGGGTGGCTGCTTGGCGCGCTGGTTTCGGAACTTCCCAGGCGGTTTCCCAGGCGGCAGGCACCGGAGGAACCGGTCTGACACCGGCCGGTACGGGATCGCGGGCGTGTCAGCACGTGCGCGGGCCGTTCCACGTCAGTAAGACAGTCGTCAACGGCTCCACCGGGCGGTATATCCCGTACGGGATCAGCCTCACCGGACTGGCCCGCACCGACTACGCCGCCGGCATGGTCGCGGACAAGGCGGGCATCATCGCGGCCGCGGACCACTGGTGCGCCAACACCGTCCGGCTGCAGATCCGTCAGGCGAATCTCGTCAGCACCGCAGGCTACGTCAATCACGCGTTTCTCGCCGACGTCATCACCGAGGTGCACTTTGCCGAGGCACGCGATCTCGTCGTGGTACTGAACCTTCAGTGGCAACTCGACCCCACCGCGCTCGAGGAGTCCATGCCGACCGGGCGCAGCCTGGCTTTCTGGCGTTCCATCGCCTCCCATTTCGGGTCAGACCCCAACGTGATATTCGACATCTTCAACGAGCCGGCCCAGCGGGCGCCGTGCGGGTGGGTGTTCTGGCACTACGGGGGTGTGTGCCGCGGTATCCAGTACATCGGGATGCAAGCCTTGGCCGACTACATCCGCGCGCGGGCTTCGAACCTGTTCTGGGTCGAAGGCATCAGCGCGGGAAGCGACCTGAACGAGGCGTGGCGTTACCACATCACCGGCGACGGGCCCCTCGAATACAGCGAGCACCGCCCCTGGGGCCGGTACCAGTACCGGCAGTGGGACGCCGTGTTCGGGTACATCGCCAACAGTGGGCACGCCCCCGTCGTCGAGGGTGAGTGGGCCGACTACGCCCGGGCGAACGCACCCTGGGCATGCTGGGACAACGCCCCGGTGTCCGCACCACGCTTCCTCCGGTACCTGCACGCCCGCAAGTTCGGCCTCATCATCACCAAGCTCGCTAAAGGTCAGCTCATCCAGTCCAACGACCTCAACGATCCCACCCAATTCCACCGGAACTGGTCATGCACGGACGGCCTTGACCAAGGCGCGGGCCAGGACGCGCAGCAGTGGTTTATCCAGCAGAACACATAGCGTCGGCGAGCAAAAGGCAGCGCGCACGGCCCGCCCTAGTCGGTGTCGGCGCGAAAGATGGGCCAGCCGATCTCGGTCTGCCACTGGGCGGGGTCGAGCGTGTCGTGTGCTCCGCAGAGGTAGTACTCGCGGAGGGGGCCGTCGATGCCGATTTCGTGGCTGGCGGTGTAGACGCCGAGCGCGCCGTAGGTAAGGTCCACGTCGTTCAGCGGCCCGCGATGGCAGGTGATGGCCAGTTCGGCCGGCGGCACGACGAGGGCGACGACGCGGCCGATGGCCCGAGGGGTGCCCTCGACGGGCAGGAAGACCGTGGCCTGGCCGCGGTCGTGGAGGTAGATGTCGCCGCCGTACAGGCCGCCGCTGGGGCCGGCCGGGGTGAGATTCTGGGCATGGACGGCGGCGTGGAGTTCGCCGAGGGCGCCTTGCCACCAGGCGAGGATGTCCTCCCGGTCGACGTTCTGCGAGATGGCGGCCGCCGGTGCGGCCGCCACCGTGCGGTGCTCGACCGTGAGCGACGCCTCGGGGCGCTGCAGCAGGTCGCGCAGGGCCCCGACGGCCTCCCGGGTGCGGGCGAGTTCGGTCTCCAGGCTGTCTAGATGCGCCGCGATGACACGGTTGCGAAGTGACGCTTCGGGAGCGGCCAGGACGGCTTTGACGTCGGGGATGGGCATCTCCAGGTCCCGCAGCCGGCGGATGACCTGTGCGAGCGGGACCTGCTCGCCGCTGTAGTACCGGTACCCCGTGTGCGGGTCGACAGAGCTGGGTTCTAGCAGCCCGACATGGTGGTAGTGGCGCAACGTCTTCACGCTCAGATGAGTGGCGCGGGAGAAGTCACCAATCGTCAGCCGTGTGCCCATACCGCTCATCCTCAACCCTCCCCCTACCGGAGAGACAACCGCGATCTTCGCTGTTGAGCCTCCCGCAGCCGGAACGGCGAGCCTTGAACTGCCACCAGCAGGCGGCGCACGCCAAACGAGGAGAAGAACACCATGACCGGCACTACGCTCACCGGAGTCCTGGCCGAGCACATCAAGGCCGTCAATGCCTTCGACCTGGATGGCGTCGTCGCCACTTTCGCCGACGACGCTCTGGTCAACGACGCCCACCGCGAGTTCTGGGGCGCTGAGGCAATCCGCACCTGGGCGGCCAAAGAGATGACCGGCGACCGCGTCACCATGAGCGTCACCGAGGTGATCGACCACCACGGCGTCACCCTGGTCCGCGCCGCCTTCGACGGCGACTACGACAAGACCGGCTTGCCCGACCCGCTGATCATGACGAACTACTTCACCGTTCGCGACGGCAAGATCGACAGCATGTTCGTGATCCGCAACGTTCCCGCTCAGAGCTGACCCGGCCGGGGCTGCTGAGCACCCGCCCCGCGCTCACCCACCAGCCTGCCCGCACGGGTGCACCGGGTGCTCAGTTGGCGGCCGATTTTGCTGAGTGTCCGCGCCAGGCCCCACAGAACGTAGCCGGTGGATGCGACCGTGAGTGCGAAGGCGACGGCCCCGGCCGCGCCGCTCACGCTGACGGGATTGGCGATCGCCGCGTGCAGGGCGGCCATGATGATCTTCCGCAACGCTGGCAGGGCGTAGGCGACGAAGTACCACGTCGTGAACAGCACGCCCGGTGCGTACAGGCACAAGAAGATCTTCGCCCAGAAGATCTCCCGGCGCCCGGCCACCTCCAGCAGGGCGAGGTCCTCGGCGGTGGCCCGGCCGACCGCCCGCCGGCTGACCGCTCCTTTGGTGTCCCACAGGTGTTTGCAGCCGGTCGCGAGAACGAACAAGGCATACATGTCGGTGCGCATGAAGATCAGGAACTGGAAGGCGATCGCGCTGACGTTCAGAAAGACGATCTCTCGGATGAGGTGCCCGGCGAACGGGGACACGCCGTCGAGGCCGGTCAGCTCCAGCACGGTGAGGATCCCGATGGTTGCGCCGTCAAAGACGATGCCGGCCAGCAGCGGCACGATCCGCGAACGCCTGGGCACACTCCACAGCCGGGTGAGATCGGTCTGGTAGACGATGGCGACCATGCGGCGGCTGATCGAGACCCGGCTGGACACGCCTGCCGCCCAGGCGGCCAGGACGTGGGCGAATTCATGCGCCAGTCCCAGCGCGGTGCCGATCACACAGATGATGAGGATGCTCAGCAGCGGCACGCTGGTCGCGATGGCGTCGGTATAGGTCGGCCGTACCTGCGGCTGGCTCACCATGACCACGACCGCGGCCGCGGCGAGCAGGACTTGCCCGGTCAAGCCCGCCGGCCCGAACAGGGTACGGCCCAAGGTGCGCTTCCACCCGGCGACCCCTTCCGGCGCCGCCTGGACATCCTCGGCCCCGTCATCGACGGCCAGCAGTCCTGCCGCCACCAGCCCGTCGAGGAAGCCGGTGACGTCGACGGGTTCGCCGGCCATTTCCGCGGCACGCCGGTCACACTGGCCGACGCTGGCGCCGTCCTGCAGCCACCGCACCACCTGGCCGCCGATATCGGGCACCGCGACGAAATCCGGCGAACGCGGGCTGCCGAGCACGTATCCGTCGCCGTCACGCACGACGGTAAGCGCGGCGTACCGGCCTGCCGCCACGGCCTCCTGCTGCGCCTCGGTCACCTGCCGCGCCCCGGTCACCTGCCGCGCCCCGGTCACCTGCCAGCTCCGGCGGTCTGCGCGGCCCCGGCCTCAGCCAGGGCTGCCGGGTCCGCGGCAGCACACAGCGGGCAGGCCGGGTGCCGCTGCCACGGCGCGCGGGCCGTCTCCATCTGGTCGGCCAGTTCGATCACCTGATAGGCCGCGGCGGCAACCGGCGGATCGGTCCTGGTCAGGTACCGCATCACTTCCATGGACATGAGCCCGGAGATGAGCTGGACGACCGGTCCGGTGGCGCGATTGACCGGCCTCGGCTCGATGAGTGGAGGCTGCCGCAAGATCGCGGGCAGGGTCAGCGCCTCGTCGTTACGGTGGCATTCCAGGCACAGCCGACAGGGTGTACGGCCGGGGTCCACCGACCAGTAAGACAGCGTCGAGTAGCTGAGCCCGCCGGCGACGAAGGGGATGCCCAGCGTGAAGCAGGCCTCGTTGACGATGAGGTGGACGTCGTCCGGCGAGTCGATGGCGCAGACGACGACGTCAGCCCCGGCGCCAAGGCGGGCCACCGCCGCCGCGTCGGCGACGCGCTCATGCACCGGCGTCACCCGCGTGCCCGGCGAGTACGACATCACCCAGTCGCGGGCCGCCGTCACCTTGGGCTGCCCTACCGAGTCGAGTCGGTAGACGAACTGCCGGGCCAGATTCTTGGTCTCCACGGTGTCGGTGTCCACGATGACCACTTCCCCGACGCCGATTCCGGCGAGGGACTGCAAGATCCCCGAGCCCAGCCCGCCCGCGCCGAGCAGCAATACCCGCGCCTGCTCCGCCGACCGGTGAAACGACGCGCTCGTGCGCTCTAGCCGCGAGAACAGATCGTAGAAACGGAGATTGCTCTGGTGCCGCTCCCGTACCGCGTCCGGCAAAACATCATCGCCATCCGCGTCCTCCAGCACACCAAGATCATCCAGTGTGGCCAGCACAGCTTCGATATCGTCGTCGCAGACCGTGAATCCCTGGTCCGTCATTGCCTGACGCAGTTCTGGAATGAGGTATTCACCGGTCGCGAGAAGCCGCAATATCGCTGCGATACTGCCAGCGTCATCGTCGATGTAGATTCGCTTCAACGCCCGCTGCCAGACAATCAGCTGGCCTTGCGAGCTATGCACCGTCACGGATTTGAGCCGCGGCCGGCCGCGCATATACTCACTACCCTTCGGTCGGCTCAGGTGGTGGCACCCCGAACTGCCCCGGGGTGCCACCCACCGCATGAGAGCACTGCTCAAAGCTGCCCTAAACGATCTCGTTATCACGGCTCTGAGCTGCGATAACCTGACATCTGTTCAGGGGCACTGAATAACATGCTCAGGCGAGCTGGCTGGGATCCGTGTGCATCCGGGTCGCCTCGATTTTCTCGACCTTGGTGATCGTGATAGCCATTCAATTCACCTCCTCCGGCGCCTTGTACGGCCCCCACGAACGAACGAGGAGCCGTGTCGGGGCCAATATCAGGAGACGAGGCGATACGGGTTTCCTGCCACCACCGCGCAAGCAGGCCGTAGCGGCGCCTAATCCCCACGTAGGTAAGGAGGGCACGCACTCGCGCTTGATACAAAGAGAATGGCGGCAGTTCGGTGTCTACCGGGACGGAAGGTCCAGGCCGGCCGCCTTGACCCCGGCCTCGGCCAGCGCCGCCGCCATCATGTCCGCGGCCCGGCCGGCCGCGGTGAGCGCCTCGGACACCTCCAGCAGCACGCTGTCGGGGTCGCCGCCGGCACCGCGCACGAGATGACCGTCCTCCCCCTGCGCGACCAGAAACCGGGCGAGCTGTTCACATAGCTGGGGCAGCTCGTGGCCCATCAGCGCCAGCCGGCCGACAACCTCACAGGCCTCGCCAGGACCGGCCAGTTCCCCGGCGTCGGCCGTCAGGTGGTTCAGGGCCCGGACAGCCTCGACCGCCTGCACGGCGACCTCCCCGATCATCATCGTGGCGGCCAGCTCGTTCACATAGCCCGGTGCGGGGTTCCCACGGGACCGGGCAAGCGCGGCGGCCTCGGTGTCATCGCCGGAGCCGTACGGCTGAACTTTCCTGGGCATCTTTCTCCACGGTCGAAGGCGCGGGTCCAGGGGGCGGGGCCCACCTGCACAATACGCGGGCTCGCACAGACCGAGAGAAGGCTACGTCACTTGCCGCCGGTAGGACACGCCCGAAGGCGAGGCGGGGACGGGCGGCACGGCCATCCCCGCCTCCGGCGCGGGTCAGCCGACCCTCAGGGGCACGCCATGGTCACCTTCGCCGCGACGAATCCGGCCAGACCGTTGCCGTTCACGCTGTGCCCGGTGTCGCCGGTGTACGTGTACAGCCGCTGCCCGTGGTAGGTGACCTGGAGTTCCTTGCCGAGCTTCGCGGTCTTCAGGCAGGATGCCCCCTTCGGGGTGGTCTTGCCGGTGGGCATGAGCAGCGGGGGCCAGATGCTCTGGCAACCGGCGGTGCAGCTCCCGCCCGGGATCTCGTACAGCGAATGCCCGCCGCTGACGGTAACCAGCATCTTCCCGAATCCGGGGCGCGTGGCCACATGGACCACGGTTGCGGCGCCCGCGCGGGGTGGCTGGATCTGGGCCTGGGCCGAGGCGGCGATACCCGCTGCTGTCGCGGTGGAGCCGCTGACCAGGACGGCAGCCACCACCGCGCGTACCGTCCAGGACATCCCGCCTGCCCGCCGGAGAGTGAACTTCATCACCAAACCACCCGTCTGTCGAAGGTTTTCGGCACCCGTAGCACGTGCGCGATCCTTCTCCGGTTCACCCCGGGACGAGCTAGATCCGGCCCGGTCGTCAGTGGCCTGCTGCGGCGGTCCGTGTCTTGCGCAGGATGAGGCGCGCGAGCTGGCCCAACTGCCGGTACGGGTCGGTGGCGCCCAGGCGTTCTTCGACGTCCAGGAGCGCGGCCAGTTCACCGGGATCAGACGGCGGTTCGGGGTCCAGTTCCTCCGGGTCGACGGCGATCCGCACGCCGTACCAGTTCGCCAGCTCCAGTCCGTACGCGGTCGCGGCACTGGTGAGTGCGCCGAGGTCGTCGGCCCGCGCCGGCGCGCCGATTTCGTTGAGGTACTCCGGCCCTTGGACGACTGGCTGACGCGCGTCAGCCAGTGGCTCTGCCGGCGCCTGGCTGGGCTTTTCTATGGCCACCGTTCATTGTCATGATTTCTTATTTCATAATGAACGGTGGCCACCGAACCGTCGCCGCCCGGCCACCAGCCAGTCAGAAAAGGAGCATGCCGTGACGCAGGACTCAGCGGAGGCCGCGAAAGACAGTGACGGCGGCAGGCTTCCCGGCCTGGACACGAGCGTCGCCAACGCGGCCCGCATGTGGAACTACTGGATCGGCGGCAAGGACAACTTCCGGGCCGACCGTGTGGCCGGGGAGCAGGTGCTGGAGGCCATGCCCGCGCTGCCGCTCGTCGCCCGGATGCTGCGGCGCTTCCTGATCACCTCGGTGGACGAGTTGTCGGCCGCGGGTGTCCGCCAGTTCCTGGACATCGGAACCGGGCTGCCCACCGCCGACAACACCCATAACGTGGCGCAGCGAGCCGCGCCCGAGTCGCGGATCGTCTACGTGGATCATGACCCGGTGGTGATCAGCCACGCGCAGGCGCTGCTGACCAGCAGCCCGGCGGGGAAGACGGACTATATCCAGGCCGACCTGCGGGACTGGGAGACGATCTCGGCCGGCGCGCGGCGGACCCTGGACTTCAGCCGCCCGGTCGCTGTCTTGCTGATCGCGGTGCTGCATTTCATCCTCGACGCGGAGGACCCACACCGGATGATCTCCCGGATCGTGGCCGACCTCGCGCCCGGCAGTTACCTGGTCATCGCGCACGCCGCCAGCGACATCGAGGCCGGTACCGCCGCGGCGATGGCCCGCAGCTACAACGCCAGCTCGTCGCTGACGATCACACCCCGGGACCGGGCCACGGTGGCCCGGTTCTTCGATGGCATGGAGATGACCGGCCCGGGCCTGCTGCCGCTCGCCCAGTGGTGGGGCTCCAGCCGGGCCGCCACGGCCAGCTCCGGCCTGAGCTGCTACTGCGGTATCGCCACGAAACCGTAGCCTTCCCGAACCCTGTGCTTCCCGAATCCTGAGGGGTCAGCCGGTGAGGCCGGGGTTGAGCGGGTAGGGGCGGTGCATCGTCTGCCGGGCGGCCAGCAACCGGCCGGCGGCGAGTTGCTGGAGGGTGAAGCGGGCGAGGCGGCCGGTGTGCCCGTCGTCACCGGGCCGGCCTGGCTCGCCCCACTCGATCTGCGCGGTGCCGGAGAGCTGGAGGGTGCGGCCGGTCTTGAAGTCGAGGAACAGCAGGGCGGCCTCGGGGTTGACCGCCAGGTTGCCGAAACTGTTGAACATTTTGTTGCCCGGGTAGTCGGGCCACCACAGCTGATTGCCCTCCACCCGCACGAAGCCAGCCGAGCCGCCGCGATGGGAGGCATCGGTGCCGCGTTCCGGGTGCGTGGTGCCGAGGAAGAACGTGTCCGCCCCCCGGATCAGGCCGGCGTCGTCGGGCGACAGAGCCGTGTCGCGCCGGACCCCCGCGGACCCGGCCAGGCCGGGGTAGCCGAGGCGGAGCACCCGCTGCTGGATGTACTGCGGGCAGTTGCCGTAGGCCTGCTCGACCTCCAGCGTCAGGCGCCCGCCGGTGACCTGAGCGAGGGTCCCGTTGAGCCGGACCCGCCGGTTCGCGGCGAATTCCACCACGATCATCCCCACCCGCTGATCGGGCGGCAGGCCGTGCAGCGGGTTACCCGCGGAAATCGCGGCGCTGATCTGCAGCGTCGTCGGCGAGGCCACGGTCAGGAACCCCGGTGGCCCGGTCAGCGGCGTGACCCACAGCCGCCCGGCCTCGTCCCGCGCGGTCAGCGCGGCGAACGTGCGGCCAGCCAGGAACTTGGTGATTCCGCCGCCGAGTTCGGCGGGCTCCATCATCGGCGACAGGCGGGCAGCCTCGGCCTCGACCCCGGCCCGGCGCTGGACGGCCAGTTCGCCGGCGTGGAACCCGGTATCGGCCGTCCGGCGGGTCTGCGGCATCCCGGCCCACCTACGCTCTCAGGAGTTCACGGCGCTCTCAGGAGTTGATGGCGCTCTAACGAGTTGATGGTTGTTCACCCGTTAGAGGTGTATCACAAGCCACTAACGGATGCAATCACGATCACCCGTGATAACTTGAGGCGCATGTCCGTCGAGGTTCCGTCCCGTGCCTGGATGCTCCCCGATGAGCCGGTGGCGGTGCGCTTGATGAGCACGATCTGGGCGGGCGCCGAGGGCCTTCGGGACGACCTGCAAACGCCGCAGGACGTCGACGCCTGGCTCGACGCGGTGGGCGTCGAGCGTGCGGGCGCGCGGGCCACGAACGCCGAGTTCACCAAGGCCCGCGGGCTGCGTGACGCGGTCCGCCGGCTCGCGGCGTTCGTCACCGCCGACCCCAGCCAGGCCGCAGCCGCGGCCAGCGCCCTCGGCGACGCCCTCGGGCAGGTGAACGCCATAGCCGCCGAAGCACCGGCGCCAGCCCTCACGCTGCGCGGCGGGCACCTCGAACAAGGCACCCAGGCGCACGTTTCACCGGTGACGGCCGGGCTCGCCCGTGTCGCCGAGGACTCCATCGGGCTCCTCGGCGGGGACGGCGCCGCGAGACTGCGGGCCTGCCGTGCCCCCGGCTGTGTCCTCTACTTCGTGAAGACCCACCCCCGGCGGGAATGGTGCTCGGTGGCCTGCGGCAACCGCGTCCGGGCCGCCCGCCACTACCAGCGAGTCCGGTCGTCGCCGAGCCGGCCCTAGGGGCTCTCGGCCGGGGCTTGCGGCAGTGTGACCCGGTTCAGCCGGGGCCCGGAGCCTGTCGGGTTGTTGGTGGCAGTGCCGGCTGGTGTGTCATGACTTTTCCGGCAGGCGGGCCATCTGCGCGTCCATCGGCCTAGCCGGCGGCGGCATGTCCATGATCTGCATCCGGAGTGCCCGCACCGTGCCGTCATAGATTCCCGAGAAGCTCGGGAAGGGCTGGATCGTGTCTTGGAGCACGTCGAGCGGGACGTGCGCGCGGATGGCCAGGGTCGCCTGCTGCAGCCACTCACCGGCCTCGGGGCCGAGCGCGTAGGCGCCGGTTAGCCGCTCGCCGTCGCTGAGCAGTGTCAGGAACCCGTTGGATTCGGCGTAGGCGTGGGTGTAGGTGGCGGTCTTCGGCACCTCGGACAGGGCGGTGGTGGCGCTGTACTTGGCCTCGACCGCACCCACTGCCGCGGCCTGTGGGTCGGTGTAAGTGACCCGCGGAACGGCTTCGTAGTTCGCCGGGTGCAGGTCCCCGTCCCCGGTGATGTTCGCCGCGACCACGTCGCCCTCGTACTCGCCGACGTGGGTCAGCGGCCAGACGCCGGTGACATCACCGATCGCCCACAGGCGCTCGCCCGCGCGAAGGTACTCGTCCACCTGGATCCCGCGCGGGTTGGCCTCGACGCCGACCGTCTCCAGGCCGATCCCCTCGACGCGCGGGCGCCGGCCGGTGGCCACCAGCAACCGGTCGCCCCGCACTTCCTGGCCGTCACCGAACCGCAGGACGTAGTCCTGCCCGTCCCGGCGCGCGGCGATGGCGTGCGTGCCAAGCACCAGCTCGATCCCGTCCCGGCGCAGCGCCTCGCTGAGCGCCTGGCCCAGCGGCGGAGCCTCGCGCGGAATCACGCGGTCGGCGCCCTCGACGAGCACTGCCTCACCGCCGAGTCTCCGCACGATCTGCGCGATCTCGACGCCCGCGGCCCCGCCGCCCAGCACCAGCAGGCGGTGCGGCACAGCCTTCATGCTCGTCGCCTCGCGGGTGCCCCAGACACCATCGAGATCAGCAAGTCCCGGGACCGGAGGCACGATCGGATCCGCGCCGGTCGCCACCACGATGTGCTCCGCGGTGTGGCGGACGCCGTCGACTTCGACCGCGCCGGCGCCGGCCAGTTTGCCCGTGCCCCGCAGCACGTCGATGCCCCGGCTCGTCAGCCAGCGCTCCGCACTGGCGTCCGACCAGTCCGACACCATGTAGTCCCGCCAGGCGAGCGCGGCCGCGATGTCGACCTGAGCGGTCGCGGCCGCGTCCCGCGCGCCCTGCACCGCCTCCCCCGGGCGCAACAGCGACTTCGACGGGATACAGGCCCAATACGAGCACTCGCCACCGACCAGTTCCCGCTCGATGATGGCGACCCGCTGCCCGCGCGCGGCCAGCGCCGCCGCGCAGTGCTCGCCCGGTGCGCCGCCGCCGAAGACGATCACGTCGTAGTCACTCATGAAGGCAGCTCCGTGCCGGCCTGCTCGGCCACCATGTATTCGGCGTACCAGTCGGGCCAGTTCGCGTCGGCCTGGCCGATGCGCTTCTCGTGCTCGCCGTGAGCGGCCGACGCCCGCCGCAGCGCGCTCGCCAAATCTGCCACGGATGCGAAGGCGGTCTCAGCAGCGCCGATCCGGCCAGGCAGCCGCGTCGTGACCTCCTGCAGCAGCCAGCCGTTGCCGTCCGGGTCGCTGAACGTGGCGAAGGAGCTGTAGCTGGCGTGGTCGGACGCGGAACCGCTCACGCGACCGCTCGTGCCGTCGGGCTGGAACTGAGCGCCCGGCGTCCCGGCGTGGAACACCTCACTGACCTCGGCGCCGTGGGCGGCGAGTTCCTCGCGGGCAGCCTCGATGTCGGAGACGATCAGATACAGACCCTGGGCCGAGCCGGGCGGGGCCGACGTGATGTTCGTGCCGAATTGGATCGAGTTCCCGGAGCCGGGCGGCGTGAACTGGACGACGCGGAAACCGTTGTCGAAGGGGAAGTCCGCGTCCAGCCGCCAGCCGAGTCCTCCGTAGAACTCCTTCGCGCGGCCGACGTCCGCGACAGCGATGACGACCACCTCGAGCTTCATGTCCACGATGCCGGATCCTCTCCCTTACCCGGCGGGCCGGGCCGACGGGTTCGTCTCCTGGGCCGACCGGGACGTGTCCCGATGTCCACCCTTGCCCCACGCATCGCCGAAGTCCACCAATCTCAACGCCGGCGTTGTTGACCAGGGTGTCGAGGCCGAGGCGCTGAAGGTTCGACTCGACGATCT
>DATAWQ010000059.1:0-68405 GCA_036267135.1 Streptosporangiaceae bacterium | reverse complement strand
GCCGCGCGTAGGCGGTCTCGGTCTTATCGAACCCGTGCGCCCCGACCAGCCGGTAGAAGATCTGCCGAGCGGTCAGCGGGAGCTGCGCGGCGTATTCCTCCAGCACACCGCGCACCAGGTCGAGCGTGTCCGGCCGCGGCGACCAGTGCGCGAACCCGCGCGGTCTCGTCGCGGTATAGGTCCGCCCGGTGACTGTGGTCACCGGAGGTCGCTGTGCTGTCCGGCTGAGCACTGATCTGGAGTATCGGCCGTCGGCGCTGCGGCGCCGTCTAGTTCGTCCGCGAGCGCGCGCAGCTCGGCCGCCGTACGGCCAGCCTGTGCCTCGGTCTGCCTTTCCTGGGTTGCCTGGCGCGCCGCTGCGGCCTGGCGGCGGCTGCGAGCCGACTTGAGCGCCAGCCGTGTGAAGTGTGCCCGGCGTTTGGCCGTGACCCGCCGGGCGCGCTCGGCGGGATCGAGAGTGCCGTCCGGGTCGACTTCGGCCTCGAAGCGCGCGTCCAGGCCGGCGCGGGCCGGTGCCGTGGCCGCTGCCCGGTCGGCAGTGTGCGCCCATCGTTCGCTGGCCGCGATGCTTGCTCGCATACTCGCGTCGGTTCTGGTCATTTCGGCGTGGCCTCTTTCGCGTGACCGGCGGGGTAATTACTCCCGCGCCGCCTAATTGAATGGAGGTCATGCTCTGGTGATTGCAGCCACTCTGAGCAGACTGCCAGGCACTGTACGATGAGATTGTCAAGTGCATACCGTTCAGCGCTGCGCCTCTTATGCGCACGTGATGGCACACATATAGGAACCATCGGCGCTAACAGATCAAATCGGCAATCCAAAATGCACCCTTGTGGGCCGGAAATTCATAACGATCGAGATCCGACACGCGCGGCTCTGCTGCGCCGTCTCATTTCTTGGGACATAGCAATAGCGCCCGTCCAGCCTGGATCCGGACGGGCGCTATTGAGCGGGGAGGATTCAGCCGGTGGCGCCCTCATCCATGATGCGGTCGTAGGCGCGCAGAGCGCGGGCGGCGCGGGCGCTGCGGCCATAGCGGGCGAGCATCTGCGGGCCGGACCAGCCGTTCAGTTCCATCAGGTCGCCTTCGGCGCCGCCACGGTCAAGGAACGTGTGTGAGAAGTGGTGCCGGAACTTGTGCGGATGCACGGCGACGCCGGCCTGCTGGCCCCGGCGGCGCACCATCTGGTAAATGCCGCTCTCAGTCATCGGGCCGCCGCCGCGGATCCCGAGCCACAGCGCGGGCCGGGCCGCCATCGGGTGGCGGGCGCGCTCGCGGAGGTAGCGGTCGAGCGCGCGGGCGGTGTCATAGGTGATCTTGACGGTCCGCTGCTTGCTGCCCTTGCCGGTCACAACCGCGGTGCGGGCCTTGAGGGCCAGATCCTCAGTGGTGAGCTTGGCCAGCTCGGCCAGGCGGACGCCACTGTCGCGGAACAGGGAGATGATCGCGGCGTCACGGCGCGTCTGGAAGCCGCCGCCCTTGCACGTGGCCAGCAGGGCATCCAGCTCGGCCGCGGTGAACACCGGCACCAGCTTTTCATCGAGCTTGGGCGGCCTCAGCCCGGCCATGGCGTTGGGGCGCGGATCGTCGGGATCCTCGGTGGCGTACCAGCGGAAGAATTGCTGTAGCGCGCGGTGCTGGTTGTTGGCGTACTGGTCGGAGTAGCGGCCGAGCAGGGTCACGATCCACTGCTGGACATCGCGGGCGCGGACATCGGCCCAGTCGGTGAGCCCGGCGGGGATCAGGTGTTCGGCGGCGAGCCACTGCGCCGCTTCTACGTAGGTGCGGACGGTCTTGGCGGCCTTGTGCTCGGCGCGCAGGTGCAGATCGAAACTGTCGATCATGGGCTGGAAGGTCCCGGCGTCAAGGTTGCGCCGGGAGCCGCGGCCGACTTTCTGGCCGGTCATGATGCCTCCGAAAGCGGAATGTGGTGGAGCGCTGTGCCCGGGGGCCTCCCGGGCGGCGGCTTCCGCCTGAGCGCTGTTTCCGCTGTTCAGAGTGGCTGCAGTGGTCAGGGACAGGATCGAACTGTCGACCTTCCGCTTTTCAGGCGGACGCTCATACCGACTGAGCTACCTGACCTCACAGGGATCCGGTTCACGCCTCCGGGCGCTACCTCCGGCCGTGGGGCCGGGGCAGGCATGCCACCGTGTCCCAGCGGTCCCGACGGGATTTGAACCCGCGACCTCCACCTTGACAGGGTGGCGAGCACTCCTAGCTGCTCTACAGGACCTCGTGTGTCACCGACTGGCGGTGACCGTGCCCCCAACGGGATTCGAACCCGTGCCGCCGCCTTGAAAGGGCGGTGTCCTAGGCCGCTAGACGATGGGGGCTCCGGCGGTCTAGCCGCCGTGACCCTTGGCGCCCGCCGTCGGGAACCGTCTCAGCATAGGGGAGGATCGCGCCGGCGGCAAAGCGGAATCGATGACACCGGTCAGCATCCGTTCGGTAGCGCAATGTAGCACCCATCACGAGATGATCATTAGCTGGGCTCTTGCGAAGTCGTGAGTAATCCGACACGGTAGGCAACGTGGGTACAACGACTCGTGACCCCCGTCGGCTACAGAGAGTGACGAACGTCATTGTGACCGTATCCATAGCCAGGACAAGGAGCCCCGACCGGGAAACTCATAGATGAGCAACCAGAATCCAAGGATCATGCCGTGTCAAGGTCGCCACGGCCCTCAGGAGCTCGACTAGGACGCCCGGTGCCGCAGGAAGAGGGGAACAGGGGGTCCTCGCACAGCGCGGCGCAGCGCAGGTTCACGGCCAACGGGTCGTCGCCTGCTCCTGTCAAGCTGACCATGCATCCGTTGTCGGCGCCGCCTGCCGAGGCCGGCACGACCGCGGCGCAAGCGCGCAGAGACGGCCCGGCGGATCCAGCGCCCGGCACCTCGTCGCCCGTGCTCGGCCCTTCCACCCGGCCAGCGCCGACCCCCTCTCCGCCCGGCCTGCCCGGTCAGGAGGCTTCCAGCCCGCCCGGCCAAGAAGCAGTCCCGCCGGGCCAGCCAGCCCGTAGATCAAGCCGTCCGGCCAGGAACGGCAAGCCGGGACCGGCCGGAACCAGCGACACGAAACAGTCAAGGCCCAGCCCGGCACAAAGCCGGACACCCCGGACCGGGCGCGCATCCGCCCTCCCCCCTCCCGCCCCGGCGGCATCCTCACCCCCGCCGCCCGCTCCACCGGAAAATGCCCCGTCCGGTCCCACACCACCCACACCACCCACACCACTCACGCCGCCCACATCAAGCGGCCACCCACCGCCGCCGGCGCCGACAGAGCCATCACCCGACCTGGCCATGCTCGACGCCCAGCAGGGCCGGCACCGCCGCCCGATCGAGCGGCAGGCGTCCTACCGCGAGGTCTTCGCCGTCGGGGAGTTCCGGGCGCTGTGGACGGCTCAGGTGCTCTCCTACGCCGGTGACCAGTTCGCCCAGGTCGCGATCGCGATCCTGGTCTACAACCGGACCGGCTCGGCGTTCCTCACCGCGCTGGCCTACGCCCTGACGTACCTGCCGCCGATCATCGGCGGCCCCCTGCTGGCCGGGTTGGCCGACCTGTTCCCGCGCCGGCGCATCATGATCGGCTGCGACGTGCTCCGGGCCATCCTCGTGGCGGGCATGGCCATCCCCGGGGCGCCGTTCACCCTTCTGTGCGTCCTGCTGTTCGGCACCGTCCTGCTCGGGCCGCCGTTCTCGTCCGCGCGCTCGGCCCTGCTCCCCGACGTGCTGCCGGGCGACAAATACGTACTCGGGTCCGCGATCGGCAACATCACCTTCCAGGCCAGTCAGATTGTCGGCTTCGTGGCGGGCGCGGCCGTGGTGACGCTGCTTAACCCGTCCAGGACCCTGGCCCTCGACGCCCTCTCGTTCCTGCTCTCTGGGCTGATCGTGGTGACCTGGGTGAAACGAAGGCCTGCGCCGGTGGGCGAGCAGAGCGAGCGGCCCTCGCTGTGGTCGGTGGCCCGGCACGGCGCCGAGCTCGTCTTCGGCAACCCGCTGCTGCGGTCGCTGGTGCTGTTCGGCTGGCTGGCCGGCTTCTACGTGATTCCCGAGGGCCTGGCCGCCCCTTACGCCCACGCGCTCGGCGGCACGACCATCGACGTCGGCCTGATGATGGCCGCCATGCCGGTCGGCACGGTGATAGGGGCGTTCACCGTCGGCAGGCTGGTCAAGCCTTCCACCCGGTTGCGGGTGATGGGCTGGCTGGCCATGTTGTCGTGCGCTCCGCTGATCGGCACGATCGCGAATCCACCACTGTGGGTGGTGCTCGGGCTGCTGGCCCTGTCCGGCGTCGGCGGCGCCTTCCAGCTCGCCGCCGCGGCGGCGTTCGTGCAGAGCGTGCCCGACTCCGGCCGGGCCCGCGCGTTCGGGCTGGCTCAATCCGGGCTGCTGGCCGCCCAGGGGCTGGGCATCCTAATCGGTGGCGCCGCCGCTCAGGCCATCGGCGCGCACCTGGTCGTGGCCCTGGCCGGGCTGCTAGGCCTCACGGCCGCGACGCTGCTGTCCATGGGCTGGACCCACCGGCGGGGCGAGATGATCGCCAGCATGCGGGCCCTGGCGGAAGCCGCCCAGGACGAATAGAGCACGTCCGGACGCCGCCGGGGAATACTTGGAGTCGCAGGCCACGCGAGCCCACCCGCTCCGACCTGCCGCCCGGCTCAACCCGCCATCAGCAAAGGAAGCACCTCATGCCGCCAGAGTCCGGATCCGCCGATGCCGGGGGCGCCGACCTGCTCCGCATCGATGACCAGTTGACCGCCGAGGAACGCCTGGTCCGCGACACGGCGCGCGCGTTCACCGCCGAGCGGGCCGCGCCGCACATCGCGGACTGGTTCGAGGCCGGCACGCTGCCCCGTGAGCTGGCCCCCGAAATCGGCAAGCTCGGCATGCTCGGCATGCACCTGACCGGATACGGCTGCGCGGGCATGGGCGCGATCGCCTACGGCGTGGCCTGCCGCGAACTGGAGGCCTGCGACTCGGGCCTGCGCAGCCTGGTGTCCGTGCAGGGCTCGCTGGCCATGTACCCGATCTGGCGGTACGGCTCGCAGGAGCAGAAGCAGGAGTGGCTGCCCGCGATGGCGGCCGGCGAGGCGATCGGCTGCTTCGGGCTGACCGAGCCTGACCAGGGCAGCGACCCAGGAAACATGAAAACCAAAGCGATAATGAACGGTGGCCACTGGAGCCTTTCCGGCACCAAGATGTGGATCACTAATGGATCAGTAGCCGACGTCGCGGTCATCTGGGCCGGCACACAGGACGGCATCAGGGGTTTCCTCGTCCCCAGGGGCACCCGGGGCTTCACCGCCCGCAACATCCACAAGAAGCTGTCGCTGCGCGCGTCGGTCACCTCCGAGCTGCACTTCGACGACGTCCGGCTGCCCGCGGACGCCGTACTTCCCGGAGTGACCGGGTTGAAAGGGCCACTGTCCTGCCTGACCGAGGCCAGGTTCGGCATCACCTGGGGCGCCACCGGCGCGGCCCGGGCTTGCTTCGAGGCCGCCGCCGAGTACGCGCGCACCCGTGAACAGTTCGGCAAGCCGATCGGCGCGTTCCAGCTCACCCAGTCCAAGCTGGCGTGGATGCTGACCGACCTGTCCAGGGCCCAGTTGCTCGCACTGCACCTGGGCAGGCTCAAAGAGGCCGGCCAGATCACCCCGACACAGGTGAGCATGGGGAAGATGGCCAATGTGCGCACGGCCATCGACATCGCCAGACAGGCCAGGACGATCCTGGGCGCCAACGGCGTCACCCTGGAGTACCCGGTGATCAGGCACGCGGCCAACCTGGAATCCGTGCTCACCTACGAGGGCACCGAGGAGATCCACGCACTGACTCTCGGCCAGGCCATCACCGGCCTGTCCGCGTACCGGTAGCCTGTCCTCGGCACGTGCACGCCCAAGACCGGCCAGTTGCAGCGGGCGGCCGGTGAAATGGGTACGCTTCGTGCCCGGAGGCACCAGTCATTACCGGTACCCTCCCGGGGCGTTAGCTCAATGGCAGAGCAGCGGGCTTTTAACCCGTGGGTTCAGGGTTCGACCCCCTGGCGCCCCACGCGACTGTGGCGGGCTCCCTGGTGCGAGGATTGCTGCGTGACGGACGCGCCGCAGATCATCGATAACCCGGCCAAGTCCCGGTTCGAGCTCACCGCCGAGGGGAAGCTGGCTGAGCTGGTCTACCACCAGCGCGGGAACCGGCTCGTGCTCATCCACACCGAGGTGCCATCCGAACTGGGCGGTCGTGGTCTCGGCGGTGCCCTGGTAACGGCCGCGCTGGAGCGGGCCGAGCGCGAAGGCCTCACGGTGGTCCCGCTGTGCCCGTTCGCCCGCACCTGGCTGGAACGCCACCCCGACGCCGCGGCCAAGGTCACCGTCGACTGGGACGCCAAGTAGCCGCTCCGGACTCGCTGCCGGGGCGCGGGCGCCACTGAGCCATCTGCCCTCTAAGCTGGTCCGCCATGAGGGTCACGATGATGCTGGCCGACCACGCGCAAGTCTCCGACGGCAAGCTGTTCATCGCCGGCGGCGGCTGGTCGTCGGCCGGCCCCGGCCCGATCCCGTGCGGGATCGCGTTGCTGTTCCACGTGCCGTGGCAGCAGACGAACGAGCGGACGTCCTTCACCCTTCGCCTGCTCGACGAGGACGGCCGGCCCTTCCCCGGGTCCGGGGCCCCCGGCGAACCGCCGATCCAGGCCGGCGGCCAGATCGAGGCGGGACGGCCGGCCGGGCTGGCTCCGGGTACCGAGATCAACGTGCCGGTGGCCTTCAACACCGTGCTGCAACTCCCCCCGGGGCGGCGTTTCACCTGGGTGCTGGAGATCGACGGCCGCACCGACGAGGACTGGCGCGTGTCGTTCGCGACCAGGGAGGCTCAGCCCGCAGCGGGCTGAGCGATAACTTTCCGTCACGCGATACCCAGCATCAGGTAACTTTCGGTCACCTGAGTTTGGCGGCAGGATAAGCGGGCAAGGCCATGTTCTGCATGGTCAGTTACTCGATCACCCGAAGGGGGAATGGTCACATGCCGGACTTCGGTGAGTTGGCCGACGAAGCCAAGAAATTCGCTGGCGAGCACTCTGACCAGGTCAAGGAGGGTCTGCAGAAGGCCGGGGACTTCGTTGACGAGAAGACCGGGAACCGCTTCAGCGACCAGATCCAGAAGGGCGAGGAGCAGGCCGAGAACTTCCTCGGCGACCGCGACCAGAACTAGCCGCCGTTAGCCGCTGTGGGCGGGGCCACCCGGACGCGGGGCCCCGCCCACACGTCTGCCCAGGTCGCGCCCGCGGTTTGCCGGGCAGACCCGGCGTTGATGTCCTTGCCTGCACCCCCGCGACCCGTCATGATGCGATCCATCCAGGCCAGCACGTCCCCGCGGGCAGGGTCACTAGACGGCACGCCGGTGACACGGGAAACGCGCTGGTAGCTATCCCTACCGAGGGGGTTAGACGTGCTTAAGGGATTCAAGAATTTCATCATGCGCGGCAACGTCGTGGAGGCGGCGGTCGCCTTCGTCGTCGCGCTGGCGTTCAGCGCCTTGATCACATCGTTCATCTCGTACATCATCAACCCGCTGCTCGCGGCCACGGTCTCCGGCAAGAAGCTCGGCCTGGGCTGGCTGGTGCGCTCCGGCAACCCGAAGACGTTCGTGGACGTGGGCAGCCTGATCGGCGCGTTCATCTCCTTCGTCATCTTCTTGGCCGTGATCTACTTCGCGATCGTCGTGCCCTACAAGGCGATCCAGAAGCGCCGCGGCCAGGACGCCTTCGGCGACCCCGCTCCGGTCAGGACCTGCCCCGAGTGCCTGTCCGACGGCCTGCCCAAGGCCGCAACCAAGTGCAAGTTCTGCGCCAGCCCGCTGCCTCCGCTCAGCGCGACCGCGTCCTGAGCAGCGGCCCGGTCCGGCTGGCGCGGGCCGGGCCTACTTGGCGTCGCCGTAGCAGCTGACCACGGCGGTCGTCATGGGAAAGCGCACCGGCGTGGCGCCGAACACCAGGCGCCCCGCCTGCTGCGCCGCTTCGGCGATCGCTGTGGCGACGGGCTGAGCCAGCGCCTCCGGGCAGTGCACGATCACCTCGTCGTGCTGGAAGAAGACCAGGTGCGGCCGTCCCGCTTCACCGGCCCCGGCCAGCGAGGGCGGCGCGGCCAGCCGCTGCCGCAGGGTCGCGAGCAGCACCACGGCCCAGTCGGCCGCGCTGGCTTGCACGACGAAGTTCCTGGTGAACCGGCCGCGGGCGCGTACCGAACGCGCCGCGGCCTGGCTGGCGCTCGCGGTCAGCGTCCGCCAGGCGTCCGACGGCGGCGGGCAGGCACGCCCGAGCACCGAATGCACCACCCGGCCCTCCTCGCCCGCCCTGGCCGCCGTCTCCACGTACTCAGCGGCCGCTGGGAACCGCCGCCGCAGCACCGCGAGGAGCTGACCACCCTCCCCGCCCGTTCCGCCGTACATGGCCGACAGCAGACCCAGCTTGGCCTTGGCCCGATCGCCGCCGAACGCGCCGGCCAGCTCCTCGTACAGGTCTCCGGCGGCGGCCGCCTCGGCGAAGGCCCGGTCGGCGGCCAGCGCGGCCAGCACCCGCGGCTCCAGTTGCGCGGCGTCCCCCACCACCAGCGTCCAGCCCGGGTCGGCGACGACCGCGCGGCGCAGCACCCGCGGTATCTGCAGCGCGCCGCCGCCGTTGGAGGCCCAGCGCCCCGACACCACCGCGCCGACCACGTACTCGGGCCGGAACCGGCCGCCGGTCACCCAGGAGTCCAGCCACGACCAGCCGTGCGCGGCGTGCAGCCTGGCCAGCTCCTTGTACTGGAGCAGCACCGGCACGGCCGGGTGGTCCACCTCACGCAACACCTGCGACCGTGTGGACGAAACCGAGATGCCCGCGGCCGCGAAGGCGCGCACGAGCTGGGCCGGTGAGTCCGGGTTGACCGGCCGGCCGCCGAACGCCACGGTGATCTGCTCGGCGAGTTCGGCCAGCCGCCTGGGCCGCGAACCTGGCCGCGGCCGCGAGCCGAGCAGGCCGGTCAGCAGCTCGTCGTGCACGTCCACCCGCCACGGCAGCCCGTCGAAGCTCATTTCCGCCGCGATCATCCCACCCGCCGACTCGGCCGCGGCCAGCAGCCGGAGCCGCCCGGGCGCGGCGTCGGCCGCGATCCTGCGGACCTGATCCGCGTACACCGCGCTCAGCGCCTCGAGTTCGCTGCCCGCGGGAAGCTCGGGCACCGCCGGGTCGAACAGCGCCTCCTGAGCGCAGAACCCCGCGGCAACGTGCTGGGCGCCGGACGGGGCCACTCGGGTCGCCCGCTCACCGCGCAGCCGCGCCCAGGCGCCCGCCAGCGTCGCCGGCTCGCCGTGCGGCCCGTCCCGTCCGAGCAGCAGCGCCTCCACCAACGCCACATCGTGGCACCGCGCGGGCCGCACTCCGGCCCGCAGCAGCGCCGGATAGCACTCGGCCGCGGACGCCCACACCCATCGGACCGGTCCCCGCGCCTCCCGTCCCGCCACCGCACCGCAAAGATCATCAACCTGAACGGCTGGCAGTCCCCCCTCGCCGCCCCCCAGATCGCACAACACCCCGGCCCCATCAGCCCCAGGAACGACCGCAACCGGCACGGGCGCCCCAGCCCCACCCGTCTCCAGCGCAGCAGCGATCGGCACAACACTGGAACCTACTCCCAAAACCCGCAACCCCGTATCGAACAAAATGGAGAGAAAGTACTGTCATCACCCCCCCAACTCCCCAAGATCATTGACACCTCGACCAGCAATCGATTGCAGAGTGGGTATGGCGCGGGGGCGCGGGGGTGAGGGCGCGGGGGTGAGGGCGCGGGGGCGCGGGGGTGAGGGCGCGGGGGTGCGGGCGCGAGTGTCGGGGTGGAGGTGTGGGCGGCGGGAGGGCGGGCGCAGTGTGGGATGGAGCCGTTCCGGCCACCACAGCCCCGCCGGCGAAGCCGGTCGGGACTCTCGGGACGCAGAGCGGGGCCAGCCAAAGTCCGGGGCCGGAGGGACTCCAAGGCCCACCAGAGACGAGAGCCGCCTACCGGAGATCCAGGGTCCAAGGGACGCCAAGGTTCAAGACAGCCCAGAGCGGCCCATCGGGGGTCCGGGGGTCGCCCCCCGGGACAATGACGAAACGACCCCGGTGCGCAAGCACAGGGGACGCCAGAGTGAGTCTCGTGTCTGGGCCCGGCCCGGGGCCTGGCCGGGCCGGGTCCAGACGTCTAACGGGGCTCAGCCATCGGCTGAGCCACCGAAAAACGAGGCGGCGGTCGAACCGCCGGACGTGCCGACACCCTGAGAACTGGTGCCGGAGCGGAACCTGGGGTAGGCCAGGCGGGGCAGACGGCCAGCCCGAAGCTGAGAGAGGTCCACGACCCTGATCGCGGTCACTGTACCTCCGCTCGCTGAGGCGGTCACCCACACCTGATCGCCAACCTTCACTGAGCCGATGCCGTTCCGCTGAGCATCGACGAGCGTGGAGGTTGAGACGACGTAGGTCTTCGTAAAGCCGTCCGTACTCTTTAGCGTAATGGACGATTGGCTAACTGAGGCGACCTTGCCGTTCTGAATTTCTACCGTTATCGTTCCGCCGGCCGCCTTCGGCAGTACAAGTGTGCCGTGTAGGGCTCCCCCGAGGGGTGGCCTAGCGCACAGGACACCCCCCCTGAGCGGGGTCGTCACGCGACGGCAACCACGCGGTGGCGTCCGGGTACCGGGGGAAGGAGCCGACGCCGCCGAGCTGAGCGAACTGGACGCCGACAAGGATGAGGACTGTCCCGAGGTCGCGGCGATCGCGATGCCGGCGCCCGCGGCCACCGCCACGATCGCGGTCCCGGCCAGTGTCACGGGCCGACTGAGCCACCGGCGGCGCTGTCCGCCGGCTGGTGCGTCGTGGGGCATGCTGACCCTGTCTCCCTCCAGCCGCCGCAACCCAGCACAACAGCGGCGACCTTAGCCTCAGCGTGACAGGCAGAGCTGAGGGCTGGCTGTGCCAAAGCTGAGAACTAACCTCAGTTTCGCGGCCGGGAGTGGGGGCAAGCGTCCGGGCCTCGCTGGCCCAGGGGCGGGCGCACACAGATAGGGGGTGCGGGGCGCGGCGCTAGGGGTGACACGGTCCCCGGGAACGACCGGAATGACCTGGGTGCGACAGGAGTGACCCGGGTATGACAGGAGTGACCCGGGTATGACAGGAGTGAAGAGTGCGGTGGGTTCACCGTTCGGCATCCGCTGAACCCACCGCGGACATGGCCGGGCCCGCTCAGGCGAGCCGCAACCACGCGGTGGGGTCCGGCGTTCCGGCGCTGGCCTCGGGCTGGCGGGACCCGGGTTCCCGTGCGCTGGGCACAACCGGACCGAGCGGGGCCGGGCCACGATCCACCCCTTCACCAGGCTGCCGGTCCGGCGACGGCCAGGCGGCCAGGCCAGCCGAAGCCTGCCCTGGCAACTCGCCGGAGGTCCATCCGGCCAGGTCGGCCCGGTAGTTCTGCGGCGTGCCCCGGCGCGGCGCGGCGGCGTCGTCGGCGGGCGGGGCCGGCGAGAACGTGGGCATGCTCTGGGCCCACTCCGTGGCCGGCTCGTGCGGTCCAGGCTCGGACTCCGGCCCGGCCCGGCCCGGCCCGGGCAGCGCCGGCAGTGCTGGCCCAGTGGGGGCTGGCCCGGTCAAGGCCGGCCCGGTCAAGGCCGGCCCAGTGGGGGCTGGCCCGGTGAGGGCTGGCGCAGGTAGCTGTGTCCCGCGGGCGGGTAGCTGCGCTCCCTGGGAGGCCGGTTGCCCTCCGGGGGAGGGCGGCTGGGCGCCGTTGGCGGACGGCTGGGTCCCGTTGACCGGCGGCTGCACGCCGCTGACCGGCCCGGATCCGTTCACGGGCAACTGTGTGCCGTGACCGGAAGGCTGTGTGCCGTGACCGGAGGGCTGTGTGCCGTCGGCGGGCAACTCGGTCCCGTTGACCGGCGATTGCGCGCCGTTGGCCGCATGTTCCCCCACGTCGGGCCCGTGCCCCGGCGAACCAGACTCCCACAGCAGGCCCTGGCTGAACCTCGGGTCATCGCCGAGGTCGTGCTCCAGCAGGACGGAGAGCTGCTCAGCCTCTTCGGCGCCCACGCCGAACACCACGCGGGGCCGTCCCCACGGTTCGGCCAGGGAATATCCGACGTAACTCGAGATCGGCTGTGCCTTCTCCGCCGCTAGTCCGTGCACCCGGCGCCATTGGTCCCAGGATCTCTCAAGCCGATCTGCCGCCCGCTGGGCGCGCGTAACCAACTCTGGATCACCCATCGTGCGATCCTCCCCCTGAATGCGGATAGCGCTCAGCCCTGACGGGTGAAGTGAGCGCTTGTCGCTGCCGAACCCGTTTCGCACGCGCGCATGAGCAGCGCATGCTGCCGCTTGGTACGCGGAGCCAAGCACGCCGCCGTCTCGCTCAAAGCCGGGACCTGCGGTGACGCCAAGTATGGCAGACCTCACCGCCGGACACGAAGAGTTATCGAAAAGTCTAGTGCGATTACTTAGAGTGCTCAAAGACCTGGCCCGGCGTGTCACACCCCCGCCTCGCGTGTCCCGCGCCCAGACATGCGAATGGGCACCGGCCGTGATGCTGGCCGGTGCCCATTCAGTGCGCGACCTTGGGGCAGGTGTAGACGCGGGCGGACTGTGCGGCAGGCCGCACGATCCTGGTTCGTAACACCCCGCATGGGAAGACGGACGCACAGTAACCGACGATGGCACTGTGCCACCCGTTGCAGTAGCTGGTAGTGCCCCCCTGTGGACCCGCTATGGTCCTGTGGCGGCTGGTGGAGCCCCCGTGGCCGGTGTGTGCTGGCCTGTGGTGCGCCCCCGTCCGCCAGCGGCTGCTACCCCGTGGCCGGGCAATTCAATTTTCATGGCCCTCGGCTGGCGCCTGCGCGGCGTGCCGACCGAGAGCTTCTGGGCTGCCGTGGCCGACGATGACCTGGTGTCAAGCCGACGCGGGCAGGTGCCCCTCGTCCCCCCGGCAGGATGTACCTGCCGCGATGGGTAGCGGGCGACCGAGCTACTCCATGCGTTGCTGCGGGATGCCCGCCAGCAGCGCGCGAACCTCGGTCTCCCGGTACCGGCGGTGACCCCCGAGCGTACGGATGGAGGTCAGCTTGCCGGCCTTCGCCCACCGCGTGACGGTCTTCGGGTCCACTCGGAACATCGTCGCGACCTCCGCTGGGGTAAGCAGCGGCTCGGCCTCGGGTGTGCGTGCAGACATGTGTACGGCCTCTCCTCCTGGACCGGTACTGCGATCCTGCGTTCTGTGTTTGTTGCTTGCCTGGTGCTCCGCCCTGGAGCCTGTCGGGATGTCCTATATGGCCAACAGAGACCATATTGCCATCACGACCGGTGACACGTCGACCACCAGGAGCAAAGTTTTCGTCGCGGCTTGTCCTGTTGTACGGCTGATGCGCGTCACGCTGCGTGATTCTAGCGATACGTACAGTCGCATCGTAGGGGATTTGGAAAAAGTCGCCAGGTCCCGCAGACGCCCCGCCGGGGCCCGGAAAGCAACCGTCACATCGGGTCACCGGCTTGCTCACGCGCCGCAACAGCCCGGCGGGCACGGGAATACCCTGGACTCCCGAACCCGGGTCAAAGAGGACACGGGACCTGACCGGAAGAGTCACCACAGTGACGCAAGTGTTCGCAACATCACAAATATTCGCCACATCACACGGGGGCAACGCATCCACGGATCGTTCCGGACACGAGCAGGTCGTGTTCTGCCAGGACGCCCCGACCGGGCTGAAGGCGATCATCGCGATCCACTCCACGGCGCTCGGCCCCGCGCTCGGCGGCACGCGCTTCTATCCCTACCCAGGCGAAGAAGCGGCCCTGGCCGACGTGCTCAACCTGTCCAGGGCGATGAGCTACAAGAACGCCCTGGCCGGCCTGGACCACGGCGGCGGGAAAGCGGTGATCATCGGCGACCCGGCCCGGCTCAAGTCCGAGGCGCTGCTGCGCGCCTACGGCCGGTTCCTGCAGGGGCTCAGCGGACGGTACATCACGGCCTGTGACGTCGGCACCTACAGCGAGGACATGGACGTCGTCGCCAGGGAGTGCCGGTACGTGACCGGGCGCACGGTGCCCAACGGCGGCGCGGGCGATTCCTCCGTGCTGACGGCGTTCGGCGTGTTCGCGGGCCTGCGGGCGGCCGCCGGGCACGCCTGGGGCAGCAGCAGCCTGGAGGGCAGGCGGGTCGGCATCGAAGGCGTCGGGAAGGTCGGCAGCAAGCTGGCGGACCATCTCGCCGAGGCCGGCGCCGAACTGGTGATCTGCGACGTGGACCCGGCCGCGGTGGAGCGGGTGCGGGCCAGGCACCCCAAGGTCACCGCGGTGGCCGACCGGCACGCGCTGGTCGCCAGCCAGATCGACGTGCTGGCGCCGTGCGCCCTGGGCGGCACCCTGGACGACGACGCGGTGGCCACGCTGACCGCGAAGATCGTGTGTGGCGGGGCTAACAACCAGCTCGCGCACTCCGGCATCGAGAAGACGCTGGCCGACCGGGGCATCCTGTACGCGCCGGACTACGTGGTCAATTCCGGCGGCGTGATCCAGGTCGCGGACGAGCGGCACGGGTTCAGTTTCGACCGGGCCAAGGGCCGGGCGGAGCAGATCTTCGACACCACGCGCAAGATCTTCGCCATCGCCGACGAGGACGGCGTGCCGCCCGTGGCGGCCGCCGACAGGCTGGCCGAGCGCAGGATCTCGGAGGTAGCTAGGCTGCGCGGCATCTGGATGCCGGCCTGACAGTTGGCCCGGCGTGAGCGGGGACCGCGCAAACCAGGTACCTTTATACGGGTACGAAGGCTGGCACGCGCTGCCCTCCAGATGGTGGAGCGGGCGACGGGTCGGTTTGCTGTGCGGTAGAAGCCGGCAAGCGTTAAAGCAGTGTGAGCAGTGGCCTGATCGGGCCAGAAGAGTGTTCGAGGGGGTCGAGCCAATGGGGCGCGGCCGAGCCAAGGCCAAGCAGGTGAAGGTTGCACGCCAGCTGAAGTACAACAGCGGCGGAATGGACCTTGACCGGCTTCAGGCCGAGCTGGGTAGCAGCACGGACCAGCATGACGAGGACCACGCGGACTCCTATCCGGATTACGCCGACAGCTACTCCAATGAGGAGGAGGACGAGGGCGAAGAGGCGGACGCCGTCTAAGCCATCGTCACCATTCGGGGTGCTCGCGCCCTGACGGGCTCGTCGTTCATGCTCCGGGTGGGTGCTCCAGGTGGATACACCATGCACCTGTGTTTGGCATGCCCGGGAGCCGGTCAGGGCGGTTGGTTAGCGTGCCAGCCGTCAGCGGGTAAGCGGGCGACATTCCGGCGGCCGGGGTCAGCGGCCCAGGTCCGCAGCCGGGGTCACTAGCCGAGTTCAGCGGCTGGGGTCAGGTGGCGTACGAGCCGGTGAGGCGCGTGTAACCGCACTCACCCGCGCCTGCCATGACCTCTCCGGCCTGCCAGGCGGGCACACCCCTGGCGGTCAGCAGGCGCACCGCGCGGTCGGCCGCGTCCGACGCGACCACGGCGGCCATGCCCACCCCCATGTTGAAGACCTGCTCCATCTCATCCCTGGCCACCTCGCCGCGCGCCGCGAGCATGCCGAAGACCGGCGGCGGGCACCAGCTGCCGCGGTCGAGCACGGCGGCGGTGCCCGGCGGCAGCACCCGGGCCAGGTTCGCGGCCAGGCCGCCGCCGGTGATGTGCGCGTAGGCGTGCACGTCGAGGTCGCGGGCGAGCGCCAGGCAGTCCCTGGCGTAGATCCGGGTCGGCACCAGCAGCTCATCGCCGAGCGGCCTGCTCAGCTCGGGTGGCTGGGTGTCGAGCGCCAGCCCAGCCCGGTCCACGATCGCCCGGACCAGAGAGAAACCGTTGCTGTGCAGCCCGGACGAGGCCATCGCGATCACCGCGTCGCCCGGCCTCACCCGGTCGGGCCCGAGCAGTTCGTCCGCCTCGACGACCCCGGTCGCCGCAGCGGCCAGGTCGAAGTCGTCGGGCCCGAAGTGCCCGGGGTGCTCGGCGGTCTCGCCGCCGAGCAGGGCGCAGCCGGCCTGGGCGCACCCGTCGGCGACCCCGGAGACGATGGCCGCCACCCGCTCGGGCACGACCGCGCCGCAGGCCACGTAGTCGGTGAGAAACAGCGGCTCCGCCCCGCAGGCCACCAGGTCGTCGGCGACCATCGCGACCAGGTCGATGCCGACCGTGCCGTAGCGGCGAAGCCGGCTGGCGATGGCCACCTTGGTGCCCACGCCGTCGGTGGACGTGGCCAGCAACGGGTGCCGGTAGGAGGCCAGCCTGACGGCGTCGAACAGGCCGGCGAAGCCGCCGATCCCGCCGATCGCCTCCGGCCGGGTCGCGCGGGCCACGTGGGCCCGCATCAGCTCGACCGCGGCCTCCCCGGCCTCGATGTCCACCCCGGCCGCGGCGTAGCCGGCCCCGGGCTGCCCGGGGCCGGGGCCGGAACCGGAACCGGGGGCGCCTGCCTTGGTCATGTCCTGACGCCCTCGAGCACATGCTTGCCGCGCTCGGCGTCCGCGACCGGGATCGGGTAGTGGCCGTCGAAGCAGGCGTGGCAGAGCCGCTCACGCGGCAGCGTGGTGGCCGCGATCAGGCCGTCCAGCGAGATGTAGCCGAGCGAATCGGCACCGATCGACGCCGTGATCTCCGAGACCGACGCGTGCCCGGCGATGAGCTCCTCGCGGGTGGCGAAGTCGATGCCGTAGAAGCACGGCCAGGCCACCGGGGGGCTCGAGATCCGCACGTGCACCGCGGCGGCGCCGGACTCGCGGAGCATGGCCACGATGGCCCGCTGGGTGGTGCCCCGCACGATCGAGTCGTCCACCACGACCACCCGCTGGCCGGCGATCACGTCCCGCAGCGGGTTCAGCTTGAGCTTGATGCCGCGTTCCCTGATGGTCTGGCTGGGCTGGATGAACGTGCGGCCCACGTAGGAGTTCTTGACCAGGCCCTGGCTGTACGGGATGCCGCTGGCCTGGGCGTAGCCGATGGCCGCCGGGGTGCCGGACTCAGGCACCGGGATGACCAGGTCGGCATCGGCGGGATGCTCGGCCGCGAGCCGCTGGCCCACCGCGACCCTGGTGGCCTGCACCCCCCGGCCGGCGATCGTGGTGTCGGGCCTGGCCAGGTACACGTACTCGAACAGGCATCCCTTCGGCCGGGCGGGCGCGAACGTGGCGGACCTGACCCCGCGCTCGTCGATGCTGACGAACTCGCCGGGCTCGATCTCGCGCACGAACCTCGCGCCCACGATGTCCAGCGCGGCGGTCTCGCTGGCCACCACCCAGCCGCCGGCGAGCTGGCCGAGCACCAGCGGGCGGAAGCCCTGTGGGTCACGGGCCGCGTACAGCGTCTTGTCGTCCATGAAGACGAGCGAGAAGGCCCCCCGGACCAGGGGCAGCGTGGCGAGCGCCGCCTCCTCGACCCCGCCGTGGCCGCGCGTGCCCGGCGGGCAGGACAACAGCGCGGTGAGCACGTCGGTGTCGGAGGTGGCCTCCAGCCCGGCCGGTGCGGCAGGCCCGGCGACGCGGTGCTCGCCACCCTGGCCGAGCTGGTCCGCGTCCAGCATCGCGGCCAGCTCAAGTGTGTTGATCAGGTTGCCGTTGTGGCCCAGGGCCCGGCTGGCCGACGGCGTGGCGCGGAAGGTGGGCTGGGCGTTGCGCCATACCGACGATCCGGTGGTGGAGTACCGGCAGTGCCCGATCGCCAGGTGCCCGCGCAAGGTGTTGAGCACCGACTCGTTGAACACCTGGGCCACCAGGCCCATGTCCTTGAACACCACGATCCTGTTGCCGTCGCTGACCGCGATGCCGGCCGATTCCTGGCCCCTGTGCTGCAGCGCGTACAGACCGTAGTAGGCGAGCTTGGCGATGTCCTCCCCCGGGCACCAGGCACCGAACACGCCGCAGGCGTCGCGTGGGGGGTGGTCAGTTGGATCCAGTTCATCCGTCAGCCGACCGTCTGGCTTGACCACCAGGTCAGTCTAGGGGGGATCCGCCACCGAACGGCGTCACCCGGCGGGTGAGACGGGCCACACCGGCAGGTAAGCGGACACGTCGGCCCGCGCGCCGCTGGCCTGGATGCGCCCGGCCGCGGCCGCCGCCGCCCAGGTTTCCCGGCCGGTGGCGAGGGCGATCCAGGTAACCGGGTCGGTCTCCACCACGTTCGGCGGGGTGCCGCGGGTGTGCCGCGGGCCTTCCACGCACTGCACCGCCGCGTACGGCGGAATCCTGACCTCCACGGCCCGGCCGGGGACACGCTCGGCCAGCAGGTTCAGCAGGTGCCTGACCGCCGGGCGCAGCTCCCCCGGCGGCGATGGCTGGCCGGCGTCGAGCGCGGCCAGCACGGCGCCGACGGCGGCCTCGCCGCGGGCCGGGTCGTCGCGTTTGGCGGGCATCGGCGCCGGCTCCGGTCAGCCGAACAGTGCGGGCAGCGGGCCGGTGTGGGCCGCGCGCAGCTCGTCGAGCGGGATCTCGAAGCAGCCGTCCACACCCAGGCTGTCGCCACCAACCGTGCCGATGACCTCGGCCGGTACGCCGTGCCCGGCGGCGAGCGCGGTGAACGCGGCCTGCGTGCCCGGCGGCACGGCCACCACCGCGCGGGCCGCCGACTCGCTGAACAGGTAGCAGAACGGGTCGCCGGGCAGGGTGACCTGGCAGCCGAGCCCGCCGCGCAGGCACGACTCGGCCAGCGCGACGGCCAGACCGCCGTCGGACAGATCATGCGCGACCGCGAGCACGGCATCCTCGGCCGCGGCGGCCAGTAGTCCGGCCAGCGCGCGCTCGGCCGCCAGGTCCACCCGGGGCGGCGTCCCGCCCAGGTGGCCGTGCGCCTGCCAGGCCCAGGCCGAGCCGCCGAGTTCCAGGCTGGTCCGGCCGAGCAGGATCAGGGCCGCGCCGTCGGCCGCGAACCCGATCGACAGCCGCCGCCGCACGTCACCGTGCACGCCCAGCACCCCGATCACCGGCGTGGGGTGGATGGCGGCGCCGCCGGTCTGGTTGTAAAAGCTCACGTTGCCGCCGGTGACCGGCACGCCCAGCTCCTGGCAGCCGTCGGCCAGCCCGGTCACCGCCTGCGCGAACTGCCACATCACGGCGGGCTCCTCGGGCGAGCCGAAGTTCAGGCAGTTCGTGACGGCCAGCGGCCTGGCCCCGGTGGCGGCCACGTTGCGGTAGGCCTCGGCCAGCGCGAGCTGGGTGCCCGCGTACGGGTCGAGCCTGCAGTAGCGCCCGTTGCCGTCCGTGGCCAGCGCCACCCCGAGGCCGGTCTGCTCGTCCACCCGTACCAAACCCGCATCTTCGGGCATGGCAAGCACCGTGTTGCCGCGCACGTACCGGTCGTACTGCTGAGTGACCCAGGTCTTGTCGGCCAGCTCGGGCGAGGCCAGCAGGCCCAGCAGCGCCGCCCGCAGCGCCGCCCCGTCCGCCGGCCGGGCGAGCTGGGCCGGGTCGTCGGCGGCCAGCGTGTCCTGGTCGGCGGGCCGCGCCATCGGCCGGTGGTACACCGGTCCTTCGTCGGCCGCGCTGCCCGGCGGCAGGTCCACGATCAGCTCGCCGTGCCAGGTCATTTCCAGCCGGCCGGTGCCGGTGACCTCGCCGATCACGGTGGCCTGCACGCCCCACTTCGCGCACACGGCCAGGAAGGCCTCGGTGTGCCGCGGCTCCACCACGGCCATCATGCGCTCCTGCGACTCGCTCATCAGCAACTCGGGCGGGCCCAGCGAGGCGTCCCTGACCGGCGCCGCGTCCAGCCTGACCCGCATCCCGGTCTTCCCGGCGGCGGCCAGCTCGGTGGTGGCGCACGAGATCCCGGCCGCGCCCAGATCCTGGATCGCGGCGACCAGGCCGCCCGCGTACAGCTCCAGGCAGCACTCGACCAGCAGCTTCTCCATGAACGGATCGCCCACCTGCACGCTGGGCCTTTTAGCCGACTCCCCGCCCGCCTCCCCATCCCCCTTCACTGCGCCGAAGGAAGCACTGGCCAGCACCGAGGCACCGCCGATGCCGTCCGGCCCGGTCCGCGAGCCGAACAGGATCACCTGGTTGCCCGGGCCGGTGGCCGCCGCTTCCTTCAGGTCGCCGTGCCGCATCACGCCGACGCAGAGCGCGTTCACCAGCGGGTTGCCCGCGTAGCACGGATCGAACGCCAGCTCGCCGCCGATGTTGGGCAGGCCCAGGCAGTTGCCGTAGAACGAGATGCCGCCGACCACGCCCGGCAGCACCCGGCGGGTGTCGGGCGCGTCGGCCGGGCCGAACCGCAGCGCGTCCATCACCGCGACCGGCCTGGCGCCCATGGCCAGGATGTCCCTGACGATGCCGCCCACCCCGGTGGCCGCGCCCTGGTAGGGCTCCACGTACGAGGGGTGGTTGTGCGACTCGATCTTGAAGGTGACCGCGTAGCCCTGGCCAATGTCCACCACCCCGGCCTGCTCACCGATGCCGGCCAGCAGCGCCGCCGACGGCGGGGCCTTGTCGGCGAACTGCCGCAGATGGACCTTGGAGGACTTGTACGAGCAGTGCTCGCTCCACATCCCCGCGTAGATGGCCAGCTCGGCGTCGGTGGGCCTGCGGCCAAGGATCTCTGTGATCTTGGCGTACTCGCCCGCGGTCAAGCCAAGCTCGGCGTACGGCTGAGGCTGTTCGGGCGTGGCCGCGGCCCTGGCCACAGTGTCTATGGCTATCTGAACGGCTTCGCCCCGCACGGTGCCGGTCACCTTCCCACCAGCAGGGAGACGACCGACTCGAAGAAGCCGAGGCCGTCGCGCCCCGGCCCGGTGAGCGGGTCGACCGCGTGCTCGGGATGGGGCATCAGCCCGACGATCGTGCCGGCCTCGTTGCAGATGCCCGCGACGTCGGATGCGGAGCCGTTCATGGCCCTATTCACATAGCGGGCAACCACCTGGCCCCGGGCTTCAAGCTCAGCCAGCACGGACGGGTCCGCGACGAACGCGCCCTCGCCGCTCTTCAGCGGGATGATGATCTCCTGGCCCTGGGAGTAGGCGCCGGTCCACCTGGTGCCGGCGTTCTCGACGCGGAGCGCGACGTCGCGGCTGATGAAGCGCAGGCCGGTGTTGCGGGTGAGCGCGCCGGGCAGCAGGTGGGCCTCGCACAGGATCTGGAAGCCGTTGCAGATGCCGAGCACCGGCAGGCCGGCCCGCGCCGCCGGGATCAGCCCGGACATGATCGGGGCGAACCGGGCGATCGCCCCGCACCGCAGGTAGTCGCCGTAGGAGAAGCCGCCGGGCAGGATCACCGCATCCACACCGCGCAGGTCACCTTCGCCGTGCCACAGCGGCACCGGTTCGCCGCCGGCCAGGGTCACGGCGCGGGCGGCATCGCCGTCGTCCAGGGACCCGGGGAAGGTCACCACGCCTACCCTGGCCATCATGCGGTCCTCCTGCGCCGTGGGGTCGCCGGTACGGCGTACGCAGGCAGGCTATACGAGGACTTATTCAAAACCGCATCTGCGTGGATCCGTCATCCCACCGGTTTTGAATGAGTTCTTAGGCCAGCCTTGGCGGTCGGTCAGCCGGCCTCGGCGAGCGCGGCGGCGGGGCGGGTGCCGTTCGGGCCGGCCGGGCCGCCGGCGTGCCGTCCGCTGATCTCCGGAGCCCAGGTGAGCCGCTTGCGCATGGACACCACGGTGCCCCGGCCCGGGGTGCCGCGCAGCGTCAGGTCGTCCACACAGGCCCGCATGATGTACAGCCCGCGGCCGGACTCCTGGAGCTGGTCGTCGCCGTTCGGCCCGGTGGCCCGGCTGGCGCCGCTGGATCCGTTCGCGCCGTTGGATCCGTTGGTCGCGGCGGCCCGGGTGACCGCGATGGGCACGGTCGCGTCGGCCTCGTCGTCCGGCGGGCTGGCCGGGCGCCTGGCGTCCGGATAGCGCGAGCGGCTGGGCTCAGCCGGCGAGGCGCCGTTGGCGATCTCCAGGAAGCAGGCGTTCGGGCCGAGGCTGGCCGAGACCTCGTACTCGGTAGAGCGCCCGCCGTGCCGTAGCACGTTCGTGCAGGCCTCGGACGCGGCCAGCAGGATGTCGGCCACGCAGTCCTCGTCCGCGCCGAAGCCGAGCAGGGTGCCGCCGAGTACCCGGCGCATCACCGGAACACTCAGTGCCTCGCTCGGAAACACGAGGCAGAATCGGACGTCCCCGTCGAGAACCTCGCCGTCCATAACCGCTGTACGCACCAGCCTCTGCGCCCCCTACTGCCACGGGAAAGGTGACTTATACGGGGTAACGTGCCCACGCCGCGCCCGGATAACCGCGCAGATTGGATCTTATCCGCGAGTTGTGGTCACAAGCTGTGCCGACGTCATGACGGTGTGCGTAATTGGCCGCGGACGGTAGGCAATCAGTGCCGGACCGTGTTGCCGTAGCGGCCCGGTGCCGGCCGTCAGGCGGGGTGCAGCGAGAAGTTTTCCAGCACCGGGTTGGCCAGCAGTTCGCCCGCCAGCTCGGCCACCTGGGCCAGTGCGGCCTCGTCCGCCGGGCCGCTGAGCTCCACCTCGAACCGCTTGCCCTGCCGGACCCCGGTGACCTGGCCGAAGCCGAGACGCCGGCACGCGCTCGCGATCGCCTCACCCTGCGGATCGTGAATCTCCGGCTTGAGCACCACATCGACGACGACCCTGGTCACGCACCCTCCAACCCCGAATCTCACCGAAGGACATATCCTCCGGGAAACTGACTCTGTCACGATGACCGTAGTGGACCCGATGGGGTGCGCTAACGAACAGAGCCGCGTCCCTGGCGGCGTTACCAACTCCCGCTGGGGCAACCAACGGCCGGTAACGGCGATCCCGGTGACCGGCCCCGAGCACGTAAAGGAGAGGCACGTGGCCGTCGACTCCGACGATGCGGTCGCCGCCGCAAGCCCCGGCAGGCTGGAAGGAAGCGGCGGGCAGCTCATCCAGCTGCTGACGCCTGAGGGCGAACGGGTGGAGCATCCCGACTACCCGCTGGAGATATCCACGGAAGAGATCAAGGCGCTGTTCCGCGACCTGATACTCGTCCGCAGGATCGACACCGAGGCGATCGCCCTGCAGCGCCAGGGAGAACTCGGCATCTGGGCCTCCCTGCTCGGCCAGGAGGCCGCGCAGATCGGCTCGGGCCGGGCGCTCGGGCCGCGCGACATGGCCTTCCCCACCTACCGCGAGCACGGCGTGGCATGGTGCCGCGGGCTGGACCCGGCCAAGCTGCTCGAGCTGTTCCGCGGGGTCAGCAACGGTGGCTGGGACCCGAAGGAGCACAACTTCCACCTGTACACGATCGTCATCGGGGCGCAGACGCTGCACGCCACCGGGTACGCGATGGGCATCCAGCGCGACGGGGCGGTCGGCGAGGACGGCGAGGCGGCCATCGCGTACTTCGGCGACGGCGCGACCAGCCAGGGCGACGTCAACGAGTCGTTCATCTGGGCGTCGGTGTTCAACGCGCCGATCGTGTTCTTCTGCCAGAACAACCAGTGGGCCATCTCCGAGCCGCTGGAGAAGCAGAGCCGGATACCGCTCTACCAGCGGGCGCACGGCTTCGGCTTCCCTGGCCTGCGGGTGGACGGCAACGACGTGCTGGCCTGCCTGGCCGTGACCAGGAAGGCGATGCAGGCGGCCAGGGAGGGCCAGGGCCCGACGCTGATCGAGGCCTTCACCTACCGGATGGGCGCGCACACCACCACCGACGACCCGACCAGGTACCGGCTGGCCGCCGAGCTGGAGTCGTGGAAGCTGAAGGACCCGGTGGAGCGGGTGCGGGCCTACCTGGTCAGGACGGGCGGCGCGGACACGGACTTCTTCGCCGCGGTCGACGCGGAGGCGGACGCGATCGGCGCTCAGGTCAGGAAGTCCTGCCTGACCATGCCCGACCCGGAACCGCTGACCATCTTCGAGAACGTGTACGCCGAGCCCAACGCGCAGCTCGAGCACGAGCGGGAGCAGTTCACCGCGTACCTGGATTCGTTCTCCGGCGAGGAGGTGGGGGCATGACCACGCTGACCCTGTCGAGGGCGATGAACGAGGGGCTGCGGCGCGCCCTCGAGGACGACCCCAAGGTGCTCATCATGGGTGAGGACGTGGGCAAGCTCGGCGGTGTGTTCCGGGTGACCGACGGCCTGCAGAAGGACTTCGGCGAGGGCCGGGTCATCGACACCCCGCTGGCCGAGTCGGGCATCGTGGGCACCGCGATCGGGCTGGCCTTGCGCGGCTACCGGCCGGTCTGTGAGATCCAGTTCGACGGGTTCGTGTACCCGGCCTTCGACCAGATCGTCAGCCAGCTCGCCAAGATGCGGCTCCGCTCGCTGGGCAAGCTGTCCCTGCCCATCGTGATCAGGATCCCGTGCGGCGGCGGCATCGGCGCGGTCGAGCACCACAGCGAGTCGCCGGAGGCGCTGTTCGCGCACACCGGGGGGCTGCGGGTGGTGGCCTGTTCCGACCCGGCCGACGCGTACACGATGATCCAGCAGAGCGTGCGCACCGACGACCCGGTGATCTTCTTCGAGCCCAAGCGCAGGTACTGGGACAAGGGTGAGGTGGACACCGCCGCGGCGCCGGAGTCCTGGCGGCCGCTGAACTCGGCCCGCACGGTGCACCAGGGGTCGGACGTGACCCTGCTGGCCTACGGCCCGATGGTCAGGACCTGTGTCGAGGCCGCGGTGGCAGCCGGCAAGGAGGACCGCGCCATCGAGGTCATCGACCTGCGCTCGCTCTCGCCGCTGGACATCGGGTCGATCCGCGACTCGGTGCTGCGGACCGGCCGGTGCGTGGTCGCGCACGAGGCGGCGGTCAGCGGCGGCCTCGGCGCGGAGATCGCGGCCCGGATCACCGAGGAGTGCTTCTACCACCTCGAGGCGCCGGTGCTGCGGGTGGGCGGGTTCGCCACCCCGTACCCGCCGTCCAAGCTGGAGGACCACTACCTGCCGGACCTGGACCGGGTTCTCGATGCCGTCGACCGCACCTTTTCCTACTGAGAGGCCGGCATGAGCGAGCCGAAGGCGAGTGAATCGCCAGCACTGAGCGAGTTCAAGCAGTTCAAGCTGCCCGACGTCGGCGAGGGCCTCACCGAGGCGGACATCGTCAAGTGGCACGTCCAGCCGGGCGACAAGGTCACCATCAACCAGATCATCGTGGAGATCGAGACGGCCAAGGCCGTGGTCGAGCTGCCGTGCCCGTTCGAAGGCGTGGTCTCGGAGTTGCTGGTGGCCGAGGGGACGACCGTGGACGTCGGCGCGCCGATCGTCTCGGTGCAGGTCGGCGAGCCTGGCGCTGCGCCGAGTGCGGACGCTCCGCCCGCCGCGCTGGCGGTCACCGACGCGGTGCCGGGGACCGAGGCGCCGGCGGCCGGTGGCGAAGAGGCCGGAGCCGAAGGCGGGCCTGAGGGCGGGAAACGGCAGGCCGTGCTGGTCGGGTACGGGGTGAAGCTCGGGCGGACCACGCGGCGGGCGCGTAAGGGATCCGGGCCCGCGCCCGCGGGGCCGGGGCGGGAGGCCTTGGCGGCGCCCGTCCCCGCGCCCGCACCGTCTGCGCCCGCCGCGCCGGCCAACGGGTCGGCGCGGGCCGTGACCGGGGCTGGGGAGACGGGTGGGGCGGGCGGCCGTGCGCTGGCCAAGCCGCCGGTGCGCAAGCTCGCCAAGGACCTCGGCGTCGATCTGGGCGGCCTGACCGGCAGCGGGCCACAGGGCTCGATCACCAGGGACGACGTGCAGCAGGCCGCCGCCGGTCCGGCGCCGGAGACCGGTGCCCGTGTTTCCGGCGCTGGGCTGGCCGGTGCGGCGGCCGGCCCGCGGGAAGAGCGGGTGCCGATCCGCGGGGTGCGCAAGCACACCGCGGCGGCGGTGATCGGCAGCGCGTTCACCGCGCCACACGTCACCGAGTTCCTCCAGATCGACGTGACGGGAACGATGGAGGCGCTGGCCCGGATCCGCGAGCTGCCCGAGTTCGCGGACCTGCGCGTGTCGCCGTTGCTGCTGGCCGCGCGGGCGCTGATCGTGGCGGTCGGCCGGCATCCGATGATCAACTCGACCTGGGACGAGCAGGCCCAGGAGATCGTCGTCCACCGCTACGTCAACCTGGGTATCGCGGCGGCCACCGGCCGCGGGCTCGTGGTGCCCAACGTCAAGGACGCGCACGCACTGTCCCTGCCCGACCTGGCCCGCGCCCTGGGCGAGCTGGCCCAGACGGCCAGGGCGGGCAAGGCCTCCCAGGCCGACCTGCGGGACGGCACGATAACCGTCACCAACGTGGGCGTGTTCGGGGTGGATTCGGGCACCCCCATCCTGACCCCGGGCGAGGCCGCCATCCTGGCGCTCGGCCAGATCAGGGACCTGCCGTGGGTGCACCAGGGTGAGCTGGCGATCAGGAAGGTCACCACGCTGGCGCTGTCCTTCGATCACCGCATCGTGGACGGTGACCTCGGCTCCGCCGTGCTGCGCGACGTCGGCGCGATGCTGGAGGATCCGCTGCGGATGCTCGCCTGGACCTAGCGTCCTGGCCTGCCTGGGTGCCCCGGGCGGTTTCGCTGAAACCGCCCGGGCGCCCGGCAGCTAGGTGGTAACCGCTGTGGTTGAGGCTGGCCTGGTCGCTGACTGCGGCGCCGTCGCTGAGGCTGCCTTCTTGCGCCAGGGCCGGGTCGCGAAGGCCAGCCCGTACAGGATGCCCACCACGACCAGCAGGAAGCGGTAGCCGGTGGCCAGCGCGAGGTATTCCAGCACGCCGCCGACGATCGCGCCGAGCAGGTTCGCGGCGAACGCGGAGCTCATCGCCTCGACGTTGGCGAACCGCTGCGAGAACACCAGGTTGGCCAGGAAGACCGGCGCGAACGCGAGCGCGGCGGCGGCCAGGAAGCGCGGCACCAGTGGCAGGCCGAGCGGGTCGTCGGGCGGCACCACCCAGGTGACCACCAGCGAGGCGATCAGCAGCACGTAGAGCACCCAGGCCGGCGGCAGCTTGATATGTCTCGCGGTCTCCACGGCCAGGTACACCGATATCAGCACGCCCGCGAAGACCAGCGAGTTGACGAACCAGGTCGTGCCGAACAGCAGCGCGAACTGCACGACGTTCTTGGTCTCCAGCAGCATGAACGCGGCGCCCATGCAGGCCAGGTCGATATAGCGGTGCATGCCGCGGAACTCGCCGAGGCCGGCGAGGCCGCGGCGGGTCAGCACACCGCCGCCGAGCAGCACCAGGATCAGGGAGCCGAGCAGGATGGCGCCGAGCATCCACAGGTAGGCAGCCGGGATCGTGGCGGTGGGCAGGTACGGGAACGGATGGTCGTCCGTGGACGGCGCGACCTGAGCGCCGTGCCAGTAGGTGGCGCAGCCGGGCACGGGCCCGTCCAGGTGCGCGGTCAGCACGGCCAGCCGGCGGCCACCGAGCGGCGGGCCGATGTTCTGGCACGGCACCCGGCTGAACGCGGATTCGATCGTGCTGGCGTACCGGTTGAGCAGGAACGGCGCGTAGTAGTTGTACATCGAGAACGTGCCGCCCGGGACCAGGTGCGCCTTCACCGCCTGCACCGACTGCTTGGTGAGCAGGAAGCTCTCCAGCCGGACCGCGGACTGGCCGGAGACCGCCTCCAGCGAGTCCGGCAGCGCGAACAGGATCAGGTTGTACTTCTTGTTGGTGTCCTCGAGGAACTCCCGGCCGTCCGCGTTGTGCGTGGTCACCCGCGGGTTCTCGAAGGGCTGGCTCGGGTTCTGGTCGCGGCCGATCTGCAGCAGTTCCGGGTCGATCTCCACCGAGTCGATGTGCTGGGCGCCCTCGGACAGCGCCACCGTGGTGTCGTTGCCGGTGCCGGCCCCGATGATCAGCACGTTCTTGAGCTGAGACTTGGGGATGTGCAGGTACGGATAGAAGTAGAACGGCTTCTGCTTCTTCAGCACGGCCAGCGAGCGGGCCGCCTGGTAGGGGATGTTGTTGGCGGACACGTACAGCGCCGCGTTCGCGCCGTGGGTGGCGTTGATCGACAGCTTGTTGTACGGCGACCAGGTCTGGTCGGGCACGAACGACTCGATGCCGAGCAGCGCCATGATGGCGAGCGCGGCCGTGACCTGGTACCACTTGACCTTCGGGGCCAGCATTACGATCAGGCCGATGCAGGCGATGAAGCCCCAGGTGGCCGGCGGCTGGTCGAGGAACGACAGCAGCGAGAACAGCAGGATGCCGGCGATACTGCCCGCGATGTCCAGCCGGTAGGCGCTCAGCGGCTTGAACTTGGTGAAGATCCGGCCCACGCCCTGGCCGAGCCCGGCCATGACCCCCACGACCAGCACGAAGACGATCGACAGGCTGAGCCACTGCGGCAGGGCGAGCATGTTGTGCAGGCCGCGGTACGGGTGGGCCCCGGACGTGCTGGCCAGGATGACCGGGAAGCCCAGCACGAATCCGACCAGCACCAGCAGGGTCACCGGCGTCCAGCGCATGTAGTCGCGCTTGGTCCGGATGTTCATGAACCCGATGCCGATGCCGAGGAAGCTGGCCAGCAGCACGAAGTTCGTGGACTTGGTCACGTAGACGTTGTTGGAGGTGACCCAGCGGATCAGGGCCAGCTCGACGAACAACATGAGGAAGCTGGAGAAGACGAGCCGGAACTGCTCCGCACGGCTCTCCGGTTCAGCCTTGGTGCCCTTGGTGTCCCGGGAGACTGGGTCTCTGGTGTCGTCCCTGGGGGATGGATGTTCTATGGCGCCGTTCCCGTCCACGGGAGATGCCTCGCCCGTGGACGAGGTGCTCACCGCCTCGTCGCTGCTGGTCCGTCCGCCTGTTCCGGCTGTGCCGCCTCCAGAATCCACCCAGTCACCGTAGCGAAAGCGGAAGCAATCCAAACGCCAAACCCGCCTAAAGTTGATCGGCTTCCTGGCTACCCGGCCTGACCGGGTACGTACGGCGACTCGGGTTCGGAGCGCCACTGCGCCAGCGGCAGCAGATGCCAGATCATGCCACCGTTCTACCGTCCGCCCCGCCCGGCCAGGCGGTACGGCCCGGATTCCGGCAAATTCCAGAAGTCTGGAGAGTAGGCCGGATCCGTTGACCCGCGGGCCCGCCGTTACGCATCGTCTAAGCATGCGTTCACCCATGATCATGTCCCGGCGGCTCCGCGTGCGTTGGACGGTGGCCGTCACCTCGCCCCGTCTGGCTCCCGCTCCCGGCCGCCGCGGGCACCACCGGGGAGGCCTCGCCGCGCCACCTTCTGCCTCTCTCCTCTCTACTGCCCCTTCCCCTTCGTTCGTCCCGCCGCCCTCGCCTTCCATTGGCGTGGCGGACTTTCACACCCGTCTGCACTCTGCGGGTGTGTCCGTAACTTTTTGATGACCTTTACTAAAATGAGGCAACGCAGTAATCGGTTACAACGTTCATTAGATAAAGGATTCCATTCGACGGGGGCTGTCCCAGGGGGGTGACCTGGGCCGGCATTTGCCGGTATGCGCCCGACTCCAGAAACCCCTCAGGAGCAGATGGATGAGCACTGCCGTCAGCGAAATCCCCATAGATCGCCTGGAGCGAACCGCGCAGCGGCGGCTGGACTGGACGCTGGTCGTGGGCCCGGCCGTCACACTGGTCATGATGCTATGGGGCATCGGCAATAGCGCCTACTGGGGCGATGAGGCCGATACTGTGTCGGCCGTTTCGCGGTCGGTGCCGCAGTTGTTCCGCATGCTCGCGAACATCGATGCCGTGCATGGCTTGTATTACCTGGTGCTGTGGCCGGTGGCCGCGGTGGCCGGAACCGGTGAATTCGCGACCAGGTTCCCTTCCGCGCTGGCCATGGCCGCCACTGCCCTGGGGGTCACCGCCATTGCCCGCAGGCTGGTGAGCCGCCGGGCCGGCCTGTGCGCCGGGCTCGTCTTCGCCTTCCTGCCCACGGTCAGCGCGCAGGGCCAGGACGCCCGGCCCTACGCGATGGCCACCGCGGCCGCCGTGCTGTCCAGCTACCTGTTCGTCCGTATCATCCAGGACCCGCAACGCCGCTGGTTCGTTGGTTACGGCCTGTCACTGGTGCTGCTCGGCTACCTCCACATGTTCGGGCTGCTCCTCATGGCCGCGCACGTGGTCACGCTGATCGGCCTGCGCCGACGGCACCGGGGGACGGACAGCAGCCCGTTCGGCTCCGTCCGCCTGTGGGTGGTGACGTTCGTCGCCGCCGGCGTGGCGATGGCGCCCCTGCTGATGCTCGGCTGGGAGCAGCGGGTAGCGATCGCCTGGATAACCAAGCCAGGCTGGGTGGCCGCCGTCGGCGCGGCCAAGCTGCTGACGGATGGATCGACGGTGTCGATGGTCGTCCTGGGCGAACTCGGCGTGCTCGGAATTCTCTGCGGCGCCCGGCTCGCGCCGATCTGGCCGCTGGCCACGGAGGGGACAGCCCCGGACGGGGGCCGCCTGATCGGATGGCTGGCCCTGCCGTGGCTGGTGCTGCCGCCCGCCATACTGCTCGCGGTTTCCGAGATCATGCCCGTCTACTATCCCCGCTACATCACCTACTGCCTGCCAGCGGTGGCCCTGCTGGTCGGGTGCGGGCTCGCCACGCTGCGGCTGCCGGTGCGAGCCGTGGCCTTCGCCCTGGTGCTCGCGCTGGCCCTGCCGGCTCAACTGGCGCTTCGGGTGCCAAACCAAGGCATGCTCGTCGCGTCCAGGTTCCTGAGCGCCCATGAGAAGCCCGGCGATGCCTGGGTCTATCCGCTGGGGCTGATCCCGCCATGGCTTCAGGCCTACCCGGAGGGCTTCTCCTCGCTGCGCGACATCGGCCTGGACCAAACCGCCGCCGTCGCGGGCCGCCTGTACGCCACGGCCGTTCCGCCGGCCGTGCTCAAGCAGCGGGAGCTTGGTGTCCAACGGATCTGGGTCGTGGGGGCTGACCGCTACGTGCAGAGCCCCGGCGGTGACATCAGTTCCGCCTTCCACCTCGAGCACAGGTGGGCGCTGCAGGGTCACCTGACCGTGTGGCTTTACGTCAGGGGCTCGTGACCAGCGCGGGAGTCAGAACGCGGATTCGGGGAGCTCCATGAGGTCCAGGCTGGTCTGCTCGACGATTTCGCGGTCCGCGCTGAGCCTGGGCAGCACCGTGGCCGCGAAGAACCGGGCCGCGGCGATCTTGCCGAGGTAGAAGTCCTGCTCGCCGGTCCCCCGGTCAAGCACCGCCAGCGCGATCTCGGCCTGCCGGGCGAGCAGCCAGCCGATCAGCAGGTCACCGAGGGCCAGCAGCAGCCGGTTGGTGTTCAGGCCGACCCGGTAGACCTCATCCGGCCGTTCCATCGCCTGGGTGAGGAAGCCGGTCATCGAGGCCAGCATGCCTTCGATCTCACCGACGCCACGGGCCAGCGCGGCCCGCTCTGACTTGAGGCGGCCGTTGCCTGCCTCGGCCTGCGTGAACTCGGTGATCTGGCCGAGCAGATGCTGCAGCGCGGCGCCGTTGCCTTTGACGATCTTGCGGAAATACAGGTCCAGGCCCTGGATCGCGGTCGTGCCCTCGTACAAGCTGTCGATCTTCGCGTCCCTGATGTACTGCTCGATCGGGTAGTCCTGCAGGAAGCCCGAGCCGCCCAGCGTCTGCAGGGACAGCGCGAGCATCTCGTAGGAGCGCTCCGAGCCCACCCCCTTGACCACCGGCAGCAGCAGATCGTTGAGCTGGGCGGCCAGCTGGTCTGCCGCTGCGTCCCCCTCCGCCACGGCGGCGACCTGGGCCGCGTCCTGGAGGGTGGCCGTGTACAGGACGAGAGCCCGCATTCCCTCCGTGTACGCCTTCTGCATCATGAGCATGCGCCGGACGTCGGGGTGGTGGATGATCGTCACCCGCGGCGCGGTCTTGTCCAGCATCTGGGCCAGATCGGCGCCCTGGACGCGGTCGCGGGCGAAGTCCAGCGCGTTCAGGTAGCCGGTGGACAGGGTGGCGATGGCTTTCGTGCCGACCAGCATCCGGGCGTGCTCGATGACCATGAACATCTGCTTGATGCCATCGTGCACGCCACCAACCAAGGTGCCCACGGCCGGGCGGCTCGCGCCGAAGGTGAGCTCACAGGTGGTGGAGGCCTTCAGGCCCATCTTGTGCTCGACGTTCGTGGCGTAGACCCCGTTGCGCTCGCCGAGCGTGCCGTCGGGGTTCACCAGGTACTTGGGCACCAGGAACATGGACAGGCCCTTGGTGCCGGGCCCGTGCCCCTCCGGCCTGGCCAGCACCAGGTGGAAGATGTTCTCGGACATGTCGTGCTCGCCGCCGGTGATGAACCGCTTGACGCCCTCCAGGTGCCAGGTGCCGTCCGGCTGCTCGATCGCCTTGGTCCGGCCGGCGCCGACGTCGGAGCCGGCGTCGGGCTCGGTCAGCACCATGGTCGGGGCCCATCCGCGCTCCACCGCCAACTCGGCGAAGTGCTGCTGCTCCGGCGTGCCGATCTGGTACAGCACCTTGGCGAAGGCCGGGCCGCCCGAGTACATCCACACCGCGGGGTTGGCCCCGAGCCCCAGCTCCGCGAGGGCCCAGCACAGCGAGCGGGGCGCACCGGTCCCGCCCAGCCCGGCCGGCAGGTCCAGCCGGTACCACTGCGCGTCCATCAGGGCCTGGAACGACTTCTTGGTCGACTCCGGCATCTGCACCGAACCGGTGGCCGGGTCGAAGACCGGCGGGTTCCTGTCGCCGTCGGTAAAGCTCTCCGCGAGCGGCCCCGAGGCGAGCCTTTCCACCTCGGCCAGGATGTCCCTGGCGGTCTCCTCGTCGAGTTCGGGGTAGGGCTCACGGCCCAGCAGGTCCTGCCGTTGCAGCACCTCGAAGAGGTTGAACTCGATGTCGCGCAGGTTGCTCTTGTAGTGGCCCATCGGAGGCTCCATCACTCAGCCGGTATGACCTACTCGTCGGTAACACCATTATGCTACCCGCTGGTAACCGGGACAAATTGTTTGTGATGAGAATCACCCCCGCCGCTATGCGTTCGCTATCGCGACCGGAGAGCGGCCCACCTTCCGCAGAAACCGAATCCGGTTCTAGAGTGGGTATCCGGGCTACTGACGAGGTGAGCTATGGCACTGCCGGTCACGGAAGAGCATCAGGCACTGGCTGAATCGGTGCGTGGCTGGGCCGAGCGGAACGCGGGGCCACAGGTGCTGCGGGCCGCCGTCGGCGCCCCCGACGGGGGCAGCGCCCACTACCTGCAGACCTTGCACCCCGGCCTGGCCGCGCAGGGACTGCTCGGCCTTCATCTGCCCGAAGGCCAGGGTGGCCAGGGCTTCGGCCTGGCCGAACTGGCGGTCGCGGTGGCCGAACTCGGCCGCGGCCTGATGCCCGGCGGCTACCTGCCGACCGTGCTGGCCAGCGCCGTGCTGGCCGCTGCGGGCGCCGACGGCAAGCTGGTGACCAGCCTCGCCGACGGCACCAGATGCGGCGCCGTCTCGCTCGCCGCCGGGATCACCGCGGCCGCGGCGGGGGGTGGGGCGGCGGGCAGCCTGGTGCTGACCGGCAACTCCGCACCGGTGCTCGGCGGTTCCCTGGCCGACCTGGTGGTCCTGCCGGTCGCCGCGGAGTCGGGCGAGATCTGGGTCGCCGTGGACGCGACGGAGATCGACGTCACCCCCCTGGACAGCCTGGACCTCACCCGGCCGGTCGCCCGGCTGGACGCCGGCGGCGTGGTGGTACCCGCCGAGCGCGTGCTGGCTGGCCTGGACCGGCGGACGGTTACCGGCCTGGCCGCCGTGCTGCTCGGCGCCGAAGCGGCCGGGATGGCCGGATGGGCGGTGACCACAGCCGCTGAGTACGCCAAGATCCGGCACCAGTTCGGCCGGCCCATCGGCCAGTTCCAGGCGGTCAAGCACCGGTGCGCCCGGATGCTCACCCAGGCCGAGCAGGCGGACGCCGTCGTCTGGGACACGGCCAGGGCGCTCGACCGCGCCGACGGCCCGGCCGGCCGGGCGCTGGACGCCCCCGCGGCGCAGGAGGCCGCGGCACAGGCGGAGTTCACCGCCGCCGTGGCGGCCACCGTCGCGGTCGACGCCGCCGTGGAGTGTGCGCACGAGTGCATCCAGGTGCTCGGCGGCATCGGCTACACCTGGGAGCACGAGGCCCACCTGTACTACCGGCGGGCGCTGTCGCTGCGGGCCCTGCTCGGGCCGTCCGGGCGGTGGGCCCGGCACGCCGCCGCCCTGGCCACGGCGGGGGTGCGCAGGAAGCTGGAGATCGAACTGCCGGACGAGGCCGAGGCCTGGCGTACCGAGATCAGGGCCGAACTGGCCGAGATCGCCGCGCTGTCCTGGGCCGAGCAGATCGAGCCGTTCGCGGCCGGCGGCTGGGTCGCGCCGCACCTGCCGAAGCCATGGGGCCGCGGCGCCACACCGCTGGAGCAGGTCATCATCGCCCAGGAACTGAGGGCCGCCAAGCTCCGCCCGCCGGTGCTGTTCATCGGCGCCTGGGCCATGTCCGCGCTGGTCGGCTACGGTACGCCGGAACAGCGGGAGCGGTTCCTGCCGCGGACGCTGCGCAATCAGCTCACCTGGTGCCAGCTCTTCAGCGAGCCGGGGGCCGGCTCCGACCTGGCCGGCATCAGCACCCGGGCCGAGCGGGCCGACGGCGGCTGGCGGATCACCGGGCAGAAGATCTGGACCTCGCTGGCCCGGCAGGCCGAGTGGGCGATCTGCATCGCCAGGACCAACCCGGCCGAGCCGCGGCACGACGGCATCAGCTACTTCCTGGTGGACATGTCCTCGCCTGGCATCGAGGTGCGGCCACTGCGCGAGATGACCGGCGACGAACTGTTCAACCAGGTCTTCCTCGACGACGTGTTCGTGCCCGACGACTGCGTCGTGGGCGAGATCAACGGCGGCTGGAAGGTGGCCCGCAGCACGCTGGCCAACGAGCGGGTGTCCCTGTCGCAGTCCTGGACGTCGGGGTTCGGCGTGGCCGAATTGCTGGCCAGCGTGGCCAAGCACAGTGCAGCCCAGCACAGTACCGCCCGGCAGAGTGCCGCCCAGCCGGATCCAGGCCTGGCCGAGGAGGGCGAGCAGGTCGGCCGCCTGGTCTGCGGCGGGCACGCGCTCGATGTGCTCGGGCTGCGGGTCACGCTCAGGCAGCTATCCGGAACCGAGCCCGGCGCCACGGCGAGCGTGCGCAAGCTGCTCGGCATGCGGCACGCCCAGCAGGTCAGCGAGTGCTGCTGGTCGCTGTCCGGCCCGGACGGCGCACTCGGGCCCGGCCGCGAGGCCGGCTGGCGCCCGGGGGACGGCCAGGACGATCAGGCCAGGCAGTGGAGCAAGCAGGTTCTGCTCAGCCGGGCGCTGACGATCGGCGGCGGCACCACCGACATTCAGCTCAACATCATCGCCGAGCGGATTCTCGGCCTGCCCCGCGATCCCGAGCCGCCGGCCGCCTAATTTAGCGGCATATCGCCGCTAAACCGGAAATTAACGGTCACCGTCAAGTCAAGGTGCCGTGTAAGTGTGAACTCAATAGCGCCGGGGAACTTATCCACTACCATGTTGCAGCGAACGAAGACCCCCACACGTCCGGCTACGCGCGGGGGTCTTCGTTCTTGCTTGCGAGGTAAAGACCAGCCGGGCAGTGACAGTGCCCGTAGTTGGCTGTCCGTCCCTCACGGATATCATGAAGTGATGCCTAGCTGTTGTCCTGGGCAGAGCCCTGCTTGCAGCTTGAGTCCTGAGACGCGAGCTGCGAGTCGGTGGAAAGAATGCCCAGGGCACCCGCGAGCTGGTCCACCGGCACCTGAACGCCCAGCACGTTGACCGGGACGGTGTCGTTGCAGAGCTGCAGCGGCACCTGGTTGTGGCTGACGTTGACGAGACCGCCATTGTCACCCGAGGGACCGCTGTAGCTCCAGCCCCAGCCATTGCCACTCATGTGCGACGAGGACATCTTGCTGGCCGAAGCGCGCATCGAGTCCGTCGCCGGGTCGTTGCTCTGCATCTGCGCCTGCTTGCAGCTCGAGTTCTGAGCGGCGACGGTGGGCGCGGTGCTGAGCAGGCCGAGCGCCGCGGCCACGCGGTTCACCGGCACCTGCACGCCCAGCACGTTGACTGGGACCTCGTCGCCACAAGCCTGGCCAGAGACCTGGTTGTGGCTGGCGTTCAGCAAGCCGCCGTTGTCACCGGAAGGACCCGTGTAGGTCCCGGCGTAGGCAGCCGACGCCCACAGGCCGACAGTCCCCGCCGTCAGCGCTGCTACGGCGAGAATACGGCTCTTCTGGAACATAACCTTTGATTCTCCCTTTTGGTTGGACCCCCGAAACCCGCTAATTAGCCGGGTTCTACCTTGCCGGTGAAACCTTACCTGCCACGCTCGCAGGTGGAAGCAAATTCGGGGTGTCGCCAAAAAATAATCGACCGCAAATCGTTAAAATCGCTTATGAGGGAACAATAGCCGAGCGCCAAGAGCGACGAAGATATCAGTGCTCATCGGGCTTATGCGGACATGCCGCATTGCCACTGACTGTAAAGTCGCGGCGCAGGCGGTGCAATTTCAGCAACGGTGGGGCACAATGCCAGCGGGAGCCTGGCGTGGTCGGCTCCACAACTCGCACATATGCAAGGGGGAGCATTCCATGCGAACTTGGATGAAGAACGGCATCCGGTTCACGGTTCTGGCCACCGCGCTCGCGGCGATGAGCGCAGGCGTGACCTATTCGCAGGGCTCGGCGGACGGATCCACGTTGCTGACCGGCCAGCCCGGCGAGCAGCGGGAGATGGGCGGCCCAGGCGTGGCCGACCCGGCGGCCGACGACTTCATGACCGGGACGGGGCCGGTCAGCCGCGGCCGGCTCGCCGGCCTGGCCGCGGTAGCTATCACCGCGGCAGGCTCGATCATGCTGATCCGCCGCCTGCGGCGGGGCTCGGGCGACGGCGACGAGGTCTGAACCTGTCGGTTCTCGACTGAACGGCCCGGGCCAGGCACGTGCTGCCGCCCGGGCCGTTCGGTGTATAAATCCCTTCCCAGGAAGCGAGGACACGTCCACGCCGGCGCCCGCGTACCGCGGGTAGGCGGCCAGAAGGCGGTATCCTGCGGATTCAGCCCGCGCCTTGGGGGAGGGCATGGCCGACAGCGGCGATTCTTACGAACGCTTCTTCCGGGCCAGCGGCCCGCAGGGCGCCGGAGATGGTCCCGACCGCACCGAGGTGCCCCGTCCGCCACGGACGCCGCACCGCCGCGGCGCGCCGTCGCCCGCGCAGCAGCGGCTCATGGCCAGGATCGAGTCGAGCCGCAAGGCCCGCCAGCGCCGCGCCTTTCTGGTCGCCGCTGGCTGTGTGTCCGCGCTTGTGCTCTTCGTGTCCGGGGCCGGCTGGGCCCTGACCGGCTACGTCAACCACATGGTGGCCCGGGTGAACGCCGGGACCACGCCCGCCGCCGCAGGCTCACCGCTGAACATCCTGGTCGCCGGGGTAGACAGCCGGGCCGGGCTCAGCTCGCACCAGGAGGCCCAACTGCACGTTGGCCGCGTCGAGGGCACCAAGAACTCCGACACGCTGATGCTTGTGCACGTTTCGCCCGCGCACGACCGGGTCACGGTGGTGAGCCTGCCCCGCGACTCTTGGGTGAACGTCCCCGGCTACGGCATGAACAAGATCAACGCCGCGTACGGCCTCGGCGGGCCCAAGCTGATGGTGCAGACCGTGGAACAGGCCACCGGCCTGACCATCAACGACTATGTCGAGATCAACTTCCTCGCCTTCGTCAAGGTCATCGACGCGCTCGGCGGGGTCAACGTGTGCCTGCCCGAACCGCTGGACGACCCGTCGAGCGGCGTCCGCCTGTCGGCTGGGTTCCACCATCTGAACGGGATCACCGCGCTGGAGTACTCCAGAGACCGGCATTCGTTCCCGCTGGAGGACCTGACCAGAATCCAGGACCAGCAGAGCCTGATCTCGACCGCGGTCAGCAAGATCATCAGCTCGGGGACGCTGGCCAACCCGGTCCGGATGGCCAGCCTGCTGAACGCCGTGCTGCCCGCACTGCGGGTGGACAGCAAGCTGAACGTGTCGGCCCTGGCCGACCAGATGCGCGGCATCGCCTCCGGCGACGTGGTGTTCGCGACCGTCCCACTGGCCAGCCTGGACTATCAGGCGCCGGACGGCGAGGAGGCGGTGCTGTGGAACGCCGCGCAGGCGGACCGCCTGTTCGGCGAGATCGGCAACGATCAGCCGGTGGTCAAGCAGGCGCCGGCCAAATCCCGCTCGGCCAAGAACGGCCAGGGCCACAGCAGCAAGCCGAAAGCCAAGCACCCGGCCGGGTGGGTGCCGCCCGGGACGCGCACCGCCGCCCAGGCGGCCTGCCACTAACCCGGTCGGCTGGCCGCCTGAGTCCCTGGGCTCGTGGGCCGGCTTACTCGCCGCCGATGGTGGCGGGTGCGCCGTAGCGCCGCAGCACCTCGGGCAGCGTGACCACGCCGCTGGAGTCCTGAAAGTTCTCCATGATGGCCAGCAGCGCGCGGCCGGTCGCCCCGGTGCCGTTCAGCGTGTGCACGTGCTCGAGCCCGCCGTCGTGGCGGAACCTGATGTTCAGCCGCCTGGCCTGGTAGTCGGTGGTGTTCGAGCAGGACGTGATCTCGCGGTACCGGCCCTGGGTGGGGAACCAGGCCTCGATGTCGTACTTCTTCGCGGCGGGCGCGCCCAGGTCGCCCAGCGCGATGTTCTGCACCCGGTAGGGCAGGCCGAGCGCTTGGACGATCTCTTCTTCGTAGCCGAGCAGTCGCTCGTGGAAGTCCTTCGACTCCTCGGGACGGCAGCACACGTACATCTCCACCTTGTCGAACTGATGCACCCGGAACATGCCGCGGGTGTCCTTGCCCGCCGCACCGGCCTCTCGCCGGAAGTTGGTGGAGAAGGCCACATACCGGGCGGGCAGCTCGTCTTCCTCCAGCCGCTCTCCGGCGTGAATGCCGGCCAGCGCCACCTCGGAGGTCCCGGTCAGGTACAGGTCGTCCTTTTCCAGGTGGTAGAGGTTGGACTCCTCGGTGGGCAGGAACCCGGTGCCGTACATGGCCCGCTCTCCAGCCAGTACCGGCGGCAGCACCGGCAGGAAGCCTTTGCTGGCCAGATGCTCGAGCGCGAACCGGTAGAGCGCCATCTCGGCCAGTGCCACGTCGCCGATCCGGTAGGCGAACCGGGAGCCCGACAACCTCGCGCCCCTGGTCATGTCGATCCAGCCGGTCTTCGAGCCGAGATCGACGGCGTCCTTGGGGGTGAAGCCGAACGACGGCTGCTCACCCCAGGTCCGCACGGTCTGCGCGTCTTCTTCCGCCATGCCGTCCGCGGCGGACGGGTCGGGCAGGTTCGGGACGGTGGCCAGCAGAGTGTTGCGCTCGTTCTCGACCCTGGCCAGCTCCGCCTGAGCCTCGGCCAGTTCCTCCCTGAGCTGCCTGAGCTCGGCGAGTTCGGCCTCACTCGGCGCGGACTTGGACGACCTCTTCTGCTTGGCCCGCAGCGCTTCGGTCCGCTCCGTTAGCTCCCGCCAGGTGGTGTCCACGGCGAGCAGTGCGTCGAAGTCGTCGGCGGCGCCGCGCCGGGCCAGCGCGGCACGATAGCGATCAGGGTCTCTACGGGCAGCCTTGAGGTCAATCACCTGTGCGATTTTAGTGGGTCACCGGCCCGGCACGCTCCGGGTTATCCGTCAGCGCGAGGTCCAGCGGACCGGAAGGTGGGTGATCCCGTTGATGAAGTTGGAGGTCAGCCGCACCGGCTCGCCGTCCAGCTCGATGCGCGGCGCGACGGCCAGCAGTTCGGTGAAAAAACAGCGCATCTGCAGCCGGGCGAAGTGAGCCCCCAGGCACAGGTGCGGGCCCTGGCCGAAGGCCAGGTGGTCGTTCGGGTCGCGGCCGATGTCGAACGTGTGGGGGTCGGGGAAGGCTCGCTCGTCGTAGTTCGCCGACACGTGGTAGACCACGACCTTGTCGCCCCGGCGGATGGGGCGGCCGGCCAGCTCGGTGTCCTGGGCGGCGGTGCGCCGGAAGCTGAGCACCGGCGGATGCCAGCGCAGCACCTCCTCGATCGCCGTGGCCATCAGCCCGGGCTCGGCCCGCAGCCGCCGGTAGGCATCCGGGTGCTGGGCGAAGACGAGCACCCCGCCGGGCAGGGCGCTGCGGACCGTGTCGTTGCCGGCGATCACCAGCAGGAAGAAGAACATGGCCAGCTCGGCGTCGTCCAGCGAACGGCCGTCTACCGAAGCGCTGGCCAGCGCGGTCATCAGGTCGTCGGCGGGGTGCCTGCGCTTGTCGGCGGCGAGCACCGTGGCGTAGCCGAACATGTCGGCCAGCGCCGCGGGCGAACGCGGGTTGACCGGGCGGCCGCCGGCGTCCCTGACCACCTCGGCGTGCTCGGGATCCTGGTAGCCGATGACCCGGTTGGTCCAGCGCAGCAGCAACTCGCGGTCCGCCGCCGGGACGCCCAGCAGGTCGGACAGGTTGGCCAGCGGGAACTCGTCGGTGACCTCGGCCGGCAGGTCGCACCGGCCGCGTGACCCCGCCGCGGCCAGCAGCGTCCGGGCCCGGGCGCTGATCTCGCTGGTCAGGCGTTCGAGCCGCCGCCGGGTGAACGCCGCCGTGACGATCTTGCGCAGCCGGTTGTGCTCCGGCGGGTCCATGTTGAGGATCATCCGCCGGATGAAGTCCAGGTCACTCGGGTCGGGGTCGCGGATCTGCGTGGCGCCCAGCCGGGAGGAGAACAGCTCGGGCGAGCGCAGCACGTGCCTGACGTCGGCGTACCTCGTCACCGCCCAGTAGCCCGGGCCGGCCGGCCAGCCCAGCACCTCGGTCTCCTGCTGCCAGCACACCGGCTCGGTGTCCCTGAGCTGACGGAACGCCTCGTGTGGCACCCCGCGGGCGAACACCCGCGGGTCGAAAACGTCGGGCACCCGGCCTATCCTCCGCCCTTTCCCCGGCCTTGGCCATGGCCGGGGTTCCACGACCCATGGGAATCCTTCGCATCTCGGTCATAACGGTTTGAGAATTCGCCCTGGGGTAGTGCCGCGTGGAGTCAATCGCTAGGAGGCACCCATGCCTACTTGGGCGTTAATTGTGATCGTCCTCGTGGTGGTGGCCGTGGCCGCCATGGCCACCACCGCGGCCATGCGGCAGCGCAGGAGCGCGGCGCTGCAGAACCGTTTTGGCCCCGAATACAAGCGGACCCTGGAGACCCGCGAGGACCAGCGGGCCGCCGAGTCCGAGCTTCGTGACCGGCAGCGCCGGCGGGCCAAGCTGGACATCAAGCCACTTCCCGAGGCCTCGCGGATCCGCTACGCCGAGGAATGGCGGACGGTGCAGGAACATTTCGTGGACCAGCCCGGTGAAGCGGTCAGTCAGGCCGATGCGCTGCTGCACCAGGTAATGGCCGAACGTGGTTATCCGGTGGGCGATTTCGCCGCCCAGAGCGACCTCATCTCGGTGGACCATCCGGCGGTGGTCGAGAACTACCGGGTCGCGCACGCCATTCGCGACCGGATGGATACCGGGCAGGTGAGCACCGAGGAGCTGCGGGAGGCGCTGCTGCGCTACCGGTCCCTGTTCGACGACCTGTTGCGGGCCGATCAGGACTCAACCGAGCAGGATTCAGCCGATCGGCGAGACGCCGATCAGGATCACGCGGATCAGGGTGACACGGTTCAGGGTGACACGGTCAGAACCCGCGCCACGAAGACCGACGTATCAACAGCCGATGTCCACGCCAGGCATGACGACGCAGGCGACGGACCCGGCGGCAGCGCCCCCGGGACCGTGACCGTTCCGGCACAGCCGGCCGCCGACTCGGCACCGATGGAGGCCGACGATGACACACGCTGAACCCCGTCAGGGCGACCCGCGAACCGAACAACCAGACGGTCTGACCACCGAGCAACTAGACGGTCTAACCGGCGAACAATCAGACGGTCTGACCACCGAACGGCCCAACGATCTGGCCGCCGATCGGCCGGCTGGCCTGACCGCCGAACGGCTCAGTGGCGTGGACGCCGGACGGCCCAGTGCCCCGGACGCCGAACCGCCACAGGACCGCCCGAGCACCGAGCAGATCGCCAGGGCCGGTGAGGCGACGCCAGAGCCGCAGGCCGAGAGCACCGAGCGGGCCCTGGCCCGGTCGCCGCACGGAGACGAAGAGCACCGGACCGCGTTGCTCGACCCCGACGACCTGGAGAGCATGGTCGACCGCTGGCGCGAGATCCAGGCCAGCTTCGTGGACGCGCCGAGGAATGCGGTCAAGGACGCCGACGCCCTGGTGGCCGAGCTGATGCAGGAAATGGCGCGGATGTTCGCCAGCCAGCGCGAGCAGCTCGAGTCGAGCTGGTCAGCGGGAGACTCGGTGTCCACCGAGGACCTCAGGCAAGGCCTGCAGCGCTACCGCTCCTTCTTCGAGCGCCTGCTCGCCGCGTAGCGACCCCAGCAGCTCACGAGGCGCCCACCCAGCCCGGGGTGGGCGCCTCGTTCCGCTGAACACCCGGGGGCGAAGCGGCGACGTCTGGGTGGGCAGCTAACCCGCGGGGTGGTTAGCGGCACTATGAGGTGTGGGTCAGTTTGATCCGGTGAAATCCGACGCCGATCTGGTGGGCGAAGCGCTGAGCGGGGTCAGGGAGGCGCTGGCCGTGCTGGTCAGGAGGCACTGGGACACGGCCGTCTTCCTGGCCGCCCGGGTGCTCGGCTCGCCGGAACAGGCGCGCGACGCCGCGCAGGAGGCCGCCGTGGCGGCGCTGACCGATCTTGGGCGGCTGCGTTCCCCGGACCGGTTCGGCGCCTGGTTCTGCGGGATCGCGCTCAATGTGTCACGGCGCTGGCTGCGCCAGCAAAGGCCCGAGATTCCTGGTGACCCCGCCGACCACGCGTCGGCCGTGCCGGGACCCGCCGAGGTGGCGGAGAGCGCCGACGTGGCGGCCAGGGTCCGCGGCGCGGTGGCGGCGCTGCCGCGCGGGCAGCAGGGCGCCGTGCTGCTGTTCTACCTGCAGGGCATGAGCCACCGCGAGGTGGCGGGTGAGCTTGGCATTTCGGTAGGCGCGGTGAAGTCCCGGCTGCATCAGGCCCGGGCCGCGCTGGCGCCGGTGCTCGCGCCGGTGGCCGATATTCCGCGAGAAATCCAGGAAAGGAGCACGGCGGTGACCAGCACAACGCAGACCAGTCCGGACTGGGTCGACGTGACGGTGACGGAGATCCGGCGGGAGGAGAACGGGGATCCGTCCCGGCACAAGCACATCGTGATCCTGGCCGAACGCGGCGGTGGCCGGCGACTGCCAATCTGGATCGGGCGGGTGGAGGCCACCGTGCTGGCGCTTGAGCTCGAAGCCGTGGAGACGCCGCGCCCGTTCACCTACAAGCTGGCCGCGAGCCTGGTCGAGGCGTCGGGATCCCGGCTGGCCGAGGTGCGGATCACCCGGCTGCTCGACCAGGTCTTCTACGCGTCCGTGCTGGTGGACGGCCCGGCCGGGCGGCAGGAGGTGGACGCCAGGCCGAGCGACGCGGTGGCCCTGGCCCTGGCCGCGGACGTGCCCATCCGGGTGGACGCCGCCGTGCTCGCCCAGGAGTTGCCCGGCCACCGGGCCGAGGAGCTGGCGTCCTGCCCGGTGGCCACCGCCGAGATCGCCGAGGAAGCCCGCCAGCGGATCCGCCAGCCACCCGAGCCGTAAACCAGCCGAGCCGTAAACCAGGGAGTCGGGGCACCGGGTTCAGGGCTCGGTCCGCAGGATCAGCCCCTGCCAGGGCCCGAGCTCGATCGTCCCGCCGGCGGTCCCGCCCGCCTCCCCGCCGGGCCCACTGGTGGACAGCAGGACGGTGCCGCCGGGGTGGGCGTAGCCGACCGGGTGGCCGGAGAAGTTCCCCGCCACGGTGAGCGGCCCAATCCGGTAGGCCCACACCTCCGGCGGCGCGGGCAGCGCCTGGTACTCGGCGAGCTGGCCGCCGAGCTCGGCCTGGCGCAGCCGGAGCAGCGCGCGGCACAGGTGCAGCACGGATGCGGGGTCGTCCCGCTGGCTGGCCACGTTGACCGCGGCGCTGTCGCCCACCGGCAGCCAGGGCGTCACATCCGCGTCGGCGAAGCCCGCGCTGGCCGTGCCGTCCCACTGCATGGGGGTGCGGGCCCGGTCCCTGTTGCCCTGCCAGCCCTCCGCGGTGCCCCGCGACATCGCGTCCCGCTGCAGCTCCAGTGGGACGCGCACGTCGGTCATCCCGATCTCGTCGCCGTAGTAGAGCACGGTCGTGCCCGGCAGCGTGGCCAGCACCAGCAGGGCCAGCCGGATCCTCGGCTCGTCTCCGTCGCACCAGCGGCTGGGGAACCGGCCGACGTCGTGGTTGGAGGACGTCCACACCGGGCAGGCCGAGGCCGGCAGCTTGGCCAGCGTCTGCGCCACCACGCCGGACAGGGTGGGCGCGCAGAGCCCGGCGAACACGAACGGGAAGTTGAACCCGAGCTGCAGCTCGTCGTCGTGGCCGTAGAAGCTGCCTAGCTGGTCGGTGTCCACCCAGGTCTCGCCGAGCAGCAGGCGCTCGTCGGCGTAGCTGTCGGCGATGCGCCGCCAGTCCCGGTAGACGCCGTGCACCTCGGGCCGGTTCAGGTTGTACTCGGCGAGCTGGCCGTGCCGCCCGGTCATCGGGCCTTCCACGCTGGCGGGCGGGTTGTCGCGCAGCTTGGCGTCCTTGTACAGGCCGTTCGCCACGTCGATGCGGAACCCGGCCACGCCCCGGTCCAGCCAGAACCGCAGGATGTCGGCGAAGGCCTCGTGCACGCGCGGCTCCCACCAGTTGAGGTCCGGTTGCTCGGGCAGAAAGTTGTGCAGGTAGAACTGCCCGGTCGGCTCGTGCCAGGTCCAGGCGCAGGCCCCGGTGGAGTTCAGCCAGTTGTTCGGCGGCCCCCCACCCACCTCCCCTTCCCCCTTCATTGCCGGATCGGCCCACACGTAGAAGTCCCTGTGACCGGCGTCGCGGCCGCTGGCCGCGTCGATGAACCAGGCGTGCTCCGAGCTGGTGTGGTTCGGCACCAGGTCGAGCAGCACCCGCAGGCCGCGCCGCCCGGCCTCGGCGATCAGTTTGTCCATGTCCGCGAGCGTGCCGAGCTCGGGGTGCACGCCGAGGTAATCCGACACGTCGTAACCCCAGTCGTGGTCCGGGGACGGCATGGTGGGCGACAGCCATACCCCGTCCACGCCCAGCCAGGCCAGGTAGTCCAGGCCCGAGATCACACCCTCGAGGTCGCCATACCCGTCCCGGTTGGTGTCCCGCCACGACCGGACGTAAAGGTGGTAGAGCACGGCGCCGTGCCACCAGCGGCCCGGCGACGAAGCCGTGGGCTGGCCGGGCTTACTGTTCATGCGGGTCTCCCTGACTGGTGGTTGCCTGGCGGGCCGGAGAATCCCCGGCCGCCTTGATTCTGGCCGAGCGTGGCACCGACAATAGGTGTCGTGGGCACAACCGTGGAACTCGTGATCGCTATCTTGCTGCCCACCGCGGCGGGGTACTTCATCGTGGCCAGCCTGAAAGGGGCCCGCTGGTCCTCCGAACGCTGGCACATACGGCAGTACCGGCGGCAGACCCACCCCGAGCCCATCGAGCGGATCGGGGCCAGGCTCCGCCGGCTCCGCACCGAACTCGACTCGATCGAGACCCATACCGGTCTCACCGCCAAGAACGCGCGGCTGAAGGCCCTGCGCGGTGCCTACGTCGACGTTCTCTCGCTCGCTTGCGAACGGCTGGACGTGCCGCCACCGCCCGGCGGCGAACGGGCCCCGCAGGCCGAGATCTACCGGGTGGAGGCGGCGCTGCGCCAGCGCGGCCTCGACGTGCGGGAACCCGCTGTCCGCTAAGGGCTGGCATACGATCGCCACTATGGTGTGCGTGCTCGCGGTTTCCGACGAGGTCGACGAGGGCCTGTACGCCGACCTCGGCCCGGTCCGCCCCGCCGAGGTCGTGGTGGCCTGCGGGGACCTGCCGTTCGACTACCTCGGCTACCTGATGAACGGCCTGGACGTGCCGCTGGTCTTCGTGCCCGGCAACCACGATCCCGACCTGTCCGGGTACCGGTACTCCCGGGCCGGCCTGACTTTGCGGGCCGGCATGCCGGCCCGCGCCCCCTGGCCGGACGGCGCGGTCAACGCCGACCGGGACATCGTGGAGGTCGCGGGGCTGTCCTTCGCGGGCTTGGGCGGCTGCCGCCGGTACGGCGATGGGCCCAACCAGTACAGCGATCGCCAGTTCGCGCGCCGGGCCCGGGCGCTGCGCCGCCAGGCCCGGTGGCGCGGTGCAGGGGGACGGGGAGGCCCGAAGGGTGGGCGGGGGATCGACGTGCTGCTGACCCACGCGCCGCCCAACGATGTCGGCGACGGCGCCGACCCGGCCCATCAGGGCTTCACCGCCCTGCACGGCCTGGTCGCCGCGCTCCAGCCCACCGCGCTGCTGCACGGCCACGTGCTCCCCTGCGACGCGCGCACGCCCAGGAGCGCGATGGACGGCACGGCGGTGTGCAACGTCACCGGCCGGCATCTGCTCGACATCAGTCCGGGCGGCGACGCCGGGGCGCCTCATCGTGGCCTGTGCCGTGCCCGCTGACACCGGATTCCCCCGGGCGGACGTCGAGAACGACTTCCTGCGCGCCCGCCGGCGCCAGGTACTGGCCAGGATCGCCAACCGGCTGCGGCGTGAACCCGACGACGTCAACCTGATCATCCCGTTCGACGAGGTCGTGGCCGCCCTGGGCCTGCGCGGCGAGCGGGCGCTCGGCCTGCAGGTCATCAAGCTGGACACGGTGGTCGGAAGCGTCGACTCGCTGCGCGACTTCGACCGGAAGTTCCGGCCCACCACGGCGCGGGTGCGCGAACGCTGGGAGCGGCTGGCCCTGGCCCAGCGGCGCGGCGAGGCGATCCCGCCCATCGACGTCTACCGGATCGGCAGCCTGCACTTCGTCAAGGACGGCCACCACCGGGTGTCGATCGCGCTGGCCACCGGGCAGAAGACGATCGACGCGTACGTGACCGAGGTCCAGACGAGCACCCCGCCCACCGGGATCCGCAGCCGCAACGACCTGCTGGTCAAGAGCTACCAGCGGATCTTCCGGGCCCGGGTGCCGCTGCCCGAGGCCGCCTACGAGCAGATCGTCTGCTCCGACCCGTGGGGGTACGCCGAACTCGGCGAGGGCGTCGAGGCCTGGGGGTTCCGGTGCATGCAGGACGAGCACCGCTTCCTGGACCGGGCCGAGGTGGCCCGGCGCTGGTTCGCCGAGGAGTACACGCCGGTGGTGCGCATGCTGCGGACCGCCGACCTGATCGGCTCGGGCACCGAGGCCGAGGCCTACATGTGCATCGCCGCCGAGCGGTACCGGCTGATCCGCAGCCACGAGTGGAACGACGAGGTGATCGAGCGGCTGCGCGGCCAGGTCAAGCGGCCGGGCCGGCTCGCGGGACACGCGGCCGACCCGGTCAAGTGACCTGGCGCAGCTCGGCTACTTGGCCGCGCGCTGCGCCTCCACGGTCAGGTTGACACCGGTGGTCGGGTCGAACACGTGCAGCGACCTGACGTCGGCCCACAGCTCGGCGGTGTCGCCCTCCTTGATCGTGGTGGCCACGTCCAGCCTGGCCGCCACGGTGTCGCCGCCGCCGGCCTCGGCCCGGCCGGAATCCTGGGCCAGCTCGCGCAGTTCCGCGGAGTCCACGCCCTGTTCGAGTTCCTTGGTGAAGTAGACGAAGATGTCCGAGCCGAGCGATTCGGTCACGTCGATCGTCGCCTGGAACGTGATGCCCTTCGGCTTCAGGTCGGGCTGGACCAGCGAGGCATCCTCGAAGTTCTCCGGCCGGATCCCCACGATCAGGTCCTTGGGCGCCTTGGCCTGCTCCAGCGCGCGCCGCAACTGATCGTTCAGCGGAATGTCGCCGAGCGGGGTGTGCAGCGCGCTGTCGGTCACGCTGCCCGGCATGAAGTTCATCGAGGGCGACCCGATGAAACCGGCCACGAACAGGTTGACCGGCGTGTCGTACATCTCCTTCGGGGAGCCGACCTGCTGCAGCAGGCCACTGCGCATCACCGCGAGCCGGTCGCCCAGGGTCATCGCCTCGACCTGGTCGTGCGTCACGTACACCATCGTGGTGCCCAGACGGCGCTGCAGCCGGGAGACCTCGGTCCGCGTCTGCACCCGCAGCTTGGCGTCCAGGTTGGACAGCGGCTCGTCCATCAGGAACACCGCCGGGCTGCGGACGATCGCCCGGCCCATAGCCACCCGCTGCCGCTGCCCACCGGACAGGTTGGCCGGCTTGCGGTCCAGATGCTGGGTCAGGTCCAGGATGCGGGCCGCCTCTTCCACCTTCTCGTTGATGGTGGATTGCGGGGTCTTGGCCAGCTTCAGCGCGAAGCCCATGTTCTCCCGCACGGTCATGTGCGGGTAGAGGGCGTAGCTCTGGAAGACCATGGCGATGTCACGGTCCTTGGGTGACTTGTTGTTCACCACCTGGCCGCCGATGCGCAGCTCGCCTTCGGTGATGTCCTCCAGGCCAGCGATCATGTTCAGCGTGGTCGACTTCCCGCAGCCCGACGGGCCGACCAGGATGACGAACTCACCGTCAGCGATATCCAGGTTGAAGTCGTTGACCGCCAGCGCCCCGTCCGGGTAGCGCTTGGTCACATGGTCTAGAACGATTTCGGCCACTGTTTCTCTCCTTATAGATCTTGGCCGTCAGCCCTTGACCGCACCGGAGGTGAGGCCGGCCACGATCCTGCGCTGGAAGAACACCACGAAGATGATGATCGGAATGGTGATCACCGTGGCCGCCGCCGCGATCGGGCCGGTGGGCACGGTGAACTGGGAGCTGCCGCTGAAGTACTGGATGGAGGCCGGCGCGGTCCGCGACGCGATCGTCGAGGTGAACGAGATCGCGAACAGGAACTCGTTCCAGCAGAACATGAACACCAAGATCGCGGTCGTCACCATGCCGGGCGCGGCGAGCGGCGCGATGACCTTGACGAACGCCTGGAACGGTGTAGCGCCGTCCACCTTGGCGGCCTTCTCCAGCTCCCACGGGATCTCGCGGAAGAACGCGGACAGCGTGTAGATGCCGAGCGGCAGGCCGAACGCCACGTAGGGGATGATCAGCCCGGGCCAGGTGTTGAACAGGCCCAGCGAGCGCTCGATGTTGAACATCGGGGTGACCAGCGCGATGGCCGGGAACATCGCGATTAGCAGCGACATGCCGATCAGCACCTGCTTGCCAGGGAACCGCAGCCTGGCCACCGCGTACGCCGCCATCGAGGCGAAGATCACCGCGATGAGCGTCGAGATCAGCCCGATGCCGATCGAGTTGATCAGCGGCCGGATGAACTGCGACGTGCTCAGGATCTGATCGTAGTTACCCCAGGTCCAGCTGTGCGGGATGAACGAGGGATCCAGGATCGCGGCGGGGGTCTTGAACGACAGCGACGCCAGCCAGAGCACCGGGATGAGCGCGAGCGCGATCACCACAGTGTTGGCCGTGATCCAGCCGTACCGCTGCCGCGGGGTGGTTCTTACCGTAGCCATCAGCGAGTCACCTCATCTCGATGTCTGAGCCGGGCGCCGCCGTGCCGAACAGCCTGATGAACACGAAGGCGATGATTGCCACGCAAATGAAGATCAGGATCGAGATCGTCGAGCCGATACCCAGGTTCAGCGCGTTGAACAGGTTGTCGTAACCCAGGACCGAGACCGAGCCGGTGTTGTTCGCACCCGCGGTCAGGATGAAGATGTTGTCGAAGATCCGGAACGAGTCCAGCGTCCTGAAGAGCAGCGCGACCAGGATGGCCGGCTTCATCAGCGGCAGCGTGATCTTGGTGAAGCGCTGCCAGACGGTGGCACCGTCCACCATGGCCGCCTTCTGCAGGTCCTCGGGCACCAGCGAGAGCCCGGCCAGCAGCAGCAGCCCCATGAACGGCGTGGTCTTCCAAATCTCGGCCAGGATGATGACCGCGATGGCATTCCACTCCTGGGTCAGCGGCGCACTGTAGTTGAACGCGGCGGACAGATAGCCCTGCCCCGGCGTCCAGGCGTACTGCCAGCCGTAGGCGGCGGCCACCGTCACGATCCCGTACGGGATGAGCGACGCGGTGCGCACCGTGCCCCGCGCGAACAGCGTCCGGTGCATGACCTGGGCCAGCAGCATGCCGAGGACCAGCGAGATGGAGACCGAGAAGACCGTGATGACCACGGTCACCTTCAGCGACTGCCACCAGTACGGGGAGCTGAGCACGGCGGCGTAGTTGCTGAAGCCGACGAACTTGATGGCCTGCGGAAGCTCGAGGTTGTAGCGCTCGAGCGACAGATAGATGGCGTAGATCACCGGGTAGGCGGTCACGGCGATCATTACGATGACCGCCGGGGCGCACAGCCACCAGCCGAGCCGCCGCTCGGCCTTCGCGCCCTCGGACAGCGGGGCTTTCTTGCGCTTCTTCGGCGTCTGCTCGGCCGCGCCGGTGACCGCCTCGGTGCTGGTACTCATCGGCTCTTTCCCTCCCTCATTGCAGGCCGGCCGCCCGGGGCTGCCCGGCGGCTCACGGGACCAGCCCCTTCGACTGCAGGGCATTGTTGAGCTGGCCGACCATCGACTTCTCGGTGCTGGCCGGGTTGATGCCGGCCGGCGGGGACAGCACGTGCGAGATGTCGATCGAAACCACCTGGTAGATGGGTGACTTCGGCCGGACGCTCGCGTCCTGGAGTTCCTTGAGGATGTCGGCGTGGAACGGGTAGTCGGCGAACAGAGCCGGGTCGCTGTACAGGCTGGTCAGCGTGGGCGGCACACCGCCGACGTTGGCGTTGATGATCTGGTTGGCCCGGTCCCGCAGGCACAGCGCCGCCTGGAAGGCGAGCGCCTTGTGCTGGGAGTACGCGCTGACCGCGAGGTCGGTGCCGCCGATCGTCACCTTGGCGGGAACGCCGGGGGTGATCTCGGGGAACGGCGCCCACTTGAAGGACTTGAACAGCTTCGGGTTGTCCGCCTTCATGGCCGGATAGACGAACGGGTAGTTCAGCTCGAACGCCGCCGTGCCGTCCTCCATGGCCAGCCGGCCCTGGTTCTCCTCGTTCACGTCGAGCGAGGGGTCGGCGCCAGGCCCGCCAGACAGAGCCTTCATGTCGGCCAGCGCCTTGACCGCGGGGGCGCCGAGCGTGACCTTGGTCGAGTCCGGGTTGAGTACGCTGCCGCCGGCGCTGGCCACCATCGTGTTGAACCAGACCGTAAGGCCCTCGTACTGCGCGCCCTGCTCCTCGATGTAGTGCGGCTTGCCCTCCTTGGCCAACTGCGCCGCGTCGGCGATCATCTGGGCCCAGGTCGTGGGCGGGGTCTTGACCAGGTCGGAGCGGTACCACAGCAGCTGGGTGTTGCTGTTGTCCGGCACCGCGTAGAGCTTGTTCTTCCAGATCGCGGTCTGCAGCGCCGGCTGGAGCGTGCCGGCCTCGGCCTCGGCCTTGTACTGACCGGTCCACGGCTGGATGAAGCCGGCCTGGGCGAACTCGGCCTCCCACGTGACGTCGAGGCCGAGGATGTCCATGGTGTCGTCGTGCGCGGCCAGCCGCCGGACCATCTGCTGCCGCTGGCCGTCGGCGGCCTGCGGCAATTCCTGGTAGGAGATGGTGTATTTCCCGTGGCTTTGCTCGGAGCAGTTCTTGACACCTGTCACGGTGGCGGCAGAGGTATCCGGATAAAAGTAGAAGTTGAGCGTGACCGGGCCGGTGGAAGCCCCGGCCGTGCCGCAGGCCGCCAGCCCGGTCGCGGCGAGCGCGGTTACCGCGAGCCCTATGACCGGACGCCAGGCCCGAGGGCCCCGGCGCCGGACGCGAACCGCAGACGTGCTCCGTCGGCGGACGCCATTGTTCATCGTTCCTCCAGAGCGTTCGTGCACACAGTGCTATTCACAACAGGGCTCCCTCGATGCACCATTCGTTGCGTCGGGGGAGCATGACATCGGCTGCTCGCCGCCAAGCGTGCGAGCTGAATCTGCTTCGATCGTGCGCGCGGCGGCCCGAACCGGCCGGTAGGGGCCATGTTCCGCCGCCGCCACCCGAACCGGCCGCAGCCGGTCCGGCCGAACTGGTTCTTTGCATCATGCGAAGCGGCAATTGCTGACGCAACGGCTTTGCTTTGGCACCGTTCAGTAGACCGCAAAGTCTCCTTGCGCCCTCGGCGCCGCTTTGCGCGAGGGGCTGGTGCACCGTGCTCAGATTGAGCAGTGCGGACGACTCGATGTCGTCGAATCCGACGACCGACAGCCGGTCGGGCACCGGGAACCCGTGCTGTTCGGCCGCGCTCAGCACGCCCATCGCCTGCGTGTCGGACGCGGCGAAGATGGCGGTGGGCGGGTCAGGCAGCCGGAGCAGTTCGCCGGCCAGTTCCGCCGCCACCAGCGCACTGTGCGAGCCCTGCCGCACCAACTGTGGGTCGAATTCGATCCCGGCCTCGGCCAGTTCCCGCCGGTAGCCCTGCAGCCGGGACCGGGACGAGGTGAAGCCCAGTTCGCGCCGCGGACCGCGAGGGGCATCCCCCACGAACGCGATCCGGCGGTGGCCCAAGCCCAGCAGGTGGGCCGTGGCCAGCCGCCCGCCGGCCACGTCGTCGATGACCGTCTGCGGCACCCCGGCGGCCGTCGCGTCCACGGTCACAATCGGAACGCCGGCCCGCCGGAAGGCCGCGATCCGCGGCTTGGCCAGGCGTATCGACACGACAATCACTCCATCGGCTCGGTGCCTGGCGGTCAGGGCGGTCAGGTGATGGTCACGTTGCTCCGGCGTGTCCACGTTGTAGACGATCGTGTCGTAACCCTGTTCGTCCAGCACCGTGAGCGCACCGGCCAGCCGCTCCACGGTCGCCGGCCTGGTCAGGTGCGGGACCAGGATGGCCACGGTGCGCGAAGTGCCGCGGGATAGCGCAGCCGCCAGGTGGCTCGGCTGGTAGCCCAGTCGCTCGATGACCTCGAGCACGCGCCGCCGGGTCGACTCCCTGACGTTCACGCCGCCGTTGAGAACGCGCGACACAGTCCCTGCTCCGACTCCGGCCGCCGTAGCCACATCGGCCATGGTCGGTCGAGCCGTCTTCGGACTGCGCTGAGCGGGCACAGGCAGCTCCCTGGAGTCCTCCCTGTTGGAAGCGATTCCAATCTGGAATGGCTCATTCTTAACCCTTGTCGATCTTTAAGTCAAGGGTCCACTAACGACGTTGACGCCGTGTCACCGATGCGGTGTCACCAAATGGCCGATCCCGCACCGAAACGGCGTTAGTCGCCCGGATGTCTGGGGTAGATGGGGCGCGGAGGTGGCAATGAAATCTTCACTTTTGAAGAGTTATGCATCGCGATTCGCGCGATCACCTGCGATTTTCCTCACCGCCGGCGCCCTCGTTCTCACCGGCGCGGCGGTCACCCCGGCGGCCGCCGGGGTAGCGACCGGAGGGACAGCGGGAGCGCAGACTCCGGTGGCTCCGTACAGTTGCGCCCCGAACGGCCCCGCGGGCAGCCAGACCATCTACGGCACGTTCGGCGACGCCAGCGTGATCGGCTGGACCGGCAACAGCCAGGCGGTCACCGCCTGCCTGGGCGGCAGCTTCTTCGTCACCACGGCCGACGGCCCGGGCAGCGGCAGCACCAAGCCGGTACAGGGCACCGAGTATGGCTACGGCGTGTACAACGACAGCCCCACCACCTGGGTCAACGCCGATGGCTACCTGCCCGCGCTGGTCACCACGTTCCACCGCGACGGCGCCGTCGTCTCGATCACCAACTTCGGCGACAAGGTGACCATCGGCGGGCACGACTACGTGGCGATCTACAGCCGGGTGCGGGTGCACAACCCCACCGCAGCGCCGGTCACCATCGACCCGCAGCCCTCGTCCGGCCTGGTCACACTGCACTCCCCCGCTAACACCGTGGCGCCCGACACCGTGCCCCCGCACGGTACCGCCGATCACGACTACGTGGTGGCCGCCAACCGGTTCGGTGGCAGTTACCCGTGGCCGACGGCGGCGCAACTCGCGGCGGCGGGCGGCTTCGGCCAGCACTTCGCGCACATGCGCGGCTACTGGAACGGCCAGCTCGCCAGGATCGCCCAGATCGTCACGCTGCCCGACCAGAGCCTGGCCAACGCCTACCGGACCGGGTTCATCTACACCCAGATCATCCGGAGCGGCAACCAGCTCAAGACCGGCGCCAGCGGCTACGACACGGAGTTTAGCCACGACGTCATCGGCATCCTGTCCAACCTGTTCACCCAGGGATACACCACCGGCGCGCACGCGCTGCTCGACCGGGCCCGCTACGTCATCGGCACCCAGACCCAGTACGACGACGGCGTCTGGACCTACCCCTGGCCGTGGGCCATCTACCTGATGAAGACCGGCGACCTGAGCTTCGTCAAGGCCAACTTCGCCCACGGTGGCGGGAAGAACGAGCCGAGCATCGAGGCCACCGCGCACCTGATCGCCAAGGACCGCACCGGGCCCGGCGGGATCATGCAGAAGACCAACGACATCGACGCGAACGGTTACTGGACGATCGACAACTACGAGGCCCTGACCGGGCTGGCGACTTACCGCTGGCTAGCCGAGAAGGTGGGCCGCCAGGGCCAGGCCGCCTGGGCGTTGTCGCAGTACAACAGCCTGCTGGCCGCGGTCAACAAGAAGCTGGCGGCGACGATGTCCACGTACCACCTGGACTACCTGCCGTGCTCGATGACCGAGCCCAACACCAGCAACCGCTGCTCCAATTCGGAGGACGCCAACTGGGCCGCACCGTTCCTTTTCGGCCGCTGGGCCTGGGACGGTTATCTGTTCGGCGCCCGGCTGTCCGGTCCCGGCGTCAGCCTGATCGACGCCACCTACGACTACGGCTTCGCCCGCCTGGCCGGGAAGCTGCCGCCCAACACGTTCGGCGGTTACCCGGACCAGTTCTACAGCACGGCCTACAACGCCGGCTACGGAGAATGGGGCCTGGCCAGCAACGCCCACCGTGACCAGGGCATTCTCAGCTACCAGTTCATGATCGCGAACGGGCAGAGCGGCCCCTACTCGTGGTGGGAGAGTCAGCAGTTCCCCAACCCGGGCTCACCCTGGACCGGCACCCACCCCGAGGGCGGCAACGGCTCCTCGCCGCACGCCTGGGGGATGGCCAACGCGAACATGGTGCTGCTCGACTCGCTCGCGGCCCAGCGGGCGGACGGCAGCCTCGTCGTCGGCCGTGGCGTGCCCGACTCCTGGGTGCGCACCGGCCAGGTCATCAGCCTGGCCAGCGTGCCCACCGTGGACGGCCACCACCTCGGGCTGACCGTCCGCACCAAGGGGTCCGCCGTGACCTTGTCGCTCACCGGCCAGTCGCCTGCCGGGCCGGTGCTGTTCCAGCTCCCGGCCTTCGTGGGCAACATCGCCAAGGCCAGCACCGGGAAGATCGACGAGAAGACCGGCACCGTCACCCTGCCCGCCAGTGCCCACGGCGTCACCGTGTGGCTGAAGCATTCCGAGCGTTAGCAGCGGCCGGCAGGCGGAATGATCACTGACAATGAACGGCTCCGCGAGCCTCAGTAGCGCTCGCCCGCACCCGGCCGCAGCGGCCAGCCCGCACCGAACCACAGCGGGCTGGCCGGCCGGGCGCCGGGACACGTTCGGTCGGCTAGCGCCGGTCGACCGTGGGCGAGTGTGCCGAAGCATCACGCCGGGCAGCGGGGTCGTCCTTCCACTGGCCGCCGTGGTCCTTCGCGTACGTGCGCTGCTTGCGGGGGGAATCGGCGTACTGGTCGTACAGGTCCTCGGCCCGGCGCGCGGTCTTGCGCGTTCTCCACGCCGTCTGCCAGCCGATGAGCCGGAGGAAGCAATAGACACCGACCAGCAGCAGCGCTGCGATACCGATGTCGACCAACATGTCTCGTCACCTCGTCTGTGCGTGTCGAATAATTACCTCCCATACCCTGCTGAACGCAACTAAACGCCCGGGCGACCTTGGTCGGCAGACGCCCGGGTGCGCTGGACGGTTGCGCCTATCCGGCCATCGGCGCGACGAGAGCGAGCACGTCCGCGAGCCGCTGCCGGACGGCGTCCCGGTGGGTCAGGGCCAACGGGTCACCCTCGTTCCACTGGGGCCGCACGCCCCGGTCGGCCAGGATGTAGAGCGCGCGCAGCGTGCGCATGGTGTTCGAGGCGTGGGCAGGCACCGGGCCTGGCTCACCGGCCTCGAACCCGGCCCTGACCGGATCCAGCCAGTTCACCGACTGGGCCTGCGACAGCTCGGTCCTGGTCAGGGTCAGCGCGACCGCGTAGGCGAGCCGGTCGTCCTCCTGGGCGGCGAAAACGTGATCGGTGGGCGCCAGCAACCGGGCCGCCGCCACGTCGAGCAGCGGCGCCGGATCGGCCTGGCGGCAGCGGCCGAACGTGCCGAGCAGGTCCGCGCCGTGCGCGACCGCGTGCAGCCAGCCCAGCTCGGGGTCGTATCCGCGCACGTCTGTCTCGGCCGGATACCAGCGCGTGAAGGCGCTGAGCCACGCCTCGTCGAAATCGTCCGCTTCGACGATCCCGGCGAGGATGAGCGGGGCGAACGTGCGGGCCTGGATCTCGGGATCGGTGAACCTGGCCGCCATCTCGTCGCCAAGACGGTGACGCTGGCCGGAGTCCAGCTCGGGGATCCAGCGGGCCAGCACGGTGAACGCCTGTTCGTCGCGCAGCACCGGGTCGGGCGAGCGCAGCGCCTCGGACAGCTCGGCGATCAGTTCCGGTGTCACACCTGCGTCCGGCCGCTGGAAGCCAGCGTCGATCACCTTCTGCCAGTCCGTCATGATCGTCAGGGTAACCGTCGCCCCGCGCCTCTTGACGCCCGCCCGCCAATCGACGTACTACAGGAATATGAGCCGCGGCCGTATGAACTGGGGGGCGGCCCGCCCGGCGGCGATGGGGTGATCGTCCGTGCGCCGCGGTGACGCTATCCGGTCGGCGGATCAGCGTGAGATCCGGTCCGTGGACCAGCCCGGGATCTGGTCCATGGATCAGCCGGAGGAAGCCGAGGAGGTCAGTTTCGGCTTCGGGCCGCCGCCTGGCCGCTGGTCACCGCGCGGCGGCTGGCGGACCCGCCGGTGGCTGATCGCCGCCGCGGCCGTCGCCGCGGGGGTGGCGCTGGCCGCGGTCGGGCTGGGGCGCGAACGGGTGGCGCCGCCCAGGCCGCAACTCCCGTTCGGTGTCACCGAGGTTGGGCATCCCCTGCTCGGCGTGCTGGCCGGCTGGGAACTGTACGGTTACGGCCCCGGCGGGGTGGTCCGGATCCAGCTGGCCCGCGGCCGCATCACCCGGACGGTCGTGCCCGCCCTGGCCAGCACGGGCCCGTTCACGTTCCTCGCCGGCCCCGGCGAGGTCATCATCAGGCCCCTCGACCGGGTGCCTGGTTACGCCGTGCCCGATGGGCAGCACGCCCGTGCCCTTTCCGGCGCGCTCAGCCAGGGTGGCACGGTGATCCCCGGGCCCGCCCAGGGAACGCTGTGGGTCCAGCCTTCTTACGGCGCCGGCACGATGCCGCTGATCCGGCTGGACGGCCGCGCCGCCGGGACAGCCATCCGCCTGCCTTGGCGCGGCCCGTGGCTGGTTGACCCGGACGGACAGGGCTTCGCCCTGCTCTCTACGCCGGAGATGCCGCTGTTCTACGACGCCCGGCCCGGCCACACCCGCAAGTTCGCCGGGGAACTCGCCGCGGTCGGCCCGACCCGGTGGCTGGCGGTGGACTGCCGGGAACGTCAGCGCTGCGCGAACGCCGTGGTCGATCCGGTCAGTGGAGCCCAGCGCACGCTGCCAGGACTGCCGCTGGCGCCGGAGTCGACGCCCGGGGTCATCGCGCCCGACGGCTCGACGGCCGCGGCCGTGCAGACCGTCGCCGGGCGGGTGACGTTGCGCCTGATCGACCTCGGCTCGGGAGCCGAGCGGACGATCGACGTCCCGCTGGGCCCGGCCTCGCCGTTCGGGTCGACGCTGGCCTGGTCACCGGACAGCCGATGGCTGTTCGTGGTGACCGCCCGCGGCGTCCTGGCCGCCGTCGACGTGCGCACCGACCGCGTCGAAGGTCTCGGCGCCCCGCTCCCGCCGCTCAGCCAGATCGCCGTCCAGAACGCACCGTCCTGACTCAGGCCAGGGACCGGTGCCGCACGTGACCCGCGTAACGGACGCGAGGTTGCGTGTGTACATTTTTCACAGAACCGGCTAGGCTCCCGGGATGCGTCTAGCGACCGCCGCCTTAGCCGCGTCAGCAGCGTTGTGCGCGGCGTCCCTGGCCGTCGGCTCGCCGTTCGCGGCGACGACCGACGCGCACGCCGCCACCGCCATCACGGTCGGGATCCACGACGGCTCGATCAACGACTGCGACAACGGTGAGCAGTGGGTGACCGGGGCCGCGCCCCCGGTCAGCGGCCCGGCGGCGCAGGCGGTCATGCTCAACGAGAGCGCCAACCCCGTCGACGGACAGGGCTGGTTCGCCGGCCTGCACGCGGGCACCGTGCGCGTCAGCGTGCCGTGGGACATCGCCCTGCCGGACTCCTCGAATTCGTCGCTGGTGACCGAGTACGACCCGCCGGGCAGCCAGTGGGCGGCGGTGCATCTGCAGGCGCTGAAGAACGAGCAGGCCTGCCTGGACTGGTGGCTCGACGCGGCCCGGCAGTCCGGGGTCGCGGTGCAGGTGGCGTTCAAGCCCGACTACGACTACCGGAACTTGAACACCAGCCTGAACAGCCCGGACATCCCGTACAACTCGATCTTGGCACCGTCAATTGACAATTACCGGTCAGCGATCACCGCGTTCGTGGATGAGTACAGCCTGTGCCGCGACGGTTCAGATCCCAGCGGTGCCGACTGCGTGCTGCTCAGCGGCGCGGCCGGCCCGCCGCCGGGGGGCAGCGGTTCGTGCGCGTCCAGCCCCTGCGGGGCCCGCATCCACATCATCTCCCCGTGGGGCGAGCCGGACTTCGGCAGCTCTCAGCTCGCCGGCAACTCGCTGGGCTCGATCCCGAAGAGCCCGCAGGAGTTCTACATACCGGACGGCGGGAACCTGCTGTCCACCGCGCAGTGCACCGCGGACGGGACGTCGAGCACGAACACGAACTGGTGCGGCCCGGTGCTGGCCGCGCAGTACTACATGGCGGTGCTCAACACCTGCGGCAGCGGCTGCGAGCTCACCTCGGGCCCGGCCGCGAACCAGCTCAACAGCGGCATCGTGGGCGGCGACTACAGCAGCGGCGTGGCCTCCCAGACCGGGCCGGTGGAAGGCACCAACGGGACGACCACCAGCCAGGCGTACTGGGTCACCTACTCCCAGCACCTGGACAACTGCGCCACCTGCACCGGGGTCAGGCCGTGGACCTGGGGCGTGCATTCGTACACGGACGCGTCCGACTACGAGTACTGCACCGGCGATCCCGGCAACACCTATCCGCCGGCCGGTTACCGGGCCAAGACCGTCCAGTTCGCCGACGACCTGGCCAGCCTCGGCTACGGTTCCCAGACCGCCATCTGGCTCAACGAGATCTCGGTCTACCACCAGGCTCAGTTCAACGCGCCGAGCGGCTGCCCGAACAACGTCAGCGCCAGCTTCTCCCAGCGCAGGCAGGCCTTCGCCTTCCTGTTCCTGGACGGGGCCGACTCGGGGGTGACGCTGCCCTCGGAGATCCCCGGCAACGAGCCGCAACTGGACCGTCTGTACTACCTGCGCGCCTACACCGGGTCGGCCGGCGACGCGACCTACATCCACCCCGGTGTGTTCGACTGCCTCTACCAGACCATCCACGCCCAGGCAGTCAGCTCATCTTGCACCGGTTCGGGTCCCGCCTGAGTCCGGGTCGTGGCCAAGCGTTACTGAGTGCCCCATATCCTCCATGCCCATGACGGATGCATCGCTGGCGGACACCCGGGACTCCTATGACGCCATGGCGACCGATCATTCCGACCTGGTGAGTGAGGGCCTGGACGACCGGCCTCTCGACCGTGCGCTGTTCGGCGCGTTCGCGGAGCTGGTGCGAGCGGGCGGCAACGGGCCGGTCGCCGATGTCGGGTGCGGATCGGGCCGGGTGACAATCCTGCTGTCCCGGCTGGGCCTGAACGCCTTCGGCATCGACCTATCGCCACAGATGCTGGCCCTGGCCCGCCGCTCCTACCCCCAGTTGCCGTTCGCAGAGGGATCGATGCTGGCGCTGGGTCTGCCCGCGGAAACCCTCGGTGGTCTGCTCGCCTACTACTCGATCATCCACATCCCGTGGGGCCGGCGGCCACAACTGTTCGCGGAGTTCCACCGGGTGCTCGCCCCGGGCGGGCTGCTGATGCTGGTCTTCCAGATTGGTGACGAACACCGGCACCGTACCGAGTTTCGCGGCACCCCCCGGCTTCGAGATGTGGACCACAGCCGTGCGCGAACCCGAGGGCAGCGAAAAGACCACCCAGGGCTACATCCTGGCCCGCAAGCCCTCAGCCGCCTGACCATTGCCATGGCGCGCCGGCTCGTGGCGGCGTGAACTGGTTACCTGGATTCCAGCACCGCCAGGTCGCGTGCCGCGAACCGGTAGTGCTCGATCTCCTCGTCCATCACCACGGCGACGCAGTCGATCACGGTGCGCTCCTCGTCTGGGTAACCGGGAGCGGGCGAGCGCCGGCATAGTCGGCCCAGGGTGTCGTCGGTCAGCCCGGCCACGATGCGCCGCATCACGGCCAACCGGTCCGCGCGGGCGGCGAGGACTTCGGCGTAGCTGGGCTGCGCGGTCAGATCGATGCCGAGCGCGGCCGCGTCTGCCGCCGGATACCAGCTTTGCGGCAGGCCGAGCGGGTGGTACGGCATCGGCTCGTCCAGCACCGTCCGGCTCGCCCACGCGTCGGTGATGAAGACCAGATGGCGCAGCGTCTGCCCGAACGACCACTCCTCGTCCACCTGCTCAGCCAGCGCCGCCGCAGGCAGCCGCCCGGCCCGCTGCACGGCCTGCGCCCAGAGCCGCTCGATGGTGTCCCACACGGCCCGGACGCTGTCGGCGCCGTGCGCCTCGCGGAACTGAACCCGCTCCGGGTGCCGCCGGTCCAGCTCGGCGCTGACGAAGTCGCTCACGTCGACACCGTTGACCGTGACGTTGCTGAGGTGGCCGGAGATGCTGACGTTGACCAGCCAGCCGTCCCGGATCGTGACACCGGCCAGGTCGCAGTCGGTGAACCGGGCGCCGCGCAGGTCCGCCACGTCGAACCGGGCCCCCCGGAACTGCGTGCTGCCGCCCCCCTCGCCGGGGTAGAACCTGTGCGGTCCGAACTGCGCGTCCATCGGGTCGCCGGGCTGGCTCGGGTCCAGAGCGGCCGGAGCGTCGGGTGTGGTCATGAACGGAACGCTAGCCCGGATCCCGGACGATCTTCTTCCTGAATGGCACCACCTCGTTGTCAAGGGGCTGCGCGGCGCACGATCAGCCTTATGGGTCGGTGAGGTTGCCGTACACGGTCTGCGTGAACTCCTTCCCGCTGAGCGTGAGGTCGAGCACGACGTCGATCTGCCACGGTCCAGGCACCGGGTGAAGGGCGTACAGGTCGGCCGTGGTGACGGATTTGCCGCTGACCTTCTTGGGTGCGGTGCCGGTGGCGACGACCTGGCCGCCCGGGTTCACGAGGAAGAAGGTGAATTTGTTGTCGCGGCTGGCGTCTGCGGCGCGGAGCTTGACGTCGAGATACCTCCGGCCGGCTGGCACGTTGACCTCGTAGGTGTTGACCTGCCCGATGTCCCGGCCCACGGTGCTCGTGATCAGGGTCTGGAACCGTCCACCATGAGCAGGGATGACGACGCGGCGGGCCACGGGCAGCGACGCCCTCGCCCCGTTGTCGGCGGAGAACTGCACGGACTCGGGATAGTCGCCGGCCTGGCTGGGCATCGCGATGCGCAGCGGGATCGACGCGCTGGAGTGGCCCGGGATCGTCACCGCAGGGGAGGCGGGCGAAGTGAGGTAGCGCTGGCCCGAGACCTTGAAGTGCATGGGTCCCCGGTAGGTTCCCGGCGGCTCCGGTCCCTGGGCGGGATCCACGTCCAGGCCCGACCACAGGATCCTGGCGGTCCAGGTCCCCGGCTTGGGGTCAGAGACGGTGGCGTGCTGGATGTCAGGCACTCCCCCGTCGTTGCCGCGGCCGTAATTGTGGCTGCCGAAGGGGTCGTCGTAAGACTCCTGGACCAGGGCGCCCTGGGGGTTGAAGATCTGGAACTGCAAGATGTTGCTGTTGTCCGGGTCGGGCCAGATCAGGTCCGTGTCCAGCAGGCCCAGGCCGGGCGGCACCTTGAAACTGATCGTCTTGGCCGCCGTGGCTCCCTCCGGAGGGATCGGCGTGCCCGAGCTCGGGGCGCTGATCTGCTCGGTTATCACGTTGCCAATCTGGTGCCCGGGCCCGATCCACCGGTAGGTCCCGGCCACGGTGGTCCGCGAGGGGCTCGTGTTGTAGACCTCGACGCTCTGGTCGCTGGCCGAGCCGCCGTTCCCCGCCAGGTCAAGCTGCCAGGGCGCAACGACAAGACCCCGGGAGCGCCCCGGGCCGGCGGTGTCGGTCGTGCCCGGCATCTGCTGGGCCGCCTTGACCGCGGCGTAGACGTTGAGCAGGCCAGCGCCCTGCTGGTCGGCGGGGTTGTCGAGGTCGGTGGCGGTGCTGGCCAGAAGGTCCTGGACGACCTCGGGCGTGGGGCTGGCCGCGTGATGGGTGTCGCGGTAGGCCTGGATCACATCGGCGGCGGCGCCGGCGATCAGCGGTGCCGCTTCGCTGGTGCCCCGCATGGCCTCGGTTGGGTAGTTGGGTGGGCAGCCGCCACTCTTATCGGCGCAGGCCGCCTCTCCCCCATACCAGCCGGGGGCGACCAGGTTCACCACCTTGTTCGTGGGCGTCGTGCCGCCCGAGGAGAGGGCGGCCATCTGGTTGCTCTGGTAGCTGTGGTAGCCGTCGTTCATGGCGACCAGGCGGAAGTTGTCCACGGCCCCGGCCGCGATCACTTGAGGATCGTCGGACGCGGCGATGACGGTGCCAGACGCGCCGCTGTCGCCGGAGGACTCGACCACCGTCACCCCCGCCTCGACCGCCGCCTCGTCGGCCTCGGCGAGGAGGTTGCCGAAGTGGCTCGGCGGCACCGAGTTGAGGCCGAACGACTCGGAGATCACGTCGGCGTGCACCTTGACCACGACACGGTCGATCCCGGCGATGACCTTCGATAGCGCCAGGACCGGGGTGTCGATCCCCGTCAGGTCGACGAGCGAGGCGCCGGGCGCATCACCCTTGATGTAGAAGGCGCAGCCCGGCGGCACCGGTGAGTACGGCAGCGCCTTCGAGTACTGATAGTCGACGGTGCCCTGGGCGGCGATGGACGAGGCGTCCCCGTAGGACTCTGAGTTCCCGTGGTCGGCCTTGTAGTTGGGGGCGTCGATGATCACGTGAGCGCCATTGGGACGGGTGAAGTTGGGGTTCCCCGCCAGCTGGTTCATCCCATCGTTGGCCACGATCACGCCCTGGCCGGTGGCAATCGAGTTGGCCATGCCGGGAGCGCCTGGGTTCCCGTTCGAAGCGTGGACGTCGCCCACCGCCTCGGGCTCCTGCAGCGGCCGAGAGGAGCCCGCCCGGTTGAAGGGGCAAGTCGTCGCCTGGCTGGAGGTGGATCGCCGCGGGGCGGCCCCGGCCGCCGTGAGCGCAGTGAGCGCCGACCCGGGCGGCTGCATCTGAACGGATACATCGGGCACGATCTCGGCCACCGCCGGGTCGTGGCGAAGACGGCCCACCTCCGCGGCCGACACGTGGGCGGCCACGGCGCTGGGGGCCACGAGCTGGGTCACGTCGGTGCCGCCGCTCGCCTTGATGCTCGACACGATCGAACCCTGATCGGCCTGGGCCGCGGCGGTGCGCTGCGCCCCCTGGGTTCTCAGGTTGAGGTCATCGTGCTGCTGTTTCAGCACCACGATGACCGCCCCTCCCGAAGCGGCCCGTCCCAGAACCTGGGCGACGGGCGTTCCGCTGCGGGGAGCGGCTACGGCTTGTGGCACCCAGGTGGCTCCCGTCACGGCGAGGCCAATCCCGGCTGCGAACACCGTGCTAATCGTGATCAGGCGATACCGGCTCATGTGCGCCCCGATCAGTCAGTCCGATGGAATCCCCATGATTCTGCTCGTTACGCCGGACCGTAATCAACGATTACCGCCATGGTTCAACCCCACGGCCACTCGGGGAGAGCGGCGGCGCTTAGAGCGCGCGTACCAACCGAAAGCGCTGGGCCAGCACCTCAGTGTCATCGCCTACGGTGAAATCGGGGTCGCCCAGGAACTCGCGCATCTCCGCGCTGTGCCAATACTCTTCGTGCGCGGCGCGCCACTGCTCGACCGACTCATCGCCGTCGTCCAGGACGTGGCGCAAATCGATGCCGGCGATCGGGACCCTGCGGACCTCGGTCATCTCGATCAACGCAGCTGGGCGACCGCCGGAATCCAGCACTACGAACTGCTGACCAGCCTCCGGCCCGGGATCGCCGTCGCGCTCAGAGGCCAGCGCCAAGCCGGTAGTGATGGTCTTGGTCCCTGCCAGAATCGCCGCCACCACCTGATCGCGCACCGGCCCTGGTGCTGCGAACTCCAGCCGAGGAAGACTCTCAAGCGTCACGGCCCGTGAGGCTACCTTGCGCAAGCCGGGCGAGCCACCGCATTTACCCGCCGCTTGACACGGCGCATCGGTTAGAAGATTCTAACAGTTAGTGAATGCTAACCGAGACCGAGACCGAGACGCGGGTCGGTGGGGCGCGCTGGCTGACGGCACGCGCCTGGCCATCGTGGCTCGCCTGTCCGAGGGCCCGCAGGCGGTCGGGCAGTTGGCGGCCGGGCTGCCGGTGAGCCGGTCGGCGGTGTCTCAGCACCTGAAGATCCTGAAGGACGCTGGCCTGGTGGCGGACGTAGCGGCGGGAACGCGCCGGATCTACCGGCTCAACCCGGTCGCACTGGCGGCGCTGCGAGACCAGCTCGACACATTTTGGCAGCGTGCGCTGGCCGGGTACGTCGATGCCGCGCAAGCACCGGCCAAGGAGGACTGATGACCCAGCCCGAGGCAGTGACGGTGCGGAAGGAAGTCGTGGTTGACACGCCGATTGAGCGTGCCTTCACGGTGTTCACCGATCGGTTCGGGGACTTCAAGCCACCAGAGCACAACCTGCTCGGGGCACCGATCGCCGAGACGGTGTTCGAGTCGCGGGTTGGCGGCGGCATCGTGGACCGAGCCGCGGACGGCAGCGAGTGCCGGTGGGCGCGGATCCTGGTCTTCGAGCCGCCGGACCGGGTGGTGTTCAGCTGGGACATCAGCCCGCGGTGGACGATCGAGACGGATCCCGCTCAGGCCAGCGAGGTCGAGGTGCGGTTCTACGCCGAGTCGCCGACGCGCACCCGGGTGGAGCTGGAACACCGGCACATCGACCGGCATGGCCCGGGCTGGGAGGCAATCACCGCCGGGGTGGACGGTCCGCAGGGCTGGCCCCTGTACCTGGACCGCTACACCGCGCTCGTGAAAGCTGGCTGACATGCCGCCGATCGAGGGCCGTCCAGAACTCTGCCCGCCATCACGCGGCGGGCTATCCTGCTGGCAGGCCAAGAGCAGAAGGGCGGGCGGTGACAGTAACGCGCGGTGAGCACGATGAGCCACTCATTCCCCTGCCGGAACTGACGCTGCCAAGGTTGCGGAGCGCAGTCTCCATCGTCGCGCCATCACTACTGCCAAAGTTCTTCGAGGAGATGCAGCAGGCCTTCACCCAGGCCGGAGACGAAGACAGCGTCATCCCGATCCGGATGTTCTACCGCCGATGGGCTGTCACAGTAGCAATCGAGCGGAAGCCCTCGGTCGCCAACCGGCTGCATGCAGCCGAGCTAGCTGTCGGGGATCCAGACGCCGAAGTCCGGGCGCGGGCCATCAGGGAAGCGGGCGATATCGTCCGGGCCGCACATCGTGAAGTAGCCGGTGGCTGACTGGCACTGGGAGTGCGACCCCGACGACCTGCTAGACGGGCTGCGTCCCGAAGCCCTGCAGACGGTCGAGGAACTTGCCCATGAACTTGCTGTTCGCGATTCGATGATCTTTCTGGATGGGGCGTATTTCACTGGAATGCCCCCGGGCCTCAGAATCGAGCAACGAGGACCGCTCATGCTCAGCTACCTGACCGACGTCCGTGGCGAACGGATCGTCATCATCCAGGTCACCTGGTTCGGCTAACTGTCGTCGCTCGATGTCCTTGGCCTGGGCCTTCTCCTGGCAGGCGAGTTCGACGAAGAGGGTGGGCTGAGTGTCGGATCGCGGCAGGGTTGTTCGTTGCAAGGGTGAGGAACACACGCCGGACGAAAGGTTGCGATCATGACACCGCTCACCTCGGGCGCCACTGCCCGCCGCATGTTCGGGCTCGTGGAGCCGGTCGGGCTCATCCCCTACGTGGTTGCCGAGCCGTCCGAGGCGCTGCTGGCGCTCGGTCTGCGCAACTACTGGGACACCTATTTCGCCGGGCGGGCAGCCCCGCTGGGCCGCGACGTCCCGGCTGGCGTCGTGCACGCGATCTTCTACAACTTCGCCCCGGGCGAGGCCGCCCGCCACATCCCGCGTGTCTGGGACCTGATCACGCCCGAGGCGGCGCTGGCGGCGCGCGACCGAGGGTGCGTCGCGGCGCTACGGCGGATGCTCGGCGATCTCGCCGACACCCCCGGCGTCGCGCGGGCTGCCGACCTCGCCGTCAAGGCGGCCACCTGCACCCGAACTGAGGGGCGTCCCCTCTATGCAGCGCTGCGGACGCTGCCAACTCCGCAGGAGCCGCTTGCGCGGTTGTGGTACGCGGGCAATTTGCTGCGTGAGCACCGCGGCGACGGCCATGTCGTCGCCCTGGTCGCCAACGGCATCGGCGGCACGGAGGCGCACGTGCTGCACGCGCTATCGGAGGGGATGCCGGCGGAGAAGTTCGGCCGCGTCTGGCACCTGCCACCCGCGCAGTTGGCCGCGGTCACAGGCGGCATGCGCGACCGCGGCCTGATCGGCGCCGACGGCTGGCTCACCGCCGACGGCCGTGCGACCAAGGAGCGGATCGAGGCGCTCACCGACGACCTCGCCGCGCCGGCCTACGGCGCCCTCGAACCGAGTGAGCTCGACCAGCTCATCGCCGACCTAGAACCCATCGCCGCCGCCATGAACGCCGTATACAGCGCTGAAGACTAGTCGAGGTAGATGAAGCGTGGTTGTGGGTTGCTGGCCTGGGCCTTGAGGCTCAAGCTGACCAGGAAACCGCCGTTGATCTGGCGTTTCTTCGGGGCGGGTGACGAGAATCGAACTCGCGCTATCAGCTTGGGAAATCACTGCCAGCACAGGCCGATCACCTGCGGCAGGTCTGACCTGGCCGGAGCGAGAGCTTCCCCGTGAGTAACCGTGAATCCCCCGTGGTCATCCATCCTGACGGGCACGTAACGGGCACGGCCGAACAGACAGTAGAGTCCTGGCCTGCACACACCTGGCGGCAGCTAGGGCTAGGACCCCCGTCGGCAGCCCTCAGGCAACCAGAGTCGATGCTGGTCAGCACACGGTGACCGGAAATTGTCCTCCTGCTGGTCTACCTTTGAGCCTTGGAGAGCTCGCCTCAGGAACGATGAAGGAGCCGCTCGTGACCGCGCAGCCCGCGTATGAGAGCGCCCCGGATGACCCAGTCGAGATCATGCGGATCCTTCCGGAGGAGTTCCACGCGCAGTTCCGGGACGAATATGCCGTCGCGGTGGAGGGCGCGCGACACCCAGAGCAATACCGCCGACTTCAGGCGATGCTGCGGCTGTGGCACCTGCGCGCACTGGCCTATTGCGATCCTGGCTACGCCGGTCGTCTGGCAGCAGCCGGTGATCACACAGATTCCATCTCGGCCAGGCAACTGATTCCCGGATGGTCTGACGCTGGCCAGCGCGGGTGAGCTACCGCGTCGAATTTGGTGGCGGCGCACAGGTCCAGTACCGCTCTCTGCCAGAGGACGCACAAGATGCGTTGAGGGAACGGGCAGGAGAACTAGCTGACAGGCCATGGGATGCAGTTCATCCGCCCACCCGGCGCCGACGCGAGATTCCGAGAGGCCATCTTTGGCCTGGGAAACGGGCTACTGGGGTTCTACGTAGATGAGGATGCCCAGCTGATCCGGATCTTTGACATCCTCTGGATCAGCTAGCGGCCAGCCTCGCCACCCACCATTCGCGGCTTGGAGCGGGTGACGAGAATCGAACTCGCGCTATCAGCTTGGGAACCAAGCACGACCCGTCCAGTCCGTGCTTGCCAGTCCTGTTCACGCAGGTCAGGTCCTCTCACAGTTCAGCCATGGGGGCTGGAATCCCACGGTTCCTCAGCAGTCCGTGAGAAATCTGTGAGAGGAACCGCTCCGATGCGCAACCCCTGCAACCTGTCTGAGCCGCCGGACAGCGCAGGTCGGACCCATGGCGATCAACATCAACGACGACTTCATGACCTTGGAGATCGA
>DATAWQ010000058.1:0-1523 GCA_036267135.1 Streptosporangiaceae bacterium | reverse complement strand
AGCGTGTGCTCTTTCCGGTCAATCCGGTGCATGGGATGTACGGGATACCGGGGCTTCCATGGCTCAAATACTACGAATACTGTGCCGACCCGCTTACGGTGCTGACGCTGGCGGGCGCGGTTACTGAGAACGTGCGCCTAGTGTCCCGGTCTTGAGTTCCTTTTTCACCACGTGAGGCGTGTTTTGTCTCAGGCCATGGCCAGGTGGTGACGTGGCCGCTGGCGCGCGGTCTGCTTGTGGCATGGGCGATACGAGGCTGGAGCCGCTGGTGCTGTCTGAGGACGAGCGGCGGACGCTGGAGAACTGGGCGAAGCGGCGCAAGACCGCGCAAGGGCTGGCACTGCGGGCGCGGATCGTGCTGACTTGCGCGGAGGGCCGCAGCAACGTGGCCGTGGCGGCCCGGCTGGGCGTCAGCCGGACCACGGTGAACAAGTGGCGGGCCCGGTTCCTGGCCCGCCGGCTGGGCGGGCTGGGCGACGAGCCCCGGCCGGGCGTGCCGCGCACCATCACCGACGCCCAGGTCGAGGAGGTCGTGGTCCGCACCCTGGAAGAGGCCCCAGAGGGGGCCACGCACTGGTCCAAGCGGGAACTGGCCCGGCAGGTCGGCATCTCGCCGACGAGCGTGCACCGGATCTGGCGGTCTTTCGGGCTGCAGCCGCACCGCACCGAGGACTTCAAGATCTCCCCCGACCCGCTGCTGCTCGACAAGATCCGCGACGTCGTCGGCCTGTACCTCGCTCCGCCGGCGAACGCGGCGGTCTTCGCGGTCGACGAGAAACCGCAGATCCAGGCCCTGGCGCGGACCGCCCCGGTACTGCCGATGATCCCCGGGGTACCCGAGCGGCGCAGCCACGACTACGTGCGGCACGGCACCATCGACCTGTTCGCCGCGCTGAACACCGCCACCGGAAAAGTGATCGGCCGCCTGTCCGCGCAGCACCGGGCGGTGGACTTCCGGGACTTCCTCGACGAGATCGACCGCCAGGTCGAGCCCGGCCTGGAGATCCACGTGATCTGCGACAACCTCTCCGCCCACAAGGCCCCCGCGGTCCACAAGTGGCTGCTGGCCCACCCCCGCGTCCAGCTGCACTTCACCCCGACCTATTCGTCCTGGATCAGCCAGGTCGAGCGGTGGTTCGCCGAGCTGCAGCGCCGCTGCCTCGACCGCGGCGTGTTCTGCTCCCTCGACGAACTCACCGCTGCGCTGGAGGCCTGGATCGAGCTCTGGAACGCCACCGCCCGGCCGTTCAAGTGGACCAAGACCGCCGACCAGATCATCGACCGGATCTGCCGTTACTGTTCACGCATCTCCGGACCGGGACACTAGGTACCAGTATCCTGATCGGCCCGCTCCACCAGACGCTCTCCCTGGCCCGGACACTGGCCACGCTGGATCAGGCCACCGGCGGCCGAGTCATCGCCGGGCTCGGCAGCGGCTGGGCGGTCGACGAATACCAGGCGATGGGCGCGGATTTCACCTGCCGCGGCCAGATCCTGGATGAGACGATCGATGGGCTGCGGGC
>DATAWQ010000057.1:0-74306 GCA_036267135.1 Streptosporangiaceae bacterium | reverse complement strand
GCTTGATCCGCGCCGCCATCATCACACCGAACGCGGTCAGCGTGAACGACAGCAACAACAGTTCGCCGATCAGAGTGATGATCAGCACCGGGTTGTACGGCACATGCGCGAGCCAGGCGAGAATGAGTATGACAATCCCCTGGAAGGTCGCCACGGTCGCGCCGCCAAGACATTTTCCGATGACCAGAGCGGCCCGGCTAACCGGGGCGACAAGCATCTCCCGCAGGAAGCCGAACTCACGGTCCCACACGATCGACGCGGCCGAGAAGATGGCGGTAAAAAGCACCGACATAGCCAGTACGCCGGGATATATGAACGTCTTGAAGTCCACCCCGGGCGGCAAGCCGCGCTTGGCCAGAGTGGACAGCCCGGTGCCGAGCACGAAAAGGAAAAGCACCGGCTGGATCAGCCCGGTAATCGCGCGGAGCCGGTCGCTGCGGAACCTGATCAGTTCCCGGCGCCACACGATCCCGGCCGCACGCAGGTCCTGACGGAGGTTGTGCTCGGGGACCAGGACCCGGATGGTCTCGCTGAGATCCGGTCCGCCGGCGCCCGCCTTCGGTTCACTAACCTGAGTGGCCATGTTCTCACCCCTTCCTTCGCCAGGCGTTGACCATCGTGCGCATGCGGTCGGTGCCGGTGGCTTCCGCGTCGCGGATGGTCTTGCCCGTGTAGGACATGAACACGTCGTCCAGTGAAGGCCGGGACACGCTGACCGACTGGATCGGCACGCCGAGCTCGGCGAACAGCCGCGGCACGAAGTGCTCACCGGACTCCACCGAGAACGTGACCGCCCCGTCGTGCAGCCCGGCGGCAATGCCGAACGTGCTGGCCAGCGCGTCGATCGCGGCCGGGTCGTCCACGGTCTGGATCTGCACCCGGTCCTGGCCGACGCTCGCCTTGAGCGCCTCGGGGGTGTCGATCGCCACGATCTTGCCGTTGTCGATGATCGCGATCCGGTCGCAGTTCTCGGCCTCGTCCATGTAGTGCGTGGTCAGGAAGATCGTGATGTCCTCCCTGGCCTTCAGTTCGTTGATGTACTCCCAGATCGACGAGCGGGTCTGCGGGTCAAGCCCGACCGTCGGCTCGTCCAGGAAGAGGACCCTGGGCGCGTGCAGCAGGCCGCGGGCGATCTCCAGCCTGCGCTGCATGCCGCCCGAATAGGTGCTCACCAGCCCGTCGCGCCGGTCCCACAGGCCGACCATCTCCAGCACCTGGCGCATCCTGGGCGCCACGGCCTTCTTCGGCACCGCGTACAGCTCCGCGTGGAACTGCAGGTTCTGCGCCCCGGTCAGGTAGGTGTCCAGCGTGGTGTCCTGGAAGACCAGGCCGATGTTGCGCCGGACCGTGTCCCGCTCGGCCACCACATCGTGGCCCGCCACGCTGGCCGTGCCCGACGTGGGCATGGCCAGCGTGCACAGAATTTTGATCGTGGTGGACTTGCCGGCCCCGTTGGGGCCGAGGAATCCGAAGGTCTCCCCCGGCCGCACCTCGAAGTCGATACCGCTCACGGCCTCCAGCTCGCCGTAGCGCTTGACCAGCCCGCTGACCCGGACGGCGGGCTCGGCCACCCGCTCACCACCGTTCATCGCCGCCCTGATCGCCGGGCCTTCCGCTGTCTTGCCTGCCGTCACTCCTGCTGCCTCCCTATCTGCTCGCCTTCGAGCGTCACCGGGCGCTACTCGCCGCTGGGGCGTTCGTCCCTGGCGCTGTCGGTCTCGCCGGTCTCGGCCTCGTCGTCGGCCGCCAGTATCCGGTAGAGGCCGCGCCTGGTGTCCTTCAGTATCCGCTGCGCCTCGGCCACCTGATCGTCCGAACCCGCGTGGGTCACCTGCATGGCGGCCATCGCGAGCTGCCCGATGAGCGAGCGCATCTCCAGACTGCCGCCGCGCTCACGGCCGGCCACGACCTCCCACGGAGCCGTCACCTCGTCGGCGTGTTCGGCCATGTACGCGCGCCCCTCGTCGGTCAGGGTGAACGCCTTGCGTCCGCTCTGCGCGCCCTCGGCCCGGATCAGGCCCTCGTCCTCGAGTTGCTGCAGCGCCGGGTAGACCGAGCCGGGGCTCGGCTGCCACACCCCGCCGCTGCGGTCCGCGATCGCCTGAATGATCTGATAGCCGTTCCTCGGCTCCTCGGCCAGCAAGGCCAGCGCGGCCGCGCGCACATCCCCGCGCTTCACCCGGGGCCGCCGCCGCGGCTCGTCGGCCATCCAGAACCGTGCGGGCCCTGGTCCATGCCGCATCCCCCAGGCCTGCGGCCCGCGCACCGGCGGCCCCCAGCCCTCGTGCTCGTGGCGCTCGCCACGCTCGGGCCGACGGCCTCCCCGCCGGCCTCCGCCCCTGCGGGGCCATTCGTCTTCCTCGTGCATTGTCTTGGCACACTCCTTCTTCAGGGCCATCTAGAGATGTTCTTCGATAGCCTCATACCTTCTAAGTAGCTCAAAGATATATCGACATAGGTCGGGAGTCAATTCATACTGAACGGTGGCCACCGGAGCGGCTCGCTCCGTGCGCGGTAGGCTCGCCAGACTCAGGACCATTCCGAGGGAGCCCACCAGCGATGCCAGACCTGCCCGCCGCCGACGCCGGACTCCTTGCGGGCCTGCCCGGGTTCCCCGCGGACCTGCCGGGTCCCCAGCACTGGGAGGACCGCTATCCGCCCCGCGGTCTGCCCGGCGGAGCCCAGGTCACCCGGTTTTCACCCAGCCCGACCGGCTTCTTGCACATCGGCGGGGTGTACACCGTGATGATCGACGCCGACGTGGCCAGGCACTCGGGCGGCACCTACCTGCTCCGCATCGAGGACACCGACCAGGCCCGCCTGGTCGAGGGCGCGGTCGGGCAGTTCGCGGAGGCCTTCGCGTACTTCGACGTGGTGCCGGACGAAGACGGGAGCAACGGCGCCTACGGCCCTTACGTCCAGTCCGAGCGCGCGGAAATCTACCTGACCTACGTGCGTGAGCTGCTGCGCCGGGGCCACGCGTACCCGTGCTTCGCGACCAAGGCGGAGCTGGCCGAGATCGCGGGCAAACAGCGGACCGCAGGAGCGCTGCCCGGCTACTACGGCCGGTGGGCGATCTGGCGGGACGCCCCGGCGGAGCGTGTCGCCGAGCGGCTGGCCGCGGGTGAGCCCTACGTGGTCAGGTTCCGCTCCCCCGGCGTTGCCGGGGCGAGGGCCAGGTTCACGGACGCGATCAGGGGCGACCTGGTCCAGGACGACAACCGCAACGACGCGGTGATACTCAAGAGCAGCGACCAGCAGCCCCGGCTGCCCACCTACCACTTCGCGCACGCCGTCGACGATCACCTCATGCGGGTCAGCCTGGTCATCAGGGGCGAGGAGTGGCTGTCCTCGGTGCCGCTGCACCACCAGCTCTTCGACGCGCTCGGTTTCGACCGCATCACATACGCGCACCTGGCCCTGCTGATGAAGCAGGACGGGACGAGCCGGCGCAAGCTGTCCAAGCGCAAGGACCCGGAGGCGAGCGTCACCTTCTACATCCAGCAGGGCTACCCCGCCGAGGCAGTCCAGTACTACCTGCGCGGCCTGGCCAACGGGCGGCTGGCCGAGGTCCCGCTGCCCGAGGCGCTGGCCAGCCCGATCCGGCTATCGGACTGCGGAACGGCGGGACCGCTGGTCGATCTGGTCAAGCTGGACGACATCAGCGCCGACTTCATCGCCACCCTCACCGCCCCCGAGGTGCTGGCCCGGCTGGCGGCCTGGGCGCAGCCGAACGATGCGGAGCTGGCCCAGGTGCTTGACGCCGAGCCGGACCTGGCGCTGCGCGCCCTGGCCATCGAGCGTGAGGGCACCGACCACCCGCGCAAGGACCTCCGCAAGTGGGCCGACTTCAGGACCGGCTACGGGTACTTCTTCCCGCAGCTCCACAGCCTGGTCACCGACCCGGCGGACGCCAGGTTCGGCGGCCTGCCACCCGGTTTGGTGCGGGAACTGGCGGCCGGGTTCGCCGACGGCTACCAGCCACCGGAGCCCGGCGGTGAGTGGTTCGGCCAGATCCGCGACCTCGCCGCCCGGCTCGGCTTCGCCCCAAGCCAGAAGCTCTTCAAGCAGGATCCTGCGGCCTACCCTGGCTCGATCAAGGACGCGTCCCAGGCGATCAGGGTGCTGCTCACGGGAACCGGCCGCAGCCCGGATCTGGCGGCCATCGCCGCCGTGCTCGGCCCCAATGAGGTGCTCCGCCGCGTCCGCGGCGTGCTCGAATCGAACTGACACCGTGCTCGGCGTACGCTAACGCCGCCGTGGAGGCCTTTCCAACCACTAAGGTCCAGCCACGGCGGCGCGGCCGCCCGCCAGTGCCTCGGCGCCGGCCCCCGCCGCGGCGCGGTCACCTGCGACCTGCAGTCGATGCCCGCTACCAGTTAGACGCATGGGGCGGCCGATACGATGACATTGCACCAAAAATTACTTGGCAGTGTTTTTGCCAGCGCGCCGGCTCGCTAGCGGATGGGCAGGTCGTACTCGCGGCGGATGCTGCAACCCAGCCGGGAGATGTCGGCGCCGTAGATGTGCAGCGACACCGTCACGCCGTCGCCGACGTTGCGGACCCGGTGGATATCGCCCGGCGGGGCGAACCCGCTCACCTCGCCGGTCATGTTGTCCGCCTGGCCGGCCCGCAACAGGCTCTGCCCGCCGGTGGCCAGCGTGAAAAGCTCCTCGTGCTCGATGCCCTGCAGCACCCCGAACACACACCAGGTGACGTGGTCGTGAATGGGCGTGACCTGGCCGGGCAGCCAGACCATGGCGACGATCGAGAACGAGCCGTCCGGCTCGGCGTGCAGCAGGTGGCTGAGGTAGCCCGCCGCGTCGCCCTCGCGCTGGACCCCGGTCAGGATCTCCGGCCCCGGCAGATGCGCACGCAACTCCCCGGCGACGAGCTTCGACGTCGTCTCCCAGTCGCCGCCCTCTCGTACCGCGCCGCGGACCGCGGACACAAGGTCGGCGAGGGTGACGGTAGCGGGTGCCGGGCTCAGCATGGCTATCACTCCCCTACGGGATCGGCCTGGTTCGCACACTCTCAATCTTGGAAGAGACGGGTCGATAGGTCCAATGTCAATAATTGCAGACATCCATAGACCGCATCGATAGATAGACCGTGGGCCCTTCGCGGACGAAACCCCTCCCTGGTGGAGGAAGATCTGTAACCTTCTACTCACTCAATGTAATTGCCCACTGTGAGGGGGGCGCCATGACCGGCGCGGGGACCGGCGTCGCGGCCAGGGCTGCCGCGGCGGTGCTGGCCGTGGTGGCCGCGACGGCGCTCGCCCTCGGGATGGGTGCGTCCGCGGCCCGGGCGCAGCCGAGCGGGCCTCCGGTCGGCCCGCTCAAGATCAGCCCGCTGGGCCACCCCCAGCTGTGCTGGATGGCCTGGGGCAACGGTTCCCCGGTGACGCTGGAGTCCTGCGGCACCACGCTGCAGGGCGAGCAGTGGACCTTCACCAGCAACGGCGTCCTGATGAACGGCAACGGCTACTGCCTGCAGAACGGTGGATCCCCCCAGCCGGGTTCACCGGCGGCCGGCTCGCTCTACCTGAGCTTCAGCGGCCAGTGCACGGGGTCCGCCGCCAGCCAGCACTGGACGTTCGCCAGCGCCACCGGCGCGATCGAGAACCCGCCCGGTCACCTCTGTGCGTCCGCGCAGGGCGGCGCCCTGCGGCCCGGCGCCACGATCATGGGCCGCCGGTGCGGCCCCGCCGGATCACCGCCCAAGTGGAGCCAGGGATCCAGCGACCTGACCGTGTCCGGCGCGCACCCGGGCGCCGCGGGTGGCCAGGCTGGCCCACGCGGGACGACGGGTACGGACCGCGCCTTCACGGCCCGGGTGGCCGTGTCCAACGCGGCGAAGGCCATGACCGCCTACGCGGCCGCCGTCACCGTCCGGGCCCCGGCCGGGCTCACCGTCACGAGGCTGACCGGCACGGATGCCCTGAGCGGCTGGTCCTGCCAGGTCCGCGAGATGCGCTGCCAGGGAAACCTGCCCGGCGACTCCAGCGGCACGATAACGATCGCCGGCACGGTACCGGAGAGCCGGGCCGCCGGCGCCGCCCGGGCCCCGATAGCCGCGCACGCCGTCGTGGCGGGCACCAACCAGGCCCGGCGCGCGAAACTGACCGCCACCACCTCGGTACGGGTCTACACGCCCGCCGCGCCCGCCGCCCCGGCCGCGAGTGCCCACGCGACGCCGTCCGGCGGCATCGTGGCCTTCGGCGCGGTCGCGGCCGTGCTGCTGGTGGCCCTCGGCACGCTGCTCGCCTTCATCGGCCGCCGGTCTACCCGGGCGGTGTCCTTACGCGGATTCGGGCTCCCAGCCGGCGGCGAGCTCGCTGATCTTGGCCGCCGAGGCCTCCAGCGGATGGCCTTGGCCTACCGCGAGGCCGAGCAGGTACGCGGTCAGCGGCGCGGCGGGGCGGTCCACCCCGTGGGCGACGTCCCTGGCCATGTCGAGGATGGTCCTGACGTCGGCCGACCCGGACGGCAGGCCGAATTCAAGGCATACCACCTCGGTCCACCTGTCCAGTGGGCTCACTGGGGCACCTCCGTTTCGCGGTCACCTGCAGGCACGTTAGACGAGGCACGCGCCGCGCGCACGTCTTCGGGCGTGTCGCAGTCCAGCCAGGGCGGCGGACCAGGGCGATCAGGCGACGGCGCCAGCCGCGTGACCCCGAGCGGACCGAGCAGGCCGCGCAGCGAGCCGCCCCGGTAACCGGCGGCGGCTTCGCGCAGCGGCGCGGCCGGCCAGCAGCCGACCAGCCATTGCGGCTGTCCGGCCGTATCGGTCATGATCGCGCCGCGCCCGCCCGACCGCGCGGCCGCCAGCAGCGTGGCCAGATCCCCGGCACGCAGGAAGGGCAGGTCCGCCGCGAGGACGAAGACCCAGCCGGCGGTCACCTCGGCCAGGCCCCGGCGCAGCGCGGGCACCGGGCCCGCGCCCGGCGGGTCCTCGCGCACCACGAGCAGATCGCCATCGGCGGGGGTGACCCCAGGGCGCGGTGGGCCGACCACGACCACCCGCCGGACACCAGCGGCGCGGACTTCCGTTACCACCGAGCCGATCAGGGTGCGCTCCCCCACCCGCAGTCCCGGCTTGTCGATGCCGCCCAGCCGCGATCCGCGGCCGCCGGCCAGCACGACCGCATCCGCAGACGTGGGCGGTGCCCCGGGGGCGGGGTGGGGCAACGGGTCAGCCGCCGATGGCGGACATGGGGCGGTCGGGCTGCAAGAAGGTCGGGTCGTCTATGCCGTGGCCAGGTAGCTTGGCCGCGACGGAGCGGCGCCAGATCCCGGCCAGCTCGGCGTCGGTGGCCCCGGCGCGCAGGGGGTCGCGCAGGTCGCTCTCGGCCCGCGCGAACAGGCAGTTGCGCACCTGGCCGTCGGCGGTCAGCCGCACCCGGTCGCACGAGCCGCAGAACGGGCGGGTCACCGAGCCGATGATGCCCACCCGGGCCGGGCCGCCGTCCACCAAGAAGGACTCGGCCGGGGCCGAACCGCGCTGGCTGGGGTCGTCCGGGGTCAGCGTGAACCGGGTGGACAGCGAGGTCAGGATCTCCTCGGCGGTCACCATGTTCTCGCGGCGCCAGCCGTGCTGGGCGTCCAAGGGCATCTGCTCGATGAAGCGCATCTGGTAGCCGTGGTCCAGGCAGAACCGCAGCAGATCCGCGGCCTCGGCCTCGTTGATCCCGCGCATGAGCACGGCGTTCACCTTCACCGGCGACAGCCCGGTGGCGGCGGCCGCGGCCAGCCCGGCCAGCACGTCGGGCAGCCGGTCCCGATGGGTGAGCGTGCGGAACGTCTCGGGGCTGAGCGTGTCGAGCGACACGTTCACCCGGTCCAGGCCCACGTGCCGCAGCGGCTCAGCCAGCCGGGCCAGGCCGATGCCGTTGGTGGTGAGCGAGACCTCCGGGCGGGGCCACAGCGCGGCCGTGCGCTCCACGATGGTCACCAGGCCGCGGCGCAGCAGCGGCTCGCCGCCGGTGAAGCGGACCTCCCTGATGCCCAGCAGGCGAATGCCGACCGCGATGAGGCGGATGACCTCCTCGTCGGTGAGCAGTTCGGGTTTGGGCAGCCAGCTCAGGCCCTCGGCCGGCATGCAGTAGGTGCAGCGCAGGTTGCACCGGTCGGTCAGGGAGACGCGCAGGTCGGTCGCGATCCGGCCGTACTGGTCCGAAAGCAAGGAACCCGAGAGCACAGAATCCGCACGCACGCTTGCCACCCCCTTACCTTTGGCCACATTATCTGGCAGCTTCCCAGCCTACGTGGGGCCTAACAACCAGCGGCCTTCCGCCGTTACCAGCCCGGCGCCGTCAACCGAACGGCTGACCCGGATCAGGACCGAACCGCCGGCGCGAATCGACCGTCGCGCGCGGGACGATCCAGGCATGGTGGATACGGATACCGCTCTGCGGGTGCGCGGACTGCGCAAGAAGTACGGGGATCTGATTGCCGTGGACGGCCTCGATCTCGACGTGCGGCGCGGCGAGGTCTTCGCGCTGCTCGGGCCCAACGGGGCAGGCAAGACCACGACGGTCGAGATTTGCGAGGGCTACCGGAGCCGGGACGAGGGAGAGGTGACCGTGCTCGGCGCCGACCCGGCCCGGGCCGAACGGGGCGGCCGGCAGGCCAGGCTGTGGCGGTCCAGGGTCGGCATCGTGCTGCAGTCGGGCACCGAGTCGGGCGAGCTGACCGTGCGCGAGATCGTGCAGCATTACGCCTCCTGCTACCCGCGGCGCCGGGACACCGGCGAGGTGCTGGCGGCGGTCGGCCTCAGCGAGAAGGCCGGCGCGCGGCTCAGGCAGCTCTCCGGCGGGCAGCGGCGCAGGCTCGACGTGGCCCTCGGCATCGTGGGCAGGCCCGAGCTGCTGTTCCTCGACGAGCCGACCACCGGGTTCGACCCGGAGGCCAGGCGCCGGTTCTGGGACCTGATCTGCGGGCTGTCCCACGACGGCACCACGATCCTGCTGACCACGCACTACCTGGACGAGGCCGAGGCGCTCGCGGACCGGGTCACGGTCATCGCCGACGGCCGGATCCAGGCCACCGGGACCCCCGCCGAGCTGGGCGGGCGCGACACCGCGATGGCCACGGTGACCTGGCACGACGAGGAGGGCAGGCGCTCGGTGCAGACCGGCACGCCGGCCCGGACCGTGGCCGAACTGGCGGCGCGCTTCGGCGGCGAGATTCCCCGGCTGACCGTGACCAGGCCCTCGCTCGAAGACACCTACCTCACGCTGATCCGGGCCCCGCAGGGGTCCGCGCAGGATGGAGCACGCCGATGACCGCGATAACTCAGGTTGGCCACCGTTCATTGTCTGGGCAGGTCAGCTTGCCGTCGACGGTCAGATTGGGGATCTCCCGCAGTGTCCTGGAGATCAAGTCTTTCTTCCGGCGCAAGGAACGGGTCGCGTTCACTTTCGCGCTGCCGGTGGTGCTGCAGGTCATCTTCGGAGCGATCTTCAGCGGCAAGGTGCCCGGCACGAACGTGCCCTACCGGGAGTACTTCACCTGCGGGATCATCGCGGTCGGGATCGTCACCACGACGTTCACCAATCTCGGCATCGGCATCGTGGCCGAACGCGACGACGGCACGCTGAAGCGGCTGGCGGGCACGCCAATGCCGAAGACCGCCTATTTCATCGGCAAGGCGGTCTCCGGGCTGGTCGTGTCGGTGCTGGAGACCGCCATTCTGCTAGTGATCGGCGTGGCCTTCCTCGGGCTGAGCGTGCCGCACTCCCCCGCCAGGTGGTTCACCTTCGCCTGGGTGTTCGTGCTGAGCGTCGTGGCGTTCTCGCTGCTGGGCGTGGCCGTCAGCGGCCTGGCCAGCAGTTCGCAGAGCGCGCCGGTCGTGCTGCAGTTCCCCTACCTGGTGCTCTCCTTCATCTCCGGGGTGTACTTCGTGTACGGCAGCCTGCCGCGGGTCATCCAGGACGTCGCGGCGGTGTTCCCGCTGAAGTGGCTGTGCCAGGGGCTGCGTTCGGTGTTCCTGCCGGGCGGCTTCGCCCGGGCCGAGCCGGCGCATTCGTGGCAGCACGGCGAGATAGCCCTGGTGCTCGGGGCCTGGGTCGTGGCTAGCTTGGTGGTGTGCGTGCGAACCTTCCGCTGGCAAGGGCGCGACGAGGCGCGATGACCGGGCCGACACCCCAGGCGCCCGCGCCTGGCCCGGTGACGGGCGGGCAGGACGCCTGGGACCGCAGCCGGGTGTTCTGGCACGCCTACTACGGCGCGGCCCTGGCGGTCACCGTCGGCGTCGTGCTGACCGCGTCGGGCGTGTCGGCGCGGGAGCGGATCATCGCCTCGGCCGCACTGGGCGCGATGGCGGTCTGGTACGCCACGCTGGGGCGGCCGGTCACGCAGATCGAGAACATCGGCGCGGCCAGGGAGGTCACGTACCTGCTGGTGCTGTTCGGGTTGTTCGTGGTGGCCGTGGAGCAGACGGGCTCGAGCGCGTTCATCCTGCTCGCGGCCTGCCCGCAGTGCTTCTTCGCCGCGTCCTCGTGGCCCCGGGCCGTCACGTTCGTGGCGGCTTTCAACCTCGCCCCGCCGGTCGTCGCCGCGGTCACGATGAGCGGCCATGCGCGCGCGCAGATCCTGCCCGAACTGTTCGGCATCGCCGCGCTCGGCATCGCGTTCTCGGTCGTGTTCGGCGGCTGGATCGGCGGCATCGTCAACCAGAGCATGGAGCGGGCGCGGCTCATCGAGCGGCTCGAATCGGCCCAGGCCGACCTGGCCACGGCCAACCGGGAGGCCGGCATGCTGGCCGAACGGCAGCGGCTGGCCACCGATATCCACGACACGATCGCGCAGGGCTTCACCAGCATCGTGATGCTCATCCAGGCCGCTGAGCCGGAGATCGGCCGGGACGACCAGGCCGCCCGGCGCTATCTCGACGTGGCGCTGCGGACCGCGCGGGAGAACCTGGCCGAGGCCAGGGCGCTGGTGGCCGCGCTGACTCCCACACATCTGGAGTCGGGCAGCCTCGGCGACGCGCTGCGCCGGGTGACCGAGCGGACCGAGGCCGAGCACGGCCTGGCCGCGACCTTCGAGGTCACCGGGACGACCAGGCCGCTGCCCGCGGCCACCGAGGTCATGCTGCTGCGGGTGTGCCAGGAGGCGCTGGCCAACGTGGGCAAGCACGCGCACGCCGGCCAGGCCCGGGTCAGGCTCGGCTACGCCGCGGGCGCGGTTCGGCTGGAAGTGAGCGACGACGGCGCCGGATTCGACCCGGCCCAGGTGAACGGCGGGTACGGCTTGCGCGGGATGCGCGGCCGGGTGGGCGAGGGCGGCGGCACCCTGGTCGTGCGCAGCGCGCCGGGGACGGGCACCTCGCTATGCGTGGAGGTGCCGGCATGACCGGCGGCGCCGCGGCGCCGGGCGGCCCGATCCGTGTGCTGCTGGCCGACGATCACCCGGTGGTCAGGGCGGGGCTGCACGGCATGCTGTCGGCCGATCCAGGCACCGAGGTCGTCGGCGAGGCGGCCTCGGGCGAGGAAGCGGTCACGCTGGCCAGGGACTGCCTGCCCGACGTGGTGCTGATGGACCTGCGGATGCCGGGCGGCGGCGGGGTGGAGGCCATCAGGCGGATCACCGCCGAACTGCCGTCCGTGCGGATCATGGTGCTGACCACGTACGACACCGACGCCGACATCCTGCGCGCGGTGGAGGCCGGCGCGTCGGGCTACCTACTCAAGGACACTCCGCGGGCGGTGCTGGCCGACGCGATCAGGGCCACCGCGCGCGGCGAGACCGTGCTGGCGCCGCAGGTGGCGCGGCGGCTGGTCACCAGGGCCAGGCAGCCGCAGCGGGAGTCGCTGACGCCGCGCGAAGTCTCGGTGCTCGCCCTGGCCGCCAGGGGGCTGACCAACGCGGAGATCGGCAAGGATCTGTTCATCAGCGAGGCCACGGTCAAGACGCATCTGCTGCGGTCCTTCGCCAAGCTCGGCGTCTCCGGCCGGACGGCGGCGGTCACCAAGGCGATGGAGGCCGGCCTGCTGCCCGCCCCGGGCGAGGGCCAGTGACAAGGCCCCACTGAACGACAAGAAAGGCACTTGAAAGGCAGTTCAAAGGCAGTTTGAAAGACGTCCGGGCGGCAACCGTTCGCAGTCAAAGGTCTAGTGCGTCACAGTGGTGGAATCGCATGTAACGAGATGAGTAACCCATTGCTTGTCTAGCTGGAGTACGAGTAACTTAATTACGTTCGCTCCGTCCCCGCTCAAAGGAGCGTTGTGTGAGGCCTGCCAAGGCAGCGGCTGTCTGGGCCGCCACGATAACGTTGTCACTCGCCCTGCCCAGCGCGGCTCTCGGCACGGTCACCGGGCCGTCGTCCGGGTCCGGGCCCGCCGGGCCCGGGCCGCTGCGGACGGTCAGCTATCGCGGCTACTCGGTGCGGGTGCCGGTCTCCTGGCCGGTCTACCGGCTCGCCGCCGACCCGTCCCGGTGTGTCCTGTTCAACCGGCACGCCGTCTATCTGGGCCGTCCCGGAGCTGACCAGCGCTGCCCGGTGCACGCCTTCGGCCGGACCGAGGCGCTGCTGGTGCAGCCGCTCGGCGCGCTGACCAGCCTGCCGCCGGGTACGGCCATCGAGCGTGGCCGCCACGTGGCCGCGCCGGGCCGGGGGCACGACGGGGCGCTGGCCGCGCAGGACACGGCCAGCCATCAACTGCAGTTCGCGCTGCCCGCGGCGGGCGTACTGGTCACCGCGACCTACGGCCGTGACCAGGCGCTCGTGCGTGGCATCCTGGACGGCGCGCGGCTGGCCCATCAGGCCGCCGTTGCCGGCCCTGCCGCCCGCGGACAGCGAGCGGGGGCCGGGCCCGCGGTGCCAACGGGGGGCGGCGCCGCGGGCCCGCGAACAGGGCCGCGAGCAGCCCACTCGGACCTGGTGGGCGGGCGCGGCAGCGGGCTTGGGTTCGATGCCTGCACCGCCCCGTCGGTGGCGACGATGACCGCCTGGCTGGCCTCGCCGTACCGGGTGGCCGGCACCTATCTGGGCGGCGACAACTGGGCCTGCGGCTACGGCAACTTCAACCGGTCCTGGGTGAGCCAGGTGGCCACCGAAGGCTGGCGGTTCATCCCCATCTGGGTCGGTCCGCAGGCACCGTGCTCGACCATTCCGGGGGCCACGCTGATCAATCCGGCCCAGGCCACGGCCGAAGGGGAAGCGCAGGCGGCGAGCGCCACCGCCACCGCGGCCTCGTTCGGGTACGGGGCCGGCACGCCGCTCTACTTCGACATGGAGGGCTACGACAGCTCCAGCACCTCCTGCAAGCAGGGTGTGCTCGACTTCCTCGACGGCTGGACGCAGGGCCTGCACGCGGCCGGATACACCTCGGGCGTGTACAGCAGTGCCGCGTCCGGGATCGCGGACCTGGCCTCGCAATACGGCCAGCCCGGCTACGACTCCCCCGACGACATCTGGATCGCGGACTGGACCGGGGACCCGGTGCTCACCGACCCCTACCTGCCCAACCGCGACTGGCCCGGCCACCAGCGGCTGCACCAGTACTACGGCGGGCACAACGAGACGTGGGGCGGCGCCAGCGTGGACGTCGACAACGACGTGATCGACGGCGCGGTGGCCGCCCTCAGCCACACCACCGCGCCGCCCGACGCGTTCGTGGCCAGCCTGCCCGACGCGGTGAACGTGGCGCCGGGCGGCCGTGCCGTCGTGCGGCTGGTCATCGGCGCCACCGGCCGCGGGCAGCGGCCTGGCGAGCACCGGGCCGGCGGCCGGGTCCGCTGGCAGGTACAGGCGCCGGCCGGCCTGACCGTCTCCCCCGACCACGGCGTGAGCCAGGCGCGAGCCGGCCGCCCGGTCGTGCTGGCGCTGGCCGTCACGGCCAGCTCGTCGGCGGCGCCGGGCCGGTACGACCTGCCGGTCACCGCGGCCACGGACGGCCAGCCGCTGACCCAGACTTTCGAGCTGGTCAGCGTCGCCACGGCCGGCCACAGCCTGCCCACCGCCCAGCCGGTCGTGCTGTATGCGGCCGACCGGGCCAGCCTGGCCGTGGCCGCCGGTGTCGCGCACGCCCTGGCGCTGCCGCCCGGCGACCTGACCGGAAACTTCGCCACCGCGTGGACCGACCTGACCGGCGGTCATGACGTGCTGCTCTCGGTGGGCCAGGCCGCGGCCAACGCGCTCAACACCAACCCCTGCGGCTGGTCCAACCCGGCGGGCACCGGCGCGGGCTCGACCCCGTTCTTCTACGCTGGCGAGCCGCTGCAGCAGCCGGCCGGTGCGGACGTGTTCGAGAACGCGGCGGGCAGTGGGCCCGGCGGGACGGCCGCGGTGACGGCCCGGCTGACGCATTACGCGCTGACCGGGGACCTGCCCGACGAGGGCACGATCCCGCCCGGGCCGTCCGTGCCCACGACCACCTGTCTCGGCACGCCGGACGTGCCCAGCCCGTGACCGGCGTCTCCCAGGATCACGAGGCGGCCAGCCTGCAGCAGGCGGCGCGGCGGGCGTTCGCGCGCGGCGACATCGCCCGGGCCGCCCAGTACCTGGAGTTCGCCGAAGAGCGCTGCCACAGCGAGGCACGGCTGCACTCGGTCAAGATGCAGCTTGCCGAGGCCTACTGGCACGTCAGGCCGGCCGACTCGGCGAGGGAGTACCTCTCGCTCAAGGCGCCGGCGCTGGCCGGGAAGCTCGCTGACGACCAGGTGCTCAGGGTCGCCACCGGCATGCTGTGGCATCTGCAGATGGACGACGCGGCCGAGGTGATCAATCACTTCTGCGGCCGCGCCGGTCCCGGCGCGGAACTGGTCAGCGCCGAGGCTCATTACGCACGGCTGATCATCTCCTCCAGCTTCCCCGGGATCCGGGACCGGCTGCACCGGCCCTGCTCGGGCGGGCCCAACGTCGGCCGGGCGGGTCCGGTGCCCGGCGGGCCCGATGCGCGGGCGGTCGAGACGCTGCTGAAGGTGCTGACCCGCACGGCCGACGAGTGCGCCATCGCCCAGGCGCAGCAGATGCTCGCCGACGGCAAGAGCCTCTCCCGTGGCCGCATCAGCCCCCGGGCCCGTATCAACGACGTCTGCATGGCCATGCTGGCGGCCATCTACGCCGACCGGCTGGACGTCGCCGCCGCCTGGTGTGACCGCTTCCTGGCCGGGGCCAGAACCGGTGCGGACGACCGGGAGTGGGCGCTGATCGCGACCCAGAGCGCGCAGATCGCGCTGCGGCAGGGCCGGCTCGACGTCGCGGCCGACCGGGCCAGGGCGGCGCTGTCCTATTACGTGTCCTGCCGGGGATGGTGTGTGGAGCTCGGTCTGACGCTGGCCACGCTGGTCGAGGCCTACACCGCGATGGGTGAGTACGACATCGCGGCCGGGCATCTGCGGCACCCGGTCCCGCCGGCCATGTTCCAGAGCCGGTCCGGCCTGCACTACCTGTTCGCCCGGGGCAGGCACCACCTGGCCATCGGGCACAAGAACGCGGCCCTGGGCGACTTCATGGCGTGCGGCGAGCGGATGACCAGGTGGGGCATTGACAGCCCGGCGCTGGTGCCGTGGCGGGTCGGCGCGGCCGAGGCGTGGCTGGGCCTGGACGAGACGGCCAGGGCCGCCAGGCTGGCCGAGGAGCAGATGACACAGCTTGGCGCCGGACTGCCCCGGGCCAGCGGGGTCTCGCTGCGCTGCCTGGCCGCCGTGCAGGAGACCACCCGGCGGCCCGCCCTGCTGCGCAAGGCGCTGCAACTGCTGCAGCAGTGCGGTGACCGGTACGAGAGCGCGCGCGTGCTGGGGGATCTCAGCCGGGCCTACTGGGCGCTCGGCGCCAGGACCGAGGCCAGATCGGCGGCCCGCCGGGCGTGGCGGCTGGCCAAGGACTGTCACGCCGAGGCGCTGTGCCAGGAACTGGCGGCCCTGTGCCGGGAACTGTGGCCGATGTGCTCGTCCGACGTGCCCGCGGCCGATGTGCGGCCCGCCGGGCGATCGCCGTTGCTGCCCGAGGGCGAGCTGGTCAAGCTGAGCAGCCGGGAGCGCCGGGTGGCACTGCTGGCCGCCGAGGGCTTTTCGAACCGGGAGATCTCGTCCAAGCTGCTGGTCACGGTCAGCACGGTCGAGCAGCATCTCACCCGGATCTACCGCAAGATGAACATCAAGAGCCGGTACGAACTGCTGACCGGATTCTGACCTGCCAGGGGCACCCCTAACCTGCCGTCGCCCACCCCTACTTCCAGCCTCAGGACCTGCGGAAATCTAGCCCGCGGAGTTCGATGGCGAGTGGAAGTTGGCCGGAGGGATTGGCCGGAGGGAAGAGCGCCGTTCAGGGCGCTCACTGGTGGCAGGTGGAGGTTGGCATGAGCACAGGCAAGATCATCCGTTTCGACGTGGACAAGGGCTACGGGTTCATCGCACAGGACAATGGTGGGGACGACGTATTCGTGCACGCCAACGACCTGCTGCACGTCGGCAAGCAGATCGGCACGGGTACCAAGCTCAAGTTCAGCGTGATGGACGGCGCACGGGGCCTGAAGGCCTACGGTGTCCAGGTGGTCGAGGACTATCACTCCGGCGATGGCGCTGGGGCTGGGGCTGGGGCTGACGTGGCGGAAAATTACAGCGCGGCGGATGCCAGTGCTGGATACGCCAGTGCGGGAAACAACGGCGCTGAATACGACGGCGCGGAACATAACGGCGCTGAACATAACGACGCGGAATACAACCGGGCCGGAGAGTGGACGGCGGAAGTGGTCACGCCGGCCAGCATCGCGCCGTTGGTGAGCAATGGCCAGCCCGGGCCGGCGCCGGACACGGCCGGAACCGGCGAGAGCACCGAGGACGAGACGTGTGAGGTCTTCGCCGAGGACGAGTTCACCAAGCGCATCACGGAACTCATGCTGGAGTCGGTCCCGCAACTCACCGGGGTGCAAATCCTCGAACTCAGGCGGCACCTGCTCGAATTCGCCCGCAAGAACTCGTGGGTGGATTAGCGCTGTGCTGGGTGACTGAGCGGAGGCGGACGGGAATCGAACCCGCCGACGACGCGGCGCGCCGTCCCGTGGTTTTGAAGACCAGGGGGGCCACCAGGCACCCTGACGCCTCCGGGCCCGACTCTATGGCACTGACCGCATGCCGCACTTATCAGCGCAGCATGCGCCGGTCGTCAGGCAGGCGCTGAGTGATCGCCAGCCGGTCCAGATACTCCAGCAGCGGGATTGCTACCCGCCTGGTGGTGTCCAGCGCCTGCCTGGCCTCGGCCGTGGTGAACGGCTGAGGCAGCCGGGCGAGCACCTCGGCCGCCCGCGGGCTCGCGTCCGGCGCCAGCACAATCCCCGGGCCGACCCGCAACAGCAGGCCGGCCCGCTCGGCGGCCGCGAGCGTCTTGCGGTCCAGCCCGAGTTCCCTGAGCCGGCCCGCTTCGGGCGCGCGGAACGGGCTGGCCTCCAGATCCGTCCGAAGCTCCCGCACCGCCCGGATGACCGGGCCGGGGAGGGCCTTCCCCGGGCTGAGATACCCGTCCCGCAGGGTCAGCGCGCGGTCCTGGGCCTGGTCCTGGGCCTGGTCCTGGGCCGCGGCGGCTGGTCCACTGGCTGGCTGGGTGGCTGGCTGGGTGGCTGGCCCAGCGGCCAGCGCCTCGACTAGTTTGCGGTCGGGCAGGCCCACGGCCATCCGCGCGGCCTCCACCGGCATCCCGATGGCCAGCGGATCGCTCGCCGCGTGCTGTTCGACCGCCTGGCTGAGCCGCTGCCGCGCAGTGTCCCAGTGCCCGGGATCCGCGAGCCACCCGGCGGCGCTGACCGGCGCCAGGCGGCCGGGCCGCGGGCCGGTGACCGGCATCGGGAAGCCCATGGCCAACAGTGTTTCCTCGCGCAGCAGGCCGTGCCGGGCCAGCAGGTCGGTGGCCTGCGGCAGCTGGGGCCAGCCTTCTAGTTCGCGCCGCACGGCCGCGCCGGCGCCCCGGCGCGGGACAGGCTGTGGGCTGACGTCCAGCACGGTCGCGCCGGTGATGCCGGGCCAGGCCGGCCCCGTGACGCCGGGGTCGCGCAGCAGCAGCCGGTCACCCACGTGCAGCGGCACCGGCTGCGCCAGGGTCAGCCGGGCGAACGGGCCGCCGAACGGCCGCACCCTGGCCGTCGTCCTGGCCGACCCGATGTGCACGGTCACCTCGCGCGGCAGCCGTCCGGGCACCGCGGACCGGCCGGCCCGCGGCCTGACCTCGCGATGGACGGACTCACTCAGGGCGGCCAGCCGCACGTCGGCCACGGCGGTCATCGTCCAGCCGCCGGGCCTGATCAGGGCCATACCGCGTTCGATCCGGTTTACGGGCGTGCCCCGCAGGTTGAGCGCAACCCTGGCCACGCCGCTGACCTGCACGGTCTTTTCCTTCAGCGACTCGATGGCCCGGATCGTGACCGGTTGGCCCGCCGGGGTGAGCAGCAGTTCATCGCCGGTGTGCAGCGTCCCGGCGGGCAGGGTGCCGGTGACCACCGTGCCGCTCCCGGTCACGCTGAAGGCCCGGTCCACCCACAGCCGCACCGGCGCGTCCTGGGCGGGCGCGGGCAGGCTCGCGGCCAGGCCGTCCAGCGCGCGCCGCAGTTCGGGCAGGCCCTGACCGGTCACCGCGCTGACGGCGATCGCGGGGACCCGGCCCAGGCTGGTCCCCGCGATCTCCTCGGTGGCCCGGCGCAGGGCGGGTCCCGGGTCGGCCAGGTCGGCGCGGGACACCGCGAGCACCCCGTGGCCGATGCCCAGCGCGTCGATGGCGGCCAGGTGCTCGGCCGACTGCGGCATCCAGCCGCCGTCGGCGGCGACCACGAACAGCACCGCGGGCACCGGGCCGACCCCGGCGAGCATGTTGGATACGAACCGCTCGTGGCCGGGCACGTCGACGAGGGCGAGCCGCTGGCCGCCTGGCAGGGTCAGCCAGGCGAAGCCGAGGTCGATGGTCAGGCCGCGCCTGCGCTCTTCGGCCCAGCGGTCGGGCTCCATGCCGGTGAGCGACCGCACCAGTGCCGACTTGCCGTGATCCACGTGCCCGGCCGTGGCGATGACCTGCACGGTTCTACTCCGGCGCCGTCATCCGGGCCGCCGCGGCGATGACCGCGCCGGCCAGTCTGTCGTCGTCGGCCGGGGCCACTGCGTACAGGTCGAGCAGCAGCCGGCCAACCGCGACCCGGCCGATGACCGGCGCGCCGCCCCTGTGGTGTGCCGGGTCCCCCTGGCGCAGCGCGTCGGCTAGTGCCTCGGGCAGGCTCACCGCCGCGCTCGGCAGCCGCACGCCCGGCGCGCCGCCGCCGCCGACCGCGGCCTGCGTGGCCGCCGCGTGCGCGTCCAGGCCGGCCTCGGCCAGCGTGGCCGACAGCCGCTCGGCCCGGCGCAGCAGCGAGCCGGGCTCGGCGGCCAGGGCGGCCGCCACCGGAGGCGGCGGGCCGGTCAGCGTCGCCTCCAGCGCGGCCAGGGTCAGCTTGTCTACCCGCAGCGCGCGGGCCAGCGGGTGCCGGACGAGCGTGCGCACCAGGCCGGCCCGGCCGAGCAGCAGGCCGGCCTGCGGGCCGCCGAGCAGCTTGTCGCCGCTCGCGGTGACCAGGGCCGCGCCCGCACGCAGGGCCGAATCGGCGTCGGGCTCGTCGGGCAGCACGGGGCTGCGGGTGAGCAGGCCGGAGCCGATGTCGGCCACGACCGGTGTCCCGAGCCCGGCAAGTTCGGCGATGGAGGCCTGCGCGGTGAACCCTTCGATGCGGTAGTTGGACGTGTGCACCTTGAGCACGAACCCGGTGTCGGCGTCCAGCGCCGCGCGGTAGTCGGCCAGGCTGGTCCGGTTGGTGGTGCCGACCTCGCGCAGCCTGGCGCCGGTGGACTCCAGCAGGTCGGGCAGCCGGAACCCGTCGCCGATCTCGATCAGCTCACCCCGGCTGACCACGATCTGCTTGCCCGCGGCGAGCGCGGTCGCGGCCAGCACAAGGGCGGCGGCGTTGTTGTTCACGACCGCGACCGCCCCGGCCGCCGGGACGGCGGCGGCCAGCGCGGTCAGCGTGCCCCGGCCGCGCCGCCCGCGCTGCCCGGTGGCGAGATCGAACTCCACGTCGGTGCAGCCCGCCGCGGCCTGCAGCGCGTCCCTGGCCGCCGCCGACAGCGGGGCGCGGCCGAGGTTGGTGTGCAGCAGCACGCCGGTCGCATTGATCACCGGATTGAGCGTGGCCGGCCGGATGGGCAGCGCGGCCACCGCGGCGTCGGCCACCGAGCCCGGCGGGATGCGTCCCGCTCTGGCCGCCTGCTGGGCCCGGGACACCGCCTCCTTGACCAGCGCCCGGCCGAGCCGCTGCTGAGCGGCGACCAGCCGCGGGTCCGCCAGCACCACGTCGGTGCGCGGGACCAGCCGCCGTGGGTCGCGGTCCGCGCCCTGGCCACCGGCCGCGTCTTCGTCGGCAGCGCTGTCCCGGGTCTCCACGAGCGCGACCATACCCGCTCGGGCCTTCGCGCTGGCCGTGGGCGTGTCTTCACAATCCGTGCGGGCCGCTCCGGATAGGGGGCGGATCCGTGGGTAGAAGGGCGGTGCTCTCGTTTCCTCTGACACACAGGAAGTGATCAATATGGCCGGGATGCTGCGAGTTCCCCGGAGCCGAGGGGCCCTCAGCGGCGTGCTGCTGGTCCTGCTCGGGGCCTGGGGCGCACTGATTCCCTTCATTGGCCCTTACTTTCATTACGCGTTCACACCCGACCAGGCCTGGACCTACAACACCGACAGGCTCTGGCTCGAGGTGCTGCCCGGTGTCGCCGTCCTGCTCGGTGGCCTGATCGCGCTCGTCGCCTCGACTCGCCCCACCGCCGTGTTCGGCGCCTGGCTGGCCGCGCTCGGCGGCGCCTGGTTCGTGGTGGGCAGGCCGCTCAGCACGCTGTGGACCACCGGCGCCGTGGTGGCGGGCGGGCGCCCCGTCGGCGGCACGGTGATCCGCGCCGCAGAGAACATCGGCTTCTTCGCCGGGCTCGGGGTGGTGGTGCTCTTCTTCGCCGCCATGGCCCTGGGCCGGTTCACGGTGATCGGGGCCAGGGAGGTGGCCGCGGCTGCCGAAGAGGCAGCACCGGCCACGGAGACGTTGCCCGCCGCGGAAACAGTGCCGGTGCGGGACCGGGTGCCCACGGCGGACCTGCCCCGCCGGACGCCCGTGACCACGGACGGCGCGGCGCCGGCGGCGACCCAATCGGGCAGCAGGTGGCGGCCGTTCGCCAGGCACGCGGCGGACACGGCGCCGGCCGACAGCGAGCCGGCGGCGGGCGCCGCGCCGGTGGCGACGGGCGACCGCCAGGCCGGCAAGCACTCGGCGGAATAGCTCGAACCCGTCGTCCTGACGGGCGGATCCTGACGCCAGCCCCGGGCGGGTGACCCGGAGCTGGCGTCGGGTATCCGTTTTCCAGATACGTGATCGTCTACCGCCCCGCCAGCCTGGCGGGGCGGTACGCTGTCTAGCTACTGTCATCTGCAACGCCGTGCGCAGGGCTCCCCAGGTCATAGTCTGTACGGGTGATTCGTCTAGTTGCCGTCGGGCCGGCGCCGGTTGGAGAGCGCGGAGCCGCAAGCCTGCGCCGGACGAGGTGAACGATGAATCAACCGGGCCGTGCCGGGGACAATCAGGCGTCCCCAGCCGGAGCGGAAGGCTCGGCGGCCCAGGCCAGCTCGCTCGCCGTCTCCGACGGTGAGCCGGGCGTGAGCGCGAAGCCGTCCGGGGTGGCCGCCGCGGGACCGCGCGCTTGGGCGGCCCGGTGGGCCCGTTCACCGGCCGGCCGGCAGATCGCGATCCTGATCGGCTTCCTGGCGGCCGGGGTGCTGTTCACCTGGCCACGGGCCAGCTATCTGTGGGAGCACAAGCTCCCCGGCACCAGGGACGCCGCCGGGTTCGTGTGGGGCTTCTGGTGGGTGGCCAGGTCGGTCGTGCACCTGTCCAACCCCTGGTCCACCCACTACATCGCCGCCCCGGTCGGCACCCAGCTCGGGTTCCACACGCTGATGCCGCTGCCCGGCCTGGTGATGACGCCGGTCACCCTGGCCTTCGGGCCGTCCGCCTCTTACAACCTGCTGTCGGCGCTCGCGCCCGGCCTGCTGGCCTATGCCATGTACCGGGCGGCCAGGCTGTGGGTGCCCTCGCAGCTCGGGGCGGTCGCGGGCGGCGCTTTCTACGGCCTGTCCTCCATGCTGGCCAACCAGAGCTGGTACGAGCTCAACCTGGCGCTGGGCGCACTGTTCATCCCGCTGGCGCTGGAGGCGGCGGTGCGGCTGCGCCGGCGGCCAGGGTGGCCGCCGGCCGTCTTCCTCGGTGTGGTCCTGGGTGCGGCGCTGCTGACCGACCAGGAGTCGGCCATCCTGGCCGGCATCGCGGGCGGTCTCGCGCTGCTGCCCTGGCTGATCTTCGACCGGGCGCGGGCCCCAAGGGACTCCGCTGCTGAAGACACCGGGGGCGCGGGGTCCTGGGGCGCGGGGTCCTGGGGCGCGGCCTTCCTGGGCCGGCTGCGGCCGGTGCTGCTGGCCCTCGTGGTGTTCGGGGTCGTCGGCAGCCCGCAGATCATCTCCATGGTGCAGCAGGCGGTGGCCGGTGGCGCGTCGTTCCCCGCGAAGTCACTCGCCGTCTCCTACACGCTCTACGGCGCCGGGCTGCTGGGGCTGATCTCACCCTCGCCCCGGATCGGCACCTACGGCCTGCAGGGCCAGGCTTCCTTCTTCTACCAGCACGGGATCATCGATTCGGCGCAAAGCCTCACCAGCAGCCTGGCGGCCTCGTACGTGCCCATGTTCGGGGTGACCCTGACCGTCATGGCCGTGGCCGGGCTGCTCGTCTCCTTCCGGCGGCGCCACGCGTGGCTGCTGGCGCTGTTCGCGGTGGGCTGCGCCAGCCTCGCGCTGGGGCCTGCGCTGTGGGTCGGCTCGCGGGAGTACGTGCCGTTCGCGCAGAACTGGGACGGGGTGCGGCTGTCCCTGCTGATGCCCTACACCTGGCTGGTCCATACGCCCGGGCTTTCGAACTTCCGCGAGGCCTACCGGTTCGCCGAACTGGCGCTGGCGGCGGGTGCGCTGCTGGCCGGCGCGGCGGTGCAGTGGCTGCGAACCCGCGCCGCCAAGCCGGTGCTAGCCGTTGTGCTGGTGCTGTGCCTGGTCGAGCTGGGCTGGTCGGGCAACCCGCCGGGCCAGGTGATGCCCGCTGGGCTGCGGATCCAGGCGATGGGCACCTCGTACCCCAAGATCGACGGTGCGATCGCGGCCGATCCCTCGTCGTCGATCGTGGTCGACTTCCCGTTCGGCATCCGCGGCGGCCCGCCCATCTGGGGACCCGGGTTCAACCCGCAAGCCCAAGTGATGGCCGCCGCCGACGGCCATCCGCTCGCGAACGGGCTGATCTCCCGGGTACCGGCCGCTACCCTCACCGGCATAGAGCACGAGCCGTTCTACGCCGGGCTTGTGACGTACGTGTGGCACGACCCCGGGGTGGCCGACCACGCCGCTAGCTTCCCGCGCGCGGCCCGCAACGCCCGGCAGATGAACGTCGGCTGGGTCATCGTGTGGCCCACGCATGTGAACGGCGCCATCGCGCGCTACCTCAGGCTGACCGGCTTCAAGGTGGCCTACCGGGTCCGGGATGTGATCGTCTACCACCGGTGAGGCCGGCGGCGGGCTGGCGGTCAGCCGTCGTAGAGTTCGCCGATGACGTCGGCGTACCTGGTGTAGATCACCCGGCGCTTCAGCTTCAGGGTGGGCGTGACCTCCCCGCTCTGCGGCGTCCACTCGGCCGGCAGCAGCCGCCAGCGCTTGACCTGCTGGACCCGGGCCAGCCTGGCGTTCGCCGAGGCCACGGCCGTCTCGATCTCGGCCAGCACGTCCGGATGGCCGGCCAGGCTGGCCACGTCGGCCGCGTCGAGGCCGTGGGCCGTGGCCCAGGCGGCCGCCGCGTCACCGTCCAGGGTGAGCAGGGCGACCACGTACCTGCGGCGGTCACCGTAGCTGGCCGCCTGGCCGATGAGCGGGTGCTCGACGAGCAGGTTCTCGATGGCGGCCGGCGAGATGTTCTCACCGCCGGCGGTGATGATCAGTTCCTTCTTGCGGTCCACTACCGAGACGAAGCCGTCGGCGTCCACCGAGCCGATGTCGCCGGTGTGCACCCAGCCGTCGGCGTCGATCAGCTCGGCGGTGGCCTCCTCCAGGTTCAGGTAGCCGGGCGTGTTCAGCGGTCCCCTGGTCAGGATCTCACCGTCCGGCGCGATCTGGATCTCGGTGCCGGGCATGGGCCTGCCCACCGTGCCCAGTTTGAACTCGATGTCGGTGTTGGCGGTGAACGCACCCGTGGTCTCGGTCATGCCGTACACGTCGAGGATCTTCACGCCCAGGCCGGCGAAGAACCTGGCCACCTCCTCGGGCAGCGGCGCCGCCGCACTGGTCGCGGTCACCGTCTCACCCAGGCCGAGCAGCGAGCGGATGAGCTGGAGCACGCTCTCGTCGGCCTGCTTGAACTCCTCGGCCAGCCCGTCCGGCATCGTGCGGCCGAACTGGCAGCTCTCCACGTACCGGCGGCCGGTGTCCATGGCCCGCTCGACCGCCGCGCGGCGGCCCGGGTCGGTCTCGGCCGCGATCAGCGCGGTGATGCCGGCCTGTATCTTCTCCCAGACCCGCGGCACGCCGAAGAACGCGGTCGGCCGCACCGCGCCGAGCGTGCCGACCAGGCCGGTGGCCGCGTCATGGCAGAAGTGCACGTGGCCGCCCTGGCTGATGGCCAGGTACAGCGTGAACATGCGCTCGGCGATGTGCGCGAGCGGCAGGTAGGACACCCACCGGACGTGGTCGGGAATCGTGCCGGCGTACTCGGCCACCGCCAGTTCGTACAGGACGTTGTGGTGGGTGATGATCACGCCCTTGGGATTGCCGGTGGTGCCCGACGTGTACAGCAGGGTGACCGGGTCCTGCGGCGAGATCGCCGCTATCCGGCCGGCCACCACCGACGGGGCGGCGGCGTGCCGGTCCCGTCCCAGCGCGGCGAAATCAGGCCAGCTCAGGTAGCGCTCGCCCGCCGGGCAGGCGGCCGCATCCCTGACGATGATCTTCTTCAGGCCGGGCAGCCTGGACCGCACCGCATCCAGCTTGGCCAGCTCGGCGGCGCCGTCGACCACGACGATCCGCGCGTCGCAGTCCGCGGCCATGTAGGCGATCTGATCCTCGGCCAGCGTCGCGTAGAACGTCACAGGGACGCCGCCGGCGTGCACGGTGGCCAGGTCCGCGAGCACGTGCTCCAGCCGGTTAGGCAGCAGCAGCGCCACCCGTTCGCCTGGAGCCAGGCCGAGCTCGGCCAAGGCCGCGGCCAGTTCCAGGGCGTGCTGCCTGGTCTGCGCCCAGGTGAGTGTTTCCCAGGCCGCGTCGGGGGCTTCGCGGTCGGAATAGGCGGGGCTGGCGCCCTCGTGCCCGGCCACGTCCTCGAACAGATCGCAGACCGTCCGGCCGGCGATGCCCTCTTCCATGTCGGCCCGCAGCCGCAATACCTCTGAAGTTGACGTCACCGTGCGCCTCCCTGATCATCGGCGGACCGCGCCCCGCGGCCGGCCTGACCCATCCCGCGTCCATATCAAATCACGACGGGGCCGGGCATAGCGTTCGATCGTGGCGGGGGCTGAATTGAGGTGCCCGCGCGCTGGCGCCCCGGCTCGAGGTGGCGCCGGGCACCAGCCAGCTCACCGTTCCGCTGGCGGAGCTGGGCTGCGCCGTGACCGGCCGCGGCGGGGTGTGGGCCGCGGCCGGCTGGCTCGTTACCTTCCGACGGCAGGATCGGCCAGGCCGCGACGGCGGCGGATGGTCCGGTCCACGGTGCCGAACAACGCGTCCACCCCGATCCCGAGAACCAGGATCACGATCATGATCGCCATGGCGCTCGGCATGTCCGCCTGATTCTGGTCGTTGGACAGCAGCACGCCGATGGACGAGGTGCCGGCGATGATCACCAGCAGCTCACCGGCCATCAGGCTGCGCCAGGCGAACGCCCAGCCCTGCTTGAGCCCGGCCACGAACGTGGGCAGCGACGCCGGCAGGATCAGGTGCCGGTAGAGCGCAAGGCCGCGCAGGCCCATGGTCTTGCCGGCCCGCAGCAGCACCGGCGGGGTGTAGTCGACACCGGCGATCAGGCCGTTGGCGATCGACGGCGCCGCGCCCAGCACGATGACGAACAGGATCGCCGACGTGTTGAGCCCGAAGAAGATGATCGCGAACGGGAACCAGGCGATCGACGGCATGGTCTGCAGCCCGGTGATCAACGAGCCGACTGCCGCCCGGAGCACCTTGATCCGCGACACCAGCGCACCCACGATCGAGCCGATCACCAGAGCCAGCGCGAACCCGGTGACAGCCCGGCGCAAGGTGGTGCCGATGGCCTGCCAGAGCAGCGAGTGGTTCGCCTGGGTCCACAGGTTCGGCAGCACCGTGGCCGGCCCGGGGAAGATGTCGTGCGGCTTGACGTTGGCCACGTAGACGAGTTCCCAGAGGCCCAGCACGATCACGATGGCCAGCACCTTGGGCCAGAGCCCACCCAGGACCTTGACGCTGGTGCCGCGCAGGAATTCCCGCCCCGGCTGCGGGGCGAGTTCGAGATTGTCGAGTCCGACCAGCGAGTTCACCTGGGTGTCAGCGGACATGGGACGCCATCTCCTCCCGCAGCCGGTCGGTCAGGTGCGCGCCGATCTCGGCGATCTCGGGCGAGTCGATCCGCCTGGGGTGCTCGATGTCCACCTTGACCTCTTCGATCACCCGGCCAGGCCGGCTGCTCAGCAGGATCACCCGGTCGCCGAGCCGGGCCGCCTCGCGCACGTTGTGCGTGACGAACAGCACGGTCAGCGCGCGTTCCGCGCAAATCCGGTCCAGCTCGTCGTGCAGCAGGTCCCTGGTCATCGCGTCCAGCGCGCCGAACGGCTCGTCCATGAGCAGGACGTCGGCGTCCTGGGCCAGCGCGCGGGCCATCGCCACCCGCTGGCGCATGCCACCGGACAGCTCGTGCGGCCGCTTGCCGCCAAACCCGCCCAGGTGCACGGCTTGGAGCAGTTCCGCGGCGCGGGTGCGCCGCTGCTGCTTGGGCACGCCCCTGGCCCGCAGGGCCAGCTCGACGTTCCTGGCCGAGGTCAGCCACGGGAACAGGGCCGGCTCCTGGAACATCAGCGTGACCCGCTTGCCCCCGGTGGAAATCTGGCCGGAAGTCGGCGTGTCCAGGCCGGCCACCAGCGAGAGCATCGTGCTCTTGCCGCAGCCGGAGGCGCCGATCAGGCAGACGAACTCGCCCTCGGCGACGCTCAGCGACACGTTGTCGAGCGCCAGCAGCGGTGCCCGGCTGGTTCCGTAGACCTTGGACACGCCGGTGAGCTCGACGACCGGTTCCCCGGCCTCCCGTCGACCCGTGGAAGACACGGGCGCGGAAGACCGGGAAGCGGCGGCAGGCTCGGCCGGAGCGCCTCGCTGCATGATGCTCATGAACTCACCTGAGGTTGCCCAGCCTTCTTCAGAAGCTGGTTGAGCGGACCGAGATCGTAGATGCCGTTCAGGTTGACGGGGCTGAGCAGGTCCACGGCCACCGCTTCCTTGGCGTCCGTCGCGAGCGAGCTCGCGTCGGGGTCGTCGGTGAACCTGATCTCCTTGAACGCGGTCGGCAGGACGCTGGGCTTGATGCCCTTGCCCAGCAGCGTGGTGAGCTCGGCGTTGGCCGCTGAGGCGGCGCCCGTCGGGTTCTTCGCGATGTACTCGTTGGTCTGGATTTGGCCTTCGAGCAGGTTGCTCACCACGCTGGCGTGCGCCGCCAGGAAGCTCTGCGACACGACCAGCAGCGTGGTCACGCCCGGCTCGGTGAACAGCGTGGTGCCGCCGTCCTGGACCATCTCCACGTCGTAGGGCGACGGCTCGGACCCACCCTCGATCTGGCCGGACTGGAACTCCAGCACAGCGTCGGAGTTCGGCTTGGTCGGCTTGATGGAGACGTCGCCGCCACCGGTGGCCGTGGTGGTCAGACTGTGCTGCTTCAGCCAGTAGCGCACAGCCACGTCCTGAGTGTTGCCCAGCGACGGCGTGGCGAGCGTCTTGCCCTTGAGCTGGGCCGGGCTCATGATGCCCTTCTTCACCACCACCGAGGCGCCGCCGGTGGCCACCCCAGAGATGATCTTGATGGCCTTGCCGCTCGACTTCTGCCAGGCGTTGATGGCCGGGTTGGGCCCCACGTAGGCGGCGTCGAGCTGCCCGGCGAGCAGGGCGGTGGTCTCGTCGGTGCCGGAGTCGAAGATCTGGGTCTTCAGCGTGACGTTCTTGCCCAGCGCCTTGGTGAAGATGCCGTTGTGCACCCCCACCAGAGCCGGAGCGTGCGTGATGTTCGCCAGGAAGCCAAGCCGGAGCGTCACCGCACCGGATCCCCCCGAGCTAGATGGGCCTGACGAACTGCAGCCGGCCGCCAGCGCGACTGTCGTAACCGCTGCAGCAGCAAGAATTCTTCGCATTTATCCACTCTTTTGTGGTCGGGTAGATAGGAATTATAGGGAATAGTACAGGCTGATGGCGAACATGGAAAGCCCCGTGTGTCCGGTGTGTGATTCGCTGACCAGCGCCTACGTGTTCTTCATATGAATTTCACATGACCAGCCCGGTACGGAGGGGCCTAGTCGTCGCCGCCGGGGGTGTCGGTCTCGACGCCCTGGACTACGGAGGGCGGGAACTTGGACACGCACTGGTCGAACCGCGCCAGCTCGACGTCGCTGGCCGAGCCGACCTCGTAGCGCACGTCGTAGACCTCGTCCGACAGCTTGTGGTCGGTCGGCAGCGGCTCCACCTTGACGTTGCGCACGTGCGAGCAGGCGGCCCGCACCTTCATCTTGACCGCGTTGCTGACGTTCGGCTGGAAGACCACGACCTCTTCTTGCTGGCCCAGCGCCTGGTCGAATTTCGAACAGCCGCCGAGGCCGGCCACGGTGACCACCGCCAGCGTCACCGCGATCAGGGTCCGGGCCGGCCGCTGAAGCCCGGCCGTAGGGCGTCTTTCCGGCCAGAGAAGCAGAGCCACGGCGCCAGCATACGCAGGGTGCGGGGGCGCCGAGCCGGTACGGTACCCGCAGGGAATTCGGCGGCGTGGCGTAGCCGGGAGGACAACGTGGCGGGACGTATCGAGGACTACGCCATCATCGGCGACATGCAGTCGGCGGCGCTGGTGGGCGCCGACGGCTGCATCGACTGGCTCTGCCTGCCCAGGTTCGACTCCCCCGCCTGCTTCGCCGCCCTGCTCGGCGACGAGGGCAACGGCAACTGGCGGATCGCGCCCACCGCGGCAGGCGAGGCGACCAGGCAGTACCAGGGCGACACGCTGATACTCCAGACCGAGTGGCGGACCGGCACCGGCACCGTCCGGGTGATCGACTTCATGCCGCGCCGGGACGCCGGGGCACCGCTGCTGGCCAGGATCGTGGAGGGCGTGCACGGGGCGGTGGAGATGGAGTGCGAGCTGCGGCTCCGGTTCGGCTACGGCCAGATCGTGCCGTGGGTCCGGCGGACGGACAACGCGATCAACGCCACCGCCGGCCCCGACTCGGTCTGGGTGAGCAGCCCGGTCAGGCTGGAGGGGACGGACATGGCGCACCGCGCCAGGTTCACCGTGCAGCCGGGCGACCGCATCCCGTTCACCCTCACCTGGGTGGAGTCACACCGCGGCAGGCCGGCCGGCTGCGACGCCGCGGACGCGCTGGAGGAGACCAGGAAGTACTGGAACGACTGGGTGGCCATGTGCACCTATCAGGGTCAGTACCGCGACGCGGTGGTCCGCTCCCTCATCACGCTCAAGGCGCTCACCTACGAGCCGACCGGCGGGATCGTGGCGGCGGCCACCACGTCGCTGCCCGAAGACATCGGCGGCAGCCGCAACTGGGACTACAGGTACTGCTGGCTGCGGGACGCCACGATCACGCTGGAGGCGCTGCTGCGGACGGGCTACACCGACGAGGCCACGGCCTGGCGGGAGTGGCTGGGCCGGGCCATCGCCGGGGATCCCGGGGACGTGCAGATCATGTACGGGGTGGCGGGCGAGCGGCGGCTGGCCGAGTGGGAGGCCGACTGGCTGCCCGGATACGAGCGCTCGGCCCCGGTGCGGATCGGCAACGCGGCGGTGGACCAGCGCCAGCTTGACGTGTACGGCGAGGTGGTGGACGCGCTCTGCCTGGCCGGCCGGTCCGGCATCGCGGTGGATCGGCACACCTGGTCGCTGCAGCGGGCGCTGCTCGGCTTCGTGGAGAAGCACTGGGCCGAGCCGGACGAAGGGCTGTGGGAGGTGCGCGGCCCACGGCGGCACTTCGTCCATTCCAAGGTCATGGCCTGGGTCGCCTTCGACCGGGCAGCGGAGGCGGCCATCGGGGGCCTGCCTGGACCGGCGGTCAGGTGGCGGCAACTGCGCGGCCAGATCCACCGCGAGGTGACGGAGAAGGGCTACAACAGCGAGCGCGGCGCGTTCACCCAGTACTACGGCGCGCAGACGCTGGACGCGTCCGTGCTGCTGATGGCCGAGCTCGGCTTCCTGCCGCCGGACGACCCGAGGCTCATCTCCACCGTGGACGCGATCCGCCGGGAGCTGATGACCGACGGGCTGGTCCGCAGGTACCAGCTCGACCCGGACGGGCGGTCCGCGGTCGATGGCTTGCCTGGGACCGAAGGCGCGTTCCTGGCCTGCAGTTTCTGGCTGGCCAACGCGCTGCACCTGACCCGGCGCCACGACGAGGCGGTCGAGCTGTTCGAGCGGCTGCTCGGCTTGCGCAACGACCTGGGCCTGCTCAGCGAGGAGTACGACCCGCGGTACGGCCGCCTGGTGGGGAACACGCCGCAGGCCTTCAGCCACGTGCCGCTGATCCAGACGGCGCTCAACCTGGAGGATCACGCCGGCCACCACAGCCGCAGGCCAGCAGGTCGTCCGGGCGGTCACGATGACCGGCCCGGGAGTTAGCCAGAACGTGTCCGTGACGTGTCTTACGACGCGGACTTTTTGCTCGGACTTGATGCCACACTGGTGAACAGTCATGCGATCCATGCACATACTCGTCGTGAACGGCCGGAAAGTACGGCAGCCCGTGTTCGTCATCGGGGCACCACATTCGGGAACCGATCTGGTGGCGCGCGCGCTGAAGCGGTCCACCGGTTTTCACGTCACTATCGGTCAGCCCAGCGTGACGCATGTCGTCTATGCGTTCGCCCGCAAGCCGTCCATTTCCCGTGGCCGGGAAGATGCGGCGGCCTCGGTGCTGCGCGACGCCTTCGCCCAGGCCTGGCGACTGACCCCGGACGGCTGCAGCACGTGCAGTCCGGCCTGCCGGCTGGCCGGCGGGGTCGCCGGGGAGGAGCCGGCCAGCCCGTGCGTGTCGGAGCCGAGCGTGGCGAGGTACGGCGACGCGAGCCCGGAACTGCTGTACTGCGCCGCGGTGCTCGTCGACGCCTTCCCCGACGCACGGTTCGTGCAGGTGATCAGGGATGGCCGCGACGTGGTGGCCGGCATGCTGGGTGACGTGGACACGCTCACCGCCCTGCGTCCGGGCTTCGCTAACCTGGAGCATGAATTCCCGAACCCGTTCCTCGGGGTCGAGAACGAGACCGACCGCGCTGGGTGGGCTGAGCTGTCCCTCGCGGGCAAGTGCGCGATGAGATGGAGGTCGGCAGTGCGGATGTCCGCGCGACTGCGTTACTCCCTCACCGCGCAGCAGCTAACCACGCTCCGCTACGAGGAGATTGTGAGCAAGCCCGATACCGCGGCGGGCCTGATGTCGGAATTCATCGGCGCCAGGGTCTCCGCTATCGCGCTGCGTGACCATTATTCGCACCGTGCACTCGAACCCGGGGCGTGGCGCCGCACGCTCAGCTCCGAGCAGGCCACCGAGGTGGAGAGCATCGCAGGTGCTGAGCTGCGCCGGGTTGGATACGGCGACTAACCGATGCGACCTGCGGACCAGAGATGAGAGCGACGAAGCGATGAAGCTGCCAGGCCAGGGTCGGCGCCGCGGGGGCAAGGACGCCGCCGTGGACACCACGCCGACCGCATCCAGTGCCGAGGCCACCGAGCCCACCGAACTCACCGAAAGCACCGAGCCCACAGAGAGCACCGAGCCCACAGAGAGCACCGAGCCCACCGAGCCCGTAGAGGGCATCGAGCTGGACGAGGGCACGACGCCCGACGAGGCCGCTGAGCCTGCCGCGCCAGCGGGGCGCCGCCGGGCCGGCGGCGGAGCGGGCGGGGTGCTGCGCAACCGGATGCGGCGGTTCCTGCAGCGGCCGGGCACGGCGGACCTCAGCCGGTACGGCAAGCTGCTGCCGCAGATCGCCGCCGAAGAGGACCGGCTGCGCGAGCTGACCGACGAGGGGCTGGCCGACGCCGCCGGCGACGCGGTCCAGGACGCGGACCTGTGCGCGGTGGGACGCGAGGCGGCCCGCAGGGCGCTGGGCGAGCGGCCGTTCGACGTGCAGCTCGTCGGCATCATGGCCATGCTGTCCGGGCAGGTCGCCGAGATGGCCACCGGTGAGGGCAAGACCCTGTCCGGCGCCATCGCCGCGGCCGGCTACGCGCTGGCCGGCCGGTCGGTGCACGTGGTGGCCGTCAACGACTACCTGGCCCGCCGCGACGCCGAGTGGATGCGTCCCGTCTACGACCGGCTCGGGGTCTCCGTCGCCTGGATCAATCAGTCATCCACCCCGGCCGAGCGCCGCGAGGCCTACGCCGCCGACGTCACGTACGCGGCCGTGAGCGAGATCGGCTTCGACGTGCTGCGGGACAGGCTCGCGCTGAACCTCGACGACATGGTCACCCAGGAGCCCGACGTCGCCCTGGTGGACGAGGCGGACTCGGTGCTGATCGACGAGGCGCGGGTGCCGCTGGTGCTGGCCGGATCGGCGGTCGAGGGTGACGTGGACCTCCAGATGGCCGAGATCGTCCGTGGGCTCGACCCCGAGACGGACTACGAGGTGGACGAGGACGCCAGGAACGTGCACCTGACCGAGGCCGGGGCGCACGCCGTCGAGGAGGCGCTGGACGGCATCGACCTGTACACCGAGGAGCACCTGCCCAAGCTGACCAAGATCAACGTGGCGCTGCACGCGCACGCCCTGCTCGACCGCGACGTCGACTACATCGTCACCGGGGAAAAGGTCAGGCTGGTCAGCGAGTCCAAGGGCCGGGTGGCCTGGCTGCAGCGGCTGCCCGACGGACTGCACGCCGCGGTCGAGGCCAAGGAGGGCCTGAACGCGACCGACACCGGCGAGATCCTGGACAGCATCACGATCGAGTCGCTGATCAGGCGGTACCCGACCGTGTGCGGCATGACCGGGACGGCGATGGCCGTGGGCGAGCAGCTCCGCGAGTTCTACGGTGTCGAGGTCGCCGCGATCTCACCGAATGTGCCGTGCGTGCGCAAGGACGAAGACGACCGCCTCTACACCACGCTGGAGGCCAAGGAGCAGGCCATCGTCGAGGAGGTCACGCAGACGCACGAGGCCGGCAGGCCGGTGCTCATCGGCACCCTGGACATCGCCGAATCCGAGCGGCTCGCGGGCCGGCTGGAGCGCGAGGACCTGCCCTGCGTCGTGCTGAACGCCAAGAACGACGCCGAGGAGGCGGCCATCATCGCCGAGGCGGGCTCCCGCGGGGCGATCACGGTCTCGACCCAGATGGCCGGGCGCGGCACCGACATCAAGCTCGGCGGGACCGACGGTGACCGGCAGGAGATCGCCGACCTGGGCGGGCTGCAGGTCATCGGCACCGGCCGGCACGAGAGCAGCAGGCTCGACGACCAGCTCCGCGGCCGGGCCGGCCGCCAGGGCGACCCGGGCAGCTCGGTGTTCTTCGCCAGCATGGCAGACGACCTGATCACCGCGTACGCGCCGGACGAGGGGGCACCAGAGGACGCGGACGAGGACGGCCTGGTCACCGACCCTGGGATGTACTGGGTGCTCGGTCACGCCCAGCGGGTCGCCGAGGGCGTGAACCTCGAGATCCACCGCAACACCTGGCGTTACAACAAGCTCACCGAGGAACAGCGGCGGATCGTGCTCGACTACAGGGACAAGGTGCTGCGCACCGATGTGGCGCTGACGACGCTCGGCGAGCACTGCCCGGAGCGCCTTGCGGAACTGAAGGAGACGCTGGACGACGATGTGCTGACCGAGGCGGCCAGGCAGATCGTGCTGTACCACCTGGACCGCGGCTGGGCCGAGCACAGCGCCGACCTGGCCGACGTGCGGGAGGGCATCCACCTGCGCGCGCTCGGCCGTGGGCTCGATCCGCTCGGTGAGTTCCACAAGGAGGCCGTGCGCGGCTTCAACAGCCTGTTCGACCAGGCTCAGCAGCGTTCGGACGAGACCTTCAAGACGGTGGAGATCACCGAGGACGGGGCCGACCTCGGTGCGGCGGGCCTGAAGCGGCCGTCCGCCACCTGGACATACCTGGTCCAGGACAACCCGTTCGGCACCGACATCGACCGGGCCGTCCGCAGCGTGGGGCGGCTGCTCGGCCGGCCTAGGTCTGGGTGAGCCGCACGACCATTACGCCGGGCGACGGCGGTTGTGGCGCAGCCGTTCATTGCGAAGTTAATTCTGGGTAACCGCATCGGGGCCTGCGATGACCGGCTCCTGGCGGGAGAACTGGGTGCGGTAGAGCTCGGAGTACAGGCCGCCGGACGCGAGCAACTCGGCGTGGGTGCCACGTTCGCGGACCCGGCCCGCGTCGATGACCAGGATCTGGTCGGCCTGCCTGATCGTGGACAGCCGGTGGGCGATCACCAGCGAGGTCCGGCCCGCCAGCGCGGTGGCCAGGGCTCGCTGCACCGCAGCCTCGGATTCGGAGTCCAGGTGCGCGGTGGCCTCGTCGAGCACCACCACCGAGGGCGCCTTCAGCAGCAGCCTGGCGATGGCCACCCGCTGCTTCTCCCCGCCGGACAGCCGGTAGCCGCGGTCCCCCACCACCGTGTCCAGGCCGTCGGGCAGCGAGGAGATCAGCTCCCAGATCTGGGCGGCCTGGCAGGCCAGGATGAGCTCGCGCTCGGAGGCGTCCGGCCTGGCGTAGGCCAGGTTGGTGCGGATGGTCTCGTGGAACAGGTGGGAGTCCTGGGTGACGACCCCGACCGCGTCGTGCAGCGAGTCCAGGGTGAGGTCGCGGACGTCGTGGCCGCCGATCCTGACCACGCCCCGGCCGGCGTCGTACAGCCGCGAGACCAGGTGCGTGATCGTGGTCTTGCCCGCGCCCGACGGTCCGACCAGCGCGGTCAGCGTGCCGGGAGGGACACGGAAGCTGACGTCGTGCAGCACCCCGGCCGCGCCGTTCGTGCGCTCCTGGCTGGGCAGGGCGATCGACTCGAGCGAGGCCAGCGAGACCTCGCTGGCCTTGGGGTAGCTGAACGACACGTGGTCGAACTCGACCGCGGGGGCGGCGGAGTGGCGGTTACTCTTGGGACCGGCGAGTGCGGGGAGGTCGGTGGCGTCCGGCTTCTCGTCGATGAGCGGCTTGAGGTCGAGCACCTCGAACACCCGGTCGAAGCTGACCAGCGCGGTCATCACCGTCACCTGCACGTTGGACAGCGACATGATCGGCCCGTAGAGCCGGTTCAGCAGGGTGGTGAGCGCGACCAGCGTGCCGAGCTGGAAGGCGCCGCCGACCGCCAGCCAGCCGCCCACCCCGTAGATCATGGCCGTCGCCATCGAGGCGAGCAGGGTCAGCGAGACGAACAGCACGCTGCCGTACATCGAGGTGACCACGCCGATGTCCCGCACCCGTGCGGCCCGGTTGCTGAACAGGCCAAGCTCCTCGCGCGGCCGCCCGTACAGCTTGGCCAGCATCGCGCCCGCCACGTTGAACCGCTCGGTCATCGTCGAGCCCATCTCGGCGTCGAGCTGCATGGACTCCCGGCTGAGCCGCTGCAGCCTGCGCCCGATCAGCTTGGCCGGCAGGATGAAGAGCGGCAGCATGGCGATCGCGATGACGGTGACCGGCCAGGACAGGATGAACATGGCGACCAGCACGAGCACGAGCTGGATGAAGCTGGACACCACCGTGGACAGCACACTGGTGAGGGCCTGCTGGGCGCCGATCACGTCGCTGTTCAGCCTGCTGACCAGTGAGCCGGTCTGGGTGCGGGTGAAGAACGCTATCGGCTGGCGCTGGACGTGGCCGAAGACCTCGGTGCGCAGGTCGTAGATCAGCCCCTCGCCGATGCGGGCCGAGTACCAGCGTGCGGCGGAGCCGAGGAAGGCGTCGAACACGGCGATCGCGGCCACCAGGCCGGCCACCGTGCCCACGACGCGCAGGTTGTGCCGCAGGATGCCGTCATCGATGATCACCCGCAGCATCAGCGGGTAGGACACGGTCACCACCGCGTCCAGGATCGTGATGAACAGGAACGCGGCGAGCTGCCATCGGTAGGGCCGGGCGTAGGTGGCGATCCTGCGCACCGTGCCCGGCTTGATCCGCTGCTTGGTAATGGCTGGGTCGCGGGTGAACCCGCGCATCATCATCCACGCGCCGTGGCCGCCGCCGCCCATCATGGCCAAGGCAACCTCCGCTCGCCGTCAGCCCTTCCCTTGTCCGCCACCAGCGTAAGCCGGGCGCACGCCGGGTTTATCGCGGCAGTGGGCCGAGCCGTTCGGTGGCCAGTTCGGCCTGCATGCGGCGCTCGGCCGCGGCCTGCTCGGAAAGGGTGTGGCCAGGCGCCAGGCTCAGCAGCTTCTTGGTGGCCCGGGCGGTGGCCGCGTCGGTGGCCAGCAGGGCGGCGCACAGGTCGGCCACGGTCGCGTCCAGCCGGCCGCCCGGCACCACGATCTCGGCCAGCCCGATCCTGGCGGCCTCGGCCGCGTCCACGGTGCGGGCGGTGAGGCACATCTCCAGGGCCCTGGGCAGTCCCACGATGTCCACCAGCGGCTTGGTGCCGGTCAGGTCGGGAACCAGGCCGAGCGCGGGCTCCTTCATGCAGAACGTGGCGTCGTCGGCCAGGATCCGCAGGTCACACGACAGCGCGAGCTGGAACCCGGCGCCGATCGCGTGACCCTGCACGGCGGCGATCGATACGATGCCAGGGCGGCGCAGCCAGGTGTACCCGGCCTGGCAGCCCGCGATCCAGTCGTCGAAGCCGTCGCTGCGCAGATCGGGCGGTGACTCCTCGCCCGGCACCCCTTCGGCGGAGAACAGCCGCAGGTCGATGCCGGCCGAGAAGGACGGCCCTTCCCCCTTGATCACGACGACCCGCACCTCCGATGGCAGTTCGTCGCCGATCCTGGCCAGCCCCCGCCACATGCCCGGGGTCATCGCGTTCCTGCGACGAGGGCGGCAAAGCGTCACTGTGGCGACCGCGCCAGCCGGGTCCGTGGCCTCGGCACTGTCTTGACCAGCACTGTCCTGACCAGCGATGTCTAGCCGGAGTCCGGCTAGCTCCAGGGCAGCCGAGTCTAGCGCCACGGGGGTCCCCCGGCTCGGGTACCGGTCCCCGGCTGGCGGGCGGTCAGCGTCTGCCCTTGGCCTTGCCGCGGGTGGCGCCCCCGCGGCCCCGCAGCGAAACCCCGGTCTCGCTCAGGATCCGGTGCACGAAACCGTAGGAACGGCCGGTCGCGGCGGCCAGGGAGCGAATGCTCTCCCCCGCGTCGTACCTCTTCTTTAGATCGGAGGCGAGCTTGGTGCGGTCGGCACCAGTCACTCGGGTGCCTTTCTTGAGGGTTTCGGTCACGCGTACCTCCCGTGATAAGTAGTGACCGCTGCGTCACCATCTCTCGCCATGATCACTCATGAAAGCTAGATCGGCTACCCACATCGAGGCAAATGATCAGTTATTTTCCTGATCGTTTGCCTGCCCTTCCTGGCGAGGTTTGCGGCCTTTCTGGGGAGATGTACGGCCTTTCCCGCGGGATGCCCAGGCCCGGTTCCTGGCCTCAGGCGAGGGCGACGAGCTCGGTGAGGTCGTCGCTCCAGGCGTCCTCCACGCCGTCGGGCAGCAGCACCACCCGTTCCGGCGCGAGCGCCTCGACCGCGCCCTCGTCGTGCGTGACCAGCACGATCGCCCCACGGTAGGCGCGCAGCGCGGTCAGGATCTCCTCCCGGCTGGCTGGGTCGAGGTTGTTGGTGGGCTCGTCGAGCAGCAGCACGTTCGCCCCGGACACCACCAGGATGGCCAGCGCCAGCCTGGTCTTCTCGCCGCCGGACAGGACGGCGGCGAGCTTGTCCACGTCGTCGCCGGGGAACAGGAACGAGCCGAGTAGGCGCCGGTGCTCGCCGTCGGTCAGTTCGGGCGCGGCCGAGCGCATGTTCTCCAGCACCGTCTGGCTCACGTCGAGCGTCTCGTGCTCCTGCGCGTAGTAGCCCAGGCGCAGGCCATGGCCGGGGTTGACCATGCCCGTGTCCGGGGCGTCGATCCCGGCCAGCAGCCGCAGCAGGGTGGTCTTGCCCGCGCCGTTGAGGCCGAGCACGACCACCCGGCTGCCCGCGTCCACGGCCACGTCCACGTCGGTGAAGACCTCGAGCGAACCGAACGACCTGGACAGTCCTGACGCGGTCAGCGGGGTGCGTCCGCACGGGGCGGGGGTCGGGAACCTGAGCTTGGCCACCTTGTCCGCCCGCTGCTCGCCGGGCAGCACGGACAGCAGCCGCTCGGCCCGGCGCGCCATCACCTTGGCGGCGGTGGCCTTCGTCGCCTTGGCCCCCAGCTTGGCGGCCTGGGACTGCAGCGCGGCGGCCTTGCGCTCGTTGGTGGCCCGCTCCCGCTTGCGCCTGGCCTGGTCGGTCTCACGCTGGGTCAGGTAGGCCCGCCAGCCCAGGTTGTACTGGTCGATGACGCAGCGCTGCGCGTCCAGGTTGAACACCTTGTTGACCACAACGTCGATCAGGCCGGCGTCGTGGCTGATCACCACCAGGCCGCCGCGGTACGTCTTCAGGTGATCGCGCAGCCAGACGACCGAGTCGGCGTCCAGGTGGTTGGTGGGCTCGTCGAGCAGCAGCGTCTGTGCGCCGCCGAACAGAATCCTGGCCAGTTCCACCCGCCGGCGCTGCCCGCCGGACAGCGTGTGCAGCGGCTGGCCCATCACCCGGTTCGGCAGGCCGAGGCTGGCGGCCAGCGAGGCCGCCTCGGCCTGCGCGGCATAGCCGCCCAGCACGGCCAGGCGCTCCTCCAGGTTTCCGTACCGGCGGACCGCGGCGTCCCGCTTGCGCGGGTCGGTCACGGTCATCTGCTCCTCGGCGGCGCGCATGGCGCGCAGCAGTTCGTCCAGCCCCCGGGAGGACAGCACCCGGTCGACGGCCAGCACGTCGAGGTCGCCGGTTCGGGGATCCTGCGGCAGGTAACCGACGGTGCCGGACCGCCGCACGGTGCCCGCGGCCGGCTGCGCCTCGCCGGCCAGCACCCGGGCCAGCGTGGTCTTGCCCGCGCCGTTGCGGCCCACCAGCCCGATCCGGTCACCGGGAACGATCTGGAAGCTGGCCTCGTGCAGCAGCAGGCGCGCTCCGGCGCGCAGTTCGAGGTCTCGGGCGGTGATCATTTGACGTCCACTCCAGAATCAGGATTCAACGGAAAAAACGGACCTGCTGAGGGCATACGTCACCCCAGTACCGGGCCGGTCCGTCAAACACAGAGTGGCAACACGCGCCCAAGTATATGTGACGGCGACGCGTGCCCCCGCGGATTTAGCCCTCCCTGCTCTGGCCTCCGCTCCCCCGCCGGGGCTCGCCGCTAGTCCTGGCCGGGCCCGGTGAGCCGGATCCTGATCGCCAGGAACAGCCGCGGCGAGTCGCGCAGCACGTTGAGCCGGGGATCGGGCACGGCCAGGAAGCGGCCGGAGGCCAGCGCGAAGTAGCGGGCCAGCCTGACGTCTTCACGCAGCGCGGCGACCGACCGGCGGTCGCCGCCGAGCACGACGGCGTCGAGCGCCGCACGGTACGGGGTGAATACTTTCGCGGCGTTGTCCGCCGCCGCCGACAGCGCCTCGGCCGCCTGTTTCTCCCGGCGGCGGGCGAACCGGTGCTGGGAGGTGCCCCCCGCGGCGCTGCGACCGTGCACCAGGCGCGAGCCGACCTTGGACGCGGCCAGCCGGGGCGGCGAACCGGTGAACACCCCGGCCGCGTAGCCGCCGAGGCGGACCAGCAGGACGCCCACCGTCCTGGCGGCGGTCGCGTGGCTCGCGATCAGCCCCGCGGCCTCCCCCGCCCGCGCGACCTGTGCGGCCTGGACGGCCTGCGGCAGCGGGGGAAACGGGGCGTGGCACTGGGCCGTCGCGCCGTCGGCGGCCAGAAAAATCGCCCCTTCCGCGGTCATCGTCACCGACACGCCGGGGTGGCGCTCGGCGAATGAATCGGCCCAGGCCACGAGCCGTTCGGGGGCGACTTCTATCCATCGGCCGCCACCTCGTGCCGGATTCTTCACTACACAGAGCCTCCGACCGTTTACTATCCGAAGCGAGAAGTTACCCGGCGTGCGCACCCGCCGTCCGCGCGCCCGGACGGGGCGATCGCCTGCCGTGTCCACAGCAGGCGACCACGATTGGGCAAGGAACAATCCAATGACGATGCCGACAAGCTCCGGCCCGCAGGCCGGTCTTCGGTTCAACGCCGAGCAGCGAGTCCCTCGTGCCCGCGGCGGTGGGCCAGACAGCCACGACGACCCCGTCACGGGAAACCCTGTCACGGGAAGCACTGCCATGGGGAACCCGGCCGCAGGAAACACTGCCGCGGGAAACACTGCCGCGGCGATCCCGGTTAGCGATGACGCCGTCGCCGCCGCGCTGGCCGCCGCGATCGCCGACAGCGACCGGATCCCCGACCTGCTCGACGTGCTGAGCAACGGCAGGCTCTGGGTTCCGCTGCCCGACGACGGCAGCCCGGTGACCGACGGCTCCTCGCTGACGTTGCCCACCGTCACCTACCTGGGCGGCGAGTTCGTGCCCGCGTTCACCTCGGCCGCCGGGCTGGTCAGCTTCATGGCCGACCCCGACCCCGGTGTGCCGCCCCCGGTGGTGCCGCACGTCGTCGTGCCCGCGGCCGAACTGGCCAGGTCGCTGCCGCCCGACCTGGGCATCGCGCTGAACCCTGGCGCGGAGGCCAGCGTGCCGGTGTACCCGGCCGGGGTGGCCTACCTGGCCGCGGTGCAGGGGCAGGCCGAGGGTGTGCGCATCCGCGTCGGCCATCCGCCGCGGCAGCCGACCCGGCTGATCAGCGAGGCCAGCGTCCAGTTGCGCGGGGTGCCCGCGGTCAGGGCGGCGCGGACGGCGTGGCTTTCGGTGGCGGGCCGGGGCGAAGGGCTGATCTTCTCGATCGACCTGGACAACCCGTCCGACCCGGCCGCACAGGACGCGGCGGCGCAGGCGGTGGAGCGGGCGGCGGCGCTGGCCACCGAGGACGCGTCCTTCCCCATCGACGTCACCTTCCCCGGCGAGGCGGAGCCGAATCCGGTGGCCGAGTCGGTGGCGGCGAGCGCCGCGCCGTTCTACTCGCGGGCCTGACGTTCCCGCCCGGCCCGTGTGATCGGCAGGTGTGATCGGCAGGTGCGTGCGCGCCGCCGGGGTGTCCTAGTGTGGTCACCACACGCACGGGCGCGAGGGCTGGAGGCGGCCAGTGAGCCGGGAATGGGGAGGCGGGCGGGGGGCGGCACGGGCAGCGCTGGCGGTCGCTCCGGCGGTAGCGGCGGTGCTGGTGGCCGGCGCCCCAGGCGCCCTGGCGGCCCGCTCGCTGCCGCCATCACATGACGCGCCGCCGCCCACTTCTGCCCTGACCGCGACGCCGGGAATGCCCACGTCGTTCGCGGGCTGCGGGGGCGGCACACCCGGTCAGGCGGCCCGAAAGGTGTCCGGTGTGCCGTGGGCCCAGCAGTCGCTGGACTTCAGCAGCGTGTGGCACATCACCCGCGGCAAGGGCGTCACCGTCGCGGTGGTGGACAGCGGGGTGCAGTACACACCCCAGCTCGATGGACGGGCGAGCTACCGCGACCTGACCAACACCGGCCCGGCCGACTGCGTGGGTCACGGCACCGCGGTGGCCAGCATCATCGCGGCCAGCGACGAGCTGGGCCAGGGGATACCATTCTACGGCGTCGCTCCCGCGGCCCACATTCTGTCGATCAAGGTCAACTCGGGCGAGAACCAGACTAACTTGAGCCTGCTCCCTGACGGCATCCGCGACGCGGTCGACCTCGGCGCGCAGGTCATCAACGTTTCCATCCAGGGGCCCAGCACACCCGCCCTGCAGTCGGCGGTCGACTACGCGCTTAGCAAGAACAGGGTGGTGGTCGCGGCGGCCGGGAACGACCAGGACAACAACGGAACGATCGTCAAGGGCCCGTTCTACCCGGCGTCCTACCCCGGCGTGCTCTCGGTCGGCGCGGTGGACCAGACCGGCGCGGTAACCCAGGAGACGCCCAGCAAGACACCCATCTCGGTCGTCGCACCCGGGGAGAACGTCCAGAGCGATTTCCCGGGCGGCTTCAGCAACGACGACACCGGCACGAGCTTCGCGGCGCCCTTCGCCGCTGGCGAGGCCGCGCTGATCCGGTCGGCGTTCCCGCACATGAGCGCCGCCCAGGTGGTCAGCAGGATCATCTCGACGGCGGACGGGAACATCGGCGACCGCAGCGGCGCCGGTCTGATCAACCCGGTCCAGGCGATCACCGGGCTGCTGCCACCGCAGGCGGCGACGCCCTCCGCCCAGGCACAGCCGGTGGCCATCCCGCCCGTGCCGCACGGCAATTCGCTCACCCGGCTGGTCGCGGTGAGCGTCACCGGCGGCGCGATCGCGGTGGCGGCTCTGGTCGTGATCGTGGCCTTGGCGGTGCCGCACGGACGACGGCGGCGCTGGCGGCCCGGCCGGGTCGACGTGCGGACGCTCGGCACCAAATCGGACGAGACCGGTTCGGTCTGGGGTGATGACCTCCCGGCGACCGACCAGGAGATCCCGGCCCGCGGCCCGGGTTCTGGCCCCGAGGGGGGTCCGCGTTCGCTGACCCCGGGCTGATCCACCCGGCCCGGCGCCTGGGGGCCGCGCCCGTCAGGGCCTGGGGGCCGCGCCCGTCAGGGCCTGGGGGCCGCGCCCGTCAGGGCCTGGGGGCACTGTGCCTGCCCCGCCTGCTGAGCGGTGCGGGCGGGGATGCCTGGTCATTTGGATGCTGCCCGGGGCCGGCCGATTCTGGCCCGGCTGATTGCGGCCCGGCGGTGTCGGCGCCGTCGATCGCGGCGCCGTCCCCCTCGTCGGCCAGCGCGACCTGCATCAGCATCGGCTCGGCGCGGCGTGACGACATGTACCCGCGCCCTGGCGGCAGCGACTGCGGCTTGACCCCGAACACCACGCCCTCGTCCTTGTTGCCGGACATGACCAGCGCGGGCGAGCCCATCTCCCGCAGTCGCTGCAGCACCGGCTCGAACATGGCGCGACCGGACCCGCCCGCCGAGCGGGCTAGCACCACGTGCAGTCCGATGTCCCTGGCCTGCGGGATCAGGTCGATCAGCGGCTGCAGCGGGTTGGCCAGGCCGGTCACCAGGTCGTAGTCGTCCACGATCAGATACAGGTCCGAGCCACTCCACCAGGACCGGCTGCGCAACTGAGCAGGGGTGAGGTCGGCCGGGGGCAGCCGCTTGACCAGCGCCTCGGTGGCGTCGGCGATCAGCGCCGTGGCGGCCGACGAGGACGCGGCGTAGCCGATCCGGTGCTCGGTGTCGGCCACATCCAGCAGCGACCGGCGGTAGTCGATAACGATGAGCCGCGCCTGCTCGGGGGTCTGCCTGGCCACCACGGCCTCGGCGATCACCCGCAGCAGGTTCGACTTCCCGCATTCGGTGTCGCCGAACACCACGAAATGCGGGTCGTTGGAGAAGTCCAGCATCACCGGCGACAGCGTGTTCTCGTCGAGCCCGAACGGCACCCTGGTGCCGGTCTGCGCCGGACCCGGCAACTGCGTCGCGGGGAACGCTTCGGGCAGCAGCCGCACCACGGGTGCGCGCGGCCCCGGCCAGGCGGCGTCGACGGTCTCGATCAGCCTGCGCACGCCCTCGGGCAAGCTCGCCGGCGACGACTGCCCGTCGATGCGCGGCAGGGCGGTGAGGAAGTGCATGCCGTCCTTTGTCAGGCCGCGGCCCGGCGAACGCTCGGGCACGTTCGCGGCCAGCGCCCGGCCCATCTCGGACTCGTACGGGTCCCCGAGCCGCAGCTCGAACCTGGTGCCGAACAGGTCCCTGATGCCGGGCCTGAACTCTGACCACTTGTTGGTCGCGGCGACCACATGGATGCCGTAGCCCAGGCCGCGCGCCGCCAGCGCGGTGACGTCGGCTTCGATCTGCTCGTAGTCCTGGCGCAGGGTCAGCCAGTTGTCCACCACCAGGAAGACGTCACCGAACCCGTCCCCACTGAACTCCCCGGCGGCGCGCAGCAGCCGGTAGGCGGCGATCGACTCGATGCCACGCTCACTGAACTCGCGCTCGCGCCGTTCCAGCAGCCCCTTGACCTCGGCCACAGTGCGCCGGACCCGCTCGGCCTGCAGCCGGGTCGCCACGCCGCCCACGTGCGGCAGGCCAGCCAGGCTGCTGACCGTGCCGCCGCCGAAGTCGAGCACGTAGATCTGGACCTCCTGCGGGGTGTGCAGCAGAGCCAGCGAGCTGATCACCGTTCGCAGCATGGTGGACTTGCCGCTCTGCGGCGAACCGGCCACCCCGACGTGCCCAGCGGACCCGGACAGATCCGACCAGAGCGGATCGCGCCGCTGCTCGAACGGCCGGTCCACGATCCCGGTCACCACCTGCAGCCTGCCCCGCCGGTTGGTATCCCTGGTGGTGCAGCCGAACTCCGGGCTGATCTCTAGCGGTGGCAGCAGCTCGTCCAGGCTGGGCGGGACGTCCAGCGGCGGCAGCCAGATTTGATGCGCGGCCTGCCCTTGCCCGGCGAGCTGGCGGATCACCATCTCGAACAGGCTTTCCTGCTGCGGGTCACGCCGGCCCGGGCCGTCGGCCGGGGCGAGCTCCGGGCCACGGCCGGACGCGTCGGGCATGATCTGCGGCCGCACATAGCCGGGACCGTACGGAACGATCACCGGCTTGACCCGTGACTGGGGCAGCGGCGCGCTCGGCTCGGCGCTGGGAGGACCGGACACGTAGGCGGCCTTGAACCTGGTCATCTCGGTCACGTCGATCTTCAGGTAGCCGTTGCCAGGCTGGGAGGGCAGCTCGTACGCGTCCGGCGTGCCCAGCACGATCCGGGACTCGCCCGCGGAGAACGTGCGCAGGCCGACCCGGTAGGAAAGCTGGGTGTCCAGGCCGCGCAGCCTGCCTTCCTCCAGCCGCTGCGAGGCCAGCAGCAGGTGTACGGCGAGCGAACGCCCCAGCCGGCCGATCATCACGAACAGATCGATGAACTCGGGCTTGGCCGACAGCAGTTCGGAGAACTCATCGAGCACGACGAACAGGGTCGGCAGCGGATCCAGCCGCGCGCCCCGCTCGCGGTCCCGCTCGTAGTCGCGGACCGAGGCGTAGTTTCCGGCCGACCGCAGCAGCTCCTGACGGCGTACCAGTTCGCCGTGCAGGGCGTCCCGCATGCGGTCCACCAGTGGGAGTTCCTCCTCCAGGTTGGTGATCACCGCCGAGACGTGCCCGAGCCGCTCGAGTCCGAGGAACGTGGCGCCGCCCTTGAAGTCGACGAGGACGAAGTTGAGCGCCTCGGGATTGTGTGTGGTCGCGAGGCCGAGCACGAGCGTGCGCAGCAACTCCGACTTGCCGGATCCGGTCGCGCCGATCACCAGCCCGTGCGGGCCCAGGCCGCCCTGCGCGGACTCCTTGATGTCCAGTTCCAGCGGCGCGCCGCTGGCGGTCACCCCGATCGGCACCCGCAGCCGGTTCCTGGCCGCGCGCGGGCGCCACAGCGCCCGCAGGTCCAGGGCCTCCGGGTTGGCTATGCCCAGCAGCGAGCTCAGCGTGGTGTTCACGGCCAGCGCGTCCTCACCAGGCGCTGCGCCCTGCATCGGGCGCAGCGGCGCGAGCTGGCGCGCCAGTGCCTCGGCCTCGACCACCGACAGCGAGTCGGGCATGCCGACCTGCGAGGCTTGATCGTTGCCCAGGCGGTCCCTGGTAATCATGTCGAGCCGCTTTTCGTGGACGTCCAGCCGCAGCACGGTGGCATCGGCCGGGCCCGGGCTCGACTCGGTCAGCTCGATGATGGCGACCCCGTCCACGCCGGCCTCACTGAGCTGGTGGTCGTAGTCGGTGGACGCGCCGTCCACAATCACGACGTTGAAGGGCAGCGATACCTCGGTGCGGCCAGGGATGAACCTGGGCCTGTCCTTGATCTCCGCGCCCAGCATGGCCTCGAGCTGGGACAGGCTCTTGGCCATCAGGCGCACCGGGCCTGCCGCATCGGACTCGGTGGGGTGCAGGTTGTGCGGCAGCCACTTCATCCACTGCCAGCGTCCGATCCGCTCCGGCGGCGCACAGACGCAGATGCGCACCTCGTCGGGTGAATGGAACACCGCGATCTGGGCGATCATGGCGCGGACCATGCCGGCCGTCGCCTCCGGCTCGCCGGCCAGGATCAGCCGGGCGAACGAGCGCAGCGAGATGCCGACCGGCAGGTCGGGCACCCTGGCATGCGCCCTGACGAACCGGCGCAGCGCACCCGCGCACAACGGGTCGAGATCCTCGACGGGCTTGGTCTCCGGCGGGACCAGCCGCACCGCCAGATGCTGAGTGCCCTTGCCCAGCCTGACGCTGCAGAAGTCCGCGTCGGCCGGGCGGCGCTCCCACACCCTGGCGAGGTCCCCGCCGGCCACCACCCACCACAGGGCGGCTGGGTCCGGGTTGGCCCACTCGAGCGCGTCCCGCTGGGCGGCGGCGGCCCGGCGGACCTTGCGCCGGACCTGGCCCAGGTAGCGCAGGTAGTCCCGGCGCTGGCCGTTCAGCTTGAGCTTGCGGTCGCCCTTGCCGCGGACGACCTGGGCCACGCCCAGGCCACCCATGCCGACGACCATGCCGCCGGCGCCCACCCAGCGCAGCGAGCCGGAGCCAGAGCCAGACATCATCGCAACCATGCCGAACGACATCGCGAGCATCGGAAGGTACGTGAGCATCTGCTGCATGCCGTCGTTGACCGGCTCAGGAATCTCGGGCGGCGGCTCGAGCATGATCTCGCCCCGTGGCAACTCCGGGGCCTCGCGGCGCTCCTGGCGCCGCACGATGACGCTACCCACGACCTGCCTTCCTGCTCCCCGCGGGCCTGACCCGCATTGCTACCGGCCGCGTCTGCGTGATCACGCATGCCCGGCGGCGATCAGGCGAAACGGCGCGTCCCTTGGGCGCCTGACCGCCATACTATTGAACCCGCTGGCTCCGCTCGTGGTGAGTTACCTACGGTAGCGGGCAGGCTCGGGCTGGCGGGCTAGTGTGCAGCATATGGGTGCGGCGGATGGATTGTGAGGAAGGCAAATGAGCCCGGCCACCGGAACGGACACCTGCCGGATCACCATCGTGGGCCCGCGCAGGCGGGTAGACCTCGCGCTGCCGGTATACGTTTCGTTCGCCGACCTGTTCCCCACCGTGGCCAAGTACGCGGGGCTCGATCAGCCGCCGGTCCGCCAGGAGGCTGGTGGCTGGGTACTGCAGCGCCTCGGCCAGGCCCCCTTCGCCCCGGACGCCACACCGTTCCAGGCCGGGCTCCGCGACGGCGAACTGATCTACCTGTACCCGCGCAAGGCGCAACTGCCCGAGCTCGCTTTCGACGACGTGGCGGACGTGATCGCGTCGGGTGTCGGCGAGCGGCCGGACCGGTGGGGGCCCAGGGAGACGCGCCGGGTCGCGCTCGGCGCCGGCGTCGGCGCGCTGGCCGCGGGGGCGGGTGTGCTGTTGCTGGCCGGCCCCACCTGGGTCACCCCCTCCATCGTGGCCGGGGTGGTCGCCCTCGTGCTGCTCGCCGCCGCGGCGGCGATATCGCGGGCCGCTGGTGACGCGGGGGTGGGCGCGGCCCTGGGGTATGTGGCCTTGCCCTACGCCTTCCTCGCCGGGCTGCTCGGGCCGGCCAGGTCGCTGACGCTGGGGCACCTCGGCTCGCTGGAACTGCTGTCCGGGTTCGCCGCGGTGCTGCTCGCCGCCACGCTGGCCGCCGCGGTCGTCGCCGATGGGGTCCCTGTGTTCCTTGGCGCCGCGGGCGCGGCGCTGCTGGCGGCCGGCGGGGCCTGGGTTGACGACGCCTTCACCCGTGTCGGCCTGGCCGGCGCGGCCGCGGTGGCCGCCGCCGTGGCGCTCGCGCTGACCCCGCTGATCCCGACCATCGCCTTCCGGGTATCGCGGCTGAGCCTGCCACCGGTGCCCCGCGACGCGGACGAACTCAGGCGGGACAGCCTCACCGTGGATGGCGGTGAAACCCTGGAGCGGACCGCGGCGGCCGACCGCGTGGTCACCGGCGTGGTGTCCGGCATCGGCCTGATCGGGGCCCTGGCCGAGATCGCGCTGGCCCTCGACCCTGGCTGGCTCGCCCGGCTGATGTGCGGCGTGCTCGGCTGCGCCCTGCTGCTCCGCTCGCGTATCGTCCGCGGCCGTGCTCAGCGGCTCTGGCTGCAGATCCCCGGCTACGGCGGTCTCGTCCTGCTCGCCGCGGGCGCCGCGCTGACGCTGCCCCAATCCAGGATCATCGCGCTCGTCCTGCCCCTGATGATCATCGTGGCGGCCATCCTGATCGGTGCGGGAGCGTGGCTGCCCGCGCACCGGCCTTCCCCGTTCTGGGGGCGGGCGGGCGAGGTGGTGGACATCATGCTGGTGATCAGCATCATCCCGATCGCGCTCGGGGTAGCCGGCCTGTACAGCTATATCCGCGGCTTGTCGGGCTGACCTGACCGATGCAGAACCGCAAAGACCTGCTCCAGGCCCACCGGCTGATGACCCAGCGGGCCGCCCTCGCGCTGCTCCAAGCCGAACCCGACCCGCCCGACCGCCCGCTGCGGCGGCTGAACGTGGGCATGTTCAGCAGCGTGCTGGTGACGGTGATCGTCGTCGCGGTCTTCGGTATCTGGGGACTCGTCGCCCCGGGTAAGGCCACCGGCCTCACCGCCGCGGGAACGCTCATCATCGACAGCCAGACGGGCACGCCCTATATCTGGTGCCAGCACGGCGGCAAGAGGCTGTGCCCGGTGCTGAACTACGCCTCGGCCCGGCTCGCGCTCGGCACCTCGAGCCCCAATCAGCGGACGGTCAGCCAGGCGTCGCTGGCCGGCTACCCGCGCGGGCCGCTGATCGGGATTCCCGGGCTGCCCCAGGGGCTGCCCGGGTCCAGCATGCTCGTCGGGTCGCCGTGGTCAGTCTGTGTGCAGTCGCAGACCATCCCCGGCACCCTCCAGCAGCGCCAGATCACCACGCTGGTGGGCGGGCACCGGGTCGGCGGGCGGGCCCTGTCGGCGGGCAGCGCTCTGCTGGTCCGGGCGGGCGGGCCGCAGTGGCTGATCTGGAACGGTGAGCGCATGCCCATCCCGGCCAAGGAGCAGCGGAACGTCCTGACCGCGCTGGACACCACACAGCAACCGGAGAGCATGCCCGCGGCCTGGCTGAACGCGTTCCCGGAGAGTTCGTCCTTCGCGCCGCCCTCGATATCGGGCTTCGGCGCGACCGTCAGCGGCCCGGGCGGTGGCTCGGCCAAGGTGGGCCAGGTGTTCACCACCAGCGCCGCGCCCGGCGCTCCACAGCAGTCCTACGTCATGCTCAGCGACGGCAAGCTGGAGAAGATCACGCAGGTCCAGGCCGAACTGCTGAACGCGGCCCCGAACCAGGCGACGCCGGGCACGGTGAACCCGTCGGCCGCCGCAGGTGACAGTGTGCCGGGCAGCCTGCCGACCAACGGCCTGCCCACGCGGATGCCGAGGGTGGTCCCCTACAACTCCACCACCCCGCTGTGCGTGGTGTACGGCGGCTCGGCCACGGTCGCGCCGTCCGGTCCGCAGGTGACGGTGGGTGGCTCCGTGCCGTCCAACGGCGTGGCCACGAACGGCTCGGGTGGGGTCAACCAGGTCGCGCTCCCGCCCGGGACGGGCGCCCTGATCGGTGTGCTGGGGGGCACCCAGCCGGCCGCGGGCGCCGGGCAGGCACCGGTCGTTTCCAGCTACTTCCTGCTCACGGGCGGGCTCAGGTACGGCCTGGCGTCACGGAACGTAGCCGCGATGCTTGGTTACACCCTGCCTCGGCAGCAGACCCTGCTGCCCGCCGAGGTGGCCCAGCTGATCCCCCAGGGGCCCGCTCTGGACCCCAGCAACGCGCAACACCAAATCTCAAGCTAATGTAAATTTTTGGCAACAGTCCACCCGGGCCTGCCCCGCAAGCTGGGAAATACCCCAGGTCGGTGGCGTATGGGTAGCCGCGGCGCAGTCAGATGGTTTACACCCGCTACGAGATCATGTGTCTCAGTTGACACGAGTGCCCGGTCCCTCTTAGATGATTCCTGAATGCTGCCAGAGACTCGGCCAGCTGATTTCTGACTGCCCGGGGGCACGACTCATGGTGGCAGGACCGGGGATTATACGGACAGCCACACACAGTGACTAGCGGACCAGAAACAGGGAGGTGCCGCAATGGCAGGCGAATCCGCTGTTAATAGAGCGGCGATGACCACGGCCTACAACCAGTTGCAGTCGGCCGTGGATGAGGTCAAGGCGGAGCAGAGCCGCCTGACGGGCTACCAGAGCGACCTTTCGTCGGGCTGGGTCGGATCGGCATCCAGCGCGTTCACCAGCGCGTACACCGCCTTCAACGCGGACTTCACCAAGGTCATCCAGGCCATGCAGACCATGCAGGAGAAGCTGGTGGCGACCGAGAAGCGCTACGCGGTGAACGAGGCGGAGCAGACTGCGTCGGCAACCCGGGTGCAGGGCCTGCTCAACCACTGACCTGTCTGGTCGGCTGACAGGTCGGCCCGTGATTTTGGAGTGACGGAGGAAAGAGATGGCCGACAGCGATTACACGATGGCCCAGTTCGGCGCGCTGCAGGCGGGCGAGGAGAACTTCAAGGCGATCTACAGCCAGGTGTTGCAGACGGTAGAGACGCTGGACAACCAGCTTCGCTCCCAGCTGGCCGAGTGGAACGGTTCGGCGCAGCAGGCGTACTACGCGGCCAAGTCCCAGTGGGACGCGGCCATGGCCAACATGCAGGGTGTGCTGTTGAACCTGCAGGGCGTCGCATCCGAGGCAAGCCAGCGTTACCCCATGGTGGAGGCACAGAACTCCGCTCTGTGGCAGTGAGCATGATGGCATCCGGTCCCCGGGCGGAGATGCCCTGGGGGCCGGGTGCTGGGGCCTCCCGGCGAGGACAGCGAAATCTGGAAGGGTCGGCGGCGTCATAACTTGGACGTGACGCCGTTCAGCGGGTGACGGCGTGAGACGCGCGCCTGGAGTTCTGGAGGCTGGTAAATGAGCGGCAATTCGGGAACGTCGGTCCCGAGTGTAAGCAGCGAGCCGAGCTATACGGGATACACGCAGCCGGCCAACTGGAGCAGCCCGGCCGTGTCTGGTCAAAACCTGATGGTGCATACCGGCACGCTGCGCAGCGTGGCGAGCCAGTTGGGCCAGATGGCCGACAAACTGCAGAGCGCGCTGAGCGGGTGGCAGTCGGCGGCGCAGGCGGCCTCCGCGGGGGCCGGAAGCTGGCCGACGGCACAGGCGCTCGCCCATGTGATGGGCAACGCGTACACCGGCGTACAGCAGTTCACCAGCCAGCTGCAGCAAGCGCACTCCGACATGGCGAAGCGGCTGGGCATGTCCGCGGACCGCTACGACAGCAACGAGCAGGATCTCACGCTGCTGGCGAACCGCTCGACCGCCGCGGGTTCTATGATCGTCGGCGCCGGCGGCAACAACACACCGGTGGTTCCCACCCCGGCCCAGGCTCGGGTGCTGGACCTCGAGCACCACACCGAAGGGCCTGGCGACAACGAGAACTGGCAGGCCACGTTCCCGATCACGGAGAACGCAGCCTTCGTCCAGGGCAGCACGGCTGGTTACTCGTGGCAGCAAGTGAAGAGCCTGCTCGAGGCCACCGACCCGGCAGCGATCACTAGCGCCGGAGCGGCATACCAGACGCTGTCCGGCGCGCTCACCGACGTGTCCGGCCAGCTGGCCGGACAAGGCGGGCAGCTCTCGGGCGACTGGGGTGGGTCGACCGCGGTGACGGCGGTCAGCCAGATGCAGCAGCTTTGGCAGACCGCCTCGGACTTGCAGGCCAACACCTTCTCGGCGGCGGCGACGCTGTCGTGGTACGGCCCGGTCCTCCAGTCCTTCAAGGACAATCCGCCGACGATGACACCGGCGCAGGGAAAGAACGGCAAGCCCCCCGCGCAGTCCGCCGTTACCGCCGCCAGCAACGCCGCCGACCAGGCCGCGCAGCAGCATCTGGCCGCACTGAACGGGCACATGCAGACGGCCTTCTACAACATGCCGCCTGTGGTGAACAAGAACCTCCCACCGGGGCTGACCAGCAACGGCGGCAGCAACCCGGCCCCGGCCACCACCGGCGGTGGCGGCGGCGGACTGACCGGCGGCGGGATGCCTAGTGGGACAGGCGGCGGCTCGGGTGTTCCCGGTGTCGCCAGCCCGCACGTTGGCCAGCTTCCTGGTGGCACCACTCCTCCGGGCGGCACCTCGGTCGGGTCCATGCCTCCTGGCAGCACTCCCCCGGGTGACCATCTGTCCGGTGGCACCAGTCCCGTCACCACGACCGGTCCCCTCCCGGTCGGTTCGTCGGGCCCTGGCCCCGTGAGCACTATGCCGCCGCCCGGCAGCGGCACGGGCCCCGGACCCATCGGCATGCCGCCACCGCCTGGCCCCGGCGGCACAGGACCAGGCAGCACTGGCTCCGGCGGTGAGCCGGTTCCTGGCGGCGGAGAGACCACACCCGGCGGCAGCGGAGATCCCGTTCCCGGCGCCGGGGAGACCATGCCGGGACTCCCCGGCGGCGTGATGCCAGGCGGCCCGGGTGGCGGGCTTGCCGGAGAGCCAGGCCCCGGTGGCCTGGGCGGGGTTGGCACCGTGGGCGACCCCGATCCCGATCTGGTCGGTCTCGGCACCCCCGGAATTGGCCCCGACGGCGTTATCACCGGTCCGGGTGGCGCGCTGGGCGCCTCGGGTGACGAACTGGCCGCGTCCGGCGGCGCCCTGGGCGGCGAGGCCGGCGGCCAGGGGATGATGCCGATGATGGGCATGCCCGGTGGCGCGTCAGGCCAGGGTGGTCTCGGCCGGGCCAGGGATTCCTGGACCAGCGAGGACGAGGGCACCTGGGGCCCGGACGCGGCCGCCGGCGGCGCTGCGGACGGTGCCGACGCGACTGCGGACGGTATGTTCCCGGGTATGATGCCGCTAGGCGGTACCGGCGGCGGCCAGGGCCAGGACAAAGACCGGTTCCGGCAGGCCTGGATGGCCGAGGACGAGGATGTGTGGGGTGCAGGTCAGCCCGCCGTCCCCCCGGTGATCAGCCTGAACTAACCGAACCGCGGTAGGGAGCCGGGAGTTAGAAGTGCGCCGTTCCCGCTTGACCGCGCCGGTGATCGCCATGGCCGTCGGCATCGTGACCGCGGCCGGCTGCGGCAGCGGTGGTGGCCCGGCGGCACAGCCATCCAGTCAAGCCTCCACCTCGGCCACACCACACCCGAGTTCCTCAACCGCCGCGATCCCGACCGGCGTCCAGCTCGGCAAGGTGCTGGACGCAGCTCATCTGCCGGCTGGCTGGACCCATGCCCAAGGCGAGGGTAACGGCATGCAGAGCTCGGGTTCGATGAACACGACCAAAAACGGGCCACTACCAGGCCAGTACGGCTGCAAATACGTAGACGGCAGCGTCCAGGCCGGGTACATCCTCAACTGGTGGTCCTCATCGAACGCCACCATGATCCTGACCTACCCCAGCGGAGCGGGCACCCCGACCGTAAACCTCACCGTCGCCGCCTATGCCCCCGGCGCCGCCGCGAAGAACATGGCCAAGGCGGCGGCGCTGATGGCACACTGCCGGTCGTTCCGCGACCCCGGCCTAGACAACGACCGCGACACGACCAGCGTGACAACCATCCCGCACCTGGGCGACCAGAACCTCTTCCTGACCTCCAAAGAGCACACCAGCAACGCCGGAACCCTCATCGGTCAGTTGCTCCTGATCCGGGCCGGAAACTACATCCTCGCCGTGAGCAACGGCGTCAACGGCCTGCGGCCAGCCACCGTGCAGGGGTTCGGCGGCTGGCTGTGGCAGTTGCTGCAGAAATCCAAGTACCTCAGCTGACGAACCGGTCAGACGTTGAAGCCGAGGGCGCGGAGCTGCTCGCGGCCGTCCTCGGTGATCTTGTCGGGGCCCCACGGCGGCAACCACACCCAGTTGATGCGGAAGTCCGCCACCAGACCCTCGAGCGCGTCCCGCGTCTGATCCTCGATCACGTCGGTGAGCGGGCAGGCGGCACTGGTAAGCGTCATGTCGATCGTGGCGACCCGGTCGGCGTCCATGCTCACCCCGTACACCAGGCCGAGGTCGACGACGTTGATGCCCAGCTCGGGGTCCACCACGTCGCGCAGCGCCTCGAGAAGGTCGTCGTCTTGGAGCCCGGACCCAGCCGTGGGGGAATCAGCCGCCACGGATTCGGGCACCGGGGTCTGGGACGCCCCTGCCCGCGCGGGCCCGGCGGCGGTTGGGTCGTCTGGCTGGGTGCCGTCCTGCGACTGGACTGTCTGTTCGGTCATGGTGTTGCTGCCTCCTCAACGGCCCGGGCAGTGGCGTCCTTCCAGGCCATCCAGCCGAGCAGGGCGCACTTGATTCTGGCCGGGTACTTGGACACGCCGCTGAAGGCGACCGCGTCCTCCAGTAGATCCTCGTCGGGTTCCCCTTCGCCCCTGGACCGCATGAGCGCCAGAAACTCCTCGAAGATGGCCATCGCGTCATCGACGCTCTTGCCGATAACCAGGTCGGACATGACCGACGCGCTGGCCTGGCTGATCGAGCAGCCGAGCGCGTCGTAGGACACGTCGGCCACGGCCGGGGCCCCGCCGGTCTCCTTCAGGCTGACCCGCACGGTGAGCTCGTCGCCGCACAGCGGGTTGACGTGATGGACCTCGGCGTCGTAAGGCTCCCGCAGACCCCGGTGGTGGGGGTGGCGGTAGTGATCCAGGATGATCTCCTGGTACATCGACTCGAGTTGCATAACATCCCCTTGCAACGCGCTAGCGGCCCTAGCATCTTCCCGGCCCGGTTAGCTAGCAGGTCGGGCCAGTGCGAAGAACCGCTGGGCCTGCCGGATCCCATCCGCCAGCGCGTCCGCCTCCTCCTGGGTGTTGTACAGGTAGAACGAGGCGCGGGTGCTGGCCCGCACGTCGAACGCCCGGTGCAGCGGCCAGGCGCAGTGGTGCCCGGCCCGTACCGCGATACCCAGGTCGTCGAGGACCTGGCTGACGTCGTGCGGGTGCACACCTTCGACTTCGAACGAGATCGCACTCCCCCGGCCCGCCGCCTCGGCCGGATCGGTGGGCCCGAGTATGCGCAGGCCCTCGACCTGGTTCAGCACGTCCAGCGCGTGCGCGATCAGCGGCACCTCGTGCTCCCTGATCGCGTCCAGGCCGATCTCGGACAGGTAGTCGATGGCCGCGCCCAGGCCGACCGCCTCGGCGATCGGCATCGTGCCGGCCTCGAACTTGTGCGGCGGTGCGGCGAACGTGGTCCGGTCCATCCAGACGGACTCGATCATCTCTCCACCGCCGAGGAACGGCGGCATCTCGTCCAGCAGTTCGGCGCGGGCCCACAGCACCCCGATGCCGGTGGGGCCGCACATCTTGTGGGCGGTGAAGCCGAGGAAGTCGGCGCCCAGCGCGGCCACGTCCACCGGCATGTGCGGCACCGACTGAGCGGCGTCCACCAGCACCAGCGCGCCGGCCGCGTGCGCCGCGTCGGCGATGATCCGGACCGGGTTGACACAGCCCAGCACGTTGGACTGGTGGGCCAGGGCGACCAGCTTGGTGCGCGGGTTGATCAGCTCGCCCAGGCGGGAGATGTCCAGCCGGCCGTCCGGGGTCACACCGAACCAGCGCAGCGTGGCGCCGGTGCGCTGGCAGAGCAACTGCCATGGGACGATATTGGAGTGGTGCTCCATCTCGGTGATAACGATCTCGTCGCCGGGGCCGAGCGAGAACCGGCCAGGTCCAGCGGCTCTGCTTCCTGTGCCGGACCCACGCCCTACGGCAGAGGCATTGCTCATCGAGTACGCGACCAGGTTGATGGCCTCCGAGATGTTCTTGGTGAACACGATCTCGGTCTCGTCCCGTGCACCGATGAACTGGCCGACCTTGATGCGGGCGCCCTCGTAGGCCTCGGTGGCCTCCTCGCCGAGCTGGTGGCTGGCCCGGTGGATGTTCGCGTTGTGCTTCTCGTAGAAGGTGCTCATCGCGTCGATGACCTGGCGAGGCTTCTGCGAGGTGTTCGCGCTGTCCAGGTAGACCAGCGGCTGCCCGCCCCGGACGCTGCGCTCCAGGATCGGGAAGTCCTTGCGGATCCTCGCGACGTCCAGGCTCATGCGGGCGCTCCTGCCTGCACGTATTTCTCGTAGCCTTCGCTCTCCAGCTCATCGGCCAGTTCCGGGCCGCCCTCGGCCACGATCCGGCCACCGACGAACACGTGCACGAAGTCGGGCTGCACGTACCGCAGGATCCGGGTGTAGTGGGTGATCAGCAGCACCCCGTGCCCCTCGCCTTCGCGGTACCTGTTGATGCCCTCGGACACCACCTTCAGCGCGTCGATGTCCAGCCCTGAGTCGGTCTCGTCGAGCACCGCGACCTTCGGGTTGAGCAGCTCGAGCTGCAGGATCTCGTGCCGCTTCTTCTCGCCGCCGGAGAATCCCTCGTTGAGGTTGCGCTGGGCGAACTCAGGGTCGATGGCCAGCTCGGCCATGGACCCGCGCAACTGCTTGGTGAAGTCGCGCAGCTTCGGCGCCTCGCCGCGGACCGCGGTCATCGCGGTGCGCAGGAAGTTCGACACCGACACGCCGGGCACCTCGACCGGGTACTGCATGGCCAGGAACAGCCCGGCCCTGGCCCGCGCGTCCACGCTCATGGCCACCACGTCTTCGCCGTCCAGGGTGACCGAACCGCTGGTCACCGTGTATTTCGGGTGACCGGCGATCGCATAGGCGAGAGTGGACTTGCCGGAGCCGTTCGGCCCCATGATGGCGTGGGTCTGCCCGGCGGACACGGTGAGATCCACGCCGCGCAGGATCTCCCGGTTGGTGCCGGCCGCCTCCTCCACGCTCACGTGCAGGTCACGGATCTCAAGGGTGGCCATTACTTGTTCTCCCGTTGCTTGAAGTCTCGCTTAGCAAAGATGTTTTCAGCCGAGCGCGACGTAGATGTCGTCGCCCTGGATTTTCACGTGGTAGGCCGCCACCGGCTCGGTGGCCGGCGGCCCGGTGGGGTTGCCGGTGCGCAGGTCGAAGCAGGAGCCGTGCAGCCAGCACTCGACCGTGTGGTCGTAGATCTCGCCCTCGGACAGCGCCACTTCGGCGTGCGAGCAAACGTCGCGCAGCGCGAACACCTCGCCGCCGATCCGGAAGACGGCCACCGGCTGGCCATCCACCTCGACCGCGATCGCGCCCTCGTCGGGCAGGTCGGCCAGCGCGCAGGCGCGGGTGTAGCCCTGGCGCTCTGGCCTGGCCTGAGTGTCGGTCATGCCAGCTCCAGTTCGATCCCCGCCGAGATGCGCGCCTCCACCTGCGGTATCCCGATCCGGTCGATCAGCGTGCCGAAGAACCCGCGGATCACCAGCCGCCGCGCCACCGACTCGGGGATGCCCCTGGCCATCAGGTAGAACAGGTGCTGGTCCTCGAGCCGCCCGCTGGTGCTGGCGTGCCCGGCCCCGACCACCTCGCCGGTCAGGATCTCCAGGTTGGGCACCGAATCGACCCTGGTCCCGTCGGTCAGCACCAGGTTCCTGTTGCGCTCGTAGCTGTCGGTACCTGTCGCCTCCGGCCGGATGACCACGTCACCGATCCACACCGTGTGCGCCTCGTCGCCCTGCAGGGCGCCCTTGTAGTCGACGCGGCTGCGGCAGTTGGGCGCGGAGTGGTCCACGAACAGCCGGTGCTCGAGGTGCTGGCCGGCGTCGGCGTAGTACATGCCGAGCAGTTCAGCGTCCCCGCCGGGCCCGTCGTACCTGACCGACGGAGCCAGCCGCACCAGGCCGCCGCCGAGCGTGACCGCGATGTGCCTGATCGAGGCGTCCCGCCCGAGCCGGGCGTGATGGTGTGAGGCGTGCACCGCGTCGTCGGCCCAGTCCTGCAGGCTCACCACCGTGAGCGACGCGCCGTCGCCGACCACGAGTTCCACGTTGTCGGCGTAGGTCGCGCTGCCCGCATGGTCCAGTACCACCACGGCTTGCGCCAGCGGCTGCACGTCCACCAGGGTGTGGCCGAACGCCGCGCCCTCGGTGTCCTGGCCGCGGACCGTGACCACCGTGGGCCTGCTGGCCACGTGTTCGGCCGGCACCGTGATCACGGTGGCCTCGCCGAACGAGGCGAACGCACGGGCGCTGACCCGGTCGGCGGGCACGAACGAGCGGCCTATCCTGGCCTCCGATCGTCCGCCCGACTCCACCAGCACGCCCGGGGCCGGGTCGGTCTCCACCGACACCTTCGCCGGCGGGAGCGGTGAATCGCCCTGCAGGTCGCGCAGCCGGCGCAGCGGGGTGAACCGCCACTCCTCCTCGCGCCCGGTGGGCACGGGGAAATCCGCGACGTCAAACGACTGCATCTCGTGCAGCCTGGATACGGGCGCCAGGTCCGCTGGCGCCCTGCCGATCCCGGCCATCAGCCGACCGCCCCCTCCATCTGCAGCTCGATCAGCCGGTTCAGCTCGAGCGCGTACTCCATCGGCAGCTCACGGGCGATCGGCTCGACGAAGCCACGCACGATCGTGGCCGCCGCCTCGTCCTCGGTCATCCCGCGGCTCATCAGGTAGAACAACTGGTCTTCGGAGATCTTGGAGACGGAAGCCTCGTGCCCCATCTCCACGTCGTCCTCGCGGACGTCGACGTACGGGTAGGTGTCGCTCCGGCTGATCTGATCCACCAGCAGTGCGTCGCACTTGACCGTGGACTTGGAGTGCTCGGCGCCCTCCTGCACGTTGACCAGGCCCCGGTAGGAGGTACGGCCACCGCCCCTGGCCACCGACTTGGACACGATCGTGGAGGACGTGTTCGGCGCGCAGTGCACCATCTTCGCGCCGGCGTCCTGGTGCTGGCCGGCCCCGGCGAAGGCCACCGACAGCGTCTCGCCCTTGGCGTGCTCGCCCATCAGGTAGACGGCCGGGTACTTCATCGTGACCTTGGAGCCGATGTTCCCGTCGACCCATTCCATGGTCGCGCCGGCCTGGGCCACGGCCCGCTTGGTGACCAGGTTGTACACGTTGTTGGACCAGTTCTGGATTGTGGTGTACCGGCAGCGGGCGTCCTTTTTCACGATGATCTCGACGACCGCCGAGTGCAGAGAGTCGGACTTGTAGATGGGGGCGGTGCATCCCTCCACGTAGTGGACGTAGGCGCCCTCGTCCACGACGATCAGCGTCCGCTCGAACTGGCCCATGTTCTCGGTGTTGATCCGGAAGTAGGCCTGCAGCGGGATCTCCACGTGCACGCCCTTCGGCACGTAGATGAAGCTGCCGCCGGACCAGACCGCGGTGTTCAGCGCGGCGAACTTGTTGTCGCCGGGCGGGATCACGGTGGCGAAGTACTCACCGAACAGCTCCGGCTGCTCGCGCAGCGCCGTATCGGTGTCCAGGAACAGGACGCCCTTTTCTTCGAGGTCCTCACGGATCTTGTGGTAGACGACCTCGGATTCATACTGGGCGGCGACGCCAGCGATGAGGCGCTGCTTCTCCGCTTCGGGTATGCCGAGCCTGTCGTACGTGTTCTTGATGTCCGCGGGCAGCTCGTCCCAGCTCGCCGCCTGCTTCTCGGTGGACCTGACGAAGTATTTGATGTTGTCGAAGTCGATGCCACCCAGGTCGGCGCCCCAGGTGGGCATCGGCTTGCGGCCAAACATCTTGAGCCCCCGCAGCCGCAGGTCCAGCATCCATTCCGGCTCGTTCTTCTTGCCGGAGATGTCGCGGACCACATCCTCGGACAGGCCGCGGCGCGCGGACTCGCCCGCGACGTCGGAGTCAGCCCAGCCGAACTTGTAGCTGCCGAGGCCCTCGAGCTCAGAAGGTGCGGTAGTCGTCATATTTAAGAGCCCTCCGGACCCTGTATTAGTGGACTCTGTATTTGTATTAGTGGACTCTGTATTTGTGCTGTTGGTTCCTGGCTTTTGGATCCCTTGCGCGACCCGCCGGTGGCGAGCGAGCGATCGGTCACGTGGGTCGTGCAGACACCGTCGCCGCGGGCGATCGTAGCCAGCCGCTGCACCGCGGTGCCGAGCAGCCGGCTGAACGCCTCCGTCTCCGCCTCGCATAGCTCGGGAAACTCGGCCGCCACGTGGGCGACCGGGCAGTGGTGCTGGCAGAGCTGCTCACCGGTGCCCCCGGTGGGGGCACCGGTCGCCGAGGCGGCGTAGCCGTCGGCGGAAAGCGCCTGGGCCAGCGCCTGCACCCGCTGCTCCGGGGGTGCGTGCGCGACCACAGGAGCGTACCTGGCCTCCAGGTCGGCGAGCTGGCGGCGGGCGAACTCGCTCACCGCGGCCGGCCCACCGGTCTCGGCCAGGAAGCGCAGCGCGCCGCTGGCCAGGTCGTCGTAGGCGTGCACGAACGCGCTGCGGCCTGCGTCGGTGATGGCGAACAGCCGGGCCGGCCTGCCGCGGCCCCGGCCACGCTGGGCCCTGGCCATGGTGGTCTCGATCATGCCGTCGGCCAGCAGATTGTCCAGGTGGCGGCGGATCGCGGCCGGGGTCAGCCCCAGCCGGTTGCCCAGGGCGGACGCGGTGGACGGGCCGAGCTCCAGGATCAGGCGGGCCACCCGGGCCCTGGTACCCCGCTCCGACCAAGTCGGATCGGGCTGTGCCGAACCGGGCTGTGCCAAATCGGGTAGGCCCGAGCCCCCGGCGGCGGGGGGCGCTAGCCTGATCCCAATGTCGCCGGGCACCGTGACAACCTTCGCCCGCACGTATTTCACAACATCAGTGTGGCGTAAATACTTCCGCCACCGCAACACGATCCCATGTGAACGCGCGCACATTGGCGTTCCGCACGCCCACAATCCTTTACCTGGCAGATCCTGCCCGATTCCGGGCAGGAAATTGACCAACTAGGCCCGATGTGGCAGCCTCGCCTGACGTGACGCCCCAGTCCGCGCCGTCCGAGCTCGTCCGGCACGTGGCCGCCACGACCGGCCTGCCGGCCGCCACGGCCGCCCGGGTGGTGGCCGACGTGATCGGCTACTTCGGCGAGACCATCGAGGAATTCGTCCGCAGGCGGCACGCCGAGCTGCACCGCCACCACACCAACGACCGGATCTGGGCGCTCATCGCCGCGGAGCTGGCCGGCCGCCCGGTCGCCGCGCCGCCGGTCAGCGAGCGCCAGCTCCGCCGCATGGTCTACGGCTGAATGGTCTAGGAGGACACCACGCATGTGCGGGATCGTCGGCTACACCGGGCCTCGCGAGGCCACCCCCATCCTGCTGGAGGGACTGCGCCGGCTGGAGTACCGCGGCTACGACTCGGCCGGCCTGGCCGTGCCGCACCGCGGCAGGCTCAAGGTCACCAAGGCCGCGGTCAGGGTGGCCGGCCTGCGCGACCTAGTCGGCACCCCGGCCTCCCACACGACCACCTCCGGCATCGCCCACACCCGCTGGGCCACCCACGGCGAGCCGAACGACGCCAACGCCCATCCGCACACCGATGCCTCCGGCCGCATCGCCGTAGTGCATAACGGGATCATTGAAAATAATGAACGGCTGCGCCGCGAACTGACGGCGCACGGCGTCACGTTCACCTCCGACACCGACACCGAGGCGCTCGCCCATCTGATCGCGGCCGCGCTGGCCGACGGGGCCGGGTCGCTGGAGGACGCGGTGCGGGTGGTGCTGCGGCGGGTAGAGGGCACCTACGGCCTGGTGGTCATCGACGCCCGCAGGCCGGGAGAGCTGGTCGCGGCCCGCAACGGCAGCCCCCTGGTGATCGGCGTCGGCGAGGGCGAGACGCTGGTGGCCTCCGACGTGGCCGCACTGGTCCGGCACACCCAGCGGGTGGTGTACCTGGAGGACGGCGAGCTGGCCACGCTGACCGCCGACGGCTTCCACACCAGCACCCGCGAGGCGCACCGCATCGACAAGGAACCGACCACGGTCGAGGTGACCGCCGAGGACTACGATCTCGGCGACTGGCGCGACTTCATGCACAAAGAGATGCATGAGCAGCCGGCCACTGTCCGCCGGGCCATGCTGGGCCGGCTGGACGACCAGTTCGCCACGGCCCGGCTGGGCGGGATCGAGCTCACCGCCAGGGACGTGCACGCGATCCGCCGGGTGAAGTTCCTCGGCTGCGGGTCGGCCTACTACGCGGCGCAGCTCGGCGCGGGGCTGATGGAGGAGCTGGCCAGGCTGCCCGCCGACGCCGAGCCCGCCTCGGAGTTCCGCTACCGCAATCCGGTCATCGACTCCGACACGCTGTTCATCGCGGTCAGCCAGTCCGGCGAGACGCTGGACACGCTGGCCGCTGTGCACGAACTCGACCGCAAGGGCGGCCGGCTGATGGGCGTCGTGAACGTGGTCGGCAGCGCGATCGCCCGGGCCTGCGGTAACGGCGTCTTCCTGCACGCCGGCCCCGAGGTGGCGGTGGCCTCGACCAAGGCGGTCACCAACATGGCGGTTTCGTTCGCCATGCTCAGCCTGCTGTTCGGCCGGATCCGGGACCTGTCCCCCGCCGACGGGCGGCGGATCGTGGCCGGCCTGCGGGCACTGCCCGATCAGATCGCCGAGGTGCTGGCCTGTGAGGCCGAGATCGCCGAGGTGGCCAAGCGGTACTCGGGCGCGCAGCACATGTTCTTCACCGGCCGGGTCCGGGGCTGGCCGGTGGCCCGGGAGGGCGCGCAGAAGCTGAAAGAGATCTCCTATCTGCACGCCGAGGCCTACCAGGCCTCCGAGCTCAAGCACGGTCCGCTGGCCCTGATCAACCCGGAGATGCCCACCGTCGCGATCATCCCCGGCGACGAGCTGGTGACCAAGAACATCGGCACGGTGGAGGAGATCAAGGCCCGTGGCGGCCCGGTCATCGCGGTCACCAGCGCCGACCTGCCCGACAGCCTGGCCGATGCGATGATCAGGGTGCCGCGCACCGAGCCCGAGCTGAACCCGATCCTGCTCACCATCCCGCTGCAGCTTTTCGCTTACCACGTCGCGGTCACGCTCGGCCGCGATATCGACAAGCCGCGCAACCTGGCCAAGAGCGTGACGGTGGAATAGGAACCAGCCGGAGCGGGTCAGGGGCGCAGGACGGCCTCGATCAGCGCGCGGATCTGGGCGACGGCGTCCTCGATGGGACCGGTGGGCTGCATCAGGTGGCTCAGCGTCAGCCGGACCACGATCTCGCTGCTCAGGTCGATAGCCGCGGGGGGCAGCAGGCCGCGGTACAGCATGGCGGCCTCCGCGCGCACGACGGCGACGGCCCGGCCGAGCACCGGCTCGGGCCTGATGGCCAGCAGCGGCAGCAGGTCGCTGTCCCCGCCGGGCGCGCCCAGCAGGATGGCCTTGATCAGCGGGTTGTCGGCACTGGTGCGCAGCACGTAGCCGGCCGCGTCGGGTATCCCGGCGGTGGCGTCGGCGCCGTGCGCGCGCAGCCGGTCGATCACGCTGGCCAGCACGCGGTCGGTCTCCCTGGCCACGACCGCCTCGCCGAGCGCGGTCTTGCTGCCGATCTCCTTGTAGACGCTCTGCCTGCTGACCCCGACCTGGTCGGCCACCCGGGTCATCGTCACCGCGTGCCAGCCCTCGGCGCAGATCATCTCCGCGGTGACGTCCAGCATCCGCTCGCGCAGCAGCTTGTGCATCCGGGTGTAGAACGCTCGCGACTCCGCCATACGCCTAGTTTACATTATTGGTCTCGGTGTTCGCAGTGTTGACAAATGAGCTCTGTTTGTCTTCACTGGACGTATTGGCCAGGGCTTATCGGCCAGGCGCGGGGCGAGACGAGGGAGCGGGTATGGACGTCCAGGGCGGATATCGCGAGGGATTCGGTGCGCTGCGGGCCGGCGGCCTGAACTGGGACGCGCTGCCGCTGCGCCTGTTCAGCAAGGGCAACGCCAAGTTCTGGAACCCGGCGGACCTGGACTTCAGCGCCGACGCCGAGCATTGGGCGGCGCGGTCGCAGGACGAGCGGCGCGGGGCCACCACGCTGTGCGCCATGTTCCTGGCGGGCGAGGAAGCGGTCACCGAGGACCTGCAGCCGTTCATGGCGGCGATGGCCGCCGAGGGCCGGCTGGGCGACGAGATGTACCTGACCCAGTTCTGCTTCGAGGAGGCCAAGCACACCGCGGTGTTCCGGCTCTGGCTGGACGCGGTCGGGGTGACCGAGGACCTGCACCCGTACATCGCGGACAACCCCGGCTACCGCGCGCTGTTCTACGAGGCGCTGCCGGAGTCCCTGCACGCGCTGAGCGCCGACCCCAGCCCCGCCAGCCAGGTCAGGGCCAGCGTGACCTACAACCACGTGGTCGAGGGCGTGCTGGCGCTGACCGGCTACTACGCCTGGAACAAGGTCTGCCAGCAGCTTGGCATCCTGCCCGGCATCCAGCGGCTGATCAAGCACATCGGCGACGACGAGCGCCGCCACATGGCCTGGGGCACGTTCACCTGCCGCCGCCATGTGGCCGCCGACGACGCCAACTGGGAGCTGGTCAGGCGGCGGATGGACGAACTGCTGCCGTACGCGCTCGGCACCGTGCAGTGGGTGTTCGAGCAGTTCGACCCGATGCCGTTCAACCTGGACATCGGCGAGTTCATCGGCTACGCCGCCGACCGGGCCGAGCGCAGGCTGGGCGCGATCGAGTCGGCCCGCGGCACGCCGGTCGGGCAGATCGACCTGGACTACAGCCCGGAGCAGCTCGAAGACCGGTTCGGCGAGGAAGACGCGGCGGCGCTGGCCAGCGTGGCCTGACTTTGGAAGGCCCTGGCCAGCTCGGCCTAATCCTGGAAAGATCTCTGAACGTGCTGGTCATTCCAGGGCTGGGCCGGACGTGGACGGATCTGATCACGATCCCGCTGTTCACGGGGATCATCGGTTACGTCACCAACTGGACCGGCGTGCTGATGCTGTTCCGCCCGCTGAGCTTCCGCGGCGTGCGGGTGCCGGGCCTGCGGGTGGTGTTCCCGCTGCTCCCCCGGCGGGTGCAGGTGCTGCCGCTGCTGCGCTACACCGGGGAGATCGGCTGGCAGGGCATCGTGCCGTCGCGGGCGGCCAAGATGGCCAGCCTGGCCGTGGACAAGGGCCTGGCCAAGTTGGGCAGCATCGGCGACTTCTACCGCGAGCTCGAGCCCGAGCGGATCGCCGAGCACCTGACCGTCACGGTGGACGGGCAGCTCCCCGGCATGGTCGACGCGATCATGCGGGCCGAGGATCCGCAGCTGTGGGGGGACGTGCCCCCGATGCTCAAGGACGCCGTCTACACCCGGGTGCGCCAGCAGCTTCCCGGCGTGGTGCAGACGCTGACCGTGCGCATCGGCGAGCACATCGACCAGCTCATCGACGCCAAGCTCATGGTGATCGCCCAGCTCCAGGAGCGGCGTGACCTGCTCAACGAGATCTTCCAGGGGCTGGGCAGCAAGGAGCTGCGGTTCATGCAGAACTTCGGCTTCTACCTCGGGGTGCCGCTGGGCGTGGTGCTGTTCACCGTGCTGCACTTCTACCCGGCCGCGTGGGTGCTGCCGGTCGGCGGTGCGGTCATCGGGTGGACGGTCAACTACCTCGGCGTTACGATGATCTTCGAGCCGGTGCACCCCAAGGCCTGGATCCCCTGGCGGCAGGGACTGTTCATCAAGCGCCAGCGCGAGGTCACCGACGGCTACGCCGCGCTGATCTCCGAGCACGTCATCACGCTGGAGAACATCGGGCACGAGCTGCTGCACGGGCCGCGCGCCGACCGGACCCAGCGGCTGCTGGCCGACACGCTGCGGCCGGCCGTGGACCAGGCGGTGGGCCCGGCCAGGATCGCCGTGCAGGCGGCGCTGGGGCCGCGGCACTATGAGCGGGTCCGCGCCGCCATTGCCAGGCAGGCCGCCGACATGGCGCCGCTGGCGCTGGCCGACAGCCAGTTCAGCCGGGGCCAGTCCCGCCGGATCCACGACTTCATCGCCAGGCAGATGCGCCAGATGGGGCCCGGGGATTTCGTGGAGATGCTGCGCTCGGCCATCAAACAGGACGAATGGCTGCTGTTCGTGCACGGGGCCGTGCTCGGCGTCGCAGCCGGGCTTGTGCACCTGGCCATCTTCGGGGTGTGATCATCAGTTATGACCAGCGACGGTGTGCCCGCCGAACCGGGCGCCGGGCCGGCCGCGGAGCCGCCGGTGGACTCGCCCGGGCTGGCCCATCCGGCCCGGCTGGAGGCGGACGAGGTGCCCGGCCTGATCCGCATCTCCCTCACCACGGCCTGGCGCGCGCTGGCCTGGACCACCGGCACGGCGCTGACCACCTGCAGCCAGATGCTGACCCGCACGCTGAACGGCGAGCCGCCGGTGGTGATCGTGCGGGACACGGTCGAAGAAATCCGGGGCGCCCTGGTCGGCGCGCTGGGCGGGTATCAAGCCGCGCCGGTGCCCGCGTACCGGGTCCATCGGGCCGCGAACGGCGCCCCCACCCTGGCCGAACTGCGCGAACTCGGGGCCGCGCTGCTCGAGCGGTCGGCGGACGTGAACGCGGCCGGTGACGACGCCGGCCATCCCGCCTACGCCCGGATCCTGTCCGAGCTCACCCCGGACGAGGCCCGCATACTGCGGCTGCTGTACCGGTCCGGGCCGCAGCCCACGCTGAACGTGCGCACCTACCGGCCACTCGGCATCGGCTCAGAACTCGTGGCCGAAGGGCTGAACATGATCGGCGAGAACGCCGGCCTGCGGCGGATGGACCGCATCTCGTCCTACCTGACCAACCTCAACCGGCAGGGGCTCATCGACTTCTCCAGGGAGAGCGTGGACGACCCAGGCCGCTACCAGCTCATCGAGGCCCAGCCCGATGTCGCCGCCGCGCGGTCCAGGGCCGGGCATGCCCCCAGGGTGGTGTACCGCAGCATCAGGCTCACCACGTTCGGTCACATCTTCTGCCACGAGTGCCTGCTGGCCGCCGGTGGTGCTTAGGCCAGCCGGTGGTGCTTAGGCCAGAAAGCCGCGGAGCAGGGCGGCGGTGCCCTCCAGGTGCTCGGCGACGGCTTGGCGGGCCCGGCCCGGCTGGCCGGCCAGGATCGCCTCGGCGATGGCCGCGTGCTGGGCGGCGGTGTGGTCGATGTTGCGCCGCAGGATCGGGATCGCGTTGAGGAAGTCGTTCAGCCGGATGCGCGCGTCCGCGGCCGCGGACGCCAGCAGGCTGGACCCGGTCAGCTCGGCGATCGCCAGGTGGAACAGCGTGTCGAGGCGCCGGTAGTCCCGCGGGCCTGCCGCGTTCACCTCGGCCAGCCGGGCGGCCAGCACCTCGCGGATATACCGCGTGTCCGGGTCCGGCCCGGCGCCGGCCCGCTGGGCGAGTGCCTCGGCGGCGCCGCTCTCCACCACCATCCGGAAGGTGAGCGCGTCGGTGAGGCCGTCCGCCTGCTCGCGGGCGATCCGGCGCGCTTCCCCGTGGCTGGGCTCGGCCGGGGCGCCGGTGACGAATGTGCCGCCGAACCGGCCCCGCCGCGACTCCACGAACCCGGCCTCGGCCAGGGCGCGGATGGCCTCGCGCAGGGTGATCCGGCTGATCCCGAGCTGAGCCGCGAACTCGCGCTCCGCCGGGAACCTCTCCCCCGGCCCGACCACGCCCAGCCTGATCGCGGTGAGCAGCCGCTCGACAGTCTCCTCGAAGGCGTTGCCCGCGCGCACCGGCCGCAGCAGGCTAGCCAGCCTGATGCCCTCGGTCACGTCGCTCGCCTCCGTGTCTTCCAGCCCAGCCCGTACGGCCGACGGGTTCATCATTCCGGCCAAACAAGCGCTGTGGGTTCATCTTTTCAGCCCAGCCCGTACGACTTCCAGCCCAGCCCGTACGACTTCCAGCCCAGCCCGTACTGCCGACGGGTTCATCTTTCCGGCCAAAGCAAGCAGAGCCCTTGACACGGCACGCATTTGCGCCACAAATGGTCCTATACCAGACCATTAAGCGGCCGCAGGACGTGAGGAGCCCGCCGTGTCGGTCAACGAGCAAGCCACCGGGAACATGACCACCGACGAGCAGCGCCTGCACGAGCTTGGCTATGCGCAGGAGTTGCGCAGGCGGATGTCGGGGTTCTCCAACTTCGCCGTCTCGTTCACGATCATCTCGGTCCTGTCCGGCTGCCTCACCCTATACGGGTTCGGCATGGCCACCGGCGGGCCTGCCGTGATCATCTGGGGCTGGCTCTTCGTCGGGATCATGACCACGTTCGTCGGCCTGTCCATGGCCGAGGTGTGCTCTAGCTTCCCGACGGCGGGCGGCCTGTACTACTGGGCGGCGAAGCTGGCGCCGCACAACGCGGCGGCCTGGTCCTGGTTCACCGGGTGGTTCAACTTCCTCGGCCAGGTAGCGGTCACGGCCGGGATCGACTTCGGCGCCGCGCTGTTCATCAACGCGTTCCTCTATCTCCAGTGGGGGGTCAGCACGGACCACTGGGTCACCGTGCTGATCTTCGCGATCGTGCTCCTTGTGCACGGGCTGCTCAATCAGTTCGGCATCAAGCTGGTGGCCATGCTCAACGACGTGAGCGTGTGGTGGCACATATTCGGCGTGCTGATCATCGTGGGGGTGCTGGCCATCAAGCCCGCGCACCACCAGTCGGCTAGCTTCGTCTTTGGCCACTTCAACAACGACACCGGGCTCGGCCTCGGGGCGCTGTACATCGTGTTCATCGGGCTGCTGGTCGCGCAGTACACCTTCACCGGCTACGACGCCTCCGCGCACATGACCGAGGAGACGCACCACGCCGACCGCAGCGGCCCGCGCGGGATCGTGATGTCCATCCTGGTCTCGCTGGGCGCCGGATGGATCCTGCTGATCGGGCTCACGTTCGCGATCCAGCACTACGAGGCGGAGCGCCTGTCACCCTCCGGGGCACCGCCGGCCCAGATCTTCGTGGACGCGGCCGGCCCGGTCACAGGCAAGCTGCTGCTGCTGATCGCGATCGGCGCCCAGCTGTTCTGCGGGATGTCATCGGTCACCGCGAACTCACGGATGATCTACGCGTTCTCCCGTGACGGCGCGCTGCCTGGTTCCGCGTTCTGGCACCGGGTGAACAAGCGGACGAGGACGCCGACCAACGCGATCTGGCTGGCCGCGACGGGAGCGCTGATCCTGGGCCTGCCTTACCTGTGGAACTACACCGCCTACGCCGCGGTCACCTCCATCGCCACGATCGGCCTGTACATCGCGTACGTGACGCCGACGTTCCTGCGGCTGCGGCAGGGCAGCCGGTTCCGGCGCGGGCCCTGGCACCTGGGCCGGTGGAGCACCCCGGTGGGCGTGATCGCGGTCACCTGGGTGGTGATCATCACGGTCCTGTTCATGCTGCCGCAGGCCGGGCCGATCAACTGGGTCACGTTCAACTACGCGGTTTTCGCCGTGCTCGCGGTGATCGGCTTCGCCGGCATCTACTGGCTGGTTTCCGCGCGCAAGTGGTTCACTGGCCCGAGGGTTCAGGGCAGCGCGGACGAACTGGCCGCCATCGAGAGGGAACTCACGACCTGAAGGCGGGACAGCGATGACCGACCTTAGCCAGCAGCGGCGGCCGGGCCTGCTCACCCTGGAGCAGCTTCGGGTCGAGGTCGAGACCGGCGCGATCGACACCGTGCTGATCGCGTTCACCGACATGCAGGGGCGGCTGGCTGGGAAGCGGCTGTCGGCTGAGTTCTTCGTGACCGAGGTGGCCGAGGGCCACGCCGAGGGCTGCAACTACCTGCTCGCGGTGGATGTGGACATGAACACCGTGGACGGTTACGCCATGTCGTCGTGGGAGCGCGGGTACGGCGACTTCACCCTGGTACCTGACCTGAGCACGCTGCGCTGGGTCCCGTGGCAGCCCGCGACCGCGCTCGTGCTCGCCGACCTGGCCTGGGAGGGCGAGGCCGGGCACGGGCCCGGAGCACCCGTGGTCGCGTCACCGCGGCAGATACTCCGGGCCCAGCTACGGCGGCTGGCCGAGCGCGGCTGGGTGGCGCTGACCGGCACCGAGCTGGAGTTCTGCGTGTTCCGTGACTCCTACGAGGAGGCGCACGAGCGCGGCTACCGTAACCTCACCCCGGCCAACCAGTACAACGTGGACTACTCGATACTCGGCACCGCCAGGGTGGAGCCGCTGCTGCGCGCGATCCGCATCGGCATGGCGGGCGCGGGTATGTACGTCGAGTCGGCAAAGGGCGAGTGCAACCTGGGCCAGCACGAGATCGCCTTCCGTTACGCCGACGCGCTCACCACGTGTGACAACCACTCGATCTACAAGACCGGGTCCAAGGAAATCGCCGCCCAGCAGGACATGAGCCTCACGTTCATGGCCAAACCAAACGAGCGGGAGGGCAACTCCTGCCACATCCACCTGTCGCTGCGCACCACGGACGGTGCGGCCCTGATGGCCGGCGACCGGGGGCACGGACTGTCGGCTCTCGGCGAGCACTTCCTGGCCGGCCAGCTCGCCGCGCTGCGCGAGCTGACCCTCGGCTACGCGCCGAACGTGAACTCCTACAAGCGCTACCAAGCCGGCAGCTTCGCACCGACCGCGGTGCGCTGGGGCGTGGACAACCGGAGCTGCGCGCTGCGGCTGGTCGGCCACGGCCACGGGCTGCGGGTGGAGAACCGGGCTCCGGGTGGCGACGTGAACCCCTACCTGGCGGTCGCCGCCATGATCGCGGCCGGGCTGCACGGCATCGACCACCAGCTCCCGCTCGAGCCCGCCTTCGAGGGCAACGCCTACACCGATACCGGGCCCCGGGTGCCAGCCAGCCTGCGCGACGCGCTCGACCTGTGGGACAAGAGCGAACTGGCCGTCGAAGCGTTCGGCCGCGAGGTCGTGGACCACTACGCCAACTACGCCAGGACGGAGCTGGCGGCCTTCGACGCGGCGGTCACGGACTGGGAACTGCGACGCGGCTTCGAGCGGCTGTGACGATGGCCGATACCACCGCGCCCGATTTCACCGTGCTGAACCCGGCCACCGAGCAGGCCGTGGCTACCGTCCCGGCCCTGTCGGCGCAGGACGCGGACGAGGCGGTGGCCAGGGCCGAGGCGGTGGCGGGCCGGTGGCGCGCGATCGCCCCGGCCGACCGGGCCAGGCTGCTGCGCGACTTCGCGGCGGTGGTGGACGCGCACGCCGGAGAACTGGCCGACCTGGAGATCGCCAACTCCGGGCATCCGGTGGGGCAGGCCAGGTGGGAGGCCGGGCACGTCGCCGACGTGCTGCGCTACTACTCGGCCGCGCCTGAGCGGCTGTGCGGCAAGCAGATCCCGGTGGCCGGCGGCCTCGACGTCACGTTCCTCGAACCGGTCGGCATCGTCGGGCTGATCGTGCCGTGGAACTTCCCGATGCCGATCCTGGCCTGGGGGCTGGCGCCCGCGCTGGCCGCAGGGAACCCGGTGATCGCCAAGCCGGCCGAGTTGACCCCGCTGACCGCGCTGCGGATCGCCGGGCTGGCGCTGGAAGCCGGGCTGCCCGAAGGCGTGTTCCAGGTGCTGACCGGCCAGGGCAGCGTGATCGGCAAGCGGCTGGTCGACCACCCGGCGGTGCGCAAGATCGTGTTCACCGGGTCCACCACCACCGGCCGCGAGGTCATGGCCGGCTGCGCGGCCAGCGTGAAGCGGCTCACCCTCGAACTCGGCGGCAAGAGCGCCAACATCGTGTTCGCCGACGCGCGCCTGGAACTGGCCGCGGCCACCGCGCCGCAGGCCGTCTTCGACAACGCCGGGCAGGACTGCTGCGCCCGGTCGCGCATCCTGGTGCAACGCAGCGTCTTCGACCGTTTCATGGCCCTGCTCGAGCCGGCCGTGACGAGCATCGTGGTCGGCGATCCCGCCCGCGCGGACACCGTGATGGGCCCGCTGATCTCCGCCGGTCACCGGGCCCAGGTCGCCTCCTACGTGCCGGACGGCGCACCGGTGGCGGTGCGCGGGTCCATCCCGGCGGGGCCTGGTTTCTGGTTCCCGCCCACGGTGCTGGCCCCGGTGCGCCGGGACGACCCGGCGTTCACCGACGAAGTCTTCGGGCCGGTGGTCACCGTGCTTCCGTTCGAAGACGAGGCCGAGGCGGTCGCCATCGCCAACGACACCCCGTACGGCCTGTCGGGGTCGATCTGGACCCAGGACATCGGTCGGGCGCTGCGCGTCGCGCGCGCGGTGGAATCGGGCAACCTGTCGGTGAACTCGCACTCCTCGGTGCGCTACTCGACGCCGTTCGGCGGGTTCAAGCAGTCCGGCCTGGGCCGCGAGCTCGGACCCGACGCCCTCGAGGCCTTTACCGAGACCAAGAACGTCTTCATCGCGACGGAGGACTGAGCTTATGCGGGGCCTAGCCGATCGGGTGGCAGTGATCACCGGCGCGGGCAGCGGGATCGGCCTGGCCACCGCGATGCGGCTGGCGGCCGAGGGCGTCAGGATCGTGGCCGTGGACGTCGACGAGACCGCGGGCAAGTCCGCCGCCGACGAGGTCGGCGGGCTGTTCGTGCGGGCCGACGTGTCCGTCGAAGAGGACGTGCAGCGGATGTACGCCGCGGCCAGGGACGCCTACGGCAGCGTGGACATCGCGTTCAACAACGCCGGCATCTCACCGCCGGACGACGACTCCATCCTGACCACCGGCCTGGACGCGTGGCGCCGGGTGCAAGAGGTCAACCTGACCTCCGTCTACCTGTGCTGCAAGCACGCACTCGGCTACATGCGGCGGCAGGGCCGCGGCTCGATCATCAACACGGCCTCGTTCGTCGCGGTGATGGGGTCGGCCACCTCGCAGATCTCCTACACCGCGTCCAAGGGCGGCGTGCTCGCGCTCAGTCGCGAACTTGGCGTGCAGTTCGCCCGGGAGGGCATCAGGGTGAACGCGCTGTGCCCGGGCCCGGTGAACACGCCACTGCTGCGTGAGCTGTTCGCCAAGGATCCCGAGCGGGCCGCCCGGCGCCTGGTACACGTGCCGATGGGGCGGTTCGCCGAGGCCGAGGAGATCGCCTCCGCGGTCACGTTCCTGGCCAGCGACGACGCCTCGTTCATCACCGCGTCCTGCTTCCTGGTGGACGGCGGCATCTCGTCCGCGTACGTCACGCCCCTTTAGCTGTGTTGAACCCGATTCGCTGAAGACACGTTCCCAGGGCATGACAGCGGGCCACGTTATCCTCCGGCACGAGCGCCGGACCTCAGCCTGGCGCCGGACCTCAGCCTGGCGGCGGGCCTCAGCCTGGCGCCGGGCCGAGGCCGGTGCCGTGCTGACGGCCCGCGGTCTCTACCTGCCCACGATCGCGATCACCGGCGTGGCCGCCTGGCTGAGCTGGCGGGGCTGGACCGCGCTCGGGCAGTCCGGGGCGGTGCGGTCCATCGACGCAGGCCGGTTCGAACTGGCCGGCCCCGCGGTACTCGGTTTCGTCGTCGCCGTCTGCGTGATCGAGCGGATCTGGCCGGCCGAGCGCCGCCCGCTGCTCGCCCGGGGGCACCGGCTCGACGTGTGCTACCTGCTGCTCTACACGCTCGTGGTGGTGCCGCTGATCGTCCTGCTCGGCACCGGGTTCGCGGGCCTGCTGGCCCGGGTCCAGCCGTGGCTGGTGCTGCCCCAGGTGCCCCACGTGCCGCGCTGGTGTTTCCTGGTCCTCGCGCTGCTTGGCATCGACGCGGTGGACTGGCTGGCGCACCTGGGCAACCATCGGGTGACCGCACTGTGGCGGCTGCACGCGGTGCACCACTCACAGGAGGAACTGAGCATCCTCACCACGTACCGCGCGCATCCCCTGGTCCACGTGAGCTTCTTGTTCTCGGCGGTGCCCATACTCGCGGTCGGGTCCAACGCGGTGACCCCGGCCGCGGTGCTGACCGGCTACGCCTGCCTGGGCGCGCTGCCGCACGCGAACGTGCGCTGGACCTACGGCCGGGCGGGCCGGGCGCTGATCAGCCCGGCGTACCACCGGATCCATCATCACGCCACCGGGCGCATCGACATCAACCTCGGCACGGTCTTCACCTTCTGGGACGTCCTGTCGCGGCGGGCGGTGTTCCCGGTCGCCGGGGCGGCGCCGGGCGCGACGGGGCTGGCCGGGCGCCCGGTCCCG
>DATAWQ010000056.1:0-8091 GCA_036267135.1 Streptosporangiaceae bacterium | reverse complement strand
GCCGTCATACACCTGGCCGCCCAGGCCAGGTCCCTTCTGGTCTCTACCTAGCCCAACGCCCGCCCAGTCCGCCCTCTTGATCGGGTTAGCGGACGTCTGGCTCGTCCCAGGTGACATCGCGCGGCGCCACGACCTCATCGGGACGGGGCGCGGTGATGTCGGCGGTGACCCCAAAATCCCACAGTTCGGTGATCGTCCAGATCTGCGTAGAGGTAGGCGGATCGGCGAGCGCCGCCTCCGACACGCGGGCCAGGCGCGCACTAAAATCGGCCACCCCTTCGCTGCGCCGGTCTGACGCCTTGGGCACGGGCGAACCATCGGTCCAGGCCAGAACGGTTGCTAGCGGGCGGCCAGTCAGGCTCGCTTGACAATACTTTCCCTTTCAGGCAACTATTTCTTCTTGTGGAGGGTGACGAGCTCGATGGGCAGATGGCCGCTTGGTTCCAAGTGCTGGCCGAGCCGGCCCGGGTGGCCGTGGTGCGGATGCTCAGCGCGGGCCCACGCCGGGCCGGGAAGCTTGCCGAGGCGGCACATATGTCCGCCCCGGCGATGAGCAAGCACCTTCGGGTCCTGCTTAAGTCAGGGCTGGTCAGCGACGAGCGCCGGGCCGAAGACGCTCGCCTGCGCATCTTCAGGCTGCGGCCCGAGCCGATTGCGGCACTGGGGGCCTGGCTCGATCAGCTGCAGGCGCAGTGGGACGAGCAGTTGCCGTCGTTCAAGCGCCATGTCGAGGGGGAGGCCCAATGACGGTCGTTTCGTCGGAGGTCGAGGTGGCCGTCAGTCCCGACGTGCCGATGGTCTACGTCGATGACCTTGATGCGCACTTGGCCCACGCCGAGCGGGCCGGCGCGCCGATTCTGCGCCGTCACGACTGGCCGTGGCTGCCTAGGTACGTGGCCACCGACCTCGAAGGCAACCGCTGGACCTTCGCCCAGGCCCGCCCCACCCAGCGCCCGTGACCGGGATGCCCATGGCCGGGGACAGCGAAGGGCCAGGCAGCGCCAGCCCGGAAAGCGCCAGCCCGGACAGTGTGTCCAGGCTGGCCGGGCTGTTCCTGAGCGACGCCGCCGAGGTGGACGCGACCGGCCGGCTTCCCGTTGAGCACCTGCGCGCGCTGGCGGACGCCGGGCTCTACGGGGTTTTCGCGCCCGTGCCGGCGGGCGGGCTCGGCCTGACGTTCCCGCAGATGTGCTCGGTCGTCGAGGAACTGGCCTCGGCCTGCCTGGCCTCGACGTTCGTCTGGATCCAGCACTTCGGCCTGCTAGGCGCCCTGCTGGACGAGGGGACTCCGGAAGGGCTCAGGACCGGGTTCCTGCCCGGGGTGATCCGTGGCGAAGTGCGCGGAGGCGTGGTACTGGCCGGGCTGCTCCCCGGGCCGCCTCGGCTTACCGCCCAGCCGGTGCCCGGCGGCTGGCGGCTCGACGGCCAGGCCCCGTGGGTCAGCGGCTGGGGCTATGTGCACCTGCTCATGGTCGTCGCGCGCGGCCCCGCGGATTCGGTGGTCACGCTGCTGGTGGACGCGCGTGACCAGCCCGGGCTGACGGCCGAACGCCAGCGCCTGACCGCGGCGGACGCCAGCGCCACCGTCCGGCTCGGCTTCGACGGGCTGTTCGTACCCGCGGATCGGTACGTCGGCCAGCAGCCCTTCGATCCGGTCCGTCAGCAGTCCGAGGGGCTGCGGCTCAACGGCTCGCTGGCCCTCGGCGTGGGCCGCCGGTGCTGCGCGCTCATCGGGCCGTCCGCCCTGGACGAGGAACTCAGGCGCAGCCGGGCCGAACTAGACGAGGCCACGACCGAGACCATGCCGGCCGCCCGGGCCAGGGCCTCGCGGTTCGCGGCGCGGGCCGCCAGCGCCCTGGCCGTCCACCACGGCAGCGCGTCCGCGCTAGCCGGCGACGACGCCGAGCGGCTGACCAGGGAGGCGCTCTTCCTGCTGGTGTTCGGCAGCCGTCCAGCCATCAAGGAAACCTTGTTCCGCCAGCTCAGCACCGGTGAGATTACGAGTCAGCCAGGGTAACGCCCGGTCGTCACCCGGAGCCGCGACGAGAGCCGCCCCGGGTTGGTTTGTCTTCCTCCGAGTCGTACCGGAACCCGTCCAGGAAGCGGCGGAAGAGACCCCCCTCACGGGGCAGCGCCTGCTTCGGCGGCGGCGCGGTGGCGCGCTCGTGCCCCTCGGGCTCGTCGTAGTCGGCCCGCGCGATGGCGTCCGCGATCTGAGCATCGTCGAAGCCGGCGGATCCGGGAACCTCGGGCACGAAGCCCACGAGGTCGCCGTCCAGCAGCACCTCGGCCTCGAGGCCGGTGGTGCCTTCGCGGCCCCAGACGGCCTCCCGCCCGCCGCTGAGCTGGACTCGAACCGCATAGATGCCGACCCCGGCCTTGTCCAGATGGGCATCGATGCCGCGATCCCTGAGCGCATCGGTGACCTGCCGGGCCCTATTCTCTTCCATGCGCCCCAACCTACCTGCGCGAGCCCGGGCGTCCGTGCGCGCTTCCGGCAGCGGAGGCGGAGAGGGAACCGGTTATGAACTACATGCTGATCATGAAGGACGAGAAAACCGGGCTGAAGGCGATCGGGCCCGTGTCGATCGAGTACCAGGCCGCGATGCTGCGCGACGAGATCGAGGAGAACTCGGACTGGACCACGGTCGGCATCGCCCGGGTGCTCAGCGAGACCCAGGCTCGCACCGCTCTCGGCCTCCAGACCACCGACACGGAGGCTCAGTAAGCGCCGTGCCGAACGGGTTTCACCACATCACGCTGCGGGTGAACGATCTGGTCCGGGCGCGCGCCGAACTGGACCGGATGGCCGAGGCACTGCGGGTGGCAGGGGTACCGGTGGAGGTGGACCACGACGCGCTGGGCAACGCCATCGTTCACTTCCGCGACCCGGACAACTTCCAGTGGGAGCTGTTCGAGGAGCACTGACCCTGGCTGGGTGTCGGCACCGGCCGCGCGCTAGCAGCGCAGGGCCACGATCACGGGGTCGCAGCGGACCGGGAAGTTCACGGAGTTCGCGATGAAGCACTTCTCGTGCGCGGGCTCGTGCAGCGTGGCCGCCTTCTCCAGCATGTCCCGCGAAGCGATCGTGATCTGCGGCCGCAGCACGACCTCGGTGAACCGGCCACCGCCGTCCGGCGCCTCGATCATGCTGCCGCGGGCGTCGTCGGCGTACTCGGTGACGACCACCCCCGCCTCCGCGCTCAGGTGCAGATACCAGAGCATGTGGCATTGGGAGAGAGCGACGACCAGCAGTTGCTCCGGGTTCCACTTGCCCGGATCGCCCCGGAATGCCGGATCCGAGCTTCCGGCGATCGGGGCCGGACCGGTTACACCACGGGTCTCATCCGTCCCATCAGACTCAGGGATGGTGATCACGCAATCCCGGCCGTAGGCGCGGTACCCGCTCGTGCCGCTGCCCTGGTTGCCGGTCCAGGCAATGCGTGCGTGGTAGCTGTGAGCCTTGGGCAAGGTGAGTCCGCCTCCCGCTGATCGTGCCGTCCGAGTATGGAAACAATGTGTGTCCGCAGTGCCACCGAGGGGTAAGTTACTCGGCGGCACCGGGTATTCTCCGGCCCGGATGCCGCCGACAGATGGGCCAGTGGCGGTTACGTATCCGAGCGATCCGAGCACTCTCGGATACCACCCGTTACCACAACTGGGTGTTGCGCTGGAGTTTAATGCCGCAGAATGGTCCAGAAGGCAACGGCGCCGCCGGTGTCAGGTGACCCTGTGCTACCTGGCGCTGGCGGTTGAGCGGAGGTGTGATGGTTCGTAGGTCGACCCTCGATCGCGGTCCGCATCCGGACATACACGATGGCGGGTCTGACATTCGCACACCTTTGGGTGAGCAGGGGGCGGGCGCGCGGGATCGGCCGGGGCCATGGCGGGGCGCGGGCGGCCGCTGGGCCGTGTGGGCGCTGCGCGGCCTGATCTGGCTGGTGCTGATCGTCATTGGGATCCGTGGCGTCATGGCGATCGTGCTCGGGCAGACCACCCCCAGCCACTCATCCGGCAGCACGGTGCGTCCCCCGGCCTCCACCGGGTTCCCGTCCAGTCTGGCCGAGGCGTACGCGCTTCAGTTCGCCTCGGTGTACCTCAACTTCAGCCAGACCGGCCAGGGCCACCGGGCGCACCAGTTGGCGAATTTCCTGCCCAATGGTGTCAATCCGCAGCTCGGCTGGAACAAAGCTGGCTCGCTGAGCTTGCAGTCAGACCAGGTGGCGGGGATCGATGTTCGGGATGCCCGGCACGCGGTGGTCACCCTGCTGGCACGGGTGAACGGCAGCCTCATGGAACTCGGCGTGCCGATCTACGCGGCGAACGGCGGGATGGTCGTCTCAGGTGAGCCAGCCTGGCTAGGGCCGCCGGCCCGGGTATCCCCGCCAGTCGCCGCCGCCAAGAACCCGGACGCCACCACGCAGGCTGCGCTCACCGCCCAGCTGCCCGCCTTCTTCCAGGCCTACGCGAGCGGTGATTCGGCGTCCATGACCCGGTTCATGGCTCACGGCGCCTCGGCCACCGGCCTAGGCGGCGCGGTGACCTTTTCCTCCATTTCGTCGGTTTATGTGCCCTCAGGAGGCGATACTCGCCAGATAACTGTCAGCGTCGTCTGGCAGATCCCCGGTCAAGCGGGGGCTGCACCCGCTCAACTCCAGATGACCTACGACATGACGGTGGTCAGCCAGAACGCGAATTGGTACGTGCAGAGCATTCGCGCATCGGCGCAGTCCGCAGGGTCGACGTCATGATCGCCAGACGCAAGTTTTCCGTAAGCCGGAAAGGGTAGTGGGATGTTGTTCCATCCGGTCGCCGAAGGATTTACTGCCGCGCTCAGTACTGCCAACCTGGTGACCTATCTGCAAGGACTATTTGGGCCGCTGTTCCTGGGAATCGTCGGTATCGTGGCGATTTTCTTTCTGTTCACCCGTGAGATCACCCGGTTCGTGCAATTCATCGTCCTGGCCATCGTGATCGCTGTGATCTTCTACACCCCGGGCATCATCCACACGCTTGCCCAGGGTATTACGAACGCTCTCGGCGTTCACTGACCCTGGCCCCGGCGGAAGGAGCACCTGCCCGTGGACTTGCCTACCTACACGAATATCTGGCGCATAGAGAAGCGGCTCTACAAGCTGTACGATCTCCGGCTTCCCATGCCGCTGCCGCTGGGCCAGATTGTCGCGTTCGTGGGCATAACGGTGCCGTACATTCTTCTGCTCACTCTTATCGGGATACCGTTTAATCACAATCTGTTCTGGCTTTATGTACTGCCTCCGTGGGCCATTACCTGGCTAGCCACCCGGCCCGTGCTCGAGAACAAACGGCTCTCTGAGCTGCTGGTTTCCCAGATACGTTACGTCGGGGAGCCGAAGGTGTGGTGCCGAATGGCGCCGGCCGCCGAGAAGGACGAGATCACCGTGACCGGCCGGGTATGGCACACGCGTCGGCAGGCCGTGCTGCAGCCCGCGGACAGCCAGTCCCGCGCCCCCGAGCGGGTCCACCCGGACCCCGTGGCCCAGCCGGCCTGGGCGCCCACGCCAGGCGGCTCCAAACGCCGCATCGAGCCTCGGCACCGCCGGGTCGGCACCCAGCACCCGCAGCCGGCCACCGCCGCCGGCCGGGTCCAGGTCCGCGACGTCCTTCGCGACGTCCCCGCCCGGCGAGCGGTCGCGAACGGCACCGCCCAGGCACCAGTTCGCACCGGTCCCCCACCCGCCTTCCGGGCGGTCGCGGCCGACAGCGGTCCGATCCCGGTGCGCAACAGCCCCCCACCCGCCTCCACATCCCTCTTCCCGGCGGTCGCAGCCGACAGTGGCCCCATCCCGCTCCCCAACGGCCCGGTCCGGCCCGCGGCGGACAGCGGTCCCATGCCGATCCCGGTCCGCGGCCGGCCGGCCGCCCCGGCGGTGGCGCCCGGTGTGGCGCAGTGGGCGCGTCGCGGTTCCGCATCGGCCCTGGACGGCCGCGCCACAGGCGGGCACGCGGCGGACGGCCGCAGCGTGGACAGCCGCGCGATCACTCATGAGGTCAGGCCGCATGCCCGGGCGGCCACGGCGAGGCCCGCCAGGACCCCCGCCGCTGCCCCGCCGGTACCAGGTACCGGCGTGGGTATGCGGCCTCCGCGCCGCACCTCTGGCCCCGGGACCCCGCCGGCCGGCGGCGAGCGCCCGGACTGGGCCACCCGCGCGCGGCCAGGCCCCATCGGAGGCTGGCCGATCGGTGCCCCCGGCCCACGAGACCTTGAGGTTGCCCACGCCGAGACCGGCGGGCCGGCAAAGAAGGCGGCGCCGAAAACCGGCTGGGACCCGAAGCAGCCAACCGCCAGCGCCGCTCCTGCCTCCACGGTTCCTGCTTCCGCGGCACCTGCCTCCACGACACCTGTCCGGCCGCCCACTTCAGGCGCCCCGGGCTCTGGCACCGAGCCGGGCTCCGTTTCCGGTTCCGTGTCCGGTCAGGCCGCCGGTTCCGCGGCTGGCCCAGGCGCCGGTCTGGCGACCGCTGCCGGTCGTAACTCCGGACCGGGCCGTTCGGCCGAGCGAGGTCGCGCCGCCGAGCGCGGGCGTGGTCGTGGCCGCGGACGCGCCGCTAAGCAGGACCGCATGGTGGCGAACAGTGCCCCCGCTAATCCGGTCCAGCCACCCGCCGGCGGTCCTGGGCGCGTGGTTCCTCCTACGGCCGTGGTTCCGCCCAGGCCGGTCGATGTCCCGGAGCACGTGATCCCGCCGATTTCAGCGGCCGCACCGCCAGGCCGCGTGGCTTCCCCGCCGGGTCCCGCGGTCCCGCCGGCGGGTCCTGTGGTCTCGCCGTCGGGCCCCGCACCGATGCGGTCCGGGCCGGTGGCGGCACCCAAGCACGCTGATCGGCCTCGGTCGGCTGCCCAGCCGGGGCGTGCCGTGGCCAACGGGACTCCCGCGCCAGTTCAGCCAACGACCGGCCGGCCGGGTCCCGCGGTTTCGCCCAGCCCGGCCGATGTCCCCAAGCGTGTCGTTCCGCCGGTCCCGGTAGCGGTACAGCCGGGCCCCGCCGCAGTTCCAGGCCCTGCTGTTCCAGGCCCTGCTGTCCCAGGCCCTGCGGTCCCAGGTTCCGCGGTAGCCCAGGGCCCGGCGGCGCCCAAGCATGCCGAGCCTCCTGGGCCCGTCCACGCGCCCAGCCAGGAAGAACGCGACCAGGCCCGGGCCAGGATGCGGCTGGGGGGACCGCGGCGGATCGTGGTCCTGGGCTGCACGAGCGGCGCAGGCCAGACCGTCACGGCCCTGCTGACCGCGCGCATGCTGGCCAGCCTGCGCGCCGAGGCGGTGGGTGCGCTCGACCTCAATCCGGGCGACGGCTCGCTCGCCCAGCGGGCCCAGGCCGCGGCCGGCACCGTGTATCAACTGGTCCGCGCGGCCCTGCCCGGGCGCCCCGTGCCGGGGATCGAAGTGATCGCGGACGGTGGCTCGGCCGACCACGACTTCACCAAGATCGGCTCACGCCTCGCGGAGCGGTACGGTATCAGCTTGGTCGACCCCGGAGCCTCGGGAGTCGGCAAGGTGCTGGCCATGGCCGACCAGTTGGTCCTGGTGGCACCGGCGAGCGGGGACGCGCCGCGAGCGGTCGCGATGACCAGAGAATGGCTGGAGAAGCATGACCACCACAAGCTGGCCGCCAACGCGGTCATGGTGGTGAACGGCGTGAGCACCCGGAGCCTGCCCGACGTGGAACGGGCCGAAGCGATCATGGTCGGCCGTTGCCGCGCGATCGTGCGGGTGCCGTGGGAGGACCAGCTCGGCGCGGGCAGCGGCCCGTGCGCGGGGGCCACGCCGCTGCGCCAGCCCGCCCGGCAGGCCATTACGGAGCTGGCTGGTGTGCTGGTCTCGGGCCTCGCGGCCGGACCAGGGGATCAGCGGTGAGCGGGGGAACCCGGTCGAGCAGGGGGCGCAGCCGGATCACCGTCAGGTACTTCGACGACCGGATTCTGCTGTCGGAGACCCACGCCTGGGCGTACTTCCGGCTGCCATCGGTGCCGTATGAGTTCATCACGCCCGCCGAGCGGGAGGCCTTGGCCACCAACATCACGGTGGCGATGGCCGCGATCCGGATGCCCGAGGC
>DATAWQ010000055.1:0-44553 GCA_036267135.1 Streptosporangiaceae bacterium | reverse complement strand
GGCACACCAGTAAAGCCTGGGGGGGGCCCCGCTTCCGGGGGGCCGCCCTTCTGCCTGCGAACTTTCCAGCCCAAGGGCTAGAAGTCCATGTCACCTCCGCCGGGAGCGGCCGGGGCCTTCTCCTTCTCCGGCTTCTCCACGATGACTGCCTCGGTGGTGAGGAACAGCCCCGCGATGGAGGCGGCGTTCTGCAACGCCGACCGCGTCACCTTGGCCGGGTCGATGATCCCAGCCTTGAACATGTCGACGTAGTCGCCGGTCGCGGCGTTCAGACCCTCACCAGCCGGGAGCGTCTTGACCTTCTCGACCACCACGCCGCCCTCGAGGCCGGCGTTGACCGCGATCTGCTTCAGCGGCTCTTCGAGCGCGCGGCGCACGATCGCGGACCCGGTGGCCTCGTCGCCGGACAGGTCGAGCTTCTCGAAGGCGTTCGCGCCCGCGTGCAGCAGGGCCACGCCGCCACCGGCGACGACACCCTCCTCCACCGCGGCCTTGGCGTTGCGCACCGCGTCTTCGATGCGGTGCTTGCGCTCCTTCAGCTCAACCTCGGTGGCGGCGCCAGCCTTGATGACGGCCACGCCGCCCGCCAGCTTGGCCAGCCGCTCCTGCAGCTTCTCCTTGTCGTAGTCGGAGTCGCTGTTCTCGATCTCGGTCTTGATCTGGTTGACCCGGCCCGCGATCTGGTCGGCGTCACCGGCGCCGTCCACGATCGTGGTCTCGTCCTTGGTGACGACGACCTTGCGGGCCTTGCCGAGCAGGTCGAGGTCGGCGTTCTCGAGCTTGAGACCGACTTCCTCGCTGATCACCTGACCGCCGACCAGGATGGCGATGTCGCCGAGCATGGCCTTGCGCCGGTCGCCGAAGCCGGGCGCCTTGACGGCAACCGACTTGAACAGCCCACGCATCTTGTTCACGATCAGGGTCGCCAGGGCTTCGCCCTCGACGTCCTCCGCGATCACCGCGAGCGGCTTGCCCGACTGCACCACCTTGTCCAGCAGCGGCAGCATGTCCTTGTTGGCCGAGATCTTGGAGTTGACCACGAGGATGTAGGGGTCCTCGAGCACAGCCTCCAAGCGCTCCGGGTCGGTGACGAAGTAAGGCGCGATGTAGCCCTTGTCGAAGCGCATACCCTCGGTGAGCTCAAGCTCGAGGCCGAAGGTGTTGCTCTCCTCGACGGTGATGACGCCTTCCTTGCCGACCTTGTCCATGGCCTCGGCGATCATCTCGCCGATGGCCGGGTCGCCGGCCGAGATGGAGGCGGTCGAAGCGATCTGCTCCTTGGTCTCCACGTCCTTGGCGAGCTTGGACAGTTCCTCGCTCACCCGCTCGACGGCTGCCTCGATGCCCTTCTTCAGCGACATCGGGTTGGCACCCGCCGCGACGTTGCGCAGGCCCTCGCGGACCAGCGCCTGGGCCAGCACGGTAGCCGTGGTGGTACCGTCACCGGCGACGTCGTCGGTCTTCTTCGCAACTTCCTTAACAAGCTCGGCGCCGATCTTCTCCCACGGGTCCTCGAGCTCGATCTCCTTAGCGATGGACACGCCATCGTTGGTGATCGTGGGGGCTCCCCACTTCTTCTCAAGAACGACGTTGCGGCCCTTGGGCCCGAGGGTTACTTTCACGGCGTCGGCGAGCTGATTCATGCCGCGCTCGAGGCCGCGCCTGGCGTCCTCATCGAACGCGATCATCTTGCTTGCCATAGGCCCCAGTCCTCCGGAACTTTGTGGCTAGTACGGATCGAGCCGACGCCCGCGACGGACGGCCTACGCCCGCGAGCAGTCCTTTCCTGCCGCGAGGGGAAGCCTCATCGCCCCGATCCCGCCGTAAGTTGTCACTCTCGGGGTGAGAGTGCCAACGACCTGTTTAGCACTCTAAGGGGGAGAGTGCAAACCGATCATCGACGGCTTGAGGCCACGACGGCCTGGCCTGGGTCTGGTCTAGGTCTCGTCTGGGCCCGGCGGCCCGGATGAGCACCCGGCCCCGCCTGAGCGGGTTTCCCGGACCGGTTGAGGCCCTCGCCGTGACGGCGGTATAACCGAAGTATGTCCGCCACCGAGAAGCTGGCCATCAGCCTGCCGCGGGATCTGGTCGACAAGCTGCGTCGAGCCAAGCAGGAGGGCCGCATCGACTCGGTGTCCGGCCACATCGCCGAACTGCTGCGGCGCGAAGACGACTGGCGGGACGCCAAGGCCACGATCGCCCGGATCTTCGCCGACTGCCCGGACCCCGGCTCCGAGCACTATGCCTGGGCCCGGCGTGCCCTCGGCGCGGGCGACGAGTCCGCGGCGTGATCGGCGGGCGGATTCTCGACACCAGCGCACTCGTCCAGGCCGCTCGCGGCCGGCCGTACATGCAGGCGCTGCTCTACGTCAGCCACGAACTCCTGATCATGCTGGTGGTGCCGGCGCCGTGCCTGGCCGACGCGCTGGCCAGCCTGGACGACCCGGAAGACCAAGCGCGCCTGTTCGACCTGCTGCGGTCGCCGATCGCCAAGGTGGTGCAGTTCGGCGAGCCCGAGGCCAGGGGCACCGGGTTGCTGCGGTCCGGCAGCCCGCCCAAGGGGGTCGGCACGGCGTCCGCGCACGCCGCCTTCCTGGCCGCCGATCGCGGCTGGCCGGTGGTCAGCGCGCTGCCAGGCCCGATCAGGGCGCTGCACCCTGACGTGGAGATCGAACTGCTGCCCTGACAGCGCCCTCACAGCATGCGGACGGCGTCCGCCTGCGGACCCCGGTCGCTCTGCGTGATCTCGAACTCCACCCGCTGGCCCTCTTCGAGGGTGCGGTAGCCATCCGACTGGATGGCCGAGAAGTGGACGAAGACGTCCCTGCCACCGTCGACCGCGATGAAGCCGTAACCCTTATCCGCGTTGAACCACTTGACGGTGCCCTGAGCCATTCCCAACAACTCCTAACTTGCCCTGACTTGCCAGACTCCGCAATTCATCTGCGGGGTCCCCGATCGCGGAGCGGGGAGCGGACATACCTGACACAGCCGAGCAAGTCCACGGAGCCGACAGCGACCGGAAACGACCTTACCTGGTGTAGTGCGTCACGGGAACGCCCACTTCTGATCAATGAAGTGACGAACCTCTCCGGTATGCACCGGCCGCACACGCCCGTCTGCCCCCACCCGTGACACGAATCCGCGGTGTACAAAGGATTTCCGGCCCCTAGGCCGGCGCCGCACCGGGCTCGGCAGGCAGTTGCGGGCCAGCAACGCTGCCGGTGAAATTCCCACCGGCAGGCTCCCCCAGACCCGCCGGCCGGCTCAGCCCAGACCCGCCTTCGTGAAGGCGTCGAGGGTCGGCGCGATGGCCTCGGGAACCCGGAGCGCGGCCGGCACCGCGTTCAGGGTCTTCAGGCCGTCGCCGGAGTTGATGATGACGGTCTCGGCCCCGGGATCGAGCTGCCCGGCGGCCAGCAGCTTGCGCAGCACGCCGAGCACCACACCGCCCGCGGTCTCCGCGAAGATGCCCTCGGTCGCGGCCAGCAGGCCGATCGAGTCCACGATCTCCTCGTCGGTCACGTCGGCGATCGCGCCGCCGGTGCGGCGCACCACGTCGAGCGCGTAAGGCCCGTCGGCCGGGTCACCGATCGCCAGGGACTTGGCGATGGTGTCCGGGCGTACCGGCTTGACCACGTCGTGACCGGCCGCGAACGCGGCCGACACGGGTGCGCACCCGCTCGCCTGAGCCCCGAACACACGCCAGCCCGTCTCGTCGACCAGGCCGAGGGTGGCCAGCTCGCCGAACGACTTGTCGATCTTGGTGAGCTGGGCGCCCGAGGCGATGGGGATGACGATCTGCTCCGGCAGCCGCCAGCCGAGCTGCTCGGCGATCTCGTAGCCGAGGGTCTTGGAGCCCTCCGCGTAGTACGGCCGCACGTTGACGTTGACGAAGGCCCAGTCCTCGTGCTCGCCCGCCAGCTCGCAGGCGAGCCTGTTCACGTCGTCGTAGGTGCCGTCCACGGTGACCAGGGTGCCGCCGTACACGGCGGTCATGATGATCTTCTGGGTCTCCAGGTTGGCCGGCACCAGCACCACGGACCGGATCCCGGCCCGCGCCGCCGCCGCGGCCACGGCATTGGCCAGGTTGCCGGTGGACGGGCAGGCGAGCACCTTGAAGCCCATCTCGGTGGCGGCGGCGAGCGCCACCGCGACCACCCGGTCCTTGAACGAGTGCGTCGGGTTGCCCCGCTCGTCCTTGATCCACAGCCGCCGCATACCCAGCGCCGCGGCCAGGTTGTCGGCCCGGATCAGCCTGGTCCAGCCCGGCTCGGTGCCTGGCGATGACGCGATGTCGGACGGCACCGGCAGCAGGCTGGCGTACCGCCACAGGCTAGACGGCCCGGCCTCGATGTCCGCCCTGGTCACGGCCGGGAAGTCGTAGCTGACCTCCAGCGGGCCGAAGCATTCGAGGCAGGCGTAGTGCGGGCCGAGTTCGACGCTCGCGCCGCACTCACGGCAGGTCAGGCCGGTGGCGTGACCGAAGGGCAACCGGTCGCCAGAAGGGCCGGGCGCGGCGGGGGTCAGGGTCCTGGGGGTGGTGCTCACGTGACGAGGCCTCATTTCCTCATCTTTCCCAGCGGCCACCCTGGCCGCGGGCCGGACTTGGCACCTGTCGCGAACTGGCCCCGGCCGGCGTGAGAGAACCCCGGTTAAAAGAGCATGCGCATCCACGATGGTTGCCGGGGCTTCACAGGGCCGATCCCTCCACCCCTCTGGATGAGAGCTATTCAGTTATCCACAACACTGTAACCGATGGCCAGGCCGGGCCCAGATCGGGCGACCCGCTACCCTGTCGGGCGATGAGCCGCGTTCTTGTCGCATCGAACCGAGGTCCCGTGTCGTTCGGCTGGGACGGCGACGGGGCGCTGTCGGCCCGGCGCGGCGGGGGCGGCCTGGTGTCGGGCCTTTCCTCGCTGGACGGCGCCGGCGACCTGCTGTGGATCTGCGCGGCGCTGAGCGACGCGGACCGGGCCGCCGCGCGGCAGGCCCAGGGGGGCCGGATCGATCTGGACGGCCACGACACCGGGCCGGCCGTCCGGATGCTGGACATCCCGGCCAGTACCTTCGACCTGGCCTACAACTCGGTGGCGAACTCGGCCCTGTGGTTCGTCAACCACCTGCTCTACGACACCCCGAACCAGCCCAGGTTCGGCCCCGCCTTCGCCGCCGATTGGGCCGCCTACCGCGACTACAACACGGCGTTCGCCCAGGCCCTCGCCGAGGGCGTGAACGGCACAGCCCTGGCCGAGGGGCCAGGCCCCGGCGGCCAGGCAGCCGACGGCGTCAAGGTCATGGTGCAGGACTACCACCTGGCCCTGGTCCCCGGGATGCTGGCCAGGCTGGCGCCGGGCGTGCGGATCGCGCACTTCTCGCACACCCCGTGGGCCCCGCCCGACTACTTCCGGATACTGCCCGACCAGGTCGGCCGCGAACTGCTGGAGGGCATGCTCGGCGCCGACCACGCCGGGTTTCACTGCCAGCGGTGGGCCGACGCCTTCCTGGACTGCTGCGCGGAGGTACTCGGGGCCAAGGTGGACCGGGCCGCGGGCCTGGTGACCCACCGGGGCCACGTCTGCGGCGTCGGCGTGCACCCGCTCGGCGTCGACGCGGCCGGCCTGCGGGACCGGGCGGAGCGGCCGGACGTCGAGGCGAGCATGCAAGCGCTGGCCGGGACCAGCCGGGGCAGGCAGCTGATCGTCCGGGTCGACCGGACAGAACTGTCCAAGAACATCGTGCGTGGCCTCGACGCCTACCGCGAACTGCTGGCCACCCACCCTGAGCTGCACGGCGCGGTCACCCACCTGGCCTTCTCCTACCCGTCCAGGCACGACCTGCCCGAGTACCGCGCCTACACCGACAGCGTCAAGCGGGCCGCCGCGGACATCACCGCGGAGTTCGGCACGCCGGACTGGGATCCGCTGATCCTCGAGGTGCGCGACGACTACGCCAGGTCCCTGGCCGCCTTCCGGATGGCCGACGTGCTCGTGGTCAACCCCATCCGCGACGGCATGAACCTGGTCGCCAAGGAGGGCCCGATCGTGTCAGAGCGCGGCTGCGCGCTGGTGCTGTCCAGGGAGACCGGGGCCTGCCCCGAGCTTGGCGAGCACGCCCTGGTCGTCAACCCCTACGACGTGACCGCCACCGCGGACGCCATGTACCAGGGGCTGACCATGCCGCGCGCGGAGCGGGACCGCCGCTGCGCCGCGCTGGCCGCGGCCGGTGCCGCCGAGCCGCCCGGCCGCTGGCTGGCTGGCCAGCTCGCCGCACTGGACTGACCACGACGCCGCCACCGCGCAGCCGTTCAGGTCACAAAAATCGCCTGGCTTCGCGGCCGGGCCAGCCTTAAGCGCCCGGATCCGCGGGCCGCACGCTGCGCCGCCTGGCCCGCTGGGACCGGCGGGCCCGCAGCCGCTTGATCAGCACCGGGTCGAAGGCCGCCGCCTCCGGCCGGTCGATCAGGTCGTTGAGCAGCTGGTAGTAACGAGTCGCCGACATGGCGAAGCTCTCCCTGATGGCCAGCTCCTTCGCGCCGGGGCTGCGCCACAGGCGGCGCTCGAAGTCGAGGATGCGCATGTCACGCTCCTGCAGCGTCGCCATGTCACCTCCCCGGCAGGTTCGCCTGGCCGCGATCGCGATGCGTGCTGCACGTCCCGGTCGGCAAAACCATCGTAGGCGGTCTATGCGAGGGGGCCACTGACGACGTACGCTCACCCTTCGTGGCTTCATTTGACTGCCTTACGTTCCTTACCGACTACGGCCTCGAGGACGGATTCGTCGCGACCTGCCACGGTGTGGCCTGTCGGATCGCGCCCGGTGTGCCGGTCATCGACATCACCCACCTGGTGCCGCCCGGCGATGTGCGCCGCGGCGCGGCCGTGCTCGCGCAGACGATCCCCTACCTGCCACGCGGCGTGCATGTCGCGGTCGTGGACCCCGGCGTGGGCACGGCGCGGCGGCCGGTCGCGATCCGCACCCCGGAGGGAATCTTCATCGGCCCGGACAACGGCCTGCTGTCCTGGGCGGTGGCAGCGGCGGGCGGGGCCACGAAGGCTTACCAGCTCACCAACGGAGAGCTGTGGCTGCACCCGGTGTCGGCCACCTTCCACGGCCGGGACATTTTCGCCCCGGTGGCCGCGCACCTGGCCAACGGCACCGACGTCACCTCGGTCGGCGATGAGATCGACGTCGCGGACCTGGTGAGCCTGCCGGCCCCGACCAGCCGGGTGCACGACGGGGAGGCCGAGGGCGAAGTGATGTCGGTGGACAGGTTCGGCAACGTGCAGCTGTCCATCGCCGCCTCCGAGGCCGGCCGGATGGGGATCGGGCTCGGGTCCAGCGTGCTGGTGCGCTGCGGCCGCCGCCACCTCACCCTGCCTTACCTGGAGACGTTCGCCTCGGTGGCGCCGGGTGAGCTGGTGGCCTACACCGACAGCGCCGGGCTGATCTCGCTGGCCGTCAACGCCGGCGACGCGGCGGAGCGGCTCGGGCTGCCGCCCGGCGCGCACGTGCGGCTCAGCGTGGCGTCTGCCTAGCTCTTCCGCTAGCCCCTCGCGGCCGCGAGTTCCTCCTTGCGGGTGCTCGCGTACACCGGCACGTACTCCTGGCCGGACAGCTCGCCGATGGCCCGCATGACCTCGTCGGTGATCGTCCGGCGCACCTTGCCCCCCGGCCCCTGCAGCATCTCCGGCCCGAACGTCAGCGGCTTGCCGATGGTGATCTGGATCCGGGTCGGGTGCGGGATGATCCGGCCGGGCGCGAGCACCCGGTCGGTGCCCTTCATGGCCACCGGGATGACCGGCAGGCCCGAGTTCACCGCCAGCCAGCCCACCCCGATCCGGCCGCGGTACAGCCGCCCGTCCGGCGACCTGGTTCCCTCCGGGTAGATGCCGAACAGCTCGCCGCCGCGCAGCCGGGCCAGCGCCGCCTCCAGCATGTCCTGCGCGGCGCGCGGGCCAGTCCTGTCCACCGCGAGCTGGTTGGTGGCCCGCAGGTAGGCCGCGGTGAGCCGGTCGATCAGCCGGGTGCCGGTGAAGTACTCGGACTTGGCCGCGAACGTGACCGGGCGCGGCACCATCAGCGGCAGATAGATCGAGTCCACGATGGACAGGTGGTTGGAGGCGATGATCGCGCCGCCTTCGGCCGGGATGTGCTCCAGGCCGGTGACCAGCGGGCGCGCGAACGCCCGCAGCAGCGGACCGGCCACCATTCTCGACACCTGATACTGCACGCCTGCTCCTCTGGCCCTCGTCATCCTGCTGCTTGGTTACCCGCTGGGGACGTCGCGGTCACGCTGGGACCGTCGCGGCCGTCGGCCGGGTGGCCGCCTGCGGCCCGCGGGGCGCCCGACACGATGGCGATGGCCAGCGGCAGCACGAACGGCAGCATGGACGCGGGCACGGCGACCCCGGAGTCTTCCGCGAACCAGCCCAGCACCGCCATCACCCAGATCGCGGCCAGGGCGACGCTCAGCAGCGGCACCGTGCGCCTGGCCTCGGTCAGCGAGCCGGCCGCGAACCAGGCCGGCCGCAGCAGCAGCACGCCCAGCGCGACCACGACGACCGGGATGATCACGCTGTACGGCGTGGTGGTGAGCGAGCCCAGGTTGGTGCTGATCTTGCGCTGCAGCGTGCCGCCGCCCTGGCCGTGGATGGCCTGCCCGGCGAACGCGCCGATGTCGGAGTGACCGGTGAACGGCACGAAGTAGTTCACCAGCCCGAACGCCGCGATCACGAGCAGCCCGCTGACCGCCACGACCAGCGCACGGCGCCAGGTGATCCTGATGCCCGCGACGGCCATGAGCAGCACCAGCAGGCTGGGGACCATCGCGATCGTCCCGCCCACCTTGGCGCCGAAGCCGGGCCAGCCGGAGGCCACCACGGAGAACAGCGCCACCGCGGCGGCCACCAGCACCGCCTGCCCCCGCGGCCCGCGCCAGCGTGTCGCGGCGGCCCCGCCGTCGCGGCGGAGCAGGAGCGTGGCCAGCCAGACGGCGCACAGGACGGTCGCCGCCGCGTAGATCCCGACGGTGTTGTTGTCCTCGCCGTAGAACCTGCCCCCCCACAGCACGTTCAGGCCGAACGGGGTGCTGCGTTCCAGCCGCGACCCGGTCATCACGTCGATGCCGACCACGGCCAGGGTGATCGCGCCGATGATCCCCGGCGGGCCGAACGGGTGCCGCCGCCACGGCCCGGCCAGCGCGACCGCGGCGATCACCGCCGTCCAGGCGGTGGCCAGCAGGTACAGCAGGATGGCCGGGTGCGGCAGCGTCCACCACGACACCAGGCTGGCCAGGAACGTGCCGGCCGGGACCGAGCCCGCCACCACGCCGGTCACCCGGCAGGCCGCCCGGCGGCGGCGCCTGCGCTCTTCCTGGCGGCCGCGCAGCGCCACGGCGATCAGCCCGAACACGACCGCCTCACCCACCGCGAAGATGACGAAGAACCAGCCGAACGTGGCCCGGTACACCTGGGCCGCGGTGTCCTGCCCGAGCAGCGCGTGGATCTCGGCGGCCAGGCCGGGGCGGGCGCCGCTGGTCAGCGGCGAGCCAACGGCCGCCGAAGGGACCAGCCGGGCCCGCCAGCGCAGCACCGACGCGGTGACGTCGGTGAGCTGGGTCAGCCCGGCCTGGCGGGTGGAGGCCGTGTGCAGCAGGCCACCGGCGTAACCGGGGCCGTGCACCACGATCACCCGCAGGTGCGGGCTCAGGTCGTCCCCCGGCGCGGCGACCACCAGGATGGCCCCGGCCGGGAGGTCCCCGCTGATCCGGCCGAGTTCGGTGTCGTCGGCTTTGACGTGGGCCGCGCGTCCGGGCGAGGCGCTGAGCGCGCCCAGGTCCACGACGGTCAGCGGGCACCGGGCGAACGTGGCCCGGGTGGCGGTGGCCGCCGACGGGAGGTAGCCGGCCACCCGTCCCTGCGGGCTGGCCAGGGCCAGCGCCGCGCCAGGGCCGACGGCCGTGGCGCACCCGCCCGGCCCGGCCGCCGAGGCCAGCAGCCCCCAGTCGGGGCCGTAGTGGAACCGCTGGTTGTAGGTCACCAGGGCGGGCATCTGCGCGATGCTGGCCGGGACCGGCGGGCCGGCCGCCGGCCGGGCCGGGGTGACCGCGGGGAGCGGCGGGCACTGCCCCGGGTGCACGTGCCGCACCGTGGCCCTGGTGCCGGCGTTCAGCGTCAGCCAGCCGTCGCCGGGGCAGGTCACCGTCGAGATCGTGTGCACCACCAGGCTGCCCACCGAGCCCGCGTCCGCCAGCCGCCACAGATTGGGGGTGCCCGCCTCCGACACGTCACTCCAGCGCAGCCCGGGTATGCCCACGAGCACGACCGGCCGTGGCCCCGTGGACTGCGCTTGGTCAGGTATGGATTGCGCGGCCACCGCGGGACCTGCCGTGGCGGCGGCCAGGGCGGCCACCGCGACGGGCAGCAGCGCCCAGACCCGCAACCTCTTCACTCGCATAACGGTATCCGGCCCTCGACGGCCCCGGCCGCCTCCTGCTCCACCGCGTGGCCGGCCGGTGGCCGGTACGCAATCCACAGCCAGACGCCCAGGCCGAGCGGGTAGATGTAGTAGCCGAACCGGGTGGACGGCGCCAGCGTGAACATCAGCACCAGGGCGACGATCAGCCGCCAGGTGGCCGCGGGCACGGTCCGTGGCGGCCGGAGCACCAGGGACACCACTACGGCGAGCCCGGCCAGCGCGAGCAGGCCGGTGGCGATCAGGTGGCCGGTGTGACCGGTCTGCGCCAGCAGCACGCCAGGCAGCGGGCTGACCGCACCTGACTTGACGCTGGCCAGGCCCAGCGGGAACGCGATCGTGTTGTCGGTGAGCGCGGACGGGGACACCGCGGCGATCGGGCCGACCAGCAGCGCGAAGGCGCCCAGCGCCACGGCCGCCAGCTTGGCCGCCGGGCGCCTGCCGTCCCTGGCCGCCACCAGCACGGCCGCGATCAGCAGCGCGGGCCAGGCCGTCGCCTTCATCGCGGCCGCGACCCCGAGCGCCAGCCCCGCCCACCCGGGCCGGGGCGGCCCAGAAAGCAGTGCCAGGCCGAGGCACATCAGGGCGATCACCGGCACGTCGTCGCCGCTGACCGCGAGCGGGAAGGCGAACACCGGCGTCGCGGCCACCAGCGCCGTCCAGCGGGCGCTGTGCCTGGTTCCGGTGACCCGCAGCGCCAGCCAGAACACCACCGCGAAGACCACGGCGAACCAGATCCGCGGGTCGGTGAGCGGGTAGTGCCGCCACACCGCCCGGCCGAGCGCGAACACCTCCATGGCCGGCAGGTACGGGTTGTAGTTGTCCGGGTTGGGGGTGTGGGCCAGCGCCGCCACGCTGCGGTACGGAGTGCCGTGGTGGATCAGCAGCCAGCCGCCCCAGGCGATCACGTTCACTTCGCGCTGCTGCACGCCCCGCGCCACCAGCCAGGCCAGCGGGGCCAGCAGCCCGCCGGCCAGGCTCAGCACCAGCGCGACGTCGGTGCCGCGGCGCCGCCACAGCGCGGCCGCCACGGCCGCCACCGCGTAACAGGGCGCGGCAATGAGTCCCCACGGCCGTTCCACCACGCTGCTGCTGAGCAGCGCGACGCACCCGGCGTACCCGGCGCACACGGCCAGCCCGGCCACCAGCCAGCCCCGGCCGAGCGCGGCCGGCGTCCCGGCCAGCGGCCCGTGACCGCGCTGGACGGCGCCCTCGGGGGCTTTCGTGCCGTGGGGTGTCTTTCCGGCCAAAGTAGGGCGTCTTTCCGGGCCAATAAGCGACGTCAAGGCGGGCGAGGACTCCTCCCTGCGTGGATCCTTCCGCCCCGTGCCCGTCGCGGCCTTCGGGTAGCCTGCTACGGCACACCCTCGCGGTCCCGCAACGCCGGCGCGTCCCTGGCTGTGGTCAGCCGGGAGGCCATGACCATCGTCGGAATGACCCTGATGCGAATGCCCAAGATACCGGCCGGACGGGGGACGGAAGTCCAGCCGGACGGGGACGCCGATCCCGCTGGGACCGGCCCCGGGTCCCCGGACGCCGATGACTCGCCCGGTGCCGCCGTGCCCAAGCAGGCCCAGCCGGGGGTGGCCGGTGCGGCGTCGGTCCGTTCCGGGGCGGCGCGTGTGGCGGCCTTGCGGGCCGGGCTGGGCCGGCATTGGGTGCTGGCCGGGCTGCTGCTGGCCGGTCTTGTGCTCCGGGTGCTGGCCATGGTGGCCTACCGGCCGATCTTGTTCTACATCGACAGCGGGAAGTACCTCTTCCACTCCGGCGGCAACGACCCGGTCGGCTACCGGGTGCCGCTCCGGCTGATCCTCGTAGTCGGCAATCTGGACACGGTGGCCGCGGTGCAGCACCTCATCGGGCTGGCGATGGCCGTGGCCATTTATGCGGTGCTGGCCCGCCGCGGTTCGCCGCGCTGGCTGGCCGCGCTGGCCGCCGCCCCGGTGCTGCTGGACGCCTACGAACTGCAGATCGAGCAGACGGTCATGCCGGACGTGTGGCTGGAGGCGCTGATCGTGGCCGGCCTGGCGCTGCTGCTGTGGCGGCCGCGTACGCCACTGTGGATGCTCGCCGCGGCCGGGGCCACGCTGGGTCTTTCGGCCACGTTCGCGCAGGTGGGTGAGTGCCTGGTGCTGCCGGCCGTGATCTACGTGCTGGCCGCCGCCGACGGCTGGCGGCGGGCGCTCGCCCGGGCCGGCCTGGTGTGCGTGGCCTTCGTTGTGCCGATCCTGGCCTACATGAGCATCGCCGCCGCCGTGACCGGCCACTTCTGGCTGTCGAACACCGGCACCAACGGGCTGTACGGGCGGGTGGCGGCGGCGGCCGACTGCGCGACGCTGCGCGTGCCCGCCGCCGAGCGGCCGCTCTGCCCGGCCCCGGCGCAGAAGGCGGCGCTCGGCGACGACGGCCTCGAGCACAACCCCGCCTCGCCCCGCTTCGGCACCCATCTGCCCCCCGCCGCCGCTTCCCACCTGGTGGCCAGGTTCACCAGGGCGGTGCTCAGCCAGCAGCCGATGAACGTGGTCTCGGCCATCGGCCGGGACACGCTGAAGCTGTTCGCCACCGACCGGGTCACCGACCCGGGCGATACGCCCATCGACCGCTGGCAGTTCCAGAGCCGTTACCCGTACTACACACCGCACGCCACCCGGGCCGAGGTCGGTTCGGCTATCGCCCGGTCCGGCGGCGGTCGCCCGGCCGTGTCGGCTGGGCCGGCCAGCTTCCTGCGTGGTTACCAGTTGCACGGTGGCTTCACGCCAGGGCCGCTCTACCTGGTGGCGGCGCTGGCCGGGCTGGGCGGCTCGGCGGCCCTGATCGGCTGGCCACTGGCCCGCCGCCGGGCCGCCCACGGCCAGGACGGCGCGGACGGCGCGGGTGGCGGGGAAACGGGCCCGCGGGGGCTGGCGCTGGCCTGCCTGCTGTTCTTCGCGACCGGGGTGGCCGTGCTGCTCGTCTCCGACGTGTTCGAGTTCTCCTGGCGCTACCAGCTACCGGCCCTGGTCACGCTGCCTCCGGCCGGGGCGCTCGGGCTCGTGGTCCTGACCCACTGGCTCAGGCCTGCGCGACCGAGGTGTTGATCTTGACGCAGACCCCGCGCGGGATTCTTTCGGCCACCGGAGCGACGCTCAGGAACTGGCTCGCGAAGCGATGGGTAGCCGGCCTGGTCTACGGCATCCTGCTGGCCGAAGTCGGGGTCCTGGTCTGGTACGCGGTCAGCTTCAAGGCCGTGGACTTCGCCGTCTACATGTGGGGCGGGCACGCCCTCGGCCACGGCACCGTCCTGTACCTCGGCAAGGCCAACGGGCACTGGTTCACCTACACGCCGCTGGCCGCCGCCTTGTTCGCGCCCCTCTCGATGCTGCCCACCGCCGTGGCCCAGGTGCTGTGGGAACTGGCGTCGGTCGCGGGCCTGGCGGTGGCCTCCTGGGCCGCACTGAAGCTGGCGGGCTGGCGGCCGTCGCTGCCCATGATCGCCGCGGTCACGGCCGTCGCCCTGGTGCTCGAACCGGTGTACCACACGCTGTTCAACGGCCAGATCAACCTGATCCTGCTGGCCGTCGTGCTGGTCGACGTGTGGCGGGTGGCCCAGGGCCGCCGGGGCGGGATCGGCGTCGGCATCGCCGCCGCGATCAAGCTGACGCCCGGCATCTTCATCGTGCTGTTCCTGCTCACCCGGCGGACCAAGGCGGCGCTGATCGCGGCCGGCACGTTCGCCGTCTGCGGCCTGATCGGATATCTGGCCACGCCGGAAGCGTCGCGGCTGTACTGGACGCGTTTCTTCTACGACACCAAGCGCGTGGACGCGCCCTACATCGGCAACCAGTCCATCTACGGCGCGGCGATCCGGATATTCCACGGCGCGAGCCACGTCGGCGGCTGGTACCTGCCGCTGACGGTGGCGATCGCCGTCATCGGGCTCGGGGCGGCCACGGTGTTCGCCCGGCGCGGCGACTGGCTCAGCGCCGGGGCCGTGACCGGCATCACCGGCCTCCTGATCTCGCCGGTGTCCTGGACCCACCACTGGGTCTGGGTGGTCCCGGCCCTGATCGTGCTGGCCCGCGAGGGCGTGCGCGGACGGATTGCCGCGGCGGGCGGCTTCGGCCTGTTCGCCCTGGCCCCGCTGTGGTGGACACCGCACTCGCTGACCCGGACCAGCTACGGATTCCACGGGCTGATCACGCTCGTGGCCAACTGCTATGTGATCGCCGGATCGGTGTTCCTGGCCTACATGGTCTGGCGGGCCTACCTGGTCTGGCGGGCCTACCTGGCGCTGAACCTCGGCCGCCGCCGGGTCAGCCCAGTCACCGCCGGTGGTTCCGCCGCCGAAGAATCGGCGCCGGCCCGGATCAGTAAGTTCAGCCCGTTCAGCCGGGCACGAGCAGGTCGGCAAACGACGTAGCCATCAGCCGGTGCCCGCTGGCGTTGGGGTGAAACCGGTCGGGGCCGAACAGCCCGGGGTCGTTGCTGCCTGGCATCGCCCAGGCGTCGAGGCAGACCACGCCGCGCCGCGCCGCCTGCTCCCTGATGATGTCGCTGGCCTGCCGTATCCGCCGGTGCGCGATGTCCACGAGTTCCGGCGGCAGCGGGGCGATGTCGGCGATGTCGGGCAGCGTGGAGGCGAGCACGGTGGCCCCGGTCGCGGTCAGGCCGTCGAGCAGCCGCCCCATCCCGGCGGTGAACGCCTCGGGGCTGAACTCGGGCACCCTGATGTCGTTCATCCCCACCGTGACGCTGACCAGATCCGGCCGCAGCCTCGGCACCTCGGGCAACTGCTGCCCGAGCACCACGGGCACGGTGGCCCCGCCGGTGGCCAGATTGACCAGCCCGCAGGACATCGCGGTCCGCTCGGTGAGCAGCCCGGCCAGCCGTTGCGCCCACCCGACCGGGCGGCCATCGGGTCCCGGATCCCCCTGCCCGGCCGTCAGGCTGTCGCCTAGTGCGACGTACCTGGCCCAGCCCAGCACCCCCACGTTCTCCGTCACAGCATCCATGCCAAGAGAACGCACCGAGGTTCCCGGGGGTTTCGGGTCCCGGAGGTTTGCGAGCCGGCGAGGGGAATCGAACCCCTGACCTACGGTTTACAAGACCGTTGCTCTGCCGTCTGAGCTACACCGGCCGGTTTCGCCGCCGCCATCGTAGCCGAATCCTGACCTTGGGCCGTCCTCGCAGGCCAGTGCGGCGCCGCGGGTCAGCGGCCGAGCGTGCCGCGGCGGCGGGCCGTCTCGTACAGCGCGACACCGGCCGCCACGCTGGCGTTCAGCGACTCCGTCACGCCGATCGGGATCCGGACGAGCAGGTCGCACTGCTCGGCGATCAGGCGCGAGAGGCCCCGCCCCTCCGAGCCGACGACCAGCACCAGCGGGCTGTCCGCGATGTCCATGTCGCCGATGTCCGTGCCGCCACTGGTGGCCAGGCCGACCACGAACAGGCCGTCCTGCTGGTAGCTGGCGAGGGCGCGGGCCAGGTTGGGCGCCTGCGCCACCGGAACCCTGGCCAGCGCGCCCGCCGACGCCTTCCACGCGCCCGCGGTCACGCCTGCGCTGCGCCGCGCGGGAACCACTACCCCGTGACCACCGAACGCCGCGGCCGAACGCGCCACGGCGCCGAGGTTGTGTGGGTCGGTGATCCCGTCGAGCGCCACGATCAGCGGAAGCTGAGCCGCGTCGGCGGCCAGGGCGGTCAGGTCGTCTGGGTGCGCGTACTGGTACGGCCGCACCCGCAGCGCCAGGCCCTGGTGCACCGCGCCCTGGGTCAGCCGGTCCAGTTCGGAGCGGCCGGTCTCCAGCACCGGCAGGCCGGCGTCGGCCGCCAGCTTGATCGCGGCCCGGACCCGGTCGTCGCTCTCGAGCCGGTGCGCGACGTAAAGAGCGGTGCCAGGCACGGCGGCTCGCAGCGCCTCGACCACGGCGTTGCGCCCGGCCACCACCTCGGGCCCATCGGACCGGCGCGGCCAGGCCGCACCCCCGGGCTGGGCGGTGGCCCCGTCGTCGGCCCCGTCGCGGCCGCCGGTCTTGGTCCGCTGGGCGGCCTGCTGGGCGCTGCGTCGCTGCGCCGGGTGCCCCGGCCGCATGTGCGCGGGCGGCGTCGGCCCCTTGCCTTCCAGCTGCCGCTTGCCGTAACCACCGGTGCCAGGACGTGGCCTGCCCTTCTTGCTGACGCCGCCGCGCCCGGCCCTGCCCTGCCCTGACCCGCCCAGCCCTGATCCGCCGCGGCCGCCACCCTCAGAACCTGTCATCGCTCCAGTTCCCAGCGCGAGCCCTGTGCGGTGTCCTCAACGAGAACCCCGGCGGCCCGCAGGTCGTCTCTGATCGTGTCGGCGGCCTGGTAGTCCTTGCGCTCACGGGCCGCCTGCCGCTGGCCGAGCGCCACCCCGACCAGCGCGTCGATCACGCTGCGCAGGTTGTCGTCGCGCTCGGCCGCGCGCCACTGCTTGTCCAGCGGGTCGAGCCCGAGCACGGCGAGCATGGCCCGCAGCCGGCCGGCCGATGCCGCGACGGCGTCCCGGTCCCCGGCGGCCAGCGCGTTGTTGCCGCCGCGCAGCTCGGTGTGCACGACCGCCAGTGCCTCGGGCAACCCGAGGTCGTCGTTCATCGCGGCCGCGAACGCGGGCGGCAGGTCGCCGGCCCGGAGGTCCGTGAGGTCGCCCCAAACTTCGGCCACACTCACGTCGGCGCCACGGGTGAGCTCGGCCGCCCTGGTCACGAACCCTTCGATCCGCCGGTAGGCCGCCACCGCCTCGGCCAGCGCGTCCGGTGAGTACTCCAGCAGCGACCGGTAATGCGCCTGGCTGAGGTAGTAGCGAAGCTCGGCCGGCCGGACCTTGTCGAGCATCTCCCCGACCAGCAGCGAATTGCCCAGCGACTTGCTCATCTTCTCCCCGGCCACCCCGACCAGACCGTTGTGCAGCCAGTAGCGGGCGAACTCGTAGCCGGCCGCCTTGGACTGGGCGATCTCGTTCTCGTGGTGCGGGAACACCAGGTCCAGGCCGCCGCCGTGGATGTCGAAGCTCTCACCCAGGTACTTCATGGCCATGGCCGAGCACTCCAGGTGCCAGCCCGGCCGGCCGGGACCCCACGGCGTCTCCCAGAACGGCTCGCCGGGCTTGGCCCCCTTCCACAGCGCGAAGTCACGGGGATCCCGCTTACCCGGGGAGCCGGAGTCGTCGGCCGCCCGCATTTGCTCGACCCGCTGGCCGGAAAGCTCGCCGTAATGGCGGTAGGAATGGACGTCGAAGTAGACGTCGCCCTCGGCCGGATACGCGTGCCCGAGCTCGATCAGCCGCCGGATCAGCGTGATCATCTCCGGCACATGGCCGGTCGCCCGCGGCTCGACATCGGGCGGCAGGCAGCCAAGCGCGTCGTAAGCCCGGTTGAACGCGCGCTGGTTACGCTCGGCAATCGCCCACCAGGGCACGCCCTCACCGGCGGCCACCTTGAGGATCTTGTCGTCGATATCGGTGACGTTCCGGCAGAACGTGACCTTGTGCCCGGTCGCCCGCAGCCACCGCACCACGATGTCGAAGGTGACGCCCGACCGCAGATGCCCGATGTGCGGTGGCGCCTGGACGGTGGCGCCGCACAGGTAAAGCGACGCGGTCCCGGGCACGAGCGGACGGAACTCCCGGACCGTCCGGGTCGCGGTGTCGTGCAGGCGCAGGTTCACGTTGCACAGGCTACGGGATGGACCAGGCCTCTCGCTGTCCGTGCGGGCCCGGGCCCGGCCCTCCCCCGGCGGAAGGCCGCTGTCCCCTGCGGCGCCGGCGCCGCTTTTCCGCCATTAGTTTCCTGAACGGTGGCCAATACGAACATTCGGCTTAGTGCCGGGTGTTACCAGGCGTGTCGGTGTTCCGTCCACTACGGGTCGACGGCGTACCCTTGGCCTGCTGTAAGAAGAATGTCCGAATCGGTAATGAATGGCTCCCCAGTGAACGGTTCCCGGTCCACACACGCCCGCCGGCGGCTTCGGCTCGCCGCGCTCATCGTGGCGGTCATCTGTGTGCTCGCTCTCGCGGCGGCCGCGTTTGTCATTTCTTATCCGGGCGCCCGTGACACCGCGCTGCATGCCGGGGTCACCCTGAAGCTCGCCAGGATCTACCCGGCCATCTTCGACGCGGTGCTGCTCGTGGCCTGCGCCGCCGCACTGGCGCTGCGCGGCGTCCTGCGCGCCTACGCGTGGCTGGCGATCCTCGTGGTCACCGCGGCCATCGCGGCCGCGGACGCCACCCACGCGATGGCGGTCACGCTGCCCAAACGGCCCATGGAAGCCACCGTGGCGATCGTTCCGTGGGCGGTACTGCTAATCGGATTCACCCTGCTGTACGCCGTCGCCAGGCAGGGCAAGCCGAGCCGGGCGACGGCCCAGGGCAGCGCTAATCAAAGCAGCGGGGACGTTGACAGCGGGGACCAGGACCGGTCCGCCGTGCGCCGACTGGACCCGCCGGCTGACCCGGGCAACGGCATCGGCCCGCACCGCAGCGCGGCCACGGTGCCGCTCAGCGACCTGCTGACGGTCAAGACCCTGGTCACCAAGACCGACCAGGCCGCCAAGCCAGCCCCGGCCCCGGCCCCCCAGCCCGACCCACCGGCCGAGCCCAAGCCGCTCAAGTCCAAGCGGGCCAGAAGAAAAGCCGCAGCGCAAGCCCAGCTCACCCCCGCCGAAACCTCAGCCCCCGCTGCCCCAGAGTCCACGGTCACGCCAGAGCCCACGGCCGCGGCGTCCACGGCCACTCCTGAACCCCCGGCTGATCCGGAGCCTCTGACCACTCCGGAATCCACGGTTGTCCCAGCGGCCACGGTCACTCCAGAAGCACCGGTCACTCCGGAAGCACCGGTCACTCCGGAATCCACTGAGACCAGCGAGCCGACGGTCACCACGGAAGCGTCGACCATCTCGGAGCCGACGGTCACTCCCGCACCCACAGCCGCCCCCGACGTGACCCCCGAACCAGGGCCCGCACTCCCGCCCGAGCCGATCGTCGCGTCGGACTCAGAGGCAAGCTACGAATCCGCTGAACCGGAGATCATCCCAGCCCCCACGGTCACGCTGCCCGAACTGCCGCGCCGGCGGTCGGTGCTCCGCGACGAACCCAGTGACGCCGACGCAGAGTCGGCCGAGCCCACCGCCTACTTCAACCGGCTGCGCAGCTCACCGACGCCGCCCGAAGACTGAGCCGCCCGAAGACCGAGCCGCCCGAAGACCAGGCCGCCGAAGACCGAGCGGCAGGTTAAGCCGTCGGCCCGGTCGCCAGCACCAGCGCGACCGCGACGGCCGCCGCACCTTCGCCGCGCCCGGTCAGGCCCAGCCCATCCGTGGTCGTGGCGGAGAGGCTGACCGGCGCGCCGTCCAGCGCTTCGGTCAGCACTTTTTCCGCCTCGGCTCGCCGCGAGCCAATCCTCGGCGAGTTGCCGATGACCTGAATGGACACATTGCCTATCGCAAATCCCGCCCCGGTGACAATCCGTGCCGTCTCCCGCAACAGTTCCGTACCGGAAGCGCCCGCCCATTCCGGCCGCGCCGTCCCGAAAATGGCGCCAAGGTCCCCAAGCCCGGTGGCTGAGAGCAACGCATCGCAGGCGGCATGTGCCACCACGTCTCCGTCGGAATGGCCGTCGAGGCCAACCTCGCCGGGCCATAGCAGACCGGCCAGATGCAGCGGACGCCCATCCCGGAACGGATGGACGTCCACACCCACGCCTACGCGTGGCAACATCGGAGATGCCGTCCCTGACATCAAGAGCCCTGACTTCAGCGATGCCAGGGGGCGCCGGCCACGGCTATGCACAGCCGCCGGCCGGCCCAGTAGTTGCTCAGCAGCCGAGCACCTCGTCGAGCAGCGCCTCGGCCTTGTCCTCGTTGGTCTTCTCGGCGAGCGCGAGCTCGCTGACCAGAATCTGCCGCGCCTTGGCAAGCATGCGCTTCTCGCCGGCTGATAGCCCGCGTTCCTTGTCCCTGCGCCACAGATCCCTGACGACCTCGGCGACCTTGTTCACGTCACCCGAGGCGAGCTTTTCGAGATTTGCCTTGTATCTGCGTGACCAGTTGGTGGGTTCCTCGGTGTGCGGTGCCCGCAACACCTCGAAGACTCGCTCGAGCCCCTCCTGGCCAACGACATCCCTGACACCCACTAGTTCGGCGTTGTCCGCCGGCACACGCACGGTCAGGTCGCCCTTGTCGACCTTGAGGACCAGGTAGGTTTTTTCTACACCCTTCATCGAGCGACTCTCGACGGCTTCGATGCGAGCGGCCCCATGGTGGGGGTAGACGACGGTGTCGCCGACCTTGAATGACATGTGGCAAGTACCCCTTCCGCTGAACATATGATAGCACGCACGGCGCGGTCGATAAAGCCTCAGCCAAATTGAAAGTGCAGGTCAGAGACCGAATTCGGGTCACAGAAAAGGCAGTCAGCCGCCATCTGGCCACCCCGGCCGCCTGATTCGCGGCCGTCAGGACGCCGCCAGTTACCACTTCATGTACACCGGCATACGATCTCCCGCGGCCCCCGTCCGGCGTCCGCGGCAGCCGCCCGGTATGCACGGTAAGCGCCGTATCCACCCCGGTCGTGGGCCCCTCATCCTGCTGCCCCAAAACCCGGTGGCACCGCCGCTCCTGACTGGGCACATACTGGAGATAAGGTGGCCCCTCACGCGAGAGAGGTGCGCGTGGACCCAAGCAGCGATCCGGGCCGGGACGACTACGGGCTTCCCCCGGTCGACGTGGAGATCCCCAACGACGCCAGGGATCTGGATCGTGACGTCCAGGCGTATCACCGTGAGCTGCGGGTCATCCGCAGACGGGCGCGGGCCAGGCGGCTGACCGGGCCACTCGGCCGGCGCGGCATGCTGATACCGCTGATCGCCGGCTGCCTCGCCCTCACTCTGCTCTCCGGCACCCTGCTCACCGTGATCGCAGGCCACCAGGTGACCCCGGTGCCGGCCAGGACGTCCGCCGCGTCCTCCAGATCTTCGTCACCGGGCCCCCGGAACGAAAGGCAGCTCCCGGACGCCCAGGTGATGGTGGACGGCAAGACCGCCAGGCTGCGCACTCTCGTACCCGCGGTGCTGGCCTGGATACCGCAGTACTGCACCTGCCTGGCGGCGCTCAGGCAACTGCGCAAGCAGGCCGCCCAGGCCCACGTCGAGATCTATTTCGTGGGCACCGGACGGGTGGCGCCCGAGCTTCCCTCCCTGGCCGCAGAGCTGGGCCAGCCGTCCACCCGGGTGGTGAACGACACCACCGACGCGCTCGGCCTCGCTTACAGTCCCATGGGGCTGACCGCGATACTCGCCGACAGCGACGGCCGGGTGGACGACGTGGTCAAGGATCTGGTGCCAGGCGATCACCGGCTGGCAGGCGAGTTCCCGTCGCTGACCGGCCCGGCGCAGGCCACGCCGGGCGTCGTGTTGCCTACTGCTAGCCAGCCTGTACCGCAGGCGTCCTGACCTCGGGGTTTCGCGCGACACCGCTGACCACGCGGCTTCTGGCGTTGATTCCGCTGATGGTAAAGGCCGGCGGGCCGGTGCCCGGTGGCGGTGGGGCAACCGCTACGCTGTGCGTCGTTCCGGCCAAACCAGCTAAGTCCGAGGAGAGCAACCAGTGAGCTCAAGCCGCTGGGCCGCCACACCCATTGGCCGTCTCGTCGTCGCGGCCGCCATCGTCGGCCTGGCCGGCGGCGCGACCGCCTGCGACGCAGGCAACAACGCGCCGACCCTCGAGTTTCACCAGCAGAGCGATGGCGTCGACACCGCGGTGCACGGCATCAAAATCATCAATGCATTCGTGCTCAGCTGGGCGGACGGCACCGCGCCCACCGGTCAGACCGCCGGGGTCTTCCTGGCCATGTACAACAACGGAAGCAGCGCCGACAGGCTGATCGGTGTCACGGCCGCCAGCGTCGCGAAGTCGGTCCTTCTTCCGGCCAACGGGGTGGACCTGCCCAGCCAGCAGGCCGTCGACCTGACCGGACCCAAACCGGATATCGTCCTGTCCGGACTCCAGCGGCCGCTGGCTGCCGGCGGCACCGTGGACGTCACCCTCTCGTTCGTGAACGCGGGCAGCGTCACCCTGGACCTGCCGGTGCTGCAGCGGTCCGATGGCTATGCCACGTTCTCGCCGGCGCCGGCGCCGGCACCCAGCCGCACTCCGGGCGCCAGCGGCAGCCCGTCCGCGACCGCCACGCCGACGGGAAGCGCGACGGCTACGAACTCACCCACCCCGAGCACCACTCCGTAGCGCCCGCGGCCGGCCCGCCCGGCGGTCAGCCAGCGGGCTCGAACTTGTACCCGAGACCGCGGACGGTCACGATGTGGCGCGGGCTGGCCGGATCGGTCTCGATCTTCGCCCGCAGACGCTTGACGTGCACGTCAAGCGTCTTGGTGTCACCCACGTAATCGGCACCCCAGACCCGGTCGATGAGCTGCATCCGGGTCAGCACCCGCCCAGAGTTGCGCAGCAGCACCTCGAGCAGCTCGAACTCCTTGAGCGGTAGCTGCACCTGCTCGCTGCGAGCCGTCACCACGTGCCGGTCCACGTCTATCCGGACCGGGCCGGACTCCAGGATCGAGGCGGGCTGCTCGTCGGCCTCGCCGCGCCGCCGCAGCACCGCGCGCATCCGCGCGACCAGCTCACGGGAGGAGAACGGCTTGGTGACGTAGTCGTCCGCTCCGAGTTCGAGCCCGACGACCTTGTCGATCTCACTGTCCTTGGCGGTCAGCATGATCACCGGCACGTTAGACCGCTCCCTGAGCGACCGGCAGACCTCGCTTCCCGGCAGGCCAGGCAGCATGAGGTCCAAGAGCACGAGGTCGGCGCCGCTGCGGTCGAAAGACTCGAGCGCATCGGGTCCGGTGGGACAGACGGCGACCTCGAAGCCCTCCTTGCGGAGCATGTACGAGAGCGCATCGCTGAACGACTCCTCGTCCTCCACGACCAGCACGCGTGTCACTTCACTGCCTCCTGGAAGGTTGCGGCGCGGATTGCGCCTGAATAGGTGTGCCGGTAGCTAGCCTGGGCCGCAGCGGCAGCCGGAGCGTGAAGGTCGAACCCGCCCCCACCTTGCTCCAGACGGTCACGTTGCCCCCGTGCGCGGCAGTGACGTGCTTGACGATGGCGAGCCCGAGGCCGGTGCCCCCGGTGGCCCGCGATCTGGCTGGGTCGACCCGGTAGAAGCGTTCGAAGATGCGCTCCCGGTCCCGCTCCGGGATCCCGATGCCCTGGTCGGCCACGCTTATCTCGACGGTGTCGTCGGTTGAGCGACGGGTGGAGACCAGGACCCTGGTGTGTTCCGGGCTGTAATCGACGGCGTTCTCCAGGAGGTTGCGCAGCGCGGTAACCAGAAGATCCTCGTCCCCGAGCACCTCCAGCCCCCGGTCGGTCGCCGCGACGAGTTCGATGCCGCGCGCACCCGCCTTCATCCGGCACCGGTCCAGCGCCTCGGCCACCACCGCGTCGAGCTTCACCGGAACCGGGTCGGGCACGGGTTCGGCCGCCTGGATACGGGACAGCGTGATCAGATCTTTCACCAGGCTGGTCAGCCGGGCCGCCTCGTACCGCATGCGGCCGGCGAACCGGCGCACCGCCTCCGGGTCGTCGGCGGCGTCCTCAACCGTCTCGGCCAGCAGCGCCAGCGCCCCCACCGGGGTCTTGAGCTCGTGGCTCACATTGGCGACGAAGTCACGCCTGACCTCTTCCACCCGCCGGCTCTCGGTCTGGTCCTCGGCCAGCACCAGCACCAAGCCGCCGCCGTTGGCGGTGGCCAGCGGCGCGCCGAGCGGGGCGACCCGGACCGCGAAGCTGGTCGACCGTTCACCGTGCTGGCCGGGTACCTCGATCTCGCCCTCGCGGATCTCCCCGTCCCTGCGGACCTGCCTGGCCAGCGCGAGCAGCTCGCCCACGAGCAGCCTGTCCCCTTTGACCAGCCCGAATGCGCGTGCGGCCGAACTCGCCCGCAGGACGCGGTCCTCGCTGTCGAGTACCACCGCGGAAGAGGAAAGAACGGAAAGGACGGACGCGATCCCGGCAGGAAGCCGGGTGGGTGGGGGGCTGTCGCCCCTCGCGTCGCGCGTCCCTCCACTAGTGCGAATCTTCATGCTCCCGTCGCCAGGCCGCCGGGCGAGACCACGCCGGCGACCACCTCAACACCCACGCTTATCGTATGCGGCGCTGCTCAGGAGGCCACAGGACCAGATGTCAGCCCGGGCCTCTTCCCGTAATGTTCATATGCCAGACAAATTTATGTCATATCCGATTTGGCAGGATGTCACCTAGCCCGCGCCGGTGTGAGCCCGGTCACCGTCCCTGGTTCCGCACCGCCTCGGCCGCGGCCACCGCGGCCTGCGGGTCCAGATACCTGCCCCCGGCGACCACCGGCCTGAACGCGTCGTCGAGCTCGTACACCAGCGGGATGCCGGTCGGGATGTCCAGCCCGGAGATGGCGTCGTCACTGATGCCGTCGAGGTGCTTGACCAGGGCGCGCAGCGAGTTCCCGTGCGCGACCACCAGCACCGTCCGCCCCGCCAGCAGGTCGGGGACGATCGCGTCGTGCCAGTACGGCAGCATCCGCCACAGCACGTCGCGCAGGCATTCGGTGCGCGGCCGCAACTCCGGCGGCAGCGCGGCGTACCTGGGGTCCGCCGACTGGGACATCGGGTCGTCGTCGGGCAGGGGCGGCGGCGGCGTGTCGTAGGAGCGCCGCCACAGCATGAACTGCTCGTCGCCGAACTCGGCGCGGGTCTGCGCCTTGTTCTTGCCTTGCAGCGCGCCGTAGTGACGTTCGTTCAGCCGCCAGGAGCGGCGCACGGGCAGCCAGAGCAGACCCGCGGACTCGAGCGCCAGGTTGGCCGTCTGGATGGCTCTGGTCAGCACCGACGTGTGCACGACGCCGGGATTCAGGTCCGCGTCGCGTAGCAGCTCACCCGCCTGCCCGGCCTCCTTGGCCCCCTTGCCGGACAGGCCGACATCCACCCAGCCGGTGAACAGTCCCTCGGAGTTCCAGACGCTTTCGCCGTGACGAAGCAGCACCAGGGTTCGCATGGCACGAGCCTATCGGCGGGCGGCGGGAACAGGATCTGACCTTCCAGGGTTCCCAAGACGGAGGTGCATGCCCGTGCCGCGACGCTCCCCCCGGCGGATCGCGACCATCAGCGTCCACACATCGCCGCTTGATCAGCCAGGCACCGGTGACGCCGGCGGCCTGAACGTATACGTCGTCGAGGTGGCCAAACGCCTGGCCGCCAGGGACGTCGAGGTCGAAATCTTCACCCGCGCGGTCTGCCGTGACGCCCCGCCGGTCACCGAGCTGGCCCCCGGCGTGCTCGTCCGGCAGGTGATCGCCGGCCCGTTCGAAGAACTCGACAAGGCCGACCTGCCCGCCCAGCTGTGTCAGTTCACCCTGGAGGTGCTCCGCGCCGAGGCCTCGTACACTCCCGGCCGGTACGACCTGGTGCACGCCCACTACTGGCTGTCCGGCCAGGTGGGTGCCGTAGCCAAGGAGCGGTGGGGGGTGCCGCTGGTGCAGACCATGCACACGCTGGGGAAGGTGAAGAACGCCGCGCTCGCGTCCGGCGAAGCCGCCGAGCCGGAGATCAGGCTCCGCGGCGAGGCCGAAGTGATCGCGGCCGCGGACCGCCTGGTGGCCAGCACGGCGGCCGAGGCGGCCGAGCTGATCAGCTTGTACGGGGCGGACGTGGCCAAGGTGAAGACCGTGATTCCCGGGGTCGACCCGTCGGTCTTCTGCCCAGGCCCGAAGCTCGAGGCCAGGCGCAAGCTCGGCCTGCGCCCCGACGCGGTGGTGCTCATGTTCGCCGGGCGGGTCCAGCCACTCAAGGCGCCGCACGTACTCCTGCACGCCGCCGCCCGTCTGGTTGACGACGATCCCACGCTGGCCGACCGGCTGGTGGTGGCGTTCGTGGGCGGCCCGAGCGGCTCGGGCCGGGCTGATCCCGACCAGCTCGCCGAGCTGGCCGCCAGGCTGGGTATCTCGGGCCTGGTGCGGACCGAACCGCCTTGCCCGCAGGCCGAGCTGGCCGATTGGTACCGCGCCGCCACCGTCGCCCTGGTGCCGTCTTACTCAGAGTCGTTCGGCCTGGTCGCGGTCGAGGCCCAGGCCTGCGGCACCCCGGTGGTGGCCGCCGCGGTAGGCGGGCTGCGAACGGCCGTCAGGGACGGCGTGTCCGGGGTGCTGGTGAACGGGCACGACCCGGCCGACTACGCCCGCGCCGTGCGTGAGCTGGTCGCGTCGCCGCAGCGGCTGGCCAGCCTCTCGGCCGGCGCGATCGCGCACGCCGCCAGGTTTAGCTGGACCGATGCCGTCGACGACCTGATGGCGGTGTATACCGGGGCCATGAACGATGTGGCCGCACTCTCCTGGCCGGAAAGATCCCCTACGCCAGTTTCCTGGCCGGAAAGACCTCCTACGGCAGTGGACGCGTGAGGCCTGCCTCACCGGAGCGGGCCGAGGTCATAGAGGCGGCCCTGACCGACTTGGGGCTCGACTATGAAAGCCCGCAGCCGGGCGCCTACCTGATCAAGCTGGCCGGCCAGCACAAGCTCGCGACGATGACCTGGCTGGTCGCGGGGACGCACAGCCTGCTTGTCGAGGCGTTCTTCTGCCGGCAGCCGGACGAGAACCACGCCAGGTTCTACCGGTTCCTGCTCGAACGCGGGTCCCGGATGTACGGGGTGCACTTCGCGCTCGACCCGCTCGGCGACGTCTATCTGGTCGGACGGCTGCCGCTGGCCGCCGTGACGGCGGCCGAGATCGACCGGCTGCTCGGGTGCGTGCTCAGCTACAGCGACGACAACTTCGACGCGGCGCTGGAGATCGGCTTCGCCTCCTCCATCCGCAAGGAATGGGCCTGGCGCGCCAAGCGCGGCGAGAGGCTCGACAACCTGCAGGCCTTCGCCCGCTTCGCCGACCCCGGCCACAACACGTAAAAGCGGCCGGCCCGGCATTCACCGGACCGGCCGCCCCAGAGCATCTTCCACCCCAGCCCGTACGGGGTATCTTTCCAGCCCAGCCCGTACGGCCGTAGGGCATCTTTCCGGCCAATAAAGCAGAGCAGAGCGCAATAAAACTGAGCCTCAGACCAGGGTCTTGGCCGCGTGGGCGTATGCCGCCTTGGCCAGTGCCTCGGCGCCTGCCCGGCTCGCGTGCTCTCCGACCAGGGTGATCGCCCCGACCATGCTGCCGGTCCGGTAGATGATCGTCCAGATGTTCGCGCTCGCGTCGCCGGAGGCGCGCACGTTCAGCTCGCTCGCCGCGTCACCGATACGGGGGGCCTGCTCCTCCTTGAGCGAGTAGGTGAACGTCCGGTTCCCCACCCGCGCCAGGTAGTGCGAGCAGCCCGCCGGGATCTTCCGCACCAGCGCGGAGCTGAGCAGGGCGGAGGGCGGCGCGAGCAGCACTTCGGAGACGCCGTCGCTGCCGTCGCGGAACGTCGCCACCGTGGCGGGCACCTGGTTGTACTTCGACGAGGACAGCCCGGTGCCCGAGGCGGTCGCGCACTTGGCCGGGGTGATCTTGACGCCGGTGACCGTGGCCCTGGTGGCCTTGACACCGGGCAGCGTGCCGTACGCGCCCGCCTCGACCGGAACGGCCGGATGGGCGCCGTGCACCTTGGCCAGCAGCGCGCCGCGGAGCTGGGATGCCGTGTAGGCGTAGTTGGTCTGGGTGTTCTGTGTGTTCTGGTTGGTTTTCGTGGTCGTCGTGGCCGCGGTGCCACCAGAGGAGCATCCCGCGGCCCCGGCCGCGATGGCGATCGCGGCGACAACTGCGGGCACGCGGAAGCGCTGAGCATGGAACATTCGGGAGGCCCTTCTCAAGCTTGATATGCCTGGATCGGGCGAGAGCATATCGCACCCTCAGTAATCGAATGAGTGCGTTCTGTGAAAGAGCCCAATGCGATCCGTAACCACACCGGGCTCCTTCGGCCGCCGTGCCCCAGCCGGGCCCAGCCGGGGGCTAGCTGACCGAACCGGGCGGCGGAATCGTCCCCGGACCGGTGAGGGTGCAGATCACGGCGTCGGCGTTGGTGTTGTACAGCGGCTGCGCCAGCGGTGGCGGCTTGACGAACGACGGCTTCCTGAAGTCCAGCATGTCGAGCATGTTGTTGGCGTTGGCGTCACGGTAAGTCATGGCCGGCAGGTTCCACTTGGTCTCGACCAGCTTGCAGATGCTGGCGTGGTCGAAGACGTTGTGGGACACGTAGTCGGCCCTCGCCCACGGGGAGACGAACGCGCACGGCACCCGGAACCCGTAGCGGTCGAACCCGCCGTAGACCGGCTCGCCGTCCGGCGGGCTGGGCGGAATGTCGTCCGGCGGGATCGCCCTGGGCGGCGGCACGTGATCGTAGTAGCCTCCGTGCTCGTCGTAGGTCCAGATGAGCAGCGTGGTCTCCCACGCCGGACCGGACATGACCGCGTGGATCACTTCGGCCGCGAACGCCTCGCCGACGGCGATGTTCTGCGGATCCTCCTCCGAGTGGGTGTCGTAGTCCGGGTCCACGATGGAGTAGGCGGGCAGGTGGCCGCTGGCCGCGTCCTTGAAGAACTCCCCGAGCGGTACCACCTTCTTGCCGAAGTTGTCGAAGTAGATCTGCGGGAACAGCAGCGTCGACGGCGTCGTGGAGTAGTAGTTCCGCCAGCCGATGTGGTGCTGGTCCAGCGCGTCGAACAGGGTCCCGTTCGCCGGGTAGCCGAGCGGAAAGGTGTCGTCCACCATCCCGAGCGAGGTGGCGGCCATCAGGTACCGGCGGTTCGGGAACGTCTGCCCGAGCAGCGAGCAGAAGTACCGGTCCGCGATCGGGAACGTGGAGGCCAGCGAGTAGTAGAACGGCTGGTCCTCCTCCTGCCAGTAACCCATGGCCACCGGGCCGCTGGCGGACTTCACGAAGCCGTCGTTCTTGCCCTTGGCGTACTGGATGTGACCCTGCTCCCACTCCTGGGTCGGCTGGCCGGAAAGCTGGCAGGTGGTGGGCATGCGGAAGGCGTGCTGAGTCTTCCCGTTCTGGTACAGGTTGGTCTCGATTGGCTTGCCGTTCTTGCCCAGGGTGAACCCGTCCGCGCCCGGGCGCTTCAGCATGCCCAGCTTGTTGTCGTAGGAGTGGTTCTCCATCATGAGCACCACGATGTGCCTGATCAGCGGCATCGTGTCGGTGCCGGCGGCCAGGTTGGGGTAGGGCAGCGACCCCGGCTTGCGGATGCTGGCCGCGGTCAGCGTGGCCGCGACCTCGGGCGACCCGGCCGGCCGGGCCCGAAGCGATTCGCGCCACGCCCCCGTGCCCGCCGCCGCGCCCGCGGCCAGCCCCGCCATGAGCAGCCCGCGCCTGCTAGGGCCTTTACCATCCGGTGCGATCTTGTCCATGCCCATAACATTCCTCCCTGACTGCGCGAGAGTCTTTCAAGCCGGGCTGAACCGCACAAGGATTACCGATGGCGGGAAATCGACACCCCCTGGTGTGCGGCCGGCGTCTGCCTGGCCGAACGTTAAAATCGCCGGACCGATACGAGGAGGACAGCGGATGGGGCCGTTGCGTGGTATCCGGGTCATCGAGATCGCCAGCCTGGCCCCGGCGCCGTTCGGGTGCATGGTTCTTTCCGATCTGGGGGCAGACGTCCTGCGCGTGGACCGCACGGAGCGGTGCGGGCCCGACGCCACCGCGCCCACCGATCCGCTCGTCCGGGGGCGCAGGTCGATCGGCCTCAACCTCAAGGATCCCGAGGGCATCGAGCTGCTGCTGCGCCTCATCGAGCAGGCGGACGTGCTGGTGGAGGGATTCAGGCCGGGGGTGGCCGAACGGCTCGGTTTCGGCCCCGAGGTCTGCTCGCAGCGCAACCCGCGGCTGGTGTTCGCGCGGATGACCGGCTGGGGGCAGCAGGGGCCCCTCGCCCCCACCGCGGGTCACGACATCGACTACATCGCGGTGTCCGGGGTGCTGCACGGAATCGGCAGGCCGGGCGAGCGCCCGGTGCCGCCGGTGAACCTGGTCGGCGACTTCGGCGGCGGTGGCATGCTGCTCGCCCTGGGCGTGCTGGCCGCGCTGCTGGAACGCGAGCGTTCCGGGCTAGGCCAGGTCATCGACGCGGCCATGGTGGACGGGTCGGCCCTGCTGAACGCGTTCCTGTACGGGCTGATCTCCGGCGGCGCCTGGCGGGAGGAACGCGGCAGCAACCTGCTGGACGGCGGCGCACCGTTCTACGACACCTACGAGACGGCGGACGGCGGTCACGTGGCGGTGGGCGCGCTGGAACCGCAGTTCTACGCCGAACTGCTGGCCGGCCTCGGGCTGGCCGACGCGGGCCTGCCCAGCCAGTACGACCGGTCCGGCTGGCCGGTGCTGCGGGAGCGGTTCACCACCGCGTTCAAGCAGCGGACCAGGGACGAGTGGGCCGCGGCGTTTAGCGGCAGTGACGCCTGCGTAGCGCCGGTCCTCACCGCGGGCGAGGCCCCGGATCATCCGCACTGCGCCGCCCGTGGCACGTTCACCACCAGCGGCGGCCTGGTTCAGCCGGCCCCGGCGCCCCGGTTCAGCCGCACTCCGAACGCGGACCCGCCGCCACCACCCAAGCCCGGGGCGGACACCGCCGACGTGCTGGCCGGCCTGGGCCTGTCCGGTGAGCGGATCGCCGCGCTGCGTGCCGCGGGCACGGTGGGCTGACGCGGCGGCATTCAACTACCCTGCCACGCTGCGGTTAACGGCAGGTACACCGGCGTATGGAACCCGACAGCGGGTGATATGAAGGCCTGAGCACTGTTACGCGAGCGAGCAACGGAAGGAGGCGGGGCAGTGGCCATTCGCAGGGCGGCAGATGTGCTTGGCGGGCACGCCCCTGCACCGGAGAGCTTCGGGTATTCGGTGAAGAACCGCCTGCTCGGCCGTCCGCTGGTCAACGAGCAACTCTCCGAACAGCGGCTGTCCAAGCCCCTCGCGCTCGGCGTGCTGTCGCCGGACGGGATCTCCTCCTCGGCCTATGGCACCGAGGAAATCATCATCGCCTTGCTGCCCCTGGCGGGCTTGGCGGCATTCACCCTGATCTTGCCGATGACCCTGGTCATCCTGTTCGTCATGACGCTCGTGGTGCTCTCCTACCGCGAGGTCGTGATGGTGTACATCAGGCCGGGCGGGTCCTACGTGGTGGCCAGGGAGAACCTCGGGCCTCGGGTCGCCCAGGTCGCCGCGGTCGCGCTGCTGATCGACTACATCGTGACCGTCGCGGTGCAGACGGCCGGGGGCGCGGCGGCCATTGTCTCCGCCTTCCCCTCACTGCCCGGGACGCTGGGGCTATCGACCAAGACCCTGCTGCTGGTCATATCGGTGCTGGCCATCCTGCTCATGTGTTACGGGAACCTGCGGGGTCTCAAAGAGGCGGGCCGCGCGTTCGCGGTGCCGACCTACCTGTTCTCCGGCTCGGTTCTGCTCATGATCGTGGTCGGCATCGTCCGGGAAATCATCGGCAACCTGCACAAGTACAACCCGCACGCCCTGCCCGGCCACTACCCAATCGGCAGCGGCACCGCTGGCCTGGTCAGCGCGGCCATGATCTTCACGCTGCTGCGCGCGTTCGCCAACGGCGGCGCCTCGCTGACCGGCATCGAAGCGGTCAGCGACGCGGTCGGCGCGTTCCGCCCCCCGGAGGGGGTCAACGCCCGCCGCGTGCTCGTCGCCGAGGGCCTGATCCTCGGCGTCCTCGTGGCCGGCATCTCCTGGCTGGCTCACGTGACCCATGCCACCCCCCGCATCTCCGGCGCCCCGACCGTGCTGGCCCAGGAAGCCACCGTGATCTTTGGCGGCGGGGTTGGCCAAGTGCTGTTCTATCTCCTTCAGGCGGCGACGGCGCTCATCCTGTTCACCGGCGGCAACACCAGCTTCAACGGCTTCCCGTTCCTGGCCAGCTACGTCGCGGGCGACGCGTTCCTGCCGCGATGGCTGCTCAAGCGCGGCCACCGGCTGGTGTTCTCCAACGCGATCGTCATGCTGACCGTGATCTCGATAGTCCTGATCGTCATCCGCGGGGCTAGTGTCAACGACCTGGTGCCGCTGTACGCGATCGGCGTGTTCACCGCGTTCGCCATGGCGGGCTTTGGCATGGCCCGCTATCACCTGCGGCGCAAAGAGCCTGGCTGGCGGCACCGGCTGATCATCAATGCCTCGGCGGGCGTGCTGACCACGATCGTCGTCGTGATCTTCGCGGTGGTCAAGTTCACCGAGGGTGCCTGGATCGTGGTTGTGCTGTTCGTCGTCCTGGTGCCCGCGCTGATCCGGCTGAACCGGGAGTACGCGATGGAGGCCGAGGTGCTCGGCACCATCACCGGTCACCAGCCGCCGCCGCTGCCGACCTACGCCCGCCGGACCGTGCTCGTGTTCGTGGACAGCTTCGACCTGGCCACGCTGGCGGGGCTGCGCTACGCCAGGAGCCTGCGGCCGACCACATTGCGGGCGGTGCACTTCGTCATCGACAGCGCCCGCGCGGAAGTGCTGCGTGAGCAGTGGACCCAGGCCGACCGCGGGATCCCGCTCGACTTCATCGACGCGCCGGACCGGCGGCTGGCGCAGGCCGCCGCCGACCTGGTCACCGAGGAGGTCGCGGTGCCCGGCACGCACGTGACCGTGGTGCTGCCGCGGCGCAGCTACTCCCCACTGCTCGGCCGGCTGCTGCACGACCGCACCGCGGACAAGATCGCCGCGGCGGTGAGCCGCATCCCGCGCTCCGCGGCCACCATTATTCCCTTCGACGTGTCCAGCCGGGTGGAACTCCTGCAGCAGCGGCAGGCCGCCGGGCTGGCCAAGACGCTGGACCCGCCGCCCGGCTCCGAAACCGGCCGCACCGACGTCACCGCGGCGGGCCAAGCGGACAAGGTGGACAAGGCGCGGACCGCCCGCAAGGCCAAGGAGCGGGACGCGAACGGCGCGGGCGGCTACCGCAGGCCCGTGCCGTCGTCGGGCGCCGACCCCATCGGCTCGATAACCAGGCCCGGCCAGGCCACCGTGGAGGGCCGGGTGCGCAGCGTGGAGATCCGGCCGGTGGAGCACAACTCGGTGCTGGCCTGTGAGATCGCGGATTCCACCGGCGAGCTGACCGCATTGTTCTACGGGCGGACGCGCATCCCCGGCCTTGCCTGCGGCTCACGGGTCAGGTTCCGTGGCTCGGTCGGCATCAAGAAGGGGCACCCGTTCATGGTCAATCCCACCTACGAGCTGCTCGGCCCGGCCGAACCCGACACCGGGGGAGAATCGGGGAACGGCAGCAAAGGCACGTGACCAGCCTCCGCGCCAGACCGGCACGGCCGGGCGCGGAGCTGGGCGCAGGCGTGGTCATGACGGCTGCGACAGCAGCTCGTAGGTGGGGTTAATCATCCCCGGAACACCGGCCCGCAGGCCGAACGCGCCGGTGAGCCGGATCTTCGTGCCCGGCTCGAGCCCGGGGATGTGCTGGCGGCCATAGAACAGTGCGGTCAGCTCGCCGGTGGAATCAGCCACCGTCACGGCCAGCACGCAACTTCCGCGCACCGGCCGCAGTTCTACGTTGCGCACCCGGCCCTCCACGGTGGCCCGGCCCGGCTTGGTCAGGCTGCCGATGGGATCGGTGCCCGACGGCGGCACCGGCCGCTCGTAGTTCTCGGCGCTGCCCTTCTTGGCCTTCTCGGCCCCGGATGGGCGGCGCTTGCCGCCGGGCCGGCCAGCGGCCAGCGGGCCGGCCGAGCCGTTCGTTGCCATCCCGGCGCCGCCCGCCGCCGCCCGCGTGACTTCCCGCTCCTGCAGCACCTCGAGCCGGCTCTCCACGTCGTAGGGAATAATGGTGGCCGCAGAGCGCGGGATGCGGCTCACCACCCGGGCGATCTTGTCCGCGGTGCGGTCGTGCAGCAGCCGGCCGAGCAGTGGGGAGTAGCTGCGCCGCGGCAGCACCACGGTCACGTGCGTGCCAGGCACCGCCACCTCGGCGCTGACCAGTTCGGCGGTGGCCCGGCCCAGCCTGCGGTCCGGGCAGTCCACCATGTCGAGCACGACCCCACGGTCGGTTCTGGCCCAGTCCTGCCTGAGCTTTTCGGCCCGCGCGCTGTCGATCACGAAGTGCACCGCGCGCAATGTGGTGGGCCGCAGGCTGCGCGCGTACCGTAGCGCGGCCAGCGTGGCCAGGTCGAAGTTGTCCACGAAGACGAGGATGCTGCGCCGCGCGTAGTGCGGCAGCGGCGGTGGCTGGCGCCCGCTGATCGTCTCCAGCACCCCGCTCTCCAGCCGGTACTCGCGGTTCAGCCGGATGAACGCGAACACCCCGATCGGGAAGACGACGACAACCAGCCAGGCGCCCTCGGTGAACTTCACGGTCGCGAAAATCACCACGACCAGCGCGGTGTAGATACCGCCGGTGAGATTGATGACCAGCCGCCGCCGCCAGCCGGATTCCTTCTGCCGCCGGTGGTAGCGCACCATCCCGAAGCCTGCCATGGAAAAGCCGGTGAAGACGCCGATCGCGTAGAACGGGACCAGGCTGTTCGTATTAGCGCCCACCGCGAACAGCAGCGACAGCGCCAGCACGGTCAGCACGATGATGCCGTTGGAGAACACCAGCCGGTGACCGCGCTTGGACAGCCAGCGGGGCAGAAACGAGTCCTCGGCGACGAAGCTGGTCAGGAACGGGAATCCGCTGAAGCTTGTATTGCCGCCGGTGAACAGGATCGTGATGGCCCCCGCCTGGAGCAGGTAGTACAGGACGGTGCCAAGGACCGTCGGGCCGAAGATCATCTTGGCTTCCTGCGAAAGCACCGTCGGGACGCCAGTCTTGTATGGGATCGCGTGGGTAAGGTGCGCCAGCCAGGAAATTCCGGCGATCAGGAATGCGACGATGCTGCCCTGGGTCACCAGGATCTTCTGGGCATTGCGGCCCTCCGGCGGGCGGAGTGCGCTGACCGCGTTCGACACCGCCTCGATGCCAGTCAAGGACGATCCGCCGTTGGCGAACGCACGCCCCAGGATGTAGATCGCGGCGAAGGTCAGCAGCCCGCTCGGGTGGTGCTGCGGGGCGACGATCCCGGTGCCCCAGTGGACGTGTGACAGCCCGCCGCCGAACAGCTCCCGGTACAAACCGACCAGGATCATCAGGCCCACCGAGCCGGAGAACAGGTAGGTCGGCAGCCCGAACGTCTTGCCGTTCTCCCTGACACCGCGCAAGTTCACGTAGCACATGATCAGGGTCGCGGCCACCGAGATGAGCAGGAGCGTGGTCGTGTCGCCCAGTGGCTTGGCCACGGCCGGGAAGGACGACAGGATCGCGGCGCTGCCGGCGGCGGTCTGCACGGCGACGGTCACGACGTAGTCGACCATCAGCGCCACCGCGGCCACCTGGGCCACCCGCGGGCCGAAGTTCTCCCGCGCCACCACGTACGAGCCCCCTGCCCTGGTATAGACCGCCACCACTTCGCGGTAGGACAGCACCACGAGCACCACGCCGAGCAGAATCACCCCCGTCATCGGCAGCAGCAGCGTGAACGCCGTGAGGCCGAAGAATGGCAACAGCTCGTGCAGGATCAGTTCGGAGCCGTAGTTCGCCGACGAGATCCCGTCGCACGACAGCACGCCGAGCGCGAGTGGCTTGGACAGCCGTTCCTCGCTGAGCTGCTCGTTCACCAGGGGTGGGCCGAGCAGTCTGCTCTTCACCGAATACCAGAAGCCCTCTGGCAGGTCGCCCGTACTGGTGCCGTCGAGCAGGCTAGCCGCCTTGGTTACGGCCACCGGTTATCTGCCTCCGTCCTGGGCCGGGGATGGCCTGCGCTTTAACTACCTGACTGACGCTAGGCGGCCCGCTTGCCGGTGACCGTCAGCGCGACGTCAAGACTCATGACCTGGCCGTTAAGGTTTCATCAAGATCATCAAATTTGGCCGGATTCGGCGTTCGACTGGCAGTGACATGACACGCGGTCAGAAACCACACGGGCTTGCGGCACCGTATGCGCTGCCGGCAGGCTTCGCCGTCCTGCTCGCCATCGGAACGGTCGCGGCCGCCCTCGGCGGCAGGCTGTCGGGCACCGGCGTGCTGATCGCCTGTGCCGTAGTGGTGGGCGTCATTTCCTTCGTGGCCGAGCCGGTCGCCTCGCCCGTGCTCGCGCTCATCGGCTGGCTGACCACGATCGGGTTCTCCCGGCCGCCGTACGCGGACCTGCGGCCGACCGGGCCGCTGGCCGAGCACGCCGCGATAGCGATCGCGGCCAGTGCCTTCGCCGCCGCTGGGCTAGGTGCGCTGTACCGCTGGAGCGCGGGACGGTTCACACTGGTAGGCATGGGCGCCTCCACCGACTCCGGCCGCGGTGACTGGCCCGTGGCCACCGGTCATCCCGGGGCCGGGCGGCCAGAGACCGGCCGGATCGTCCCGAGGTACTGCGAACCGGGGCCGGGATCGAGCCTGGCCGGCGCCATAGACAACCGCCGCAGACTGTTCGCGGCGGCGCTGGCCCTGGCCGCCATCCCACTGGTGACGCTGGCCCTCGTGGCCGCCAGGCCACACCTCGACCTGGACGATGACCTGCTCATCTACCTGGTGGTCGTGGTGGCCACCGCGGTGATCGGCGGATTCTGGCCGGCCGTGCTGACCGCGGTCGCGTCCAGCCTGCTGATCAACTGGTACTTCACCCCGCCGCTGCACACCTTCAGCATCGAAGAGCCAAGGAACCTGCTCGCCCTCGTGCTGTTCGTCACCGTCGCCGTCGCGGTGAGCAGCGTCGTCCACCTGGCCGCCAGGCGCGCGCTGCAGGCGGCCCGCAGCCGCGATGAGGCTGACTCGCTGCTGACCCTGGCCCAGACGGTGCTCGGCGGGGCCGACACCCCCACGGCCGTGCTCGACCATCTCACCGCCACCCTGGGCGGGCGGGCCGAGCTGCGGGAGCGGGTGTCCGGGCGCTGGGTGTGCGTCGCGTCGAGCGGCGTGCCGGACGCCATGGACGGTGCCGTGCATATTGACATCCGCCCGGATCTGGCGCTGATCGCGGCCGAGCAGTCGCGGGCGGTCAGCCCGGGCCTGCTGGTGGGTTTCGCCGCCCAGGCGGCCGCGGCCCTCGACCGGGAGCGGCTGCGCACCCAGGCTTCCCAGGCCGAGGCGCTGGCCGAAGGCAACCGGATGCGCACCGCGCTGCTCGCCGCGGTCAGCCACGACCTGCGCACCCCGCTGGCCTCGATCAAGGCCAGCGCCAGCAGCCTGCGCCAGACCGACGTGCAATGGACCGCCGCCGACCAGGCGGCGCTGCTGGCCACCATCGACCACAACGCGGACCGGCTCGACGCGCTCATCGGCAACCTGCTGGATATGAGCCGTCTGCACACCGGCTCGCTGGAGCCGTTCCTGCGCCCTACCGCCATCGACGAGGTCGCGCCGGTGGCGCTGCGCGGGCTCGACGCGCCGGGGAAGCTGGAGATCGCCGTGCCCGATGGCCTACCGCTGGTGCGGGCCGATCCCGGGCTGCTCGAGCGGGTGCTGGCCAACCTGTTCTCCAACGCGCTGCGGCATTCGCCGCCGAACCGCCCGCCGGTGCTGCGGGCCCGCCGGCTGTACGACACGGTGCTGCTTGAAGTGGTCGACCACGGTCCCGGCGTGCCCGACGAGCAGAAGGAACGCATCTTCGAGCCGTTCGCGCGCCTTGACGGCCAGCACGGCGGCGTCGGGCTCGGCCTGGCCGTGGCCAAGGGGTTCGCCGAGGCCATGGGCGGCACCATCGCCGCGGCCGACACCTCCGGCGGCGGCCTGACCATCAAGGTGACCCTGCCCAGGGTGAGCAGCGACGCGAGGTCTGTGCTCGGGGCCGAGTCGTGACCCGGGTGCTCGTCGTGGACGACGAGCCGTCCATCGTCAGGGCACTGCGGATCAACCTCACCGCGCGCAAGTACGAGGTCAGCACCGCGTCCGACGGCGCGTCCGGGCTGGCCGCGGTGGCCAGGGACCGGCCGGACGTGATGATCCTCGACCTGGGCCTGCCTGACATGGACGGCACGGAGGTGATCCGCGGCGTGCGCGGCTGGTCCTCGACCCCGATCATCGTGCTGTCGGTCTGGGGGCAGGAGAGCCAGAAGGTCGCCGCGCTGGACGCGGGCGCCGACGACTACGTCACCAAGCCGTTCGGCATGGACGAACTGCTGGCCAGGCTGCGGGCCGCGGTGCGCCGCGCCGCGCCCGCCCCCGACGAGCCGGTGGTGACCACCGGGCATTTCACCGTCGACCTGGCGGCCAAACGGGTCGCCCGCAACGGCGGCGACGGCAACGTGGGCCTGACCCCGACCGAGTGGCAACTGCTCGAAGTACTCGTGCGCAACCGCGGCCGCCTGGTCACCCAGCGGCAGCTGCTGCAGGAGGTCTGGGGCCCGGCGTACGAGACCGAGAGCAACTATCTGCGCGTCTATATGGCGCAGTTGCGGCGCAAACTGGAACCCGAGCCGTCCCGCCCGCGTTACCTGCTCACCGAGCCCGGCATGGGCTACCGCTTCGAGGCCTGACCCTCGGTCACACGCCGGGACTAGAACGGCGTTCTACCTACGAGTAACGTGGGGCTCAGCCGTGCAGGGAGGCCGCCGTGAGCACGTACGACTTTTACACCACGCCCGTGGAGCGGGAGACCTGGGACATTCCCGCCGCCGGAGCCACGCGCTTCAACTGGGACTACGACAGCGGACGTCAGCGCCTGCTGGATTTGTACCAGCGCGGCAAGGACAAGCAGTGGGACGCCACCAAGCGGATCGACTGGGACCTCCCGGTCGATCCGACCAACATCATGGAACTGCCCGACGACTTCTGCCCGATCTTCGGCTCGGCCCAGTGGGAGAAGCTGAACGAGGCCGAGCGCAAGGAACTGAACCATCACCTGGGCGCCTGGCTGTTCAGCCAGTTCCTGCACGGCGAGCAGGGCGCGCTGACGGTGGCGGCGCGCATCGTCGAATCCGTGCCGGACATGGACTCGAAGTTCTACGCGGCCACCCAGACGATGGACGAGGCCAGGCACGTCGAGCTGTACTCCAGGTTCATGCGGGAGAAGATCGGCCTCTACTACCCGGTCAACCCCGACCTGGGCAAACTGCTGGCCGACGCGCTCAGCGACTCCCGCTGGGACATGCCCTACCTGGGCATGCAGGTGCTGATCGAGGGCCTGGCCCTGGCCGCGTTCGGCGTGCACCGGGACATGGCCCACAACCCCCTGGTCAAGCAGTTGCTGGCCTACGTCATGCAGGACGAGGCCAGGCATGTCGCGTTCGGCCGGCTGGCCCTGCGCGACTACTACGCCGGGCTGACCGAGGCCGAGCGGGCCGACCGCGAGGAGTTCGTGGTCGAGGGCTGCTACCTGATGCGCAACCGGTTCCGCGCCCAGGAGGTCTGGGAGCGGATGGGCTACGACGTTGAGGAGTGCCTCGAGTTCACCGAGCACTCCCCGGTCCAGCAGTCCTTCCGCACGCTGCTGTTCAGCCGGATCGTGCCCTGCGTGAAGGACATCGGGCTGTGGGGCTCCAAGGTCCAGCACGCCTACCTGGACCTGGGTGTCCTGGACGCGTCCCAGACCGACCTGGAGGCGCTGATGCGTCAGGACGAGGAGATCGCCGAGAAGGTGGACGCCGAGAAGTACGCCGCCGAACTGGCCGCCCGCCAGTCCGAGGTGGACTCGGCCATCGCGGTAGGCGCCGACGGCTGACCCACCGGCGCACGACCCCAGTACCCGCGACCCAGTACCCGCGACCCAGTACCCGCGACTCAGTACGCGAGGGCCGGTGACCGGCAGATGTAGCTACTCTCGGTAAGGGCGCCCCCCATGAAGTTCGCGACGTCGGCGCGAGCGATCTTGCCGCCGCCCTTCGGCGGGTAGTCGTCGCGCACCCGGTAGTCACCCTTGGCCGGGTCGTTGACCAGCCGCGTGGCCCGGACCAGCGTCCAGTCCAGGTCGCTGCCGCGCACCACCTGTTCCATCCGCCGCACGTCGGCGAAGGTGCGCGCGAACACCCGCGGCAGGAGCTGCCGGACCAGCCAGGGCATGTCCTGGTCCGCCGCGACGTACGCGCCGGCCGCGGACACGCTGATCAGCCGGTGCGCCCCGGTCTTGGCCATCCCGGCCACGATGTTCGACGCGGCCGGGGCCAGCAGCTCCATCTTGCGGAAGCCGTCAATTCCGCGTGGACCAAGCGCGGACAGTGCCGCATCAGCCCCGGAGACGGCCGTGGCGACGGTGTCAGGATCGAGCACGTCGCCCCGGCTGACGGTGAGCCCGGCGCGAGGGCGCAGCGCGTCCGGGTTGCGGGCCAGCGCGCGCACGTCGTGCCCCGCGTCGATGGCCCAGTTCACCAGGTGCCCGCCGATGCGCCCGGTGGCCCCGAAGATGACCAGTTTCATGGCTCCTCCTTCTGCACGACAATTAGGTAACCTAGCATCTAGCTAACCTGATATCTAAGCAACTTAAATAATAGGAGACCGAACATGCCTCGGGAGACGCCAGGTCAAGCGAGAACGTCAGGCGAGAGCCAGCCGGGCCGGGCCGGGCTCGAGGCGACGTTCGCGGAGTCGCTACGCCGGATGAGCTCCTACACACACCTGATGAGCGCGGCGGCGGCCGAGCGGATCGGCATCAACGTCACCGACCTGAACTGCCTGAACATCCTCAGCCTGGACGGCGAGCTCACCGCGGGCCAGCTCGCCCAGGCCACCGGGCTGACCACCGCCTCCATCACCGGCGTAGTGGACCGGCTGGAGCAGGCGGGCTACGTGCGCCGCGAGCGCGACACCCACGACCGGCGGCGGGTGGTCATCCACCTGATCATCGAGCCAGTGCTGCGCGACGTCGTCGCGGTGTTCGCTCCCATGCTGACCGCGTGGCAGGCCTTGGCCGACGGCTACACCGAGGACGAACTGAAGCTCATCATCGGCTTCCAGGCCAAGTCCGAGCAGGTGCTCAAGGACAACCTGGCCCGGTTGCGCGAGCCCGCCGGGCGGCCGGGAAGCTGACGTCCGGGCTAGCCCGGGGGACGACCCCCGGAACCCCGGTCAGGACCGGCCGAGCCGCTCCAGCCGCCGCAGCGTCTTCTCGTCACTGCGCCGGGCCAGCAGCCGCAGCGCGCCCGGGGCGATCCGCGACAGCGCGTAGCCGACCTGGGCCTCGGCGTTGACCGGCACCACCGCGCGGTTTTCCAGCACCGCCCGCAGCACCGCCACGGCGACCTTCTCCGGCGGGAAGTTCCGCCGCTGGAACGCCTTGGCCGCCCCGGCCCTGATCCGCTGCTCGGTCTCCCCGCTGGTCCCGGCGTAGTGCGCGGCCTCGCCGATCCCGGTGTTGGTGAAGCCGGGGCAGATCGCGCTCACCCCGATGCCGGCCGGCGCCAGTTCCGCGCGCAGGCACTCGCTGACCATCCGCACCGCGGCCTTGGTGGCCGAGTAGGCCGGCAGCATCGCAGTGGGCGCGAACGCCGCCGCCGACGCGATGTTGACCAGGTGGCCGCCCTGGCCCCGCGCCACCATCTGCTCGCCGAACAGCCTGCACCCCCGCGTCACACCCAGCAGGTTCACGTCCACGATCCGCCGCCAGTCCTCCTCGGTGTGCTTGAGGAAGGACCCGGCGATCGCGATGCCGGCGTTGTTCACCACCACGTCGGGCACGCCGTGCGTGTCCCGCACCCACGCGGCGAACTGCTCCATGCCCTCCGCGCTGGTCACGTCCACCTCGTAGGGGTGGCCCACGCCGCCGCGCCCGCTGATCATCTCGCAGGTCCGCTTGGCCGAGTCCAGGTCGAGATCGGCGGCCACGACCTCGGCTCCGTTAGCGGCGAAGGCCAGGCTGACCGCCCGGCCGATGCCACGGCCCGCGCCGGTTACCACCACAAGATTGGCAATGAACGGCTGGCGCCCCGGGCTCGCGTCGGCCCGCCGCAGTTCGCGCGTGGCAGGCTCACCGTCCACATGCGCCGCGAACTCGGTGATCCACTCCGCCAGTTGCGCGGCGTGGGTCCTGGGCACCCAGTGCGGCGCGCGGGTCCGCCGCAGCCACAGCCGCGGCACGTACCCCTTGGCCGACAGCTGGGTCTGCTCCGCGATGAACCGGTCCTTGGTGGCGATGACCACCTGGACCGGGATGTCGACCTTGGACGGGTGCGGCCTGGTCATCCGGTTCATCATGTTGGCCCGGTACAGCGAGATCCCGTTCACCGCGTCCTGGGTGATCGTGTCGGCCGGGTGGCCGGGGCGCGGCGGGACACCGCTGGCCGCGAGCATCTTGCCCCAACGGCGGCCGAGCACGCCCCGCCAGGCCAGCTCGGGCAGCACGGGAAGCTGGAAGAAGCCGATGTACCAGGACTTGGCCAGCTGGCTGGCCAGGGCGGCCACGCCGCCAGGACCGTTCAGTGCCCGGCGCCGCAGCCACGCGGTGGCCTGGTCGATCGAGGGTCCGCACATCGAGGTGAACGAGGCCACCCGGCCCGCCAGCCGGGGCGTGCTGACCGCCTCCCAGCACTGCAGCGAGCCCCAGTCGTGACCGACCAGGTGCACCGGCCGGTCCGGGCTCACCTCCGTGATGACCGCTTCGAGGTCGGCGATGAGCCGGGCGAAGGCGTAGCCCTTGGTACTGCCCGGCGCGGTGGAGGCGCCGGCGCCCCTGACGTCGTAGGCCACCACGTGGAAGCGTCCGGCCAGCCGCTCGGCCAGTTCGTCCCATACCCCGCTGGTGTCCGGGTAGCCGTGCACCAGCAGCACCGTGGGCTTGGCCGGGTCGCCCCGCTCCACGAGGGCGAGCTTGACGTCCCCCGCGTCGATCCTGCTGCGACGCACCGGGTGGGTTACGGCCGGACCGTTCGGATCCATCACGCCTCCTAGCGGGGCAACAGCGCCAGACTCTCATTATCGGCCCTGCCCTGCCCTGTGTTACTGGCGGGTAGCCAATAGGCCCGCGCGGTACCTGACAAAACACCAGTCACAGCCTGCGGGGTAGGGCACGCACGACGCCGGGTAGGGAAGGTGTGTGAGCCCTTCACGCCCCCTTCCGTTCTCCCGCGGCGCCCGCACCCCACGGGACGCCGATGAAACCACCGTCCCCAGCCACGCCCGTCCACGCCAGCGGCGGCTGCGCGGCGTGTTCACCCGCCCGGTCGAACTCGCCGAGCGGATCGAGCACGCCACTGCCCTCGACGACGCGGCCATCGCGCTCAGCCGGGTGGTCCGCAAGACCCTGCGCCGCAGCGGCACCGCCGACGCGCTGCACGGCGTGCCGCTGGGCCAGCCGGCCCATCCGCCACTGGTCAGGGTCCCGATCGGCTGCTGGGCGTCGGCGACCCTGCTCGATCTGCTCCCTGGCACGTCCAAGGCCTCGGGCGCGCTGATCGCGGCCGGCATCGCCGGGACCGTGCCGGCCGCCGCGGCCGGCCTGGCGGATTGGTCCACCCTGCACCGTGAGCAGCAGCGCGTCGGACTGGTGCACGCCGCGTCCGGCGCGACCGCGACGGCCTTGTTCTCCGCGTCCCTGCTGGCCCGGGCCGCCGGCTACCAGCGCAGCGGCAAACTGCTCTCGCTCGGCGGCCTGACCGTGGCCGGCGCGGGCGGCTACCTCGGCGGCCACCTGGCCTTCCGGCTCGGCGCCGGGGCCAGCCACGCCGAGCCGGTCGCTCATCTGGCCCCGCTGGGCTGGCATGACCTGTGCCGGGTCAGGGACCTGCCCGACGGCCGCCCGGTCCGCAAGACCCTCGGCTACCTCAGCCTGCTCGTGCTCCGGCAGGGCACCGAGGTCAAGGCGCTTGCCGACCACTGCGCCCACCTGGGCGGCCCGCTGCACCAAGGCCGCCTCGCCGGCGAAGGCGACGACGTCTGTATCGTCTGCCCCTGGCACGGCAGCACCTTCCGGATGACCGACGGCACCGTGGTGCACGGCCCCGCCACCGCCCGCCAGCCCGCCTTCGACACCCAGATCACCCCCTCCGGCATGCTCCAGGTCAAACCCAAAACCTAGGCTGGCTGCGCCCCGGTTCAGGGGGTGAGCACCCCGTACGGCAAGCCGACCGTGACCGGGATGCGAATCGCGCGGCCAAGGGTGCCGGTGGCCGAGTTGATCGGGACGATCTTGATCTGCCCATGGGCGGATTGCCCCGG